>JAITGA010000028.1 GCA_031280955.1 Lachnospiraceae bacterium
TACTCCTCACCGACATGAACGGCGAGACTGTCTTCTCCCTTTTGCTGCCAAAGATAAACCGAGACTTCGTCCTTGAACGAGATATGCTGAGTGAGCGTTATTTCGCGGTTAGAAGATAAGTGATTTGTAATAGTTTATAGTATAGAAGAACTCGCTACTCTGCACCGTTACTTGTAGCGGATTAGTCGCAGAATCCAGTCTCAAAAATGGATTGCTTCGGCGTAAAACCACCTCGCAATGACGAAACCGTGACATTTCATCATGAGACCAACCTTTTACCCCCTCACAAAACGACATCTGCCGTCAGCTCCGCATACGTAAGTTCTGCTAAGTCCGAAGCAGTCATAGCACCACTAAGCCATGCCTCTATTTGATCAATCCGGAGGATTACCGGCATCCGTGAATGAATGGCGACGATTTCACCGACCGGTTCTTTGGTAATGATGACGAACTCACGCCCATCATCACCGTCACGCCAAAGTCCCGCCATAAACAGCAGATTCCCTGCCTCATCCTTAATCATATGCTTGATTTTCTTGCCTTTTCCATCATCCGCCTCCTTCCACTCCAGATACCCGGAGGCAGGTACAACACAACGTCCGTGAGTCAAATGACGGCTAAAAAAAGGTTTCTCGCTAAGTGTTTCGGCACGGGCATTGATAATCACACCCTTGCCGTCCCATTTGGCAAAACCGAAAGCGGCATCATCAAAAAACAACTCATCATCCTTGCCGGTTATGATAGGAGCACGATTGGTAGGAGCAATTTCTGCTCCGACTATCTCCGCTCCGGCGATATCCCCATTACCTAAGCTACCTGCAACACTACCATCTACACTACCATTGCTATCCCAACCATCAGCTACCACCCGCTCCGAAAGCCGCTTGGCGATACTACGGATAATTTCTCGAACCTCGATAATTTCATCTTCGGTCAAAGTACTATATCTGCCGCACATACTACTTCTCCTCTTCAAATCCGCCCGCTTTTTCCACGCTTATCTCCCCGAATCGCTCCGTCAACCATCTCATTTTCGCATCGACATCAATTTCCCTTTCCATTATATCGCAATCATCATCGTCAAACAATGAAACCTGCCCCTTGTCGAAACGGTATGTTAGCTGCTCTGGCAGTTGCGGATAATTGCTTGTTAGTGATGAGACCCGTAATCCCACCGATCTAAGCGGGTACTGCCAGCGATAGTTTTGCTCCATAAGCGAGAGAGCTTTTTCATAGAGGGAAGCTACGCTATCCGTGCCTGTCTTCACCGTCGTCTGGCGGGTGATTGACTGAAAATGACTGTCACGCAGGCAGATGGCGACGCAGCGGGCTTTCAACCCATTATTTTTGAGTCGGGTGCTGACGGCGGCGGCAAGCATACAAAAAACCGCCGCCGCTTCCTCATGTGTTTGCATATCCCGGGGAGTGGTGACAGTATTGCCAATGCTTTTGATTTGCTCACATTCAGGGGAAAAATTGCGGTCATCGCCGTTGGCAAAAGCCCATAGGTCGTATGCGGCTTTGTTGCGCAAAATCCGGTACAAATAGGAAGGCTCTGTCCGTGCGATATCACCAATCGTCTTGATTCCGTAAAATGCCAGCTTCTTTTCCCTAACTGCTCCCACAAACAAGAGTTTTTTTGCCTTTAGCCGCCAAATGAGTTCACGGTAATTCTCCTCCGTAATCACCGTGATGCTGTTTGGCTTGCGCAAATCACTAGCAATTTTGCTAAAAATCATGTTATCACTCAAGCCGATTGAAACACTAAGCCCCAGGGCATACTTGACTTCAATGCGAATCAACTTACCTATCTGCTGCGCCTCATCCAGAGTGATTCCGTCCTCATGACATATCCACCCCTCATCCATTCCATACGGAATAAGCCGCCCGCCGTACTTCCCGAAAACCTCGCGGACACCTTTTGTCTCCTTGAGATACCTCGGATAGTCTGCCGTCACGTAACGAAGCTCCGGGCATAAAAGCCTCGCCTCGGTAAAGCTAAGTCCGGCCCTGACCCCGTATTTGCGGGCAATGCTGTTCGCCGACATAACTATCCCGTGACGCATTTGCGGGTCGCCGCACACCGCAAACGGCATGGCGGCAAGGCGGGGATCGGCTTTTTCCTCACATGCACAAAAGAATCTATCCATATCAGCGTGTAAAACAACCCGACTCATCCGTCATCTCTACCTCTCACTTTATTTTTCATCACTTTCTCAATAGGAGTAGAAAGTAAACCTTCGAACTATACCTTTCGCCATTTCAACGATATGAGTAGAAGGTAAACTTTCGAGCTACAACCTTCGCCATTTTTAACGATACGAATAGAAAGTAAACTTTTGAGCTATACTCTTGCTACTTTCTTTAATATGAATAAAAAGTTTTCTCGTCCCCAATATCATTATTGGCATTGACGCTTTTCAATCGTTCGCAAAGAAGCGTGGCACGCTTTATGCTGTCATGACCGAAACGACCACGAATACGGTCAATACAACGTTCCAGCAAGACCGTTTTGTGCCGCTCTTCCTCGTCATCAAGAATACTAAGCTGATAAACCGAACCCTCAGGAATCAAATTACTTCCGCGAAGTCCCAGACTGCGTATCGGTTTTTGCCAATGATAATGCTGCTTAAAAAGCTCCATCGCTGCCGTGACCATTTCAACCGTCAGGTTGGTTGGGCGCGGCAGCTTCATCTGCCGCTCAAATGACAAAAGTTCATTGTCCCGCACCGATATCTGAAGAGTGGTAGCTTCAAATCCTGCCTCCCGCATCCGCTCGGCAACACTCTCGGCAAGCATATAAAAAGCCATCCGCACATCATCATCATTTACCAAATCACGCGGCATCGTGTTTGAGTTGCCAATACTCTTGACATCATCGACATCTCCCAGATGGGCTACTTTTGTCCCATCTTGCCCGCACGCCATCTGCCACAGATAAGTACCGCCTTTGTTCTTCAATATTTGACATACTACTTCCGGCGGTGTGTTCGCCAAATCTCCAATCGTAATAATACCGTGTTGCCTCAGCTTGGCGACAGTCGCCGGACCGACATAAAGGAGATTACCCACCGGCAGGGGATAAACCAACCGCTCTTTGTCCTCATTCCACAACTCACACACCCCGTCATCACTCGCCAAATCGCTGCCTAGCTTAGCATAAGGGAGATTGTCGCCCACACCAATAGACACCGTCAGGCAAAGTTGCCGCCAAAGTGCCTGCCTTATCTTCGCAATCGTCGCCATCACCTCGGTGCGGTCGCCGTATATTTGCGCCCAGAGTTCATCACTACCAAACGGCTTGATGGTGTCGGTGTACTCCAAAACCACCTCCCGCATCCGCTGTGAAAAATGAAGATAAAGCGGGTAATTCGCAGGAATCACAATCAACTTCGGGTAAATACCGAGAGCCTCCTGTACCGATGTCCCCGTTTTGACCCCCATCTTCTTTGCCAACGGCGACTTCGTCAGAACAATACCCTTGCGGCTCTCCTGATCGCCGCCAACGATAAAAGCCTTGCCACGAATATCAGGACGGTAAAGAGCCTCTATTTGTCCGTAAAAATAATTTGCATCAATATGCCCCACCGCATTCATACTATTGCTCCACCAACTATACTTTGTGCATTATATCATAAGTGTTTGACAAAAGCAAACATATGTTCTGATTGAATGGATTGCTTCGGCGTATAAATCCGCCTCGCAATGACGAAACCGTGATATTCATCATAAATCTGAGCTGTAATAATTTATAGTATAAAAGAACTCGCTACTCTGTAGCATTGCTTGCAACAGATTAGTCGCAGATTCCTGCACAGAATCCGATCTTAAGTAATACCCTTGTGAAACCATTAAATAACGTATATAATGGCTTTTAATGGTAGCTCCTTTACAAATAGAGTTTAGTCATTGCTTTACTGATAAATGTTGCGAATACATAATATTTCATTACCGCTTCGCCACCACTAATAAACACACCATGAAAATTACTGACAAAAAAATAATACTGGCAATTATCTTCTTTGCCTTGATAATAGTAACAGCAGTAGGCTTTAGTACCGCAGACCGTCTCGGTTTGCGGGTGGAGTCGATGCCGCTTGTGACTCGTATAGTAAACGATGATAACACCGATACTGCAAACAATGGAGATGCCTCTAATCTCATTACTCCCAACTTGTACACCCCAAATGAAGCAGAAATCTTGTTTTCGCACCGTGAGCATTTCTACACCGAATCCATCGTTCTCACCTTAACTGCGGCCAGTGAGGATATCACGAATATCTACTATACCCATGATGGCAGTCCGCCTAATGGCGAGGTCGGGATTTTGTATCGGAGCGGGATTGGGCTGCAATATAGCCAAGCACGAATCAACAGCTACACTATCAAAGCTTGCGGTGAGCGGTCAGATGGCAGTTTTACTGATGTGTATACTCATACATACTTTATTGGTAATGATGTTTTCTCCCGATTTGACACCTTAGTTTTTTCTTTATCTACTGACCCTTATAATTTATATGATTATGACTACGGCATACTTGTTCCCGGACGATTGCGAGATGAGTATATTGCTGAAACTGGTGATGCAAACCCCTTCCCAGCAAGTCCTGCCAACTTCAATATGCGCGGACGTGAATCAGAACGCCCTGTATATGTGGAAATATTCGACCACTATGGGGAACTAGTCCTAGCACAAAATGCCGGGGTACGTGTATTTGGTGGTTGGACGCGAACATTTGACCAAAAGTCACTACGGCTTATCGCCAGACAGTCATATGAACCCGGGAAAGGGAACTTTGACTTCGATTTCTTCCCTGATGACTTAACATATTATGGAAATCCCATCGAAAACTACAGTCAGTTGATACTCCGTAATAATGCAAATGATAATGGATATGCGTTTTTGCGAAATGAACTGGTTGCAGATTTAGCCGGTACATTTATACCCGACACATTAAGCAATCGCCCCGCTGCTGTTTTTATCAATGGTGAATATTACGGTTTCGTTTGGCTTCAGCAAAGGTACTATGACCGCTACCTAGACCATCACAACGAAATAAAAGATGGTGAGTGGGTCATACTTCGTGGCGGACATGGAAATATGTTAAGTGAAAGGTATGGTTATGAAGTAAACAATGACCGCATGGATTATCAAACCATGTTTCTTATGCATGAGATGGATATGACTGATGCTGATAATTTTTATGAACTAAATAAGCTAATAGATGTAGAGAATTTTTTGCGATATATGGCGATTCAAATCTATGTAAACAATCTTGACTCTATCTATAATAACTATCGCGTTTATCGATATAAAGGTTCTGAAGAATCGAAAATATGCGATGGTATTTCAACTACTGATGGAAGATGGCGTTGGCTTTTATTTGACATTGAACACTCGCTGGCTTATCAGGACGCAAAAGTATATGACCATACATTAGCACGGTTCTTGAACTTTATACCACATCCGTGGGGTGGTGAGTTGCCAAAATACTCCCCACTCCTCGTTTCCATTCTCGAACGTGATGATATGCGAGCGCGTTTCATAACGATACTCTGTGATATGATGAATCAGCACTTCTCACCGCAAATGATAGAGGAAACCACGAGACGAAAAGAAGCTGAGCGGCTGGGTGAACTGACATTCAACTTTCGTTACGGCGGCGCCCAGCTAAAGGACACATGGGCAACTCTTGAACATGTATCTGGCGAAATCAACCGTATCATCGAATTTGGTCATGCCCGCCCCACCGAAATGCGAAAGCAAATCGAAGAATACCTCGTCATCCCACCCGATGGCTTCATCATCAACTGTACCGCTCATGAACTTGCTGAAATCATGCTCAGTACTTGTGTGGTAAAGGGTGAGGATTTCAGCGGTTTTTATTATGATGTAAGTACTCTCGAACTTTCCTATCGTCTTCCTGTTGGCTATCGTTTCTCACATTGGTTGGTAAACGGCAAGGAAATATATCATGAAGCTCTGACGGTCGGTAAAGATGATGCTGTTAGCGGGATTATTGATATTGAGTTGGTACTGGTGCGTTCCGAAGACGGTATCCCTGTCATCACCAGAATAGACCACCGAGGAAATCAAGATTATATCGAAGTCTACAATCCCCACAGCAGCGAGATAAATCTCCACCGCTTCTTCATCAGCGATGACCCCGCCAATCCCTACAAGCAGCCTTTGGCAGGATTCATTCTGAAGCCGGGAGCAACACTCAGGATATATGGTAACAATTACCTCTCTGCCGACGCTTTGGGTGGTTTTTCGCTTACGTTTAGTCTGCGCCACGGCGAAACCCTACTCCTCACCGACATGAACGGCGAGACTGTCTTCTCCCTTTTGCTGCCAAAGATAAACCGAGACTTCGTCCTTGAACGAGATATGCTGAGTGAGCGTTATTT
>JAITGA010000015.1 GCA_031280955.1 Lachnospiraceae bacterium
TTTGATTCATTTTAGGCAGTAGCAGAAACTATTGTTAGACTAAACAAAAAAGAGAGGAAGCGGGAGAATATGACGGAAGAGATTATTGCATTGGATACGGAAGAGTATGGTAGGGTACAGATGAATTATGATGAATATGTAGGTACATTGAAGACAGTAGCCGATAATTTCCAAATCGACGAAATAAAGCATAGTGATTCGATATTACTAGTGTATAAAAGTGAAGCAGAAAAACTAAAACTGCTGTGCGATAGTTTTTGGAAGTTTCAAATGGAAGCAGTCACTCAATTGGGTGAGGTTTGCAGCGGCTTTGTTTCAGCTGATTCTGCGGGTGGATGAGTGGGTATCTATATTTCAAGGAAAGTGAGTGTTCGATATGGGTTGTAGAATCGTTTATAGTGAGATGATAAGTTTCTGTGATAATATCAAGTCTTTTACTACGGAATACATAACAGGTTTGGATGATTTGAAAGAAGTGACGCAAGAGCTCAGCGCGATGGATTCATTTCAAGGCAAAACTGCCACACGGGTGAAAGATTATATGCGTGATGTCAGCTTGGTCACGATTAAGGGGATGAGGTTTTTGCATGAGGAGTTTAGTAATATCGTAGATGCTTATGTTAGGGGTTATCTGGAAAATATAGACCCCGCCACTGATACAATAATCGACTGCGACTGCTTGGAGGAACTAATAAATGATAATCATTCATCACATCAGACATTCAAGGAAATAAACGATGAAATCAATGCTATAGTTGATGAAAGTTCGTTTGACCTGCCCGAGCCCAGCGGCGGTGCGATTAATGAATTATATGAATGTATAACAAATAATTTGGTAAGTTTGCGAACTGCTGTAGGTGAATATGAGTATGCACATCGTAATGACATGGCGGAGTTTTCCCAACTAGCAAATGCGCTAAGTAATTTCATGGAAGCATATGCCAAGTTCCATACTGATGTCAGCAATCTGCCATTTTCAATACCAAAGGATAATTCGTACAATAGATTGAATGACATGGTTAAGGATAGGGAAGAAAGGAAGTCACAGTTGGCTGACGAGTTAGAACACATTGTTGAAGAAGCACCGACTACATTTATCGAGCTAAAAGCACAAATCATAGAGCTTGGAAACGTTCCCATGCTATGGTGGCAGATGGGAGCAACGAAAAGAAGAGAAGCATATGAAGTAATCAGACTGGCGAAGTCTGATGTGAGAGCGATGTTGAGTGCAGAACACATGAGGATAATGGAGGGCTTCATACGTGATTTTGAGGAAAGAGGAGCGGTAGTGATGCCTGTGTATGAGGGTGGGTATCAGGAATGGGTAATGAAACTAGCGATGAGGGAATCAACTAATAATTATCGGGCTGTAAATCCTAATGGAAATTTCTTAGGCAGATATCAGTTTGGGGAGAAAGCGTTAATAACTGTAGGCTTTATGGATAGGGATGGTAACTGGAATGACAAAGCAAAGGAATATGGTGTAGAGTCAGATGAGGATTTCCTTAACACCCCGGCGATACAAGATGAGGCATTGGTGCGTTATAGGAGATATAACTGGAAAAATATCGAGAGTGATAACTTGGATAGATTCATTGGTGAAGAAATGAACAATCTCATCATCACGGAAGCGGGGTTGGCAGCGGCAGCACATCTTGTTGGTGGAGGAGGGCTAAAAACCGCATTAGAGAATGGAGACCTAAAATCAGTAGCAGACAAAAATGGAGTAACAGTATATGACTATATGAAAGAGATGGGGAGGTATAATATCAATGAATAGGAAAAAAACCAAATCTAGTGTAGTTACCATAGCATCACTAATGTCAATAACCCTATTTTTCACCGCTTGTGAACAATCACTATCGAGCGATGATTATTCTTTATTCATTACTGAACCAAACCTTAAAGCAGAGGCGGTCGTAATAAAAGAGGCAGATGATTATCATGAAGATTTTGACATACATGAAACTGATGATAATGGAAACGGTGAAAGTGGTGAAGTTGATGAAATGACTGGTACAAATACGAGCGATACTAACGCTACAGTAAATGGTGTAGCAAATGGCAATGATATAGACCCAGATGCAGATAATGATGGCAAGGGAGGTATAAAAAACCCAAATCTGGATTTTGAGTTAAATATTTTAGCATATATGAAAGATGGCTTTGAGAATGAATTGGTAAAGGAGTTGTTGAAAAAAGAAATAGAGGAGTCTGAAGATAAATTTGAGAGAGGATATTTATTGTTTCCAATGGAAATCATTTACTATTTTGTGGATTTAAATGGGGATGGAACTGACGATTTAATAATGATGTATTACGCCGGAAATTTGTTTTCGGGTCATAACCAGAAATGTTTTGAAATTTATCTATATAAAAATCATCAATATACACTTGCCTTAAGTACACAGTTTCAATTATGGAACTATGAATCCACATTGGTTCATATTAATGATGATGAGTACGATATACCAAGCGGTATTCGTGTTTCTCCGAATACTACCAATGGATATCACGATATAGCGATTTTGACCGCTTGTTTATTCAGAAAGGAACATACACTTGTGTATAGTGATGGGAAATACGTAAATATCATGCATTAGATGCATGTTGTAAAATCACAATAAATAAAGGAAATTATGTTGATTCATTTTGCTCATTTTAGGCAGTAGCACTAGTGTATAAAAGTGAAGCGGAAAAACTAAAATTGCTGTGCGATAGTTTTTGGAAGTTTCAAATGGAAGCAGTCACACAGTTTAGCCACGATTAAGGGGATGAGGTTTTTGCATGAGGAGTTTAGGTAAGAGATGGGGAGGTATAATGTCAATGAATAGGAAACCCAAATTTGTTGTAGTTACCATAGCATCACTAATATCAACAACTCTGCTTCTCACCGCTTGCGAACAATCACTATCGGGTGATGACTATTCATTATCTATTACTGAACCAAACCTAAAAGCAGAGGCGGTCGTAATAAAAGAGGCAGATGATTATTTTGAAGGTTTTGACGTACACCAAGATGATGAGAATGAAACTAATGAAGATGGTAAAGCAATTGAAATTGCTGACACAAATCCAAACGACACTGACACTTCGGCAAACGGCACTGTTGACGAACATGGTACAAATCTCCAATCAGATACTACCAGCGATAATGATGCACACCATGACGCGAGTAAAGAAAAAGAAGAAATAAAGAACATTCACCACAATTTTGAGTTAAACCTCTTAGCTCATTTGAAAAATGGTTATGAAAACGAACGAATAAGGCGGCTAAAAAGATATTCAATAGAATGGTATGAAAAAGAGTATGAGCTAGGGAATATATTATCTCCAATGGAAATTTACTACTATAATGTGGATTTGAACGGAAATGGAGCTGACGACTACATAATCATGACTAATAGAACAATGGAGAATAGTGGATATTTTTCCTATGACTTTGAGATTTTTATCTATAGATACAGTCGTTATATAAGGGTATTCTTACAAAGATTTAGCATGTTGGAATATATATCCATGCCTGGTGAAAATCCAGGAGGAAGCGATGAGTTAAACGTGAGTATTCGTGTTTTACCCAATGTTACCAATGGATACCATGATGTATTTTTTGTATTACTAGATGATCTGTCTTATAAGGAAGGTAGTGAGGTTTATGTAGAATGTCTGCTACAGTTTGATGGAGACAGTTATGAGCCGGATCGCCTTTTTTATGAGACTATGATAAATATGATATATAGGTGGAATAGAGTGGAATAGGTAAAAAACCAACAGGTTGAGAACCTGTTTATCCCCCCCTCACCCCCCCGCAAAACTTACACTTGGAAAATTTCCCAAAAAATGCTACTATATGGGAAATGTCAAATGTATCCGGCAAAGTTACTATTATTTCATTTGACATCGAAACCATTGTTATTGCTCCACCAATTAAACTTTGCTAAAAGATTTGCGAAGAATTTTTGTGTAGAGCAAGGAAACGACGATGACTAGTGCCTTGAGGCACGGCCTTTAGGCACATTAAGAGGAGTTGACGAAGCTACACGCTAAAATTGTCGTAAATACTTGGCAAAATTTAGTTGGTGGAGCAATATGTGTATGTCATGGGGTTTTATGATTGAGGCAATTGCAATAACCGATATCGGCAAAAAGCGCAAATCGAATCAAGACTTTGCTTATGTCACCCGGGACAAAATCGGCAACTTGCCGAATCTATTTGTCGTGGCAGATGGCATCGGCGGGCATAGTGGCGGTGAATTGGCATCACAGTGGACGATAGAAACAATCATCAATGAAATCAAAACTACTGCGTCCACAGATGTTGAGGAAGTCTTTTCACAAGCACTTAATGCTGCCAATATAAAGATACGCGGCAAAGCAAGGGAAAAAGCCGCCCTCCACGGCATGGGAACAACAGTAGTGACTGCCACCGTGGACGGCAATCTGTTACAAGTGGCGAATGTCGGCGACAGTCGGCTTTATTTAGCGGATACAAAGCACAAAAAAATCCGGCAAATCACGGTTGACCATTCCTTGGTGGAAGAGATGATTAGCATGGGTGAACTGGCACGGGACGAGGGACGACATCATCCCGAGAAGCATGTTATCACCAGAGCCATCGGAGCTAAGGAAAAATTACAATCAGACTTTTTTCGGATCGAACTGGAGACACATGAACTGGTTCTTCTTTGCTCAGACGGGCTTAGTGATATGTTGCTTGATGAGGAAATCGGCAAAATTCTCTATACCAAGAAGAGCATTGAAGTAAAAGCCAAGGATTTGATAAAGACCGCCAATGATAAAGGTGGGTTTGACAATATTACCGTAATACTAATCAAAGTAAGAGAGAAAAAATGATAAAAATAGGAATGATAATCGGCGAACGATATGAGATACTCGAAAAAATCGGCACCGGCGGCATGAGCGATGTTTACAAAGCCAAATGCCACAAGCTGAATCGTTTCGTTGCCGTAAAAGTACTCAAGCAAGAGTTTTCTGACAATGCCAACTTCGTCTCAAAGTTCCATGTCGAAGCGCAAGCGGCAGCGGGACTCAATCACCCCAATATCGTAAATGTGTTCGATGTCGGCGAGGACAGCGGGCTTCATTATATCGTAATGGAACTGGTAGAGGGGATAACCCTCAAACGTTACATTGAAAAAAAGGCACGTCTGTCAGTCAAAGAGGCGATCAGTATCACCATCCAAGTCTGCATGGGCATCGAAGCGGCTCACAACAACAATATCATTCATCGTGATATCAAGCCGCAAAACATTATTATTTCAAAAGACGGCAAAGTGAAAGTAACCGACTTTGGCATCGCCAAAGCCGTATCCAGTAACACGATTACCTCTAATGTGATGGGGTCTGTTCATTATACCTCACCGGAGCAGGCACGAGGTGGTTTTTCTGACATCAAGAGTGATATTTATTCACTGGGAATCACCCTCTTTGAAATGCTCACAGGACGGGTGGCTTTCAATGGTGAGACGACGGTAGCAATAGCGATTAAACATATCCAAGATGAAATGCCGTCCCCACGTGAGTTTATTGCCGAAATACCTATCAGCGTAGAGCAAATTGTTGGTAAATGTTGTCAGAAAAGTCCCGATCGTCGTTATCAATCAATGACAGAGCTGATTGCCGACCTCAAAATGTCTTTGATGAATCCCGATGAGGATTTCGTCAAATTGGTAGACCCTGATGAAGAGGGGATGACACGTTCTGTCAGTACCGAAGAAGTGACGGCAATCAAAACAAGACGGCGGGTAGTGCCGATTGATGAGTTGGGTCATGATGATGGTGAGGATGACCGCCATTTTGATGATTATCAGGACGAACACCATCAGGATGAGTATGGGGACGGTTACTATCAGGATGACGGTCATGACGAGCATGACGTATATCATGATGAGTACACCGATGATTTTCAACATCATGATTATCATGACCCTCATGATGGTTATGATGACTCAGATGATGATTATGACGATGATGATTATAACTACAATCCCAGAATGGAAAAAGTCACGACAGTACTGGCAATAATCGCTGCGATTTTGATCGGTTGTGTCGTTATATTTGTCGCGGCTCAGGCTTTCGGCTTGTTTGAGTTCGGGTCGTTTTTCGACGGAAGAACGAGAGTTACAGAAGATGACCCTGCTGAGGTGATAGAGTATGTGGTAATGATAGCCGTAGATGGGTTGCAGGAAGAGGAAGCCAAACGCGCCCTTATCAACCTTGATTTGATACCGGAAATACAGATGGAAGAAAGTGCTGATGTGGAAAGCGGTGTGGTCATCAGGGCTTCGGTCAGACGTGGTGAAAGGATAGCCGTTGGCAGCAATGTGATACTGACAGTCAGTATCGGCACAGAGGGTGTTACCATTCCCGACATTGTCAACAAAACTGTCGAAGAAGCCATCGCTGAGCTGATGCGCGAGGGATTTACCTATAGCCGGATAGATGATTACGATGATTTCATTGTCGCCGGTAATGTATACCGCCAAACTCCCGCAGGTGGGAGCAAGGCATTGAGCGGGGCAATGATAAGCATATGGGTCAGCAGAGGACCGGAGGAGCGGCGGGTTGCCATTCCCAATTTGATTGGTCGCACAGAAATGGATGCGATAGTAATGCTTTTGGAATTGGGACTCGAACCGGGGCGAGTAAGCGAGACACTTCATGAAAATGGGGAGCTGGCAGGACTGGTTTGTCTGCAATCATATAGTGTCGGGGTCTTCGTCGAAGCAGGAACGGTGGTGGATTTTTCGGTCTCCTTAGGAGTCCCGGGGGTCTTATACAGTTATATTTCTAGTATCCATGAACCGAGCGAGGATGAGGACGCTGATTTCCAAGCGGGAACACTGGTTAGGGTCATCCTTACGACTGATGAGGAAGTCCAGTTAATCGATACGGAAACAGCTTCATTCCCGATTCCCGTCAATTTCTCCAATATCACCACGCAATACGGAACGGTAGTCCTTCGTTATGTCAACCGCACTTCTCCCTATACGATTACCCATGATGACGGAACGACAGAAACAGTCGAGGGTCAGACCGTCAGCAAGGAGATAAAGCGGCGAGTCGAGTTTATAGTACAATGAGTCATTCTATGCAAGGGAAAATAATCAAAGGCATCGGCGGTTTCTATTATGTTCACGCAGAAGAACATCAGTTCGTGTATGTTTGTAAGGCAAAGGGGATTTTCCGCAAGGATGGTATCCGTCCGCTTGTCGGTGATGATGTCATCCTTGATGTGACTGTTGGTGATGACGAGGAAGCGCATATCACGCAAATATTACCACGCCGGAGTGTGCTTTCACGTCCTACGGTTGCCAATATCGATCAGGCAATGATTATTTTTGCAATTGTCAAACCTGACCCCAGTTTCAATCTCCTCGATCGTTTCTTGGTGGCGATGGAAAGACAGGGGATGGAGTGCCTGATTTGTTTCAACAAGAAGGATTTGGCAACAGCAGCGGAAATGAAAGAACTGGAGGAAGGGTATCAAAGCTGTGGATTCCGAGTACTCTTTTTTAGTGCCAAAGACGGTGATGGAACAAAAGCGGTGACAGCGGCTCTCAAAGGGAAAAGCACGGTTTTTGCCGGACCGAGTGGTGTTGGCAAATCGACGTTACTCAACTACCTTTGCCCCAATGCGCAAATGGCAACAGCGGCACTCAGTCCGAAAATAGAGCGAGGTCGTCACACCACCCGTCATTCAGAGATTTTTGCCCTTGGCGACCATACATATATTTGCGATACTCCGGGTTTTACCTCGCTATATTTGCCCCGGCTTGACAAAGAAGAGCTAAAGGATTGCTACCCTGAATTTGTTCGTCACGCCGATACTTGCCGTTTTCGTGAATGTACTCATTTGCGTGAGCCCGACTGTGGGGTCAAGGAAGCACTTTCAGATGGGGCAATTAGCAAAATCCGCTATGCCAATTACGAAAAACTCTATAATGAGCTAAAGCAAATGAAGAGGTACTAAATCTATGGAAATTGGGATTATCGGGCTACCCAATGTTGGCAAAAGCACCTTGTTCAATGCCCTTACCAAGGGGAATGTCGAAGCGGCGAATTACCCTTTTTGCACGATTCGCCCCAATGAGGGAGTGGTCGCATTGCCCGACTTTCGCCTCCCTTTGTTGGCAGCCATTCACAAATCCAAAAAAACGACAGCGGCAACATTCAAAATCAATGATATCGCCGGATTGGTAAAGGGAGCTTCACATGGTGAGGGGTTAGGTAATCAATTCCTGAGCCATATCCGCACTGCTGATGCCATCGTTCATGTCGTCCGCTTCTTTGAGGATGAAAATATCTCCCATGTTTATGAAGACATCGCCCCCATTCGTGATTTGGAGATTGTGGAAATGGAGCTTATTTTTGCCGATTTGGAGTTACTCAAGCGGCGATTGGCAAAAGCGGCAAAAGTCGGTCAAGCTGATTTGCGGGCGGCAAAGGAAGCAGATTTGATAAAAGAAGCGATCAAGCAACTTGAAGCGGGCAAACCACTTAGAGACCTTGCGGTGAATGAGGAAGAGCAGATGTTTTTGTCAAAAGAGCTTAACCTTTTGACTGCTAAGCCGATGATGGTTGCCGCCAATATGAATGAAAAGAGTTGGCGTGAGGTGACTGATGAAGTGCCGGATTCCTTTGCTTTACGCGAGTATCAACGAATAAGTTTATCTTGGGGGTCGGTTTTTCCTGTCTGTGCAAGTATCGAGCAGGAGCTTTCATCATTTAATGACGAAGAGCAGCTGCTTTTCTTGGAGGATATTGGATTTTCGGCTACGGGAGTGGAGCGGCTTTTGTTGGCTTGCAAGCAGTTGTTGGCGAATATTAGCTTTTTTACCATCAATAGCGAGGAAGCAAGGGCATGGTTGGTCAAAGATGGTACGAAAGTACTACAGGCGGCAGGGAAGATTCATACTGACATGGAGCGGGGTTTTATCCGTGCCGAGGTAATCAATGCCGATGAGCTTACGAAACTGGGTTCATATACCGCCGCCCGCGAAAAAGGGTTGGTTAGTATCGAAGGCAAGGATTATCTCGTCCGTGAGGGCGACGTGGTATTGGTTCGTTTTAATGTTTAAGATTCACCCCCATATCTAGTCGCTCTTGGCGACACTTCCACAATATATGGAATGTCCTGTAAAAGGGCATTTTTTATTGCAAATTTTGTGAAAATTTACTAAAAAAACACTTTACAAGTGGTGCGATATCGTGTATTATTACGAATATACCATGAAAAGGGGTAGAAAGTGGTAAAAAGTGGTGAATTTTTTACAAGAATAGCCGATATAAAGTATGAGACTATTCCCGCTTAAACCACGCCCCTGATACCAGTCAGCGTTACTTACATAAGAAGCAGGAGCGAGATGAGAACCAATACTTTTATGGGCGAATTTAACCACACCGTTGATGTCAAAGGCAGGCTGATTATACCTGTCAAATTTCGTGAGAGTTTGGGTGATGAATTCGTCATCTCCAAAGGACTTGACGGTTGCCTTTTTGTTCATGGCGAATCAGAATGGCAGATGTTTGTAGACAAGTTAATGGAATTGCCGTCATTAAAAGGTGATGCACGTCAGTTTAGGCGTTATTTTCTTGCGGGAGCGGAAACAGTCACCATTGATAAGCAAGGGCGGATTTTGATTCCTGAGGCACTTCGTCATTTTGCCGGAATTGACAAGGAAGTAGTGGTGATTGGAGTAGGGACACGGCTTGAAGTATGGAGCACAAGCAGCTGGGAGAGTGTCACTGAAAACATTGATGCCGAAGGTATTGCCGAACAGATGGCACTGTTGGGAATGGGACTTTGATAAATGAGTTTTGTGCATATGCCGGTAATGCTCAATGAAGCAATAGTCGGACTTTCGATTAAGCCACAGGGCATATATATAGATGGGACAGTAGGCGGCGGCGGTCATGCGCTTTTGATAGCAGAAAAGTTAGGAGAAAAAGGATTACTTATCGGTATAGACCGTGATCAGGAAGCGGTGGCAGTAGCCAAAGAGCGACTTATGCCATCCGAAGCCCAAACCCATGTATTACACGGTAATTACCGGGAAATGAAGCTTTTGCTCGCCGAAAACAGTATTAAAAGCTGTGATGGAATTTTACTGGACCTCGGTGTTTCCTCACATCAGCTTGACCAAGCAAACCGTGGTTTTTCATATATTAGTGATGCCTCGCTCGATATGCGGATGGATCAACAACAAAAAAAGAATGCCTGCGATATAGTCAATAACTATGGTGAAGCTGATTTACACCGTATTATCCGTGAATACGGAGAAGAGAGATTTGCCAAGCGGATAGCAAGGTTTATCGTAAGTGAGAGGAGTGCTGCGGCGATTACGACTACGGGTCGGCTGAGTGATATCGTAGCTAGTGCCATTCCCGCAAAGTTCCGTGCCGACGGCGGGCATCCCGCCAAACGTACCTTTCAGGCACTTAGGATAGAATGTAATGATGAGTTAAGGATTTTGGAGGAAACACTGGATGAGATGATTGACATCCTAAATCCCGGCGGACGTTTGGTTATCATCACTTTTCACTCGCTTGAAGACCGGATAGTAAAAGTGGCGTTTCGCAGGAATGAATATCCATGTATTTGCCCAGCTGATTTTCCTGTATGCGGATGCGGCAAAACAAGCCGCGGTAAGGTCATCACTCGCAAACCGCTTACCCCGTCTCAAGCAGAGATGGAAAGCAACAAGCGAGCAAAAAGTGCAAAGCTAAGGGTTTTTGAACGCCATAATAATATCTAGAAAAGGAGTTCGCATGAACAGTCAAGGAAGACGAAATCCTTACCATGATGAAGTCATCAGGGGTAATACGGTACGAAAACTGGAGCCGGCACCGCTCCCTATCAGAGAACGCCCAAACCCGAATGTTGATGCCTTAAGGCGCAAAAATCGGCGGCGTTCCCGGAGCATGAATTTTATCAATGTGTTGTTTCTGGTCAGTGCCCTAGTCGTGTCGAGTTTTGTCTTGACAATGTATATCGGCTTACAATCTGATATTACCAATACCGTCAGAAATGTTGCCCGACTGGAGCGTGAACTCAACAACCTCCGCCTCATCAATGAGGAAAACCTAAGCAGAATTGTAAATGATGTGGATTTGGAATATATCCGCCGCGTTGCCATTCAAGAGCTGGGGATGATATATGCAGTTGAAGGGCAAATCATCATGTTTGATGACAGTCACCGCGATTATGTAAGGCAAATCAACACGCTTCATTAAAACGAGACATACCTCAGAGGGAGATGACCACCACCTCTAAAAATGGGAGTTCTGACACTTTGAAAAAAGCCAATAGACAAAAGCGAAGAAAAGACAAATATCAATTAAACATGAAACTGTCAATTTTGGTAGGCGTGGTTTTTGTGGCTTTTTTGGTACTGGCGATTCAACTTTACCTAATCACCCGTGACAGCGGCGACCAGTATCGCAGACAGGTACTTGCTCAGCAAAGGTATGACAGTACGATTATTCCGTATCGGCGCGGGGCAATTCTTGATTCCCGGGGAACGACTCTGGCTGTCAGTGAAAAAGTCTACAATGTAATTCTTGATACCCGTGCCTTGCTTGACCGCAGGGACAATCTCGAACCTACCCTGGCGGCTCTTGATGCTCATTTCAACCTCGACATCGAGATGATAAGGACTTTCATCAGTAACAACCCCTCATCACAATACCATGTGCTTTTGCGACGACTCACCTATGATGAAATTGCCGGATTTCGTGCTTTGCAAACCGACAGGGAAAATAATCCCAACATTCGTGGGATTTGGTTTGAAGAGGAATATCGCCGTTATTACCCGAACGGTTCACTTGCCAGTCATATCATCGGCTTTACCACCAGCGATAATCAAGGTCTTTATGGGCTTGAACGTTCTTATAATGAAGTGCTTAGTGGTACGTCGGGACGTGAGTATGGCTTTCTCAATAATGAATCGGAACTGGAACGGACGACGATCGCCGCTATTGACGGTAATAGTATCGTCACTACGATTGACTCTAATATCCAAGCGATTGCTGAGAAGTATCTGCGCAACTTCGATGAGGAATACCGTGACAATCACCGCGAGGGCAGTGGTGCACAAAATATAGGCGTGATTATCATGGAGGTGAACACCGGTAATGTTCTGGCGATGGCAAACTATCCTCATTTTGACCTCAATGATATCAGAAACACGGATGCACTGATCGGAATGCAAATGCTTGATGCTGACGGGACGAGAACATTGCCATCGACTGCCATCAATGCCGAGAACTTATTGACGATGCAAACAGACCAAATCAATATGAACCTCAATGCCTTATGGCGTAATTTTGCTATTAGTGATACTTTCGAGCCGGGTTCGGTCATCAAGCCCTTTACCGTAGCCGCAGGTATCGAAAGCGGCAGTATTACCGGTAATGAGCATTATCGCTGTGAGGGAAAACTGGATGTCGGCGATTTCACCATTCATTGCAACAATATTTACGGACACGGCGATGTGTCAGTAGGGCGGGGAGTGGAAATTTCCTGCAACGTGGCAATGATGCGGGTAGCGATGAACATCGGCAGGAATACCTATGTCGATTTTCAGCATATTTTCAACTTCGGTCTCCGTACCAATATTGACCTCGAGGGGGAAGCGAGAACGGCGGCACTAGTATATAATCGCAGCAATATGCGGATTACGGAGCTGGCGACTTGTTCGTTCGGGCAGGGTTTTAACACCACGATGATTCAGGTAATTACCGCTTTTTGTTCGTTGATAAACGGCGGTAATTATTATGAACCCCGTTTGGTGAGGCAAATAGTCAGTCCGACAGGGGCAACGGTGGCGAATATAGAACCCCGTCTGTTAAAGCAAACGATATCGCCGCTGACCTCTGATATAGTAAGGGCATACTGTGTCAGTGCTGTTGTCGGTGAAGAGGGAACGGGTCACAGCGCCCGCCCCTATGGATATATCATCGGCGGCAAGACAGGCACGGCAGAAATGATACCCCGTGACAAGACCAACTATGTCCTTTCATTTATCGGCTTCGCTCCTGCTGATGATCCGCAGATAGCGATTTATGTTGTCGTTGACCGCCCCAATGTGAGACAACAGCATAGTGCCAGATACGCTACGCAAATTGTGAAGAATATTTTGACTGAGGTACTGCCATATCTCAATATATATATGACTGAGGAACTGACAGAAGCACAGATGGCGGCTTTGGCGGAGTTGCAAAGAGAGATACTGTCACCGATTTTGAAACTAAATGATGATGAAGAGCCTGACGACGAAAATGGAGATATTGATGATACTCCCGCTCTGCCGCCGCACATTGAGGTCTGGCGTGACTTTCCCATTGATGCGGCGACAGGTTATGCCATCGACCCCAATACCGGGGAATATGTTGACCCTGTCACGGGAGCAACGATCGGCGGTAGCTTCCAAAGTGTCGGCTTCGATGTTTTGCCACCGGTAGGCGGGATTGACGATGAACCGCCTTGATACTTACAAAAATTAGATTACGATAGGAGTTTTTGATGCTCGAAACATTCATAAAACATGATATTGTCATACCCCTTTTTATCGCTTTTGCGATCGTGGCTATCAGCGGTGTGCCGATTATCCGTCTTTTGCAGCGGCTAAAAGCTCGGCAGACGGTACGTGAGGACGGTCCTGACAGTCACAAGGTGAAGACGGGAACACCGACAATGGGGGGGATTTTGATACTCGCCGGGATAGTCGGGGCAGCTGTTTTCTTTATAAACGACTATCCACGGGTGATACCGATTATATTGACGATGTTGGGTTTTGGTATCATCGGGTTTTTGGATGATTATATCAAGGTCTCGAAGAAGCGTTCACTAGGACTGAGGGCATGGCACAAGATTACCGCTCAACTGTTGGTTACGGCGGTTTTTGCATTTTATTTAACCTATATACTTGAAGTATCGTTGGCAATGCGGCTGCCATTTACCGATGGTAAGGTTTTGGATTTCGGGGTTATGAATATTCCCATTTTGTTCTTGGTGACGATAGCCGTAATCAATGCCGCCAACCTAACAGACGGACTGGATGGGTTGCTCGGGAGCGTGACCTTGATGGTGGCAGTATTCTTCGTTGTTGCCGCACTTTTGCTGGAGGCGGGAATCGCACCGCTTGCCGCGGCTACGGTAGGAGCTCTTCTAGGATATTTGCTCTACAATTCATACCCGGCAAGGGTGATGATGGGTGACACAGGTTCATTTGCTCTAGGTGGTTTCATCGTCGCCAGTGCTTATTTGACCCAGTTACAACTGTTCATCCCCATCATTGGGCTAGTCTATGTCCTCGAGGCTTTGTCAGTCGTCATTCAGGTAGGATACTTCAAAATGAGTGGCGGCAAAAGAGTTTTTAAGATGGCTCCGCTTCATCATCACTTTGAGCTTTGCGGATGGAAAGAAACCAAGATAGTAGCCGTGTTTTTGATTGCTACGGCACTTCTTTGTATTTTGGGTTTGACAGGACTGAGTAAATGGTAAAAAACTAAAGCAAGGAGAAACATGAGCAACCAGACTAAGCGAAAAGAAGTGAATATGTTTGACTTTAGCTTGTTGTTTATCGTCCTCTTTCTGCTTTGCTTTGGTTTGGTAATGATTTATTCAGTCAGCTCTTATGAAGCTTCGATGCGCTTCGGTGATGCGGCGTATTTCCTCAAAAGTCAGCTGCTGGCAACAGGGCTTGGACTGGTGCTAATGATTGTCATTGCCAATATAAAGTATCCGTTTTGGGAGAAATTTGCAACGTTGGCATTTGTTATTTCTCATGTTTTGGTGTTGCTGGTGCTTTCACCACTAGGGATTGAGCGTAATAATGCCAGACGTTGGCTTGACATCTTCGGCACATCCTTACAACCGGCAGAAGTCGCCAAGCTCGGTATTATTCTTTTCATGGCGAGTTTTATATGCAAAATCGGCACCAAAAATATTGGAACATTAAAAGGTTTTTTGACTGTACTGATTATGCCGCTACCGCTTTGTTTTATTGTCTGGCAAATTACTACTAACCTGAGTTCGGCAATAATCATCTTCGGTATCGTTTTGCTGATGCTCTTCGTTGCCAGTCCGAAATACAAGCATTTCATCGTTGCCGGGGTGGTGGGCATGGTAGTGGTCATGATAATTGTTTTCGTGATTATCAATGTGGCAGCTTCGGATAACTTAGGTTTTCGCAGTGAGCGGGTGTTGGCTTGGCTAGACCCGGAAGCCTATGCTCAGGGACGGGGCTTCCAAACCCTGCAAGCTCTTTATGCGATTGGTTCAGGCGGCTTCTTCGGAAAAGGCTTGGGACAAAGTATGCAAAAGTTGGGATTTTTGCCCGAGGCACAAAATGACATGATTTTCTCGATTATTAGTGAAGAGTTGGGTTTGTTCGGGGCTATTGCCATTATTTTGATGTTTATGTTGTTGGTATGGCGTTTCATGTATGTGGCAAGGGAGGCAGACCTCTTTGGGACATTGTTGGTAGTAGGGGTCATGGGTCATATCGTCATTCAGGTTATTATCAATATCGGCGTGGTAACTAATCTGATACCCAATACGGGGATAACCTTGCCTTTCATCAGTTATGGCGGTTCATCGGTCACGTTCCTTTTGATTGAGATTGGGCTGGTACTTAGTGTGGCGAAGTTTGGTAAGCAAATAGCAGTAGAAAAGGAGCAAAATGCGGTCTGAACATGCGGCATGGGATGCCGAGAGCGGGAATGAAAGGGATACAATAAGAAACTTTTTCCGGCAACGAAAGAGTCTGTTTGTGATTGCTCTTTCAATTATGATGTTTGGGTTCATCGCCTGGTCGGGATACCGTTATCTAATCGATAACTTTACCGTTACCAAAATCCATGTCCACGGCAATGTCCAATACGGCAACGATGAAATCATCGAAATGGTGATGCGGGGTCGATACGGCAACAACTCCCTTTTCCTTTCTTGGTGGTACAAGGATCGGAGCATAGATGACGTTCCTTTTATTGAAAAAATGGATGTCACTATCTTGGAACGTGACACAATCAGAATCAATGTTTACGAAAAAGCGGTCGCCGGTTATGTGGAGTTCCTCGGTCACTACCTTTATTTTGACAAAGATGGGATAATCGTGGAGACGGCTACTGAGCGGCGGGCGGAGATTCCCGAGGTGATTGGGCTGAGGTTTGATTATGCGGTCAAACACGCCCGGCTTCCGATAAGGGACAACTCGATTTTTCAAACCATCCTTACGATAAGGCATTTGTCCGAGCAGTTCAACATTCCTGCCGACAGAATCTTCTTTGGTGACAGCAATGAAGTGACCTTGCTGTTCGATGATATTCGTGTTGCCTTGGGTAATGAGGGGCGGATTGATGACAAAATCATGGCTTTGGAAAACATTCTCCCCAGTCTTATTGGCAGGAGGGGAATTTTGCGAATGGAGCATTATGATGAGTTTGCCTCGGAGGTAATTTTTGAATCTAGCTGAATAAAGTGAAAATTTTACTTTTTTCGTTAATTTTATCAATTTAGATATTGCTATCTTTGCAAAATAATTATATGATGTATTAGTATTGCATGAACAGATAGAAAAGAGCAATATAAAGGTATCGAAAATACCTGACAAACGATACTGTGACGGATAACGTTGCAGATGTTTGGATTAAGTAATTTTTGCAAAAAAAGTGGGTAAAATGTGATGAAATCCCCATTTAACCGACTGATATGCAGAGAATAATAGAACAGGGTATTGCTGCAAAAAGATATCCATGACAGGGAGGGAAGTCTTTTGTTAGAGATAAGGTCAAATGATGTAGATGCCGCCGCCAAGATAATAGTCATTGGCATCGGTGGTGCAGGGAACAATGCCGTCAATAGAATGATAGATGAAAATATCAGCGGGGTGGAGTTTTTCGGGGTCAACTCGGACAAACAGGCATTGCAGTTATGTAAGGCGGCACGGCTTTTGCAAATAGGGGAAAAGCTGACCAAGGGTCTCGGCTGTGGCGGACAACCTGAGGTAGGGCAACGAGCCGCCGAGGAGAGTCTGGAGGAAGTGACCCAGGCGATAAAAGGTGCAGACATGGTCTTCATCACCTGTGGAATGGGCGGAGGTACAGGTACCGGCGCCGCTCCCGTGGTTGCCAAAATCGCCAAAGACATGGGTATCCTCACCGTCGGGGTTGTAACTAAGCCTTTCCGCTTTGAAGCCCGGACACGGATGGTCAATGCCTTGACCGGAATTGACAAAATCAAGGATCATGTCGATACCCTGATTGTCATACCCAACGACAAGCTCCTCGAAATCGTAGACCGCCGCACGACGATGCCTGATGCCCTAAAAAAAGCCGATGAAGTGTTGCAACAGTCGGTACAGGGAATCACCGACCTTATCAATGTCCCCGGTCTAATCAACCTTGACTTTGCCGATGTCCAGACAGTAATGAAAGACAAGGGCATCGCCCATATCGGCATCGGGGTCAGCAAGGGTGATGACAAAGCCAGCGAAGCGGTCAAAACCGCTGTTGAAAGTCCTCTACTGGAAACCACCATCACCGGCGCATCCAATGTCCTCATCAATATATCCGGTGATATTACTTTGTCAGAGGTATATGATGCCGCTGATTATGTGAAAGAACTGGCAGGAGACGATGTAAATGTCATCTTTGGTGCGACCTATAATGATGATATGACTGATACTTGTATGATTACCGTAATCGCCACGGGGCTGGAAGACAAGGATGCCCCGCTGAGTAGAACGGTAGGTACGGGAGCATTTAAGCCCAGCGGTCCGGCGCGTTCGATTGTACCCGGTAACACCCAGCTACCCAAGAGTGTTGTTCCCGGTTTGACAGGACAACCACGTCCGGTAGGTACCCCTCGTCCCGTTGCTAGTATTAACCGCCCCGGCGATATCAAGAGCAATGTCGAGGAACGGACGATTAAAATACCTGAATTTTTGCAAAAGAATAACAAAGATGGAAGTAGTTAATGGAAGTTGTCCTGTGTTGACTTACATTAACTCGTAGAATCTGTAAGTTCTTGATAGTCTTTTTGTGCCATTAACCTTTTCAAAGGATAAATGCTTATGAACAAGGTAATGTATGTCATAATGGTGTTTCTGGCAGCAATGATGGTGATGCTGATTTTCATGCGTGCCAATAAACCGCCTGTCGAGCAGATAAACCATGAGGTAGTGGAAACGCTGAAGCGGACAGAGCGGGAAGTGATGTTCAATATCAATCCCGGTCCGATTGAAGAAGAGTATGATTACACTATCGTCATTCCTGAGGAGGAAGTGTTTGATTTAGGACCCGATATCATCCCCCTTGACCTTATCATGTATGCGACCTCAGCTGTCAATGTCCGTGCCGGTGCCGGTACGGATTACGACCGGATAGGCAGTTTGGCGGCAGCACAGGAGGTAAAGGTAGTAGGACGAAATAGTGAAGTCAATTGGTATATGATAGAGTTTCGTGATGACTATGGTTTCGTCAGCGGTAGTTTTTTGAGTGAAGATGACGGCAGAAGCCCCGACATTACCGATACGCCTGAATAATCAAGTTCTTGTATGAAAATGGAGAAAAATGCCTGAACTACCCGAAGTGGAAACTGTCCGCAGGATGCTTGCCGCCAATATCAGCGGTTCACGTATTTTGCGGGTAGATGTTTTTTATGACAAAATCATCAGTACGGGGCAGGAGGCATTTGTCAATGCGGTATCGGGACAAACTATCCATGCCATCAACCGGGTAGGGAAGTATTTGGTCTTTGTCCTTGATGATGTCGCTTTCATTTCCCACCTACGCATGGAGGGCAAATATAACCTCATCGCCGCCGAGGTTGATGTGCCACTTACAAAGCATGAACATCTGGTTTTTCATTTGGCAGATGGACGTGAGCTTCGTTATCATGACACCCGCAAGTTTGGGCGGATGATGCTGACAGGGAAAGATGATTACCGTGATAGGAAGCCGCTTTCCACCCTCGCTCCAGAGCCAAGCGAAGCTACAGCGGAATATCTTTGGCTACGGGTGAGTAACAGTCGCCGTCCGTTAAAGTCGCTACTGTTGGATCAGACAGTACTGGCGGGTATCGGCAATATTTATGCCAATGAAATATGCTTGCGGGCTCGGGTTGATCCCCGCCAGATAGGAAATATGCTCACGGAGGAGATATGCGCTCGACTACTAACGGCGGCAACGACGGTATTGGCAGAAGCAGTCGCTGCCGGGGGGACGACGATTTCCAGTTTCAACAGCGGGGGAATAGATGGGCTTTTTCAAGCTCAGTTGTTGATATATGGGCAAAAGACATGTCAGGTATGTGGTGGTGAGGTGACAAGACTCACTATTGGTGGCAGAGGTACATATTTTTGCCATCATTGCCAAGCGGGGGAGGAAGAAGATGAGCAAAAATGTCAGTAACAAGCTGAGGCTTCTATATTTACAAAAAATCCTCGAACAAGAAAGCGATGACAACCACCGCCTCACGAGATCACAGATCGAGACGAAGCTGGCACGTTACGGTGTCGATGCCGAACGCAAGACACTTTATAATGATATTGAAATGCTGCGGCTTTTCGGCGTGGAGGTGATAGGTGAGCCGTTAGGGAAAAGCTATGTTTATTATATTGGCGGTCGCTTGTTTGAGTTGCCGGAGCTAAAGCTCTTGGTCGATGCCGTCCAAGCCTCCAAGTTCATTACGACCTCCAAATCCCGTAAACTCATCAAGAAGCTCACGGCTCTTACCAGTAAACATGAGGCCAAGCAGCTGGAACGTCAGGTTTTTGTTGTCAATCGTGCCAAGGTGGAGAATGAGAAAATTTACTATAGTGTCGATGCCCTTCACAATGCGATATCATCTGATGTCCGTGTGCGTTTTCAATATACCCAGTGGACGGTGGACAAGGAAATGAAAGTCAAAAAGGGTGGTGAATACTACGAGGTAAGTCCTTTTGCCTTGTTGTGGGATCATGAAAACTATTATTTGATCGCATATGAGGGTGGCGATGACAAAATCAAGCACTATCGAGTTGACAAAATCAAGGATATCAAACTGACTGCAACCGCCCGTAGTGGGTATGAAATCTTCAAAAAGCATGATATGCCGTCATATACCCGCAAGACCTTTGGGATGTTCCACGGTAACGAAGAAAATGTCGGGATATGTTTTCACGAAAGTCTGGCAGGGGTGGTCATCGACCGCTTCGGCAAGGATGTCAGACTGTCGAGAGCCGAGGAGGGTTATTATACTATTACTGTACCCATTGTCGTCAGTATGCAGTTCTTCGCTTGGGTAATCGGTATCGGTGCGGAAATGAAAATCGTCTCCCCCCCGCATGTTGTCACGATGATGAGGGATGCGCTGGCGGAGTTGACGAAGGTGTATGAGTAGTGAAGAGTGTCAAGGTTGAGTTGGCTAGGTTGAGTTCGGTTGAGTTGGCTGAGTTAAAAAAAGGGATTGACACGGCAGCGGTTATCTGATATATTATTGATATCAATATGATATCAGAGAACAGTTAAGCAGCAAAGCTGCTAAGCAAATGCGGGACTCCCGCAACCTAAAAGGAGGAAGAGAATGGAAAAGAAAGAAGCAACACCAGAAGCGAAAATAGTCACCGAGGAAGTGCAGGCTAAATATCTGTCGGGAATGCCATGTCTGCTCCTCAATCTTACTGTCATGTTGGGCTGTCTTGCCGTGTTCATTCTGGCGATCATGGCAACCGACGATGGCGCCAATCCGATGGCAATTACCCTCATTTGTGTTTCGGCACTTTATGCGTTTGTCATCGGGCCGATACTACTGGGCGGGCTAAAGATTCTCGCTCCCAATGAGGCATATGTGCTGACCATTTTTGGTAAATACTATGGCACGTTAAGGGGACCGGGCTTTTTCCAGGTCAACCCTTTTGCTACTCCTGTTGTTCCCGCATGTGATACGTCAGTATCAGGGGCTTCAGTTGGCGCATCAGGGGACAAAGTTAGTCTAAACTCAGCTGATATAGCTCTCAGTATCGCAGGTGGCAAAAAGAAAATATCCCTGAAAGCGATGACCCTCAGCAATGATATGCAAAAAATCAATGACCAACGGGGAAATCCGATTATCATCGGTATCGTTGTCATATGGAAAGTCACCAATACTGCCCAAGCCATCTTCAATGTCGATAATTACAAAGAGTTTCTCTCCATTCAATGTGATGCGGCACTTAGGAATATTGTCCGTCTTTATCCATATGACAATGTCGGCAGTGAGAAGACTGAAGATTGCAACGAAGTGTCACTTCGCGGCAGCAGTGATGAAATAGCCTTGCGGTTACAGGAAGAGATACAGGCAAAGGTAGCCATAGCCGGTTTGGTAATCACCGAAGCCCGCATCACCAATCTCTCATACGCTCCCGAAATTGCGGCAGCGATGTTGCAAAGACAACAGGCTTCGGCAGTTGTTGATGCCCGCCACATGATAGTAGATGGTGCGGTCGGGATGGTGGAAATGGCACTTGCCCGCCTCAGCAAAGCGAACATAGTCACTCTTGATGAGGAACGGAAAGCGGCGATGGTCTCCAACTTGTTGGTAGTCCTTTGTGGTAATCGCGATGCTCAGCCGGTGGTGAATAGCGGATCGCTTTACTAAGTAACAATTAGGAAATGCTATGGATAAAGGTGAAGCAGAAAAAAAGCAAGTTCCGTTACGTTTGTCAAAGACGCTGTGGCAGGAGTTAAATGCTTGGGCAGAGGATGATTTCCGCTCGCTAAATGGACAGATAGAGTTTTTACTTAGTGAAAGTGTAAAGAAACGAAAAAAAGGCGGGGAGAAATGAACCATGCCTGTCCCCGATGAAGTAATGAGCGAAAAGAACATCCTGCCCGGCAAACCCAACGCTTGGATTGCCATGAGTGGCGGCGTGGATAGCTCGGTAGCGGCGTATCTGACGAAGAAAGAGGGCTTTGACTGTACCGGGGTCATGATGAAGCTCTTTCGGACCAAAACAAATGAGGGTGGCAGGGAAACCGGCGGCTCTTGTTTGCATATCGCTTCGGACGGAACACAGGTTGCGGCAACTACGGAAGCAGTTTCAGCAGCAACTGATGTTGCTGCAGCTACTGCGACTGCAGTTTCCGTAGCTACTGCTACGGCAGTTGCTACACTTCTCGGAATTTCCTTTCGAGTTCTCGATTTAGTTACGGAATTTGATGAAGAGGTAATCACCCCATTTGTCACTGCCTACCAAAATGGCGAAACTCCCAATCCTTGTGTAGAATGTAATCGTGCTATCAAGTTTGGGAAGCTACTGGAACAAGCGACTCGGGAAAATGTGGATTACTTGGTGACAGGACATTATGCCCGCATCGAATATGACAATCACAGAGGACGTTTTTTGTTAAAAAAGGCAGTGGATATTTCCAAAGACCAAAGCTACTTTCTTTATTCACTCACCCAGACCCAGCTAAAGAAGTTACGTTTCCCCCTTGGGGGATTGGAAAAAGACAAGGTAAGAGAAATCGCCGCTGCCGCAGGACTTGGCAATGCCTACAAGCGTGACAGTCAAGATATATGTTTTATTGCCGATGGTGATTATGGGAGCTTCATCAAAGAACGGACGAAAGAGGGGGAACAGGAAGCCGGACATGGTAATTTCATCGACATCGAGGGAAATATCCTCGGGCAGCATAAGGGGATATGTCATTATACCATCGGACAACGGCGTGGTCTGGGGCTGTCGCTTAAAAAACCACTCTATGTCCATTCCAAGAATATCGTTGATAACACCGTGACTCTTTGCGAAGAGGGTCTGCTTTATGAAAGGACTCTGATTGCCGATGATTTCATCTGGAGCAGTATCGAAAAGCCAATCTCCCCGATTAGGGTAATGGCAAAAATCCGCCATACGAAAGCAGAACAGGCGGCAATCGTTACCGTGACAGGAGCTGACACGGTCAAGGTCGTCTTTGATTTACCACAGCGGGCAATCGCCAAGGGACAGGCAGTTGTCCTATATGATGGCGATGTGGTGTTGGGAGGCGGGCGAATCAGGTAGGGGGAAATGATGTAAGGTGCTTGATTTTGACCATGATATCATAATATGATATGATGCCATTGAAGAAGACTTTTCAATGGTATTTTTTGTGGCGTGTATAATTTGAAGGAGAAAATATGGGTTATCAAGTCGCCATCGACGGGCCGGCG
This sequence comes from Lachnospiraceae bacterium, assembly GCA_031280955.1. Classification (GTDB taxonomy): domain Bacteria; phylum Bacillota; class Clostridia; order Lachnospirales; family Lachnospiraceae; genus UBA935. Next base: position 23,198 of record JAITGA010000015.1, read on the forward strand.
GGAGCAGGGAAAAGCACTATCGCTCGCTTGGTTGCCCGCCAAAAAGGTTTCGTCTACGTTGATACGGGAGCGATGTACAGGGCAGTTGCCCTTCATTTGTTGCGAAGCGGGATTACATCGGAAGAAGTGATTATGGAAGCGGAAGAGTCGGTGACAAACAAGGTTGCGGAAAAAGTAGCCGGATTTGCCGCCGCAACCGAGATTACCATCCGCTATCAAGAGGGTGAACAGATAGTCCTCCTCAATGGGGAAGAGGTAAATACCCTTATTCGTACCGAGGAAGTGGGACAGATGGCATCAGTTAGCAGCGCCAATCCGCAAGTCCGCGCCCACTTGCTTAATTTACAGCGACAGTTGGCTATGGAAAGCGATGTCGTCATGGATGGACGTGATATCGGTACTTGTATCTTACCCGATGCTGATGTCAAGATATTTTTGACAGCATCGGTCAATGTCCGTGCCAAACGCCGTCATTTGGAGCTTACCCAAAAAGGTGTCGCTTGTGATTTGGCAGAAATAGAGCATGATATTGAAAAACGTGACCATCAGGATATTAATCGTGAACACTCACCGCTTCGCCGTGCTGATGATGCGGTGTTGGTCGATACTTCGGACATGAGCATCGAGGAAGCTGTAGCGGCAGTTATTGCTTGGATTCCAAAGCAGAGATGACCTTGCTTTTTGATGGTAGGATTATTGGTCGGGGAAACTGAACTTCATGGGAGTTAGTAAATGAAAGGTTGATGATGGGTGAAGTCCGGGAAGTGATTTTGGCTAAGAGTGCCGGTTTTTGTTTTGGGGTGAAGCGGGCGGTGGAGACAGTTTACCAACAAGTCGCTGCGGATACTTTTTTGCCGATTTATACATATGGACTCATTATTCACAACGCTGAAGTGACGAGAGACTTGGAAGAAAAAGGGGTGACGGTCATCAACAGCGAGGAGGAAATCAAGAAGCTGACGACAGGGACGGTCATTATTCGTGCCCATGGTGTTGCCCGCCATATTCATAGGCTGATAGAGCAGCAGGGACTGCGATTGATCGATGCCACTTGTCCTTTTGTCCGCCGCATTCATCAAATTGCCGAAAAAGAAAGTCGAGCGGGGAAGACGATTATAATCATTGGCAGCAACGGTCATCCCGAGGTGGAGGGTATCATTGGTTGGTCGGATGGCGAAGCCGTGGTCGTGGAAACAGAGGCAGATGCAAGGGTTTTGGCAGAAAAAATAGATGAAAACAGTTGTATAGTTTCACAGACTACTTGTAATTTTCGTAAATTTGAAGATATAGTTGATATTTTTTGCAAAAGGGATTACAATGGTTCTATTGTAAATACAATCTGTAACGCGACTGTGGAAAGACAGATAGAAGCGGCACGGATTTCCGCCTTGGCAGATGCGATGATAGTAATAGGAGATACCAAGAGTTCAAACACGGCAAAGCTACATGAGATTTGCTTAAATGAGTGCGGGAACACCTATTTCGTCCAGACGAAGGCAGATTTACCGTCGGTATTGCCCACAGGCACTCTACGGATAGGTATTACAGCGGGGGCTTCCACCCCGGACTATATTATTGAGGAGGTTCAAAACCATGTCAGACTTAACTTTTGAACAAATGCTGGAAGATAATTTCAAAACACTACAAACAGGAGAGGTGGTTGAAGGCACGATCATTGATGTCAAGCCGGATGAGGCTATTTTGAATATTGGCTACAAATCAGACGGTATCTTGACAAAACATGAATATACAAATGAACACGGCGTAGATTTAACCAAGGTTCTCAATCTGGGTGACACGATGGAGGTAAAAGTCCTGAAGGTCAATGACAGCGAGGGACAGGTCATCCTGACATACAAGCGGTTGGCGGCAGATCGCGGCAACAAGCGGATAGAAGAAGCATACAACAACAAGGAGGTCATCACGGCAACTGTCAGTCAGGTGCTTGATGGCGGTCTTTGTGTTATTGTTGAAGATGTGAAGATATTCATCCCTGCGAGTCTGGTATCCAATACTTATGAAAAGAATCTGGGCAAATATGCGGGAGAGGAAATCCAGTTCCTCATCACCGAGTACAATCCGAGACGGCGTAGGTATATCGGCGATCGCCGCCAGATACTGAATGCCGAACGTGCCAAATTGCAACAGGAACTCTTTGCCCGTATCGCAGTTGATGATGTCATAGAAGACGGAATAGTGAAAAATGTGACTGATTTCGGGGCATTTGTAGACATTGGCGGTGCTGATGGCCTGCTTCATATCTCAGAAATGTCTTGGGGTCGTGTCGAAAACCCACGTAAGCATGTGAAGTCCGGTGATGTGGTACGGGTCTTCATCAAGGATATCAATGGACAAAAAATTGCCCTCAGCAGTAAGTTTCCCGATGCCAATCCTTGGAAAGATGCCACGGATATGTTTTCAATTGGCACGATTGTGACCGGCAGGGTTGCCCGAATGACTGATTTCGGGGCTTTTGTTGAGCTAAAGCCGGGTGTGGATGCCTTACTCCATGTTTCCCAAATTGCCAGAGAGCATATTGAAAAGCCATCTGATATTCTCAGGCTCAATGAGATAGTGACGGCAAAGGTAGTTGATTTCAACGAAAATGACCACAAAATCAGTTTGAGCATCAAAGCGCTCTTGCCGGCAGAGTCGCCGGATACCGATATAGTAGCCTCAACCGATGATGAAGTGACGGCTGATGTAGTTTCCGCAAACGATGATTCCGTTGTGACTGATGAAGTCATATCCGAAGAAGCAGCTACGGAAGAAGTCGCAGAAGAGGTCGCAGAAGCAGAATCAGCTGATGAGGTTGAGGGAGCGGATGAAGCTGTTGGTGATGATGAAGCTGTTGAAGGTGAATAGGTGACTAACTATGACGTATGATTATGTATGGTTCAAAAAGGCTGTTTTCGATTTAACCAAGATTGATTTGACTGCTTATAAAGAAAAGCAAATGAAGCGGCGGATTGATACTTTGATTGGCAAAAATCAGATTACCGGCTATGACAAGTATATCATTGAACTCAAGACCAATAAGGATAAGTTCGAGGAATTTGTCAACTACCTGACCATCAATGTCTCGGAGTTTTATCGTAATCCGGGGCAGTGGGATATTCTGGACAAAGAGGTTTTCCCCCAGACTATTGAGAAATTCGGAAAAAACCTAAAGATATGGAGTGCCGCATGTTCCACGGGTGATGAACCGTACTCATTGGTTATGGCTCTTACTAAGCATCTACCGCTCAATCAAATCCGGATTCATGCTACCGATATTGACAAACAGGTACTTGCCAAAGCCAAGGTTGGACTATATTCGGAAAAGAGTATCGCCGCCGTTCCGGCAGAGTTTAAGCGCAAATACTTTACCCAGATTGGTCCCTCGTACCAAATCTCCGAGGAAATCAAACGGCAGGTTGACTTCAAGCAACACAATCTCTTGAAAGACGTATACCCGTCAGGCTGTCATTTGATAGTTTGTCGTAATGTATTGATTTACTTTACCGAGGAAGCGAAGGTGGAGATTTACAAAAAGTTCTATTCTGCTTTGGCATCAAGTGGAAATCTTTTCATTGGCAGTACCGAGCAGATAATTAACCACGCCGAAATCGGTTATAATCGGAAGAACTCGTTCTTCTACCAGAAATAAGTGGGTTAGCACTATTTTGACATAAAAACCCGTTATGAAAGGGTAACAAAGATGACTTTGCGAACCTTTGTGGGGGGTGTTTTACCTCGCGATGGCAAGGATTTAACGAGTGAAAAACCGATAAAGTTCGTCTTACCGGGCAAGGAGTTGGTCTACCCCTTGTTGCAGCATGACGGTTCTCAAGCTGTACCTTATGTGGCAGTCGGCGACAAGGTCTTAACAGGCCAGTTGATTGCCGGTGGGGACGGCTTTTTTTCTTCTTGTATCTATGCAAGTGTATCGGGACAGGTGAGTGTTATAGGCGAACGCCGGATGGCAGACGGAGAGATGATTGCCGCTATTGTTGTTGAAAATGACGGTCTTTATGATGAAATCACCTATCAGACGATGCCGCCGCCGGAGGAAATGACGGAAGCGGAGATTCATGAACGTATCCGTGATGCCGGGATAGTCGGTCTCGGCGGGAGCAAAATCCCTACTCATGTCAAGTTATCACTGGAAAACCCTGAACAGATAGCCTTTCTGATTATCAATGGCATCGAGTGTGAACCATATTTGACGGCAGATTTGCGGATACTTCTCGAGGAAAGCGAGCGGATAATCAGCGGAATCAATGTTTTACTCCGCCTTTTTCCTTATGCACATGGGATTATTTCCATCACTGATGACAAAGAGGAAGCAATCACGAAACTGATGGGACTGGTAGAACGGGAAGCGAAAATCAATGTCCGAGTGCTGAAAACGAAGTATCCGCAAGGCTCAGAGCGGCAGTTGGTTTTCTCCGTGACGGGGCGTAAGCTGACAGGGATGATGTCGCCGCCCGATGTCGGCTGTCTGGTACTAAATGTTGAGACGATACTAAATATCAGTCGTGCCGTTATTGAGGGCAGGAACTTGATGTCACGGATAATAACAGTTTCCGGCGATGCGCTTTGTGAACCGCAAAATCTCTCCGTGCGTCTGGGGACTAGCTATCAAACCTTGATTGATGAAGCCGGAGGTTTAATTGATGAAAAAGACGGTAGCGATGGCAAAAAAGGAAAAAACAGGGAAGTAAAAATGATAGCGGGCGGGCCGATGCGCGGGGAAATCATCGTTGCTGTTGATACCCCTGTGACCAAGGAGACTGCGGGCTTTTTGTGCTTATATAAAGATGAAGAAGCAGATGTGGAGGCAGCTTGCATCAAGTGCCGTAAGTGTATATCTGTTTGCCCTGAACGGTTGCAACCGCTTAGATTGGCCACTTTAGCCGAAAAAGGCGACAGGAAATCTTTTTTGGCATATGATGGCATGTGTTGTAATGGCTGTGGCTGTTGCAGTTATATTTGTCCTGCCAAGCGGCACATTACTCAAAGAATCAAGGCTTTTATGAAAGGAATCACATGAAGCTTCCAATGACGGCTTCACAAGCACCACACATACGAGCACCCAAAAGTACTGCCGGTATCATGACAGCGGTAATAATCGCTTTGCTTCCGGCTGCCGGTTTTGGGATTTATTATTTCGGGCTTAACGCACTTTATTTGATACTTGCGACAGTAGCCACGGCGGTAATAGCAGAGTATCTGGCGTGTTTGATTGGCAAAAAAAAGGTGACAACCGGAGATTATTCGGCAGTTGTAACCGGGTTGATACTGGCACTATGTCTGCCACCGGATATGCCGATATGGATAGGGGTGGCGGGAGCGGCATTTGCTATTCTCGTAGTCAAAATCCCTTTTGGCGGCTTAGGACGAAATATCGTGAATCCGGCGGCGGCGGCGCGGTGCTTTTTGCTACTTTCGTTTGCGCCGATGATGATTGCCCGCCAAAATACTGTATTGGCAACTTCAATTTTGACGGCGGGTGAAGAAGGTGATATTGCTGTCAGTTTACTTGACCTGATTTTCGGTCATCTGGGAGGAATGATAGGGGAAACGTCAATGTTGGCACTGGCGGCAGGAGTGGTATTCCTAGTGCTGCTGGGAGTGGTGGATTTGCGGATACCCGGTGTTTATATCCTTTCTTTTCTGGGCTTTATCGTTTTGTTTACCAAAAATACCGATCCTGTCTATCTGGTTGCCCATCTGATAGGTGGGGGTTTGCTTTTGGGTGCATTTTTCATGGCAACAGATTTTGTAACGAGACCGTTAAGTGTAGCAGGTCAATTGATATATGGCTTGTTACTGGGCTTTTTGACAGCAGTATTTAGGTTTTACGGGTCGGGAATGGAAGGGGTCGTCTTTGCGATTATCATTGTCAATTTCCTGACACCGCTTATTGACAAGTGCATTAGTGGATATCGGCCACAAAAGGTAAAAAATGATGAAACGTGAGAATGCGGACAATAGAGCAACTCTTTCATTGTTGAAAGAAACGCTGATAAAGGGTGTCTGGCGGGAGAATCCGGTCTGGGTGTTGTTACTGGGTCTTTGTCCGGCATTGGCGGTGACGACTACAGTAGCAGGCGGGGCAATAATGGGGGTGCTGACATTATTGATTTTGACATTGTCGAATCTCTTTTGGTCACTCCTTAACGAGAAAATCCCGCTTCGTTTTCGTTTTGTCAGCAGGGTGGCTCTGGTCGCTTTGTTGGTAACTGTTGCCGAATTTTTGGTAACTAGCTTTTTGCCATTTTGGGACAAAGCCCTTGGCATTTACCTACCTTTGATTGCGGTCAATTGCCTGATTAGCATCAGAAGCGAGCAAGTAGCGGAAAGAAAGCTTTTGCCATCAGTCTTTGACGGACTGGGGATGGGACTGGGTTTTTTGGTAGCATTGGTAGTGATGGGGGTTATTAGGGAACTGCTGGGAGCGGGAGAGTTACTGGGGTTGAGGATTATTCCCGGCGGATACGAGGTGGCTCTTTTTGCTTTGCCCCCCGGAGCTTTCTTCGTGTTGGCGTTTTTGATAGTTTTGATGAAAAAGTTGGAAAAAGTCGTAGCTTTGTTACCACGTAAGCAGGTGACGAATCGTGATAAAGTAAGGAAGAAAGTGGAGAAGGAAAGGGCAGAAATTTCTGCAAAAACAGCAGAAATGTCTGCAGAAATTTCTGCAAAAACAGCAGAAGTATCTGTAGATACATCTGCTGAAATGTCTGCTGAAGTATCTGCTGAAACGGCATTTGAAATATCTGTTGAAACATCTGCAGATGTATCTGCAGAATCAGTAGAAGTAGTAACTGTCAAGAAACTAGCGAAGAAGAAAAAGGAAAAAGCAAAGAGGAAGACGAAAAAAGCGAAAGTTTCAGAGACGAAAACCCCTGATGTTTTGGTGGAAAGTGAAGAAACAGAGGTTGAGGAAGAGACTTTTGATGATATAGATATTGAGGATTTGATTAGCGATGATAAGGATGTTGCCAAGACCGCAAAGGGTGAAATGATTACCGAAAGTGACGGAAAAGATGATGTAATTGAGGTGGTAGAAGCAAAAGAAGCTGCCAAGCTTGAAATAGGAAAAGCAAAAAAGAAGAAGGCAAAAAAAGAAGTGGAAGTAAAGGAAGTGAGTGAAGAGATTACAGAAGAGGTAACTATTGAAGAAGCAGGTGGAGCTGAGCTAAAAAAAGTTAAGGCGAAAACAGGTAAGGGAAAAGCAGTAAAAGATGAAGCAAAAGATGAAGCAAAAGAAGAAGCAAAAGAAGAGACAAAAGAAGAGACAAAAGAAGAGACAAAAGAAGAAACAAAAGAAGAAACAAAAGAAGAAACAAAAGAAGAAATAAAAGAAGAGGTTGTTGAGATAAAAGAAAGCAAAAAGCCTGCGAGGAATGAAAAAGCGGATGAAGCAGAGACTCTGACTGCGGATAAAACAGCGACCGCCAATGAAGCGGAAACAACGGCTACACCTAAAAAGAGGGGACGGCCTAAGGGGTCAGGGAAGAAAACAAGTGAGATAAAAGATGTGACAAATATAGAAGAAAAAGTGAGCAATAACAAAAATAACGATGAGGGAGGTGGGGTAATTGAATGAAAATATACTCTTAATTATTTTGACAACAGCCCTAATCAACAACATCGTTTTGGGACAGTTCCTGGGTATATCCACTTTCATGGGAGCGTCAACATCAATCAAAACCGCAGGAATAATGGGAGGAACGATGATAGTCATCATCACCCTTACGGCGGCGGTGACGGGTGCGATTTTTGAGTTTGTTCTGCAACCATTGGGGATAGTGTTCCTTTCGACCTTTATTTTCATAGCTATTATAGTCGGAATCGTGAAAGCTCTTTCTTTACTGGTAAAGCAATATGCAAAGAAACATGTTCATATCGTCGAGATGTATTGGCCGATACTGGCTCTTAATTGTGCGATACTGGGTGTGACAGTTATCAATGCCCGCATGGGAAACGGCGTATTGACCAGTACGGTCAATGGATTGGCGGCGGCGGTGGGATTTTCAGTTGTTATCATCATTTTTGCCGCCGTTCGTGAACGGATTACCCACGATGATATTCCCCTTTCGTTCCGGGGGATGCCGATTCTCTTGCTAACCGCCGGATTGATGGCGATGGCGTTTTATGGTTTTTCCGTATTGCTTTTTTAATCCAATATGAATCATGACAGTAGCGAAGTATTCTTGTTTTGACAGGGGAAGGCAGGTTATTAGTGAAACTACCTGATGAATCAGGATATGGCGGTGAATATGGGAAAAGACCCGTGATTATTTATTCGTTGGCAGGGGTTTCATTTGTAGTACTATTGATTTTGATAATAGTGGTTACACAAAATACGAATACAAGCAGCCGTGCCAATGAGCAAAATGAGCGTAATCCAGGAACAATAGATAGTAATACCGATGTCAATATTGACATAAATGACCCGGCAAATGACAGCGGCGTACGAGTCGATGACCTTGATTTTTGGGATATGTATCCGGAAAAAGATGATTCGGCTTTGGGACTTGATGATGTCGTACCACAAGTACCTGATGATGACCCGCGTCCTCCGCTTGGTCCGTCCGAGGATGGTCGGCACACCTTGATTGAGCGCAGGAACGGCACTTCGGAGTGGGTGATGATCAATCCCTATATCACTCGCAATACCTATGACCCGCTCGGTTTTGTCCTGCGGCGGGAGCGGATGGGTTATTATGAAAATGACAGGCAGGTATCATTTATGGGGGTGGACTTGTCTCGTCATGATGGTAATGCTGATTTTGCTCGCATGAAAAGTGATGGGGTTTATTTTGTCCTGTTGCGGTTGGGGGCGAGAGGTTATGAAACAGGACAGCTCACCGTAGATGATAACTTCCTAAGCAACCTAAATAGTGCCCTTGAAAGTGGATTACATGTCGGGATTAGCTTCTTTTCTCAAGCTGTAACCAGAGAGGAAGCAATTGAGGAAGCAACGCTTATCATTGAAACGGTTGCCGACAAAAAAATCACTTATCCGGTCGTTTTTCATATGGACTATATTGCCTACGGCGCATCACGCATTGACCGGCTCACTCGTGCCGAAAAGACGGAAATAACCGACGCTTTCTGTAATTTCGTCAGCGGTGCAGGGTATGTGCCAATGATATATGGTACGAAGGAATGGTTGATTGAGCAGATTGATTTGGCACGGCTTTTGAGCTATGACATTTGGTTATCGCAATCAAGGGATTTGCCGGATTATCCTTACAAATTTCAGATTTGGCAGTACTCACATAATGGTACGGTTTCGGGGGTAAATGGCAATGTCAACATGAATATCAGCTTCGTTGATTATAGTGCTCGCTGAGGTATTGTTCGCCTAATTAAACTTTGTCAAAAGATTTGCGAGGAAGTGTACAGGGAGCGTTTGATTTCTATGGGGTGACTTTTGGCGGTACATATGCAGTAATTTTCGGTGAAACGGCTATTTTGGAGTAAATCTCGGCATAGGTCTTGCCGGAGATATTCTCGATATAATTTGGAACAAATTGCTTGGTGACTCCGGCTTTTTTGACGATATCAACAGCTTTGTTGTAAGCGATGGCGGCCTCAACTTCACTTTCATAAGTTCCGACGGTGTAATTGCCGACAATATGAAGCTTGACCCGAAAGCGATGCTTCCCCCGCTTGGTAACTCGCAATACCCCGTTGAAACGATTGATTATTTCGATATTTTCATAGCGAAAATCATATTCATCCCCATTCATGAAACGATAATCACGGTCTTTTACGGCATAGTTTTTGATGCCATAACGATTGAGGATATTGATTTGCATACCAAAATCACAGATGAAATAATGACCACCCCGCTTCATTATCGCCCGTGAAGAGTAAAAAAACAAATCTTCGGCATCAAATTTGAGGATAATCCCTGGAGCGAGATGGTACTCAAAGAATTTTTGCTTTATCATAATGGGCGTGTTGAAATATAACCCGCTTTCACGGAAGTTGAGCAAGACCACCCATTTACTATAAGGTAGAACACGATGTGATGTATAATCATGCAACGTGATTTCCTTATCCCTGACTATCATTTTGGCTTCCAGATATGCGGCATGAGCCATGAGCATTGTCGCAAAACTGCCCAAGCTGATGTGCTTGCGCTTGACAGTAATAGAAGAGCGGTAGTGCAGCTCCTTGTTCTTTTTTCGTTGCGGATAAACGCCCGGTAATCTTGTTTCCATAATGTAATTATACATCAGGCAAAGGGGTGATGGCAACAGCGAGCATAACCTTTACTGAGGTCGGAAGAATGACACGCTTTTTTGTCATTCTTCGCACTAAGAACCTTGCAAAGCAAGGTTCGTGTGCTCTCATTGCGAGGCGGCTTTACACGCCGAAGCAATCCATAGCAAAATTTATTACGCAATTTTTTTGCGCAAATTACAACTGTGCTTGCCAAAATAATTGAATCATGGTAAAGTGAAATTCGGCCGGCGTGTCGGAATGGCAGACGAGGCAGACTCAAAATCTGTTGTGGTTCACCCACGTGCGGGTTCAAGTCCCGCTGCCGGCAGAAGGAAAAGTCCGATTTCGGACTTTTTTCTTTGGAAAGCTAGTTCCAAGCTTTTCCAAATTTTTGTAGAGTTTTTGTGATTGGTAATGGATAGGTTTTCTCAATTTTGACAGAATAAGCTCTATAATGTATAATTTACATTAATCAGGTTTATTTTGAATCGAGGTGTAAATTATGAGTACAGTAGTAAAAAACGATCATTTTAAAATGTTAGAAAAGAATCAAGCAGAGGTCAGACAACTTGTCTTAGAAGGCATAAAGCAGGTTCAAGAAGGGAAAATATATGACTTCAATGAAGCTTGTGATAGATTAGTGGAAAAATACGAAAATGCAAAAGAATAATGTATATATCTCTGATATTGCAAAACAAGATTTAGCTGATGCTAGTGACTATATTGCCTATAAATTAAAGAATCCCATCGCCGCTATTAATACAGTAGAAGGGATTCGTAAACATACCAACACCTTAAGTGCTTTCCCCGAACGAAATGAATTGGACGATGATCCAGTCCTTGCAAACATTGGGATTCGCGCTGATTACTATAAAAACTATAAAATCTATTATATGATTGAAGAAAATATTGTATTCGTTGTGCGAATTTTACATATGCTTGTTGATAGCCGCTTTTAGCTGTTTGAAACTTTTGGCTTAAATAAATGATAGTTTTGTTCAAAGAGGAGGATATCATGTTTGGATTCAACAAGAAAAAGAAAATCAAAGAAGAAACTCCAGAAGAAAAGTTCTTTCGTGAAAATTACGATGATTTGTTCCTGCCACCGTCAGCGTTTGATGGTTATGAGATAGCTGATGATAGTAAAGAAAAGTTAACCGCTATTTTCGATATACTAACAAATGGTTTGGCAGATAAAGAAGAGATTAGTTTTGAAAGTAGATATGAGTTTGTTGATAGCTTAGTATCAATAAACTTTTTAACAAGTGACTTTGAGCAGCAGTATACTTTAACGGAGATAGTGAGTGAACTGAATGGAGTTGCCAGAAATTTAAACTACAAAATCGAATTGTCAGAAGAAGATGTCATGCAAATAGATGATGATATCAAGAAGCAGGCAAGAGAGTATTTTACTTATATAACTCATCACGACTTAAATGTATGTTCAAAATTGTTAGAACAGCAAGGTTATGAGTTGTTTCAGGTATTCCTGGACTGTGGTGGTCTGACGATGTCAATATTACCAAAAGAGAGAATTGAGGATTTGAAGAAATATACGAAGTAGTTGTTTGAGGACAGGAGACAGATGAACCGTCTCCTTGTCTTCCTGAGTAAGGTATTGGATTTCACATTGGGGACGTAGTTTCGGTTTTATCAGAAGAGGACTTCTTCAAATGCTGCTCCATGCCACGCAACCGTGAACTTATGCGTGTATTCCGGGATATAGAGCTTGCGGAGCAAATCGGTTCAGGCATGAGCCGGATACTCAAGCTTATGACCGTTCAATCTTTGAACTTTCGCCAAGTTTTACAGTTGTTACGTTTCTTTTTGAGGAAGCTTTATTTCGCAGAATAGCTTGATAATTGGCAAGATAATTGACAAGATAAATTCTGTACTTGATACATTAAAATACAATCCGAAAGCGACTATCCCCGATTTGATTGAAGTTACTGGTAAAGGTCAGCGCACAATATCACGTGAATTGAAAGAACACCAAGATGCGGAACTGCTACGGTGCGAGGGTTCACGAAAAACCGGATATTGGGTAGTGGAGTAAAAAATTATGAATATGACTGCGCCGTAATGAAATGGTATAGATTTCCAGTAAAGGATTTTTCCGAAGCAGATTGTGTGGCGACGTTGATGGCGATGTATCAAGAACTAACGATGTAATTCTAAAGGCTCTCTGCAAGCAAAGAAAAATGGAAAGAATAGAACTGGAAAACTATTACCACACACCCTCTCCCCCCCATTTATTCTTATAGCGTTTCCGTGTCTATGAGGTGATCGTCAGCAAGGTACAGGAATAAGCTATCGGTACGGGTTACAACATGATGAAAGACGAGTATATCGACATGATTACCGCCGGAATTCTCGACCCTGCCAAAGTTATCCGCTGCGCACTGTAAGATACTACCAGCGTCACCTCAACTTTCCTCACTACCGAATCTGTGGTTGCCAACATCAAGGAAGAAGTACCGCCTATGCCGGGCGGAGGCATGGGAGGAATGATGTAACATCACTCCAAAAGTTGTAAAAGTGAAACCCCCATGGGAAATCCTGAGGGGGTTTTTGAGTGAAGGTATAAGAGTTTATTATTCGTCCAGCATCAGGGGCTTTTTCTTCGCTTTTCGTTTCAAAGCTGCGATTTGTTCACGCTCCACCTGTGATATACCCTTTTCCGGTACAGGTAAATTTTCTGGCATAGTCCCACCCAAATCCTTGATGGTCTGGCGGACCCTTTTGCCGACAGTATAGTGCGTAGTGACTGCTGCTTGCGCTCCTTGTATGTTTTCGCGTTTTAGTTTGCTCTCGGTTTGTGTAATTCGGAATAAATTTGCCGCAAGCTCTTCGCTTCCCATAAAATCAAGAATTTTCTCTTTTGGCTTCAACCCTTTTTTCGTATGTATGTCATCAACATCAAGACCACCGTATAATCCTTTGTATCCGGCGTTTTGAAAAATTGCATATTCTGCATTCGTTATCAGTCCGGCATTGCGGGCAGCTTCGGCAAGCATCTGATTCCATTGCTTGATATTGCCGCGCACAACGAGCCGTTTGTTATCTTCATCAAGTTGATTAAAGTAATCTGCGACTTCTTGGCGTCGCGTTTGTATAGCAAAATAAGTTTGACCGAATGCGATGACTTCTTTACGCGGATCACCGTTTTGAACAACAAGGTAACAAGCATAACGGGAAAGTTCATAATCTATGACGCACCTGTTAGTTCCGCTTCCTATCTCGACCATTTTGTTGACCTCAACAAAATGGTCTTCCATGTCGAAACCACTGTTTTTACAGGAAAGCCTCGCCTTATCAAGAACCTTTGAAAAATTACGCCATTCGGTATAATCTAATTCAACGGATAGTTCACGAGCCAGCCAGTATTCACCGCCGTCATCGCGAATGTGCTTAATGTCTTCGAATCGCTTGTATTCTTTAGCTCTTAGTTCACTCATAGCAGTCCCTCCGATAACTTATCCATTGGTTTACGACCGGGCTTATATTTGCCCGTGCGTGTTGGTTTCGGTGTATTTTCAGGTATTGCCCACGCATTGCCAAATTTCGACGAACCCTCTATTTTGCCATTCTGACAAAGCAACTGCACCTGACGCACCGATACATTCCAACGTTCCGCCATTTCCTCGGCTTTCACATATCCATTCATCGCAGACCTCCATCGTAAGATATACGGCTTCTATATACATTATATTCGTTTTCTCGCAGAATTGCAAGCGAAAAATCGAAAATCTGTAAAATTTGTAAATTAATAAGCATAGCAGATTGCACACTCTATTCATTATAATGTTAGTTATTGGTTTATTTTTCTTGTAAACCTCTCTTTTCAAAATAATCTTTATGGTTTTCAAAATGATAAATATATCGTGAAATAAATGCTTTATCAGTTGAAAGAATCGGCATCCTATTAGTTCCTTGCTTGTTATATGCCACACTATTTTCCAATAGAAAATCCGTCAATAAAGCTCTATCATCGCAAATAATGTACCAAAAATCAGAAATTCTATCATATTCTACAATCGTTAGTTTTTTTATGTTCGGTGATTTTGACCATTCTTTTTTTAACGTTTCTCTTTCTGTATCAAAAAAATCATCATGTAACTCATGATTTTTTGGTAATTTTCTCAGCATAATTATACACTCATCAATAGACAAATTCATATTATTGATAAAGTGTTGTGCCTTAGTGCTTGAGTTGGTAGCATAAATCCTTAACAAATTAATATGTCTCTTCCCATTAATAGATTCAATTTTCTCAAATAGGTTTGAATAGGCATCATTTACTTCATTAATGATTTCAACTGCAGTTGTTATGCTTGATTTGTTTTTGTGTGTATTCATAATTTTGTTGATAATCCAATGAACAAATTGGATTGCTAGAAATAATCCCACTCCGCTAAAAAGCCATTCTTTGTTATCTGATAACCATGTAACCATAAACTAGCCTCCTCTGATACGTGTTTTACTATCGTGATTGTCATCTATATTTTTCTTGTTCCATAATTCCCATTTGTATAATTGCTCTGTTACTAAATAGTGCGTAACTCCGGCTTGTCTTCTTCAGAGATTTTTTTCTACGCTGGTCGCAATAACTGTTATTCTTGTAAAATATTCGCACCAATAATCTTTACATTTTTCCATATTCATTTTCCCTCGCTATAAAATGTCGTTTATTTAGTAATATTAAAGCTGCTCAATAGTAATATTGAAGTTCCTAATAAAAAATCCATCAGATTCAATACCGCTATAAAAGACAACAGCAGATTGATTAGCGCTTAGTTCTTGCGACACCATATACACATTATTGATATACACATCTGCAATTTTATCTTTTACATATATTTTTACAGTTGTGAAATCTTCCAGTTCTGTATTAAATATTGAAATCGGAGCTTTTGAAATAGTCGTTCCATTTCTATATAACTCAAATTGTAAATCTCTTGAACCAAAGGCTTTGGCATATTTAATATGCGGGTCGAAACGAAGGCCCAAATGGTCTGTACTGGCAATTCCAAAAGCATCTCCAAATTCATTGTCCGCATTGGTACCTAAGCATATTGTTACTAACTTCGAACGATAATTTCCTCTTTGTTTTACTTCAAACTCGACTATAAAATCGGAATAACCCTTCGGCATTATATTGAGAGCTAAATATCCTTTTTCA
This sequence comes from Lachnospiraceae bacterium, assembly GCA_031280955.1. Classification (GTDB taxonomy): domain Bacteria; phylum Bacillota; class Clostridia; order Lachnospirales; family Lachnospiraceae; genus UBA935. The sequence goes on from JAITGA010000015.1 coordinate 38,607, forward strand.
ACTAACAAACCGTTACTACCATCAAATTCTAGTTTACCCGACGATGACCAATTTCTTAATGGCGTCCCGCTCGTAAAACTCTCATTTAATCCTAAATATGCACTCACATCACAAACAGCCATTTCTGTTCCATCCTCAAGAGATAGAATGATCGTAGTTTTACCAGCAACTTTTGCTTCTACTTTCCCATTATTATCTACTGTAGCTATTGATGTATTATTTGACCTCCATACCAAGCTAACATTCTTAACTCCTTCAATGTTTGTGTTATATTTCAATTGCTCTGACTCCCCAATTGCAAGGTTTAGAGAATTTACATCAAGAGTAACTTCAAATATGCTTAACAGCACACTCATAAACTTTGCAATTTCAAGATTGATTTCTTGTTCAAAAACAGGATAACCTTTTAACAAGTCTTTTAGCTCAGTTATTCCATTATCATAATCGTTTGATTCTTCTGTGTTTGTATTAATTTCAGAAATACGTGTCATTACATATTCTTTGTCCTTTGTATACATTATCTCGGTATATTGTGTAAGAAGCGAAAGAAATTCATTGTCTACTGGTATTAGACTAAGAGCTAAGTTTAATCGGTTGATTATTTCCCCATATGCCTCTTTTGCTTCCAGTTCAGAAATAGAAGTGAGTATGTCATTTCTGTATAGCTCAATTGACTCATCTAGCTTCGACTGGGCGTTTAGATAATCATCATCCCTGTTAATAACTTTTCTTAGTTCATCTATCGCTAACATATAGTTCCTATTTGCCATAGCCTGTAAACCATTTTGATATGCCTTGTTAGAGCTTTCTAAATCGACATCTACAGAAGGTGTAGTAATTGCATCAGATAATATGTTTGCAATTGGATCATTATGATTTCCACCCGGCATAATCGATCTTAGAGCAAAAAACCCAGCCACTATAACTATTATCGCAATAGCTACAGCTATTATAGGTTTATTTGATCTATTAGTTGATTTTAGTAGCAAAGCAGATTTTTGATTACTTACTGGAGTCATCACACTCGGCCTTGGGGTAGAACCTGGTGGCTTGATAGTCGTTTGTGTCAAAGAGGATTTTGGCCTAAATAATTGCGAAAACCTGTTATCCACTTCACACCACGGACAAGCCGATAACATCTTATAGTATTGGTGGTAAGAAACATTTTTACAGTTCTTTAGTTCATTACGTAAATTTCTTAATGCGTGATGCCAATCTACTGGAGTGGGGCGACTACTTGGGCTGAAATGACCGTCAATAAATGCCTGCTCAAATAAGTCCTGTATCTCTTTTGGCAAGATTGAAATCTCCGGTGCGTATGCCGGTATTTTTATGTTCGGAAAACTCTGCATGAACGGAAATTCGCCTTTAATAATGTTGTCAGACGGCTGCGGAGCTACTACAGATGATTGGCTTGGAATTATTGCACAAGCAAATGGATGGACACCATTTATAAGTAGTTGAAAAATATGAATTGATAAAGCAAAACCATCCGTATCTTGCGAAAAGGTTGGCAGCTTTGCTGTAGCTAAAGTACTGCCTCCACGCATTTTCACTTGGATTTCTCCCGGTAGATATTCAGGGATACCAACATCGCAGCGATAAGTATCATTGCCATCTTTGATATGATAAGAATCGGTATCTAAAAAGCAAATATGCCCGGTATTTGGATTTACACTTATGTTTTTCGGATTAAAGTCACCGCATATATGTCCTGCATTATGAACAGAATCTAACACTGCACAAAGATTTTCTGCGATAATAATGCGATTTTCCCATGTCATGTGAGGATATTTTGCAGACGAGCCATATTCATAAATGACATTCAAATCCTCACTAATATCCATCTTAGGCATAATAAAGCCAACAAACTGCCCGCTTTCATAAAGGACATCTTGTGGCCAAGCAATCTGTGACAAAACACTTTTGTCTGGTGGAAAATCAACCATCCTCACAAGTTTTTTTTCTTTCTCGAGGCTTGTCTTTCCGGGCAGATAAATTTTTGCTATCAACTTCGATTGCCCAATAACATCAAAAATTTCGCCTTCACCACCTGTTGCAATTGGTTTTGTTGCTAGTTCGTATAATAATCCACCTTTACCTTTACACTTCATTGTCATACCTCCATATTTGCTTGAATTAAACTTCTAGTTTGGTTATTTATGAATAATGATTTCACCTCTTGTTACCTCGATATTAACTACCTTGCTCCCATCATATAAAGTTTATCTCAAAAACCAATTGGCTTTGATTGCAACTTATATCAAATACTGGATTACATCTATATAAAAACCAGTATTGTTCTTTCGCAATAGTGGCTACCTTATCTATTATCCCTTCCAAATCATTTACATTTTTCACTTTTGCAATGATATTTTTCTTTCCATGCATTAAGCAGTTTTCTATTATTTTGCCGAGCTGTGTTGAGTTGTATGCCACCAATGAATTAATTGACATGAAATCATTGCCGACAGTCGTACAAACAGGGATATCATTAATAATCAAATGATCTTTTTTAATATCTTCGTCTGTAAGGTTAAAATAATCATACCGATTTGTCTTGTTCGTTAAAGTCATGTCAAAAGTAACATCCAAATGATACGCATTTCCATCAACAAAAACAATATTCCATGCGTGTCTGTCGTTCTCTGTATTACCAAGCGGATCGGTTGCTTTTCCAAATACAACGATGCTCTTCATCCCAAGATAGTCAAGCGATAGTTTTACAAATTTCGCAATGCCCTCACAAACGGCAGTTTTATTAAGAACCAATCCGAGTACGGAGCTTGAATAATTTCCAAACGAATAATCATATTTAAAGTTGTTCAAGCAATAATCGTGTACATATATCTCCTTATCTATATCGCTTCTTGATTTAATACCATCAAATGCAGTCAAATACTTAAGTATTTCAACTTCTATTTGCTTAACATCTTTCCGTTTATACTTGTATTCAGGCTGTATTATGATTTTGCTTTTGTATAGGTCATTTACATAGCTGAAAGATGACACATAAAATAGCAAGGGGCTATCAAGCAAAACACTTTCAAAGACCATGAAAATCTCATTCACCGGCCGCATGGGTAATTCAATTTCAATATTAAAGCTTTTAATACCCGATGCTAATCTTTTATATACTGTTTTTTGAATATCATCTAAACAGTCATAATAGTACTGGCCTGTGTATAGGGGAGTTCTTAGTAAATTATGTAATCCTTGTTTTAATAACATCATCAAGCATCACTAGCCTCCGACTAAGGTTTGGTATCATGTGAGAGTTCCGAATCTGCATCAGCCGTAGTGAAATTTCCTTCATCTTTATACAAGTGGGGATATGCCTTTTTGTTCCATTCCATTTGCAAGGTATCCCAATCTGGTTCTATGTAGTAGCTATCTTCTTTTAACTCAGGTAAAACTTTATCATTAATTAGAACGATTATAGATTTATCATCGGTTATCGAAGCACATCCTTCACCATTAAGGAACTTTTCTCTTTCTTTACCTACTAACTCAATTGTTTCGGGTGATGCACCCATGACATTATTATCCATAAAATACCTTATCAATGGAACGTATATTTCAACTGGTTGCCCTTTCAAAAGATATGGAAAAAATACATCATAAACTCCGTCAGTAGCAAGTAAAACGCTGGTAAAGTTACCTTCTGCCTTATTAATTATCCAGGTATCTTTTCCAGCCCTCAAAGGGATAACATATACATTTTCTTTTTTTTGTGGTTCCGTGATTTTCATGTAATCACCATCACTAGAAAGACCAACAATCCCACCATCACCGCTATGCCCGTAAGCAACATTTTTGCCATCATAAATTACAAGCGATAATGTGGTGTCATATTCAATTATTAAGTTACCGTCTGAAAGGGAACGTTTGTCAATTTCTTGCTCCGCATAACTAAAAGCTTTTTGAATTATATGTAACAAGTCAGGAGCATCACTTACGGACATTATTTCTTCGCTGCAAACGCGGACAGAAGTTTCGACAGCAATGGACGAAGCAATATCAGAATACTTACAGCTTCCTACACCATCAGCCACAGCAGCTATTACAGTTCCATTTTCTAACCGCTCTGTTTTAATTGAATCTTGATTGCCAACTACTTTTTCCATATGCGAAGAGCCAATTGATGTATAATCATAAAAAAGAACCATGTAACCTGACCTCCCTTCCCAAACATACATAGATTCCTACCAATCACTTGTATCCTGCGGGTCAATTTTCTTAACTTCTTCCGGCAAGCGTGGCAATGCAGGCTTCTCGCCGACACGGCTTACAGAAATAACCTTCATACTTTCAGCAATCCACCGAAGAACTGGCGCAAAGTCAAAATCGCCAAGCTCCATGATGCGCGGATTTTCGCCTTGATGCATTGTAAGCTTTACTAATGTATTTTTATCGTAGCCAGGAACTCCTAATGCCAAAAATCTTAGTTTACCTTGTGATCCTTTGGATTCTTCTAACTCAATCCGCTCTCTGGCACTCTCTATATCATCATTTCCATCAGGCAAGCCATCGGTAATCATGAATAACCAAGGTATGTAAACAGGCGTTCCCAATTCATTATAGAATCTGTTACGTTCTTTAAGCTGGTCAATAGCTAAGTGGATGCCTTTACTCATGGCGGTTGTGCCATCAACAGTAAGCGTTATTGGTTCCATTTGCGATATTGGTGTAAACGGAACAACTACTTTTGCCTCGCTGTTAAATGAAACAATGCAAATATCAAGACATTTTTGCACCATTTCATCGGAAGCAAGATGCTTGCGAAAATCCTTGATAGCTTGATTAAGGTTGTCAATCGCTTCGCCTTCCATTGAATATGATGTGTCTACTAAAAGAACGCAAGCCATGTGTGCACCTCCAGGATTTGCAATTTTTGGTGTACCAAAAGTTTCTTGTGATATCATTGTTTTCCTCCCTTTTTTTGTTAGTATGATATATTAGACATGTTTAAAATCATATTACTCATAGTTTAGCGTTCAATATTGTAGTCGCCGCGTTCATATGCTTCATAATTACCGCAATTCTTATAGTTATAATGATCTTTGCAGTAGTAATCCCTATCTCTACCATCTTTATATGTGTTATGATGCTCTGGTGTTACCCTGCAATATGAGTTAGTATAATCATAAACTGGACACATGATGACTCGCCTCCTTTCTCATAAAGATCTTAGCTTTAGTCAAGCATATCAAAAGGTATACCTTTTGATAATAATTCTCTGGGATGTTAAAATTTCGATTTAAGGTTGCTTTCACTCCCAAAATAGTTTAAAATAGGAAATAGTTTGAGGCTATCAAAAGGTATACCTTTTGGTAGCCTACTTTTTGCCTTTCAATAGCCGCCATTCTCGTAAACGCCTGTAAAACGTGGCTTCTTTCAATCCTGTTTGCGTTAAAATATCCGAAATTGATATATTTCCATGCTCCCATTGATTAACCAAAGAATCAAAATTTTCGGGGAGCTTTTTGGTGGGGCGGCCAAGATGCACACCCCGTGCTCGTGCCGCCGCAATACCTTCTCGCTGACGTTGTAAGAGATATTCTCTTTCCAATTCTGATACCGCTCCAAATACCGTCAACATAAACTTGCCAGTAGGTGTAGACGTGTTGATATTCTCTTTTTGACTTATAAATTTCACATTTTTTGCAGTTAGTTTATCTATCAAAACCAATAAATCCCGCGTGTTTCTGGCAAAACGACTTACCGATTCAACTATAATAGTATCGCCGCTTTTTGCAGTAGTCATGAGTTTTTGAAGTTCTGGACGTGCCATATTTTTTCCGCTTAACTTGTCGGTAAAAATATTTTCCAACGGGATTTTCAGCTCGGCCATTGCTATGATTTGTCTATCTGTGCATTGTTCGGTACAGCTAACGCGAATATACGCAAATATTGCCATATTTCACCATTCTTTCTACACGAACTTCGTGTTTTTGGTTATAAGTCAGTATCTTCAAACTACCATTCAAACTAAATCATGGCATACTTTATATTTCTATACCATTGGTTTAATGTTAGCAAGGATAAAAAATCGTATTTCAAACTATTACCCCCCACCCCCTCCAAAGAAATATTTTGCATTTTCCCCTTTTACCAGTTATAATCAATGAGAAAGTTGGAGAAGCGATATTTGGTTGTCACTATGGACTTTTACTTATTGTGGATAATTAGTTACTAAACGAAAGTGGAGGAAATCTATGAAAGCTTCTGCGGTAAACACACATATGGGTAGTATCCAAATTGATACTGAGGTAATTGCCCAGTATGCCGGTGCGGTCGCCAATGAGTGTTTTGGCATCGTCGGTATGGCGGGCATCAATATGCGTGATGGTTTTGTGAAACTACTCAAACGCGAAAGTATGACGCGGGGGATTCATGTTGGTGTAGTCAACAACAAGTTAATCCTCGACTTTCACGTGATTGTTTCATATGGTGTCAGTATTCTCACCGTCTCCGAGAACTTGGTCAGTAATGTGAAATATCGGGTTGAGGAATTTACCGGTCTTAGCGTTGCGAAAATCAATATTTTCGTCGAGGGCGTAAGGGTGATTGATTAGGAAGGAGTTGTCAGTGTCATTATCAACGGAAATCAAAACAATAGACCACGCCCTGCTTGCCAAAATGTTGATAGGTGGGGCAAAGAGATTGGAAGCAAATAAAGAATGGATAAATGAGTTAAATGTGTTCCCTGTTCCTGATGGCGATACGGGTACTAACATGACGCTAACGATTATGGCGGCGGCACGTGAACTTGCCTCACTTGATGATAGCGACATGGCTTCGGTCTGCAAGGTGATATCATCGGGTTCACTACGGGGAGCAAGAGGCAATTCGGGGGTAATCCTTTCCCAACTATTACGGGGGGTGACGCATATCTTGCGCCACTACGATGAAGTAGATGCTGCCATCCTTGCCACGGCAATGGAAAAAGGGGTAGAAACTGCCTACAAAGCGGTCATGAAGCCCAAAGAGGGGACGATGCTGACGGTAGCCAGGGGTGCGGCGGAAAAAGCCCGTCTTTTGGTTGATGATGGTGTTACCGACCTGGCTTTCTTCTTTGATGAAGTCATCAAATATAGTGATGAGGTGTTGGAAAAAACTCCCGATCTTTTGCCGGTGTTAAAAGAAGCGGGAGTCGTTGACTCAGGTGGTCAAGGAGTGGTTGAGATTATGAAAGGCGCATATGATATCCTCTTGGGCAAAGAAGTAGATTTGAGCATTACTTCCAAATCTGCGGGGGGCAAGAAGAAACAGGATGCGGTGATGGATATGAACATCAAGTTTGGTTATTGCACGGAATTTATTATCATGCTGACGAGGCATTTTAACATCAAACAGGAGCTGGACTTCAAGAAGTTCCTTGAGACAGTAGGAGATTCTATCGTCGTCGTAACTGATGATGATGTGGTCAAAATCCATGTCCATACCAATGACCCCGGGATAGTGATTCAATATTCACTCAAATACGGAGCTCTTGCCAATATCAAGATTGATAATATGCGCTTGGAGCATCAAGAAACTTTGGTGAGTGAAAAAGAGGTAAGAGAAGCCGCTGCCATTACCGCCGATCAACCCCGCAAGGATGTGGGTTTCGTGGCAGTATCATCAGGGGTGGGAATCAACGAAATCTTCACGGGATTGGGTGTGGATTACTTGATAATCGGCGGACAAACGATGAATCCCAGTACCGAAGACATCTTGAATGCCATCAGCCGTGTCAATGCCGACCATATCTTCATTCTTCCCAACAACAAGAATATCATCTTGGCAGCTAATCAAGCAGCAACCCTTACCGAGGACAAAAATATCATCGTCCTGCCGACGAAAACCATCCCTCAGGGAATCACAGCAGTCATCAACTTTGTTCCCAACATGGAAATCACAGAAAATACAGCCTGTATGATTGAAGAGTTGGGGCGGGTGAAGACCGGACAGGTAACATATGCGGTGCGTGACAGCGTTATCGACGGGTTGGAGATTAATGAAGGCGATTATATGGGAATCGGTGACGAGGGGATTAACGCTACCGGTCGTGATGTTGCCGAAGTCGCTTTTGCGATGATTGTGGCGATGGCTGATGAAAATAATGAGTTAATTAGTATATATTATGGTGAGGAGATAAGCGATGAAGCGGCGAAAGAGCTAAAGAAGCGGGTTCAGGACGAATACCAAAACCATGATGTGGAACTGCAATATGGCGGTCAACCGATATATTACTATATCGTTTCTGTTGAGTAAGGGGAAAACCGTCCCCTGTCCTCCATGAATCTTAAAGAACGACCAATCACTACATCCAAAAAGAAGCGGCATCGCCGCTTCTTTTATCGTTTAATCCATTCACACAAATTGATGACGTAACCCGCCTCAAATCTCCGGTTTCCGTACACATTTGCTCCGTGCTTGATAATGCGTGTGCAAAACTTCATGTGCCTTTTGGCTGCCGGGAGAGCCGAGGTACTCACTATAAAGCTCTTTGATCAGCGGATTCTCATGACTCTTGCGGACGGGTTTATCCTTGTCGTTGGCGTAAAGTCCGGCGGCACGTTTACTCCACAAATCGGTAAAATTACGGGTCGCTGCCGCATGGGTCGGCTGACCGCCGCCACAGACACAACCACCGGGACATGCCATAACTTCTACGAACTGTACATCCATCTCGCCGTTTTTGATGGCAGTGAGGAGTTTGTGAGCATTGGCAGTACCGCTGGCAACAGCAACGCAGACATCCATCGCCCCGATCTTGTAAGTAGCTGTTTTTATTCCTTTTGAACCGCGGACTTCCTCGTAATCGACTTTTTCTAGCGGTTCACCCAATATGGTTTCAGCGGCAGTCCGTAGTGCTGCCTCCATTACCCCGCCCGATGTGCCAAAGATTACCCCGGCACCGCTGCCGGTTGCGGCAAGACTGTCAAACTCTTCATCAGGAAGTTCATTAAACAAAATTCCTGCCTTGGCAATCATCCGTGCCAGCTCACGAGTGGTAATAGCAGCATCAACATCTCTGATACCCTCACCGGCTGCTGATTGTCCCTCACGGGTTATCTCAAACTTCTTCGCCGTACAGGGGATGACAGAGACGAAGAAGATGTCCTTGGGGTCAAGTCCCAGCTTGGCGGCATAATGGGTCTTGTAAATAGCACCAAACATCTGCTGTGGTGATTTGCATGATGACAGATTTTCGATGAATTCGGGGAAGAAATGTTCGCAGTATTTCACCCATCCCGGTGAACAGGAGGTGATAAGCGGCAACTTCCCGCCGTTTTGGATGCGTTCGACCAACTCAGCGGCTTCTTCCATAATCGTCATGTCGGCAGAAAAATCCATATCATACACACCGTCAAAACCGAGTCTTCTTAGTGAAGCCGCCAGTTTGCCCTCCACAAATGTTCCCGGCTCATTGCCAAAACATTCACCGAGAGTGACCCGAATCGAGGGTGCGGCGCATACGGCAACGTGTTTCGTGGGATCGGCTATCGCTTGCCAGACAGCCTCGGTATCGTCTTTTTCATAAAGTGCGCCAACGGGACACACAACGATACATTGCCCGCAAGCGATACAAGGAACATCACCGAGTTTGACACCAAAGGAACAACCGATACTGATGTCAAAACCACGGTTGTTGGGACCGATGACTGAGATCCCCTGCATATCATTACAAGCGGCGACACAGCGACGGCAAGCGATACACTTGTTGTTGTCACGGACGATGGCTGCGTCTTCGTTTTCAACGGGAACACCGGCAGAAAGCCGTCCGGTGAAATGGTGTTCATCCTCAACCCCATAATCAGCGGAGAGTATCCGCAGTTCGCAATCAAGATTGCGGATGCAGGAAAGGCAATCCTTTTGGTGGTCGGAGAGGATAAGCTCCAGATTTGCCTTGCGGGCGGCGCGGACAGCAGGGGTATTAGTGAAGATTTCCATCCCCTCATGTATCGGTTGCACACAGGCGGCAGGCATCGCCCGCGCCCCTTTCACATCAACCAGACAAACCCGGCAAGCACCAATGGCATTGATTTCCTTTAGATAACAAAGGGTAGGTATTTCTATCGCCGCTGTCCGGCAGGCTTCGAGGATGGTCGCATCCCGATCTGCTTCGTACTCACGGTTATTGATTTTGATTTTTACTTTGTCCATGTTTTTCTCCTGTATATTGTAAATGCTCCTTTAGTCAAAAGCCTTGCTGATAGAAACTAAGCAAAACCGGGTCTATACCTTGTCAATGGCAGCGAATTTGCATATATCGTAACAAATCCCGCACTTCACACATTTCTCCTGATGGATGACGTGAAGCTCTTTCACCTCGCCGGTAATGGCATCGGTCGGGCATTTGCGCTTACATAAGGTACAACCCTTACATTTGTCATTGATGACAAACTCGAGGAGTGCTTTACAAACCCCGGCGGCACATTTTTTGTCATTGATATGCTCTTCATACTCATGACGGAAATAGCGTATCGTCGAAAGGATGGGATTGGGGGCAGTATTGCCTAGTCCGCAAAGAGCGGTGGCTTTGATGTGATTGCCCAAATCAACCAATTCTTCGATATCGCTGGGGACACCTTGACCGTTGGTGATGCGTTCGAGGATTTCCAGCATCCGCATTGTTCCGATACGGCAAGGGGAACACTTTCCGCATGATTCCTCGACAGTGAAGTCAAGGAAGTATTTGGCAATATCAATCATGCAGGAATCTTCGTCCATGATAATCATTCCCCCTGAACCCATCATTGAGCCGATGGCGAGGAGATTGTCAAAGTCGATGGGGGTATCAATCAGGCTGGCAGGAATACAACCGCCGGAAGGGCCTCCGGTTTGTGCCGCCTTGAATGTCTTGCCGTTGGGGATACCGCCGCCAACTTTCTCGACAACATCACGCAGGGTAGCACCCATCGGTACTTCCACCAAGCCGACATTCTTTATCTTGCCGCCGAGGGCAAAGACCTTCGTACCCTTGGATTTTTCCGTACCCATAGTACCGTACCAAGCGGCTCCGTGGAGGATAATCTGGGGGATGGTGGCAAAAGTTTCCACATTGTTGAGAACAGTCGGTTGCCCGAAGAGTCCTTTGACAGCAGGGAATGGCGGGCGGGGGCGCGGTTCACCCCTTTTGCCCTCGATGGAAGCGAGGAGGGCAGTTTCTTCACCACAGACAAATGCGCCTGCGCCAAGGCGGACATGGATATCGAAGTTGAAACCGGTGCCAAAGATATCAGCACCCAGAAGTCCATGTTGCCTTGCTTCGTTTAGAGCAATTTCAAAACGATTGACGGCAATGGGGTACTCGGCACGGACATATACATAACCTTCATCTGCGCCAATCGCATATCCGGCAATCGCCATTGCTTCGATGACAGCATGGGGGTCGCCCTCAAGAATCGAGCGATCCATGAAAGCACCGGGATCACCTTCGTCAGCATTACAGCAAACATACTTTTTGTCACTTTCGACGGCTGCCGCAAATGACCATTTCATGCCGGTACTGAAACCGCCGCCACCCCTGCCGCGAAGACCTGAGGCTTTGAGTTCCTCGATTACATCGGCGGGCTTCATTTCCGTAAGGGATTTTGCCAATGCCATGTAACCGTCACGACCGATATACTCCTCGATACACTCAGGGTCGATTACGCCGCAGTTACGAAGCGATATCTTGTGTTGATATTTGAAAAAATCAGTTTCCCGATAAGGAACCATCTTTCCGTCAATGATGGCTTCGTGATAAACCTTTCTCAGTACCGGTTCATCATTCATCAGATGGGAAGTGACGATTTCTTCAATGTCATCTACCTCTACCAACTCATAAAAAACAGCATCGGGGTAAACGATGATGAGCGGGCCTAAGGCGCAAAGTCCGTGACAACCGCTGACGATGACGGTGGTTTTTTCGTCCAGTCCATGAGCGGTGATTGAAGCACGTAGTGCTTTCAGGATGGCATCACATCCGGACGAATGGCAACCGGTCCCGCCACAGACGAGAACATGGCGATATCCCGGTTCGGCTTTACCTTCCGGTGTCCGTAAAGCGATGAAATCCTTCATTTTTTCGTGAATGGCTTTTAGTTCGTTTACGTTTTTCATATGCTTTTCCTTTACTCCATGTATTTTTTCATCATACCATCAACAGCTTCCGGTTTTTCCACTCGTCCGTAGACATCTTCATTGACCAAAAAGACGGGAGCGAGTCCGCAAGCACCGATACAGCGGGTGGCATCGAGGGAAAACTTGCCGTCATCGCCGACTTCGCCGGGGTCAACCTTGATAATAGCGGCAAGACGGTCAAGAATCGCTCCTGCCCCCTTGACATAACAAGCAGTCCCCATACAGACAGAAACGGCATACTCACCCTTGGGATTGAGGACAAACTGGGAATAAAATGAGACTATCCCATAAATCTCTGACATCGAGATTCCCGTACCGTCGCTGATTATCTGCTGAACTTCAATCGGCAGATAGCCATAAATAGCTTGCGCTTTTTGCAGTATCGGCATAATCGCGCCGGGAGTGCCGCAATGCTCGGCAATCAAAGCATGTAGCTGTTTTTCTTGCTCAGCCGTTCCTTGGAAAGGTACGGTGGTCATTTTCTTTTTCATCTGACTAATCCTTTCTATTTTTGTTACTTTAAAACTTATGTCTGCTGCTTGGTGAATATTACTCAGGTCAATAGGTGGGGTTTGTCAAAAAACCGGTCTTTCCTCGCCTATTTCCTGTACTTTCAACATATTAGTCGTTCCCGATTGCCCCACAGGAACACCGGCAGTGATGACAACCAAATCGCCGTTTCTGATATAACCGCCATTTTTGGCAGCCCCGATTGCCCCCATGAAGATGTCGATACCTTTTGACTCTTCCCTGGTGAGCAAAGGGAACACTCCCCATTCGAGTTTCATCTGATGGACGACCACGGGATCGGGTGAACCGACGATGAGCGGACATGCAGGACGGAACTTAGAAACATTACAGGCAGTGTCGCCGGATTTGGAAACGATGAGGATCGCTTTCACATCCAAATCATGTGCCGTGGTCACGGTGGCATGGGAGATGGCATTGGTGATCGAGGTGGCAGGTTTATAAAGGGTGGTCTGGAAACGTTCTACATAGTCGATGTCATTTTCCGCCCGTTGGGCAATCTTTGCCATCGTTCGCACCGCATCAACAGGGAACTTGCCTACAGAGGTTTCTGCGGAAAGCATGATGGCACTCGTGCCGTCATAAATGGCATTGGCGACATCGGAGGTCTCGGCTCTGGTGGGACGGGGATTATTTACCATTGATTCCAGCATTTGTGTGGCAGTAATGACGTTTTTGCCCGCCTGGTAAGCTTTTTTGATCAGCTCCTTTTGGATACCGGGGAGGTCTTCGAACTCCAGTTCGACACCCAAATCACCCCTTGCCACCATCAGCCCCGCCGATACTTTGAGGATGGCATCGGTATTCCTCACCCCTTCGGCGTTCTCGATTTTGGCAATAATCCGCAGATGATCGCCGTTCATGCGATGGAGTTCTTCACGCAAAAGACGAATATCATCCTCACAGCGGACGAATGAAGCGGCGAGAAAGTGAAAGCCGTTTTCGGAGATGAAGCGTAAATCAGCACGGTCTTGAGCACTGATATAAGGCATATTGAGACTGACCCCGGGGACATTGACACTCTTGCGGTCACGGATAATCCCTCCATTGACTACTCTGGTCAATATGTCAGTTTTGGAGCAATTCTCCACGGTTAGTTCAATCAGCCCGTCATCGAGGAGTATTCGGTTGCCGGGGCGAATATCTTTAATCATGCCCGCATATGTGATACTTGCTCTTTCGGCAGTCCCGACGATATCATCGGAAGTAAGGGTAAAGGAGCTGCCGTCAGTAAGCTGTGCTTTCCCACCCGCGAAAAGACCAAGTCGCACTTCCGGTCCCCTAGTATCAGCCAACAGGGCAACTGTAACCCCCATTTCTTCGCTAATAGCCTTGATATCAGCGATTTTTTCCTTTTTTTCCTCATGGTTTCCATGGGAAAAATTGAATCTGGCAACATCCATGCCTGCTGCAATCATTGCCCGTAGTACATTGGGGTCATCGTTCGCAGGGCCAAGAGTACAGACAATTTTAGTTTTTCTCATTATGCATCCTCTTTTGTTTGTGATGGGTAAGCTCGTTCACATTGTAACACGGGAAAGAGGAAAAGTGCAAGGTGAAAACGTTAAAAAAAGCCCTCGACTTTCACCCTGTCTGCAACCATGCTATACTATCCCTATGAAGATAGACACAGACATCAGGCAAGTAAAGGGTATCGGGGACAAAACAGCAGCTTTGCTGGCGAAAGTGGGGATAGTGACCGCAGGGGACGCGCTTAGCTATTTTCCCCGTTATTATGAGCGTTTCACAGGAGCGGAGTCGCTGGAATCACTTCTTTTTCGTTTGCCTGCGGGTAGTAGTGAGTTGGCAGTATTTGCGGGAACGGTGGTGGGACTTCCACAGCAAAAAAAGGTGCGCAAGCTCACAATCACGAAGGTGACGGTTACAGATGGAAGCGGTAGTGCTCATCTTACCTTTTTTAACATGCCATATTTGAAGCAAATGTTAAAGCCGGAAAAAGACTTCATTTTTCGGGGAAATGTAACCGTAAAGGGGGGGAGTATCTACTGTGACCAACCCAAGATATATAAGGAAGCTGATTTTGCCCCGCTTATAGATAGCTTGCAGCCTCGCTATCCTCTTACTGCCGGGCTTACTAGCAATACCGTTACCAAGTTGGTCAAAAATATTCTCTCGCAGTATCATTTTCCGCCTGACTTTTTGCCGTCTGCTATCAAGCGTGAATATAGTCTCAGCGACCGTGAGACAGCAATCAGAGATATCCATTTCCCTGCCGACATGGCACAAATGCTGGCAGCAAGACGGCGGTTGGTGTTTGATGAGTTTCTCCTCTTTATCATTACCGTTCGCCGTTTGCGAGCGGCGAGCCAAAATGTCGTAAGCAAAAAGGTGATGTTGGAGGTAGGCGACACCAAACATTTGCTGGAATCGTTGCCTTACTCGCTGACAGCGGCGCAGGAGCGGGTATGGGAGGAAATCAAAATTGACTTGTCCGGTCAATGGGTGATGCACCGCCTCATTCAGGGAGATGTCGGCTCAGGGAAGACGATTATTGCCGTCCTCGCACTTTTGATGTGTGTTGCCAATGGTTATCAGGGGGCAATGATGGCTCCGACAGAGGTACTGGCTGCCCAACACTATCAATATATCAAGGAACTAATCGAAAAATATAAGCTTCCTTTCAAGCCTTTACTTTTGACCGGTTCACTCACCCAAGCAGAGAAGCGTGAGCGATGGCGGCAAATCGCCACCGCCGAAGTGAACCTCATCATCGGAACTCATGCCTTGATTACTGAAAAAGTAGAATATGCCAACCTCGCTCTCGTCATTACTGATGAACAACACCGCTTCGGGGTGCGAGAACGTGCCGCTTTCATGAAAAAAGGTACAGATACCCATGTCCTCGTGATGAGTGCGACTCCCATCCCGCGAACATTGGCAATCATTATCTACGGTGATTTGAGTCTTTCTGTCCTTGATGAGCTACCCGCTAACCGTCTGCCGATCAAGAACTGTGTGGTTGACCCTTCTTATCAAAAAACAGCATACAAGTTTATCGAAAGGGAGATAGCTACAGGACATCAGGCATTTGTCGTCTGCCCGCTGGCGATGGAGGGGGAACTGGATGGGGTCGAAAATGTCATCGACTATACACAGAAACTAAAGTCCGAACTGGCGGAGCATATTCGGATAGCGGCTCTTCACGGGCAAATGAAAGCGGCGGAAAAAGATCGCATTATGACTGATTTTGCCGCCGGAAATATTGATTTACTAGTGGCAACAACAGTAATCGAGGTCGGAATCAATGTTCCCAATGCGACGGTGATGATGGTGGAAAATGCTGAGCGGTTTGGATTGGCACAGCTGCATCAGTTGCGGGGCAGAATCGGTCGTGGTAATGCACAATCATACACTATTTTTGTCAGCAAGGAAATGGGTGAAAATGCCAACGAAAGATTGAAAGTATTGGCAGAGTCAAATGACGGCTTCCATATCGCAGCCGAGGATATGCGGTTGCGAGGCCCGGGGGATATGTTTGGTACTCATCAAAGCGGGGCGCTTAGCTTTCTGCTTGCCGATATCTATACTGATGCCCGTGTGCTTGAAGAGGCGGCTCTTTGTGCGGAGAGGATTCTTTCCGACACGGCAGGAATATCTGCTGAGGAAATAGAAAAGCTCTTCTGTTATATAGAAGAAACACCAGCAGACCAAAGCAGTTCAGCAACAGAAAATCGGTCGCATAATTCACAGGTAATGAAAGCGGTTGACTTTCACAGCATCTGAAAGTAAAATGTCTGATAGGAATGAGCAAACATCAAGTTATACTAAGTTCGTGTAGTACCTCACTAAGTATAACTTATGATGTTAGGTTTCCACAAAGTAATCCAATTTGTTAAGCAAAGACACCAAAGCGGCTTTGTCCGCAATCAAACTAAAGGAGAGCCCAAATGAAAAAAGTAGCGGTAGTTACTGATTCCAACAGCGGTATTACCCAATCACAGGGTAAGGAGTTGGGGATTTATGTTGTGCCAATGCCCTTCATGGTCGATGGCGAGACCTATTATGAAGATATTTCCATGAGTCAGGAAGAGTTTTACACGAAGCTATTGTCAGGTACAGATGTCATCACCAGTCAGCCGTCACTTGACCATCTTTCCCAGTTGTGGGAAGAGATTCTTTGTAATTATGATGAAATAATCCATATTCCTATGAGTTCCGGGTTATCCAGTTCCTGCGAGAGTGCGACGGTTTTGGCAAGAGGCTACAGCGGCAGGGTAGAGGTTGCCAACAATCTGCGTATTTCCGTGGTACAGCGACAATCGACCCTCGATGCAATTAAGTTGGCAGCAGCCGGCAAGAGTGCGCTGGAGATTAAGACGATACTCGAAGAAGACTGCTTCAATTGCAGTATCTATATCATGCTCGATACCCTTTATTATCTAAAAAAAGGCGGGCGGATTACCCCGGCGGCGGCGATGCTTGGTTCAGTCCTTAAAATCAAGCCGGTTTTGCAAATCCAAGGTGATAAGCTAGACGCTTTTGCCAAGGCGAGATCAATTAGCCAAGGCAAGACCCTGATGTTAAATGCCATCAAAAGTGACCTCCAAAACCGCTTCGGTGGAGCGACAGTCGAGAATGTCCGCCTGCATATCGCCCATACAATGAATCTGGAAGCAGCACTTTCATTAAAGCAGGAAATGGAAGTCATTTATCCCGGGATTCCTATTTATGTAGATTGTCTCTCGCTAAGCGTTGCCTGTCATATCGGACCGGGTGCGCTGGCTATTGCTTGCAGCCGCAACTTGAAGGTATCATAATGCCGACACCGCCCAATACCTATGATGCTTCCAGTATCACCGTACTGGAGGGACTCGAAGCGGTACGCAAGTTGCCGGGGATGTACATCGGCAGTGTCTCCGCCAAGGGACTCAACCATTTAATCTATGAAATCGTCGATAATGCTGTTGATGAGCATATCGCCGGTTTCTGTACCTTGATAAAAGTCACCCTTGAAGCCGATGGTTCGGCGACGATAGAAGACAATGGCCGCGGGATTCCGGTAGGGATGCACGAAAAAGGAGTCAGTGCCGAGCGACTTGTCTTTACTACCCTTCATTCAGGCGGCAAGTTTGACGATAGTGTCTACAAAACCAGCGGCGGCTTACATGGGGTGGGTTCAGCAGTGGTCAACGCCTTGTCAGCGTACCTGAGCGTCAATGTCCACTACGGCGGACAAGTTTATCAGGATCGCTATGAGCGGGGAAATCCTACCATTACGCTCACGGACGGATTATTGCCTGTGATCGGCAAAACCAAGAAAACAGGGACTATCATCAACTTTTTGCCTGATCCGGAAATCTTTGAAAAAACTCGTTTTCGTGAAGATGACATCAAGAGCCGCATCCATGAAACCGCATATCTCAATCCCAACTTGACCCTAGTGTTTACTGATATGCGTGGTGAGACAATTGAAAGCCACACTTATCATGAACCGGAGGGCATCACCGGTTTCATCAAAGACCTCAACAAAGCCAAAGAAACGGTATCTGACATCATCGCTTTTCGGGGCGAAAATGAGGGTATCATCGTCGAAGCGGCGTTCCAGTTCGTCAATGAGTTTCATGAAAATGTCCTCGGTTTTTGTAATAATATCTATAATTCTGAGGGTGGAACCCATTTGACCGGGTTCAAGACCACCTTTACCAATATCATCAATAATTATGCGCGTGAGTTGGGTATCTTGAAGGAAAAAGATACCAATTTCACCGGAACTGATATCAGAAGCGGGATGACAGCGGTGATTTCCCTCAAACACCCCGACCCCCGCTTCGAGGGACAGACGAAGACGAAGCTCGACAATCAAGATGCCGCCAAGGCAGTTGGCAAAATCACTAGTGAGGAGCTGGGCAGGTATTTTGACCGTAATGTTGAGACGCTGCGGAAAGTAATCGAATGTGCGGAAAGAGCTGCCAAAATCCGCAAAAATGAGCAAAAATCAAAAGCAAATCTACTGACGAAACAGAGGTTTTCCTTTGATTCCAACGGCAAATTGGCTAATTGTGAATCCCGTGACCCCGGCAAATGTGAACTCTTCATCGTCGAGGGTGATTCCGCAGGTGGCAGCGCAAAAACGGCGAGGGATCGGAACTTTCAAGCTATATTGCCGATACGGGGCAAAATTCTTAATGTCGAAAAAGCCAGTATCGACAAGGTACTCGATAACGCCGAAATCAAAACGATGATCAATGTCTTCGGTTGTGGTTTTTCCGAGGGTTATGGAAATGACTTCGATATCAGCAAGCTAAGGTACGGTAAAATAATCATCATGACCGATGCCGATGTGGACGGTCTGCATATTTCTACCTTGCTCCTGACGCTATTTTACCGTTTTATGTCACAACTCATCTTCGAGGGGCATATTTATTTGGCGATGCCGCCGCTTTATAAGGCTATCCCCAACAAGCAAGGAGCAGAGGGGATGGGCAAAGAGGAATACCTGCTTGATGATGCGGCTCTGGCAAGGTATCGCAAACAGCAAAAAGGCGGTTTCACGTTACAGCGTTTTAAGGGCTTGGGGGAAATGGATGCTGAGCAGCTCTGGGAGACAACCCTAGACCCCTCCACCCGGCAGCTCAAATTGGTAGAAATAGAGGATGCGAGGATGGCATCCGAGGTCACGCAAATGCTGATGGGAACTGACGTTCCCCCACGCAAGGAATTTATTTACAAGCACGCAAGCGAAGCCAAACTGGATGTATAAGGAAAGCGGATGAACGAACGGGTAATCAAAACCGAGTATTCGGAAATAATGCAAAAGTCGTTTCTCGATTATGCGATGAGCGTAATTGTGGCACGGGCTTTGCCCGATGTGCGTGATGGGCTGAAGCCGGTTCAGCGGCGGGTACTTTACGATATGTACGAGCTAGGCATCAGATATGACCGCCCTTACCGTAAATGCGCCCGCATCGTCGGCGATACGATGGGTAAATATCACCCCCACGGTGATTCTTCGATATATGAGGCTTTGGTCTTGCTGACCCAGGATTTCAAGAAAGGTCTGCCTTTGATAGACGGACACGGCAACTTCGGCAATATCGAGGGTGACGGGGCGGCGGCGATGCGCTATACGGAAGCACGTCTGGAAAAAGTGACCCAGGAATATTTTCTCGCTGATTTGGACAAAGACATCGTCGATTTTGCCGCCAACTTCGATGAAACGGAGCGAGAACCTACGGTTTTGCCGGTGCGTTTCCCCAATCTCTTAGTAGGCGGGAGCGAGGGAATCGCCGTCGGAATGGCTACCAGCATCCCCCCTCACAATCTCGCTGAGGTGTGCGATGCGACCAAAGCCTATATGCGAAACAACGATATTACCACTGCTGAACTGATGCAATATGTAAAAGGCCCTGATTTTCCCACAGGCGGGGTCATTACCAATCAGGATGATTTGTTGGAGATATACGAAAGCGGACACGGGCGCATCAGAGTCCGTGGTACGAGTGAGGTCAAAAAAGGAAAAGCCGGCAAGATAAATCTCGTCGTCAATGAGATACCTTACCCGATGATAGGGATGGGAATCGGACGTTTCCTGTCTGAGGTGGCGGCTCTTTATGAAGCGAAGCTGGCAACGGATATCGTTGATATTTCCAATCAGTCAGGTAGAGATGGTATACGGATAGTTATTGAACTGAAAAAGGAAGCCGATATCGAGGCTCTTCTTAATTTGCTCTACAAGAAAACCCGCCTCGCTGATACTTTTGCCGTCAATATGCTGGCAATCAATGATGGGCGTCCCGAGACGATGGGGTTAAAAAACATCATTGCTCAAAATGTAGAGTTCCAGTTTGAAATCACCAAGCGAAAATACACCACCTTACTGGAAAAGGAACGGGAAAAGAAAGAAATCCAAGAGGGGCTTATCAAGGCATGTAATGTCATCGACCTGATAATAGAGATACTACGTGGTTCAAAAGACCGGGCGATGGCAAAGGCATGTCTGACAGCAGGCAAAATCGAGGGTATCAAGTTTCGTTCCAAGGAGTCCAAGGTAATGGCGGCAGAGCTTATGTTTACGGAGCGGCAGGCAAACGCCATCCTCGAAATGCGGCTATATCGCTTGATTGGACTGGAAATCGAAGCCTTGATTGATGAACACGAAAATACGATTGCCAATATCTTCCGCTATGAAGATATTCTCGAACGCAAGGAATCAATGTCACAGGTGATCATCAATGATTTGGACGAAATCAAGGCTAAGTTCGGTCGCCCGCGGCGGACACGGATTGAGAACATCATCGAAACCGCATACAAAAAGCCCGAGGTAGCGGAGATGGATTTGGTTTTCTTGATTGACCGCTTCGGATATGTCCGTACTATTGACGAAAGCACATATGAGCGGAACAAGGAAGCGGCAGATCAAGAACATGTCTTTGTCGGTACATGCAAGAACACCGGCAGACTTTGTCTTTTTGGCAGTACGGGACTGCTCCATACCGTCAAGGTAAGCGATATTCCCTTGGGAAAACTACGGGATAAAGGGATACCGCTTGATAATATCAGCAATTATGACTCGCAAAACGAAACCCTGCTCCTTGCCGCCAGTCAAAACCAAGTAGCCCTTTGTCAGCTGATTTTCGTGTCGCAGATGTCACTTATGAAACTCGTAGACGGTAGTGAGTTTGATGTCAGCAAGCGACTGGTGACAGCGACTAAGTTACTGGCAGGAGACCAAGTTCTTTCGGTTTCACTACTCGAAAGACAGCGTGACATAGTCTTGCAAACGAAAAACGGCTTCTTCCTGCGCTTTTCGATTGAGGAAATCGCCGAAAAGAAAAAAGGAGCGGCAGGAGTAAGAGGGATGAAACTAGCTGCGGGTGACTCGCTCCATGCGGTGCATTTCCTTACTGCGGGGGTTGAGTCGATGGCGGCGAGTAATGACAAAAAAGTAGATTTGGGGAAACTACGCTTGGGCAGACGTGATACCAAGGGAACGAAGGTCAGGACATGAGGGTTATCGCCGGAAGCTGTGGCAGTTTGCCGCTAAAGACACCGCCCGGATATAAAACCCGTCCAACCAGCGACCGGGTGAAAGAAACTCTTTTTAACATTATCAATCCCTTGATTGCCGATAGTGTCGTCCTTGATTTGTTTGCCGGGAGCGGCAGTTTGGGAATCGAGGCACTAAGCCGTGGAGCAAGATTTGCATATTTCGTGGAAAAAAGCGGTGAAGCTTGCCGAACTATCAATGAAAACCTCGAGTTTACCGGACTTTTCCCTTATGCAAAAGTAATCCGCCGTGACGTAGCCGCCGCCATTCCTTTACTGGCTAAGCCTGAACAAGCAGAAAGTACGGTGAAATTCGATATAGTTTTCATCGATCCGCCGTATCAAGGCGGTTATGAGAAAAAGGTACTTTCTCTCCTTATCGGGCAAACATATATCAGCAATGAAAGCCTGATTATTCTGGAAGTAAAAAACGATAACGTAAGCCGTAAGTTTTTGCCCCATGGTTTCGTGGTGGAGCGGGAAATGAATTACGGCAGCAGCCAACACTTATTTATTAGAAAAGGATAAGACGAATGGAAAAAATAAATGTCGCCATCTACCCCGGCAGCTTTGACCCTTTGACCCTCGGACACATGGATGTGATTAAGCGGGCAGCCAGTATGTGTAGCACCTTACTGGTGGGGGTTCTCAATAATAAAGAAAAATCTCCGTTGTTTTCTATTGATGAACGTGTTAAAATATTGGAAGAAGCAACAAAGGATATGGCAGGAGTCCGTGTCAGTTCTTTTGATGGGTTGTTGGTGCATTTTGCCAAAGCAAGCGGTGCCCATGTGATTATCAGGGGTCTGCGAGCGATTACCGATTTTGACTATGAGTTACAAATCGCCCAGACCAACCGAATTTTGTCAAACGGCGAAATAGACACGGTTTTTTTGGCTACCAGTTTGGAATTTGCCTACCTAAGCTCATCAAGTGTTCGGGAGATTGCAAGTTTTGGCGGCGATATCAGCAAATGTGTTCTTCCTTTTGTCGCCGAACAGATTTATGCGAAGTACGAGTAGCAGCAGAAGGCTTCACTAAGGTGTGGTAATATTCATTGGCAGGAGGGAGTTCATGAGCAGTAGGATTGAACAGATAATTGACGAAATCGAGACTTATATCGAAAGATGCAAGTATCAGCCGCTTTCGAGTACGAAGATAATCGTCGTCAAGGAAGAAATAGATGAACTTATTCGTGAGCTACGGATGAAAACGCCGGATGAGATCAAGCGTTATCAGAAAATCATCACCAACAAAGAAGCGATTTTGAACGAAGCAAAGCGCAAAGCTCAGGAATTGGTCGAGGCGGCAACGATTCAGACCAATGAACTAATCAATGAACATGAAATCATGCAACAGGCTTACGCACAGGCAAATGAAGTCGTCGATTTGGCAACTCGTCAGGCACAGGAAATCCTCGATACCGCAACCATCGAAGCCAATGACTACCGTGGAGCAGCGATGCAGTATACCGATGAGATATTGGCGAATATGGAGATTTTGGTTGGCAGGATTACCCAGACGGCACAAACCCATTGCGAGAGCTTCATGAATCAAATGAATATGTATGGTGACGAAATCGCCGGCAATCGGATGCAGCTATTCCCGCCCGAAGCGGAGCTTGTCGAAGAGAGTATCGAAGTGGTGAATATTGAAGCAAATGACAAAGACGTAGGGATATCGGTTATGTAATATCTTCGGAGTTGGTATGGAAAGCAAGGGATTTTTCGTAAAGAAACCTGATTTACTCCATTTGAAGACGCAAAAGTT
Organism: Lachnospiraceae bacterium; assembly: GCA_031280955.1. GTDB lineage: Bacteria > Bacillota > Clostridia > Lachnospirales > Lachnospiraceae > UBA935. The sequence goes on from JAITGA010000015.1 coordinate 62,028, forward strand.
GCCAGGAGGATTCCTGGCTGCTTTTTTGCTACTGCTGGTTTTCCTCTTCATGGTAGTGGTTATCGCAGGAAAAACTGCGGCAGTAGCGACATCGCTTCCTGCTGCTCCTTTTGTAGTCGTCATTGATCCCGGTCACGGCGGTGAAAATCTGGGAGCAAGATACGGTGATTTGGTCGAAAAAGAAATGAATTTGATCGTGGCACAGGCGATGAGAGAGGAGCTGGAAAAATACGAGGGCGTGATCGTTTATCTCACCCGTGAGGACTCCGATACTGATATCAGTCTAAGCGAGCGGGCGGAGTTTGCCGCCTCCGTGGGAGCGGATTACCTTTTTTCCCTCCACTTCAATATGTCAGAGGGGCAAATTCTCTTCGGTGCTGAGGTTTGGGTGTCGGCATTTGATGAATACTATGCACGTGGTCATGCTTTTGGACAAATCCAGATGGCTCTACTAAGTGAAATGGGACTCTTTGACCGTGGTATCAAAACCCGGCTAAGTGACCGTGATGATGATTTTTATGGAATCATCCGCCAAAGCCGCTTGCAGGGTGTGGTCGGGATTTTGATTGAGTATTGTCATCTTGACCATGTGAATGACTATCCTTTTTATCATTATGGAGCTTTTCAATGGCGGGGATTTGGCCGCCTTAGTGCAACGGCGGTAGCTCAGTATTTACAACTTAGTTCAGTAGCATTGGGTGTGGATTATTCGGATTTTGCCGTTCCTTTAGTGGAAGTACCCGGCGAGATCGTGAGACCGATACTCACCCCCCCCGATGTCTGCCGCTTGGAGCTTTTGGAAATTGATGAAAAATCACGGACGGCAGTATTTCGTTTGACGGCTGCCGATGCTCATGCCCCGCTGTTTTATTACGGTTTCAGCTTTGATGGCGGTGAAGACCTGGCTACATATGAGGTATTGGAGGTCTTCCCCCCCGGAGAAAGTGAGCTAATCGTCGCAGTGATACTTCCTGAGGGGCGGGACTTAAAGGTAGCGGCGATGGTCATCAACTCCTTTGACCGCAAGACGGTGAGTAATATCATCGAAGTTGCCGCTTTGGAAGTAATGGAAGAAGAACTCTTGACGATGGCGGACGATGAGGCGGATATCGTGGCAGAAGAAGCAGATAACGGGGAGATAATAGAGATATCTCTGGCGGAGCAGACACAGACATTGATGGAAAACCATACCAATCTCATTAACACCGACACTTTCGATGCGTATAGTTGGCTTATCGCCGGGATTTTGAGCCTCAAACTACTGGTACTCATTATCTTGATATCACGGGTACTCATCATGATGAGACGGCGAGGTAAACGGCAATAATTGGCAAATGATGTGGGGGTAATAAGGAGCAAAAATGAAAGAACTAGATAAGAAAAACATCATAAACGATATCGATGCCCTGCTCTTTGATTTGGATGGGACATTGGTTGATTCGATGTGGGTATGGAAAGAGATAGACTTCGAGTATTTGAAGCAATATGGGGCAACACCACCGGAAAATATCGAGCAAATAATCGAGGGAATGAGTTTCACGGAAACGGCGACTTACTTCAAGGAGGTGTTTGCCCTCCCTGAGGATGTAGAGACGATCAAGGATGAATGGAATCGACTGGCATGGGAGAAGTATACCACTCAGGTGCCAATGAAGCCGGGGGTGATGGAACTTTTACATTATGCTCGTGACAAAGGACTCAAAATGGGAATAGCCACCAGTAACTCGATCGAACTGGTAGAGCAGATTGTCACCGTCCATGATTTGAAGCAGTTTTTCCCCGTCATCATGACTTCATGCGAGGTTGAGAGAGGAAAACCGGCTCCCGATATTTATTTGGCGGTGGCAGCGGCTTTGAAGGTTGCCCCGGCACGGTGTCTTGTCTTTGAAGATATCGTTCCCGGGATAGAGGCGGGCAAAAGTGCGGGGATGCGTGTCTGTGCTGTCGAGGATGCCTATTCAGCGGCAACTCGTGAGGAAAAACAACGACTGGCAGATTACTATATCATGCACTATAATGAAATAGCCCTTTGATGAAGATTTATAGATGATGGAGAGGATCGCGGTGCATCGACACACCATCACCGACTATGAAGCCGGACAGCGGCTCGACAAGTTCCTGCGTAAGCTTTTACCGATGGCGGGAGATGGCTTCATATACAAGATGCTGCGGAAGAAGAACATTACCCTCAATGGAAAAAGGGTGACGGGCAGGGAAATTATCAGAACCGATGATGAAGTGGTTTTTTTCATTGCCATCTCGACCCTTGACAGCTTCCAAAAATCGGTTTCAACTACTAGCTATGTTGAAGCATATGAAAAGCTTGAATCACCAAGGCTGTTATATGAAGACAAAGATATCCTCATTGTTGACAAGCCATCAGGGGTGTTGAGTCAAAAGGCAAAAGCGGACGATATCTCCCTCGGTGAATGGTTGATTGGATATTTGCTTAATAGCGGCGGGATAGACGAAACTTCGTTGTCAACATTTCGTCCCGCAGTACTGCATCGTCTCGACCGCAATACCGGCGGGGTGGTCATCTGCGGGAAAACACTTTTTGGCAGTCAGGAGGTCAGCCGTCTTTTGCGGGAGCGATTGCTGAGGAGGTTTTATCTGCTGATCGTGAATGGGGCTTTATCTGAACCGGGAGAGCTTCGGGGTTACTGGGAAAAGGACTCCAAAAGAAACAAGTCAGCGATAAAACTACTGACTAAGGATGACTCGCAAGCGAAAGCAGATGGCGGAGGAAACGATGAAGCCAACCTCGTCCTGACCAGATATCGGCCGCTCAAGGTAAGCAAAGGAGCGGGACGCGGCAGGCAATTGACACTGGTGGAAGCAGAATTGGTAAGCGGCAAATGTCATCAGATTCGTGCCCAGTTCGCCGCCTTTGGTTATCCCTTAATCGGCGATTACAAATATGGCGATTTTGCCATCAATGACATATACAAACATACGTTCGGCATTGAGAGTCAGCTGATGTATGCCGCTCGTGTCGCTTTTCCCCCGCCGGCGGCTTGTCAGCTAGAAGACTTGGCAGGAAAAGAAATAAAGGCAGAGTGGCAGCCGCAGTTTGAGCTATTTTTCCGAGAGATATCTTGATTAACAGAAGCAATTCGTTTCTATTTAGAAAGGGAGATATGGCGACTTGGAAGTCAAGGGGGCTACGCGGCTCTACCCTTGAGGAAATGATTAACCGCAGTAATGAAAAGTACATGCAAAACGGACTGGCTTTGATACAAAAGATACCGACCTCGATTACCCCGATCGAAATTGACAAAGACAGCCGTTATATCACCAAGGCTTACTTTGAAAAGAAGAGTACGGTTGATTATATCGGAGCGGTACAGGGGATACCGGTTTGCTTTGAGGCCAAGGAATGTACTCGTGATAGTTTTAGGCTAAGCAACATCCATGCTCACCAGATGGATTTCATGAGGAAGTTTGAGGAGCAAGGCGGCGTTTCTTTTGTCCTGATCCTGTTCGTCACCCGCAACACGGTGATGTACCTGCCATTTGCGAAGCTGAGTGGATTTTGGGAGCGAATGCAGACAGGGGGACGCAAGAGCTTTGACTTCGGCGAGTTGGATAGTGATTATGTTTTACCATCCAAGCAAGGGATTATCGTCCCCTATTTAGATATGCTCAACAAAGATTTGCAGGAGCGAGGCCAAGAAAAGGAAAGGTGAATGATGAAACTACTGCACACTCCCGAGGGGGTAAGGGATATATACGGAAATGAATATGCACGGAAGCTGTGGGTTGAGGGAGTTATCAAAAAGCAACTAAACAGCTACGGTTACATGGATATAATGACACCGACATTTGAGTATTTTGACGTTTTTGCCCGCGAAATAGGGACAACACCGTCGAAAGACCTCTTCAAGATGATCGATGGTGACGGTAATACCCTCGTACTTCGTCCCGACTTCACCCCCGGGGTGGCAAGATGTGCGGCAAAATATTTTGGCGATACGGATACCCCGCTTCGTTTTTGCTATCATGGTAATACTTACACCAATACTTCGAGCCTGCAAGGAAAGCTAAAGGAAGTAACGCAAATGGGCGTAGAACTTATTGGTGACGACAGCATCCATGCCGAGGCGGAAACGATAGCCCTCGCTATTGAGGCTTTGTTGGCAGCAGGGCTTTTGGAGTTTCAAATCAGTATCGGCGAAGTCGAATATTTCAAAGGTATTTGCGAAGCCGCCGGAATAGATGCACAGATGGAAGCGAAACTCAGAGACCTTATTTCGGAAAAGAACATCTTCGGTGTCGAGGAGGTACTGTTGGAAGCGGGTGCAGATGACAAAAGCCGTGAACAATTGCTCCGTATTACCGATCTGTTGGGAACGCAGGAGATACTGGCGCAAGCTAGTGAGGAGGCGGGTAATCAGCGTTCACAAGCGGCGGTTTTGCGGCTATGCGAGCTTTATAAGGTACTGGGTGAGTATGGGGTGGACAAATATGTGGCGTTTGACCTGGGAATGTTAAGCCACTATAATTACTATACAGGGATTATCTTTAAGTGCTATGCCTACGGTGTCGGTGATGTGATTGCCAAGGGGGGGCGTTATGATAATCTGTTGGAGCAATTCGGAGAAAAAAAGGCGGCAGTTGGCTTCGCTTTCACGATTGATGCCTTGATGGCGGCTCTATATCGGCAGCGGGTATTGATCAAAGAAACAGCGACAGACACGGTGGAATACAGTCATGATTTCGCTGACCAACTAAATGCCGTGAAAGAACGCCGCCGGGCAGGGGAGCAAGTGGCACTCAATCCTGGCAAGGCTACGGAAGACCAAAGGTGATGGTATGAATAAGCGATTTTTGACATTTGCCCTTGCCAAAGGTAGGATGGCGTATACGGCAATGGATTTGCTCGAAAAAGCGGGGATTCATTGTGAGGAAATGCGAGACCGCAATTCACGCAAGCTGGTCTTCGTAAATGAAGAGCTGGGGCTTAGATTTTTCCTTGCCAAAAGTCCTGACGTGCCGACTTATGTAGAATATGGGGCAGCTGATTTCGGTATCGTCGGTAAGGATATCCTGATGGAGGAAGGGCGGCGTGTTTATGAGGTTTTAGACCTTGATTTTGGCAAATGCGCAATGTGTGTTTGCGGATTACCGAGTGCCAAGGAGCTACTTTGCCATCATGAGTTCATCCGTGTTGGTACGAAGTACCCCCATATCGCCAAGGATTATTTCTTTAACAAAAAGCACCAAACCGTCGATATCATCAAGCTCAATGGTTCGGTGGAGCTGGGGCCCTTGGTGGAGTTGGCGGATGTCATCGTTGATCTCGTTGAGACCGGTTCAACCCTTAGGGACAATGGCTTGGTGATTTTGGAAGAGATATGTCAGGTATCGGCACGACTCATCGTCAATCAAGTCAGTATGCAGATGAATTCGGAGCGAATCAAGCAGATTATTAGTGCCATGAAGGAGGCATTATGAGAATAGTGGTTTTGGATAAGGTGAACCAAGAAAATATTTTGACCAACTTGTTGGAACGTGGGGTTATGCAGTTTTCCGAACACGAAAAGACAGTCGCAGAAATCGTCACCGCAGTAAAAAATGACGGCGATACGGCTTTGTTCCATTTTTCACAGAAATTCGACCGCTTCAGTTTGGAGGCGGATAATATCCGTGTGACCGCAATCGAAATAGCCGCTGCTTATGAGTGGGTGGATGATGGTTTCGTCAAAGCAATGAAACGTGCCGCCGCTAATATCGGGGATTTTCACCAAAAACAAAAGCAAAACAGTTGGTTTGACATCAAAGATGATGGCTCTGTCCTCGGTCAGCGGGTGACAGCACTTGATAGTGTCGGTGTATACGCTCCCGGGGGAACGGCGGCTTATATGTCGAGTGTCCTGATGAATGTAATTCCGGCGAAGGTGGCAGGGGTGAAGAGGATAGTCCTGGCGACTCCCCCTGACCAAGAGGGTAATATCGCTGCGGGGATATTAGTTGCCGCTGATATCGCCGGAGTCGATGAGATATATAAGGTCGGCGGGGCGCAAGCGATAGCGGCATTGGCATATGGGACACAAAGTATTCCCAAGGTTGACAAAATCACAGGACCGGGCAATATTTTCGTCACCCTTGCCAAAAAAGCAGTATATGGTGTAGTCGGTATCGATTCTTTGGCAGGACCGAGTGAGATTTTGATCATCGCTGATGAAACTGCCAATCCGGTCTACATTGCCGCCGATTTGCTCTCACAAGCAGAACATGATGAGCTTGCGAGTGCGGTTTTGGTCACTGTCAGTCGGCGGTTGGCAGAGGCGGTATCCCTTGAAGTGGCAAAGCAGATGGAAGAACTGCCGCGAAAAGCGATCGCTGCGGCATCACTTGCCCGCTATGGTTATATTTTATTGGTAAGTGACCTTGATGAAGCGGCGGTTATTGCCAATGATATTGCCGCTGAACACGTAGAAATATTGACTGCTGACCCATTTATGTTGATGGCAAAGATACGTCATGCCGGAGCTATTTTTCTCGGTGAACATTCACCGGAACCGCTCGGGGATTATTTTGCCGGAACCAATCATGTCCTGCCAACCAATGGCACGGCACGTTTCAGTTCGGGACTTGGAGTTGATGATTTTTGTAAAAAGACGAGTATCATCAGTTACACGGCGGCTGCCTTGCGCCGTGATAGTGATGAGATAATGGCAATTGCCGGCGAAGAGGGTCTTCATGCCCATGCCAATGCGATTAAGGTACGTGAAGAAGTAAATCAAGGTTAGGCAATCCAAGATTAAAGAAAAGGAGAATTACATGGAAAGAATAGCAAGAATTGAAAGAAAAACTAAGGAGACGGATATAGTCATCACCGTGAATCTCGATGGCAGCGGCAAGGCGAACGTGAGTTCGGGGATTGGCTTTTTTGACCATATGCTGGAGGGACTGGCAAAGCATGGATTCTTGGATATAGAATTAACCGTGAAAGGCGACCTCTCGGTTGACGGACATCACAGCGTCGAAGATACAGGGATAGTCCTCGGTGAGGCGATACGAACGGCTTTGGGAGCAAAGAAAGGCATCAAGCGTTATGGGCAGTTCATCCTGCCGATGGATGAGGCACTTGCCCTTTGTGCTGTGGATTTGGGTGGTCGTCCGTATCTGGGCTTTGACGTGACTTTTGGCGGCGATAGTGTCGGCGAGATGAAAACAGAACTGGTGCGTGAGTTTTTTTATGCTGTTTCCTATGCCGCAGGCATGAATCTCCACATCAAATTACTGTCAGGACAAAACGACCATCATATCATCGAAGCAGTTTTCAAGGCTTTTGCCAAAGCACTATCTGAAGCTTCTGCATATGACCTGCGAGTGGATGGAGTGCTTAGCACCAAGGGGGTTATTTGATGACCAATAATGATAATATGAGTACCAAGGCGATCAGCTTTGCCGAACTTGCAAAAAACGCTGACGGTCTCGTTCCTGTCATCGTCCAGGATGCTATCCACGACACGGTTTTGATGCTTGCGTATATGAATGAAGCGGCATATGAACAGACGCTGGCGAGCGGGCAGATGACGTATTTTAGCCGTAGCCGGGGGACGATATGGACTAAGGGTGAGACCAGTGGTCATTTCCAGACCCTTATTTCCCTTGCCGTGGATTGTGACGGCGATACCCTATTGGCACGAGTGAGCCAAACCGGGGTTGCTTGCCATACCGGGGAAATGAGTTGTTTTTTCAAGGAAATAGTCGCTGAGAAGGGGGAGGGTAACAAAAACCCTGCCGCTATTTTTGCGATGGTCATGGAAATCATCGCCGAACGCAGACGAAACCCCAAGGAGGGTTCTTATACCAATTATCTGTTTGATAAAGGTATCGACAAAATTCTCAAAAAGTTGGGCGAGGAAGCTACCGAAATCGTTATCGCTGCTAAGAATGATGTTAAGAATGATACGGTTGCCGAGATTGGCGATTATCTATATCACTTGATGGTACTGATGACGGAAGCAGGGATTGGTTGGGATGATGTCACGGCAGAACTAAAGAAGCGGTACGAGAACTAGAAATCAACATCTTCTCCTTGCAAGATGGCGGCGATATAGCGGAGGCGCAGATTGACCCGCTGATAATAATCGTTTGCAGTTTCGCCTAGCTCATCATCATAAAATTCTCCGGCGAAAGCTTCACCGAAGAGTCTTAGCACATCTTCCATGAACTCACTTGCCTCTAATGCCAGTTCATGTATGCCTTGATATTCTGACGGCACGTCAATCACTGCCAGTTGGGAAATCAAGGTGGCAATTCCATTCAAATAGTTAAGCAAATCATCGACGGCAGTATCAGACTGAGGGTCAATGGCATTGATGGCTTCATCGTAGAAGTGTATCTGCTTTAGATACTCATCCATGTTTTGTTGGAACAACGTGAGAGCATTGTTACGTGAACAACCACTCAGACAGAAGATGAAGAGTAGCGACAAAAGAATAGTCTTCCCTAAGATCTTTACCCGGGGGTTTGCTCCTGTTTGCGGGGATATATGTAAATGCTGGTTTGTGTTCATTCGTGTGTATTCTCCATGTTAAACCTTTACCGAAACCGGAAGAATGACACGCTCTTTTGTCATTCTTCGCACTAAGACTTTGCAAAGCAAAGTCGTGTGCTGTCGTTGCGAGGCGGTTTACGCCGAAGCAATCCATCTGACTGATGGTAACATATTTATTCGCTTTTGACAAGTAACCTATGCTATAATCAGCTTATGACTAAGCAGGAATTTCAGAAACTGGCAAGTGAAAAAATACTAATACTCGATGGCGCAACCGGAGTACATCTCTCACGAGCAGGGATGCCAAAGGGGGCTTGTCCTGAGCGGTGGGTGATGGACAACAGCGAAGTCATCCTCGCTTTGCAAAATGCCTATGTCGAGGCAGGAAGCATGATTCTTTATGCTCCCACTTTTTCTGCCAATCGTATCAAACTGGCAGAATATGGGTATGAATCGCAGATAAAGGAACTCAATCACGGATTGGTAAAACTGGCGAAGGAAGCTGCCGCCGGAAGAGCTTTGGTTGCCGGTGACTTGACGATGACGGGACAGATTCTTTACCCAAGCGGGGATTTGGATTTTGATGAACTAGTCGATGTATACAAAGAGCAAATCTCGTTGTTGGCGGCTGCCGGAGCAGATTTACTGGTGGTGGAAACGATGACGAGTTTGCAGGAAACCCGTGCCGCCTTGATAGCCGCTGCGGAGGTATGTGATTTGCCGATGATGGCAACGCTTACTTTTGAGGCAAATGGGAGGACATTATTTGGTTCTGATGCGACCACAGCTGCGGTGGTGCTTTCGAGTCTGGGAGCGGCGGCAATCGGTGTCAATTGCTCAACCGGTCCGGAAGCGATGGCAACAATCGTTCGTGATATGGCAGCGGTGACACATTTACCCCTGATAGCCAAACCCAATGCGGGACTACCATCGTTAAATGAAAAAGGGGAAACTGTCTACAACCTACCTGCGGATAGTTTTGCTGTTGATTTCCAACCGCTCATTACTGCAGGGGCGAGTATTATCGGCGGTTGTTGTGGTACTGACCCTACATATATTGCGAACTTGAAGCAAAAATACGGCAAGATGAAGCCGGAAATCAGGGAAATGACACAAATCCGTCATTTATCAACGGAACGGAAGACATTCTCGTTTGCAGCGGAGAACTTTGTTTCCGCAGAAACTCCTGCTTTGGTTGGTGTAACTGCTGCTGCCAACACTTCTACTTATAATGATATTCCCCTTATAATCGTCGGTGAAAGAATCAATCCTACCGGAAAGGCAAAACTGCGAGAAAAGCTGAAAGCAGGAGATTTGGATATTATCTATGATATCGCTGCCGTTCAAGAAGAAGCGGGAGCGCAGATACTCGATGTCAATCTGGGGATGGAGGGAATTGATGAAGTGGCTTTAATGAAAGAAGCAGTCAGCTTTTTGCCGCTTTACACGAGTTTGCCGTTGGCAATAGATTCAAGCCGTCCCGAAGTAATCGAGACTGCACTACGCCATTATCCGGGACGGGCACTGATCAACTCAATCACCTTGGAAAAAGCCAAATACGACCATATTCTACCCTTGGCAAAGAAGTATGGAGCGATGTTTATCCTTTTACCCCTATCAGATCAAGGTCTGCCTGCCGACATCAGCGAAAAAATAGCAATTATCGAGAAAATTACTGCTAATGCCAGCGAAATAGGGATACCCAAACGGGATATCATCGTTGATGCCTTGGTAACGACCATTGCCACTAATGCGAACGCTGCAAAGGAAGCTCTGGCAACGATAAAATATTGCAAAGAGCATGGGTATCTCACGATATGCGGGCTGTCGAATATCTCCTTTGGACTGCCGGAGCGGGCGAAGATAAACAGTACTTTCCTACAGATGGCAAGTGAAGCGGGACTGACGATGGCAATAGCCAATCCCGAACAAGAGCTTAGGGAATATGATGAATTGGCAGCAGAACTGCTTTGCGGGGTAGCAGGTGCGGATTTACGCTTCATTGACCGAGCGAGTCAATCAGCTGATGTGTCCACAGTAACAACGACAGCCGACACCTCGTCATCAGCCGACACCTCGTCATCAGCCGACGCCTCGTCATCAGCCGACGCCTCGTCATCAGCCGACACCTCGTCATCAGCCGACACCTCGTCATCAGCCGACGCCTCGTCATCAGCTGACACCTCGTCATTGCGAGCAAAGCGAAGCAATCCAACTGATAAAGATAACAACACTACCCCCAACAACACCCAACACCTGGACAATGTCAAACTGGGGGTGCTGCGGGGACAGCGTGAGCAGATAACCCAGTTGGTAATGACAGCACTAGATAATGGTACACACGCTGCCGCTTTACTCAATGATTACTTGATGCCGGCGATTATCGATGTTGGCGAACTCTATGACAACGGTACATATTTCCTGCCGCAATTGATAGCAGGGGCGGAGACAATGAAGACGGCACTTTTATACTTGAAGCCATTTCTGCAAGATGAAGCTGAGAGCGATGACAAACACCCCATGAAACCCAAAGAGACGATAGTTATCGCTACCGTTGCCGGAGATATTCATGACATCGGCAAGAACTTGGTCGCCTTGATGCTTGCCAATCATGGTTACAATGTCATTGATTTGGGCAAAGATGTTGCCACCGAGGAAATTATCGCCGTTGCCAAAAAGGAAGAGGCGGCATTTATCGCCCTTTCGGCTTTGATGACAACAACAATGCCGGAAATGAAAAACGTTGTCGCCGCCGTCAAAGCCGAATCAATGAACACCAGAGTACTCATCGGCGGCGCAGTCATTACTGCCGCATATGCCGAAGAAATCGGTGCGGACGGATATGCCAAGGATGCCGCACAAGCAGTCAAGGTAGTTGACAGTCTTTGCAGTAAGTAGTGACTCTTTAATCAAAGAGGCGCATAACCCCAAATACTTTGCCGAGTATCCGGCAATCATCAACAATAATTGCTTCCATCTCATCGTTTTCCGGTTGGAGACGGATATGGTCGGCTTCTTTGTAGAATGTCTTCACGGTGGCAGAATCATCAATCAGAGCAACCGCCATATCACCGTTGTTGACGGTGTTGCAGACATTGACGAAAACTTGGTCGCCGTCAAAGATACCGACATTGACCATCGAATCACCTTTTACCTTGAGAATAAATGAATCACCATGAGGGATTACCTCGGCAGGAACAGGGAAATAGCTTTCGATGTTTTGCTCTGCCAGAATCGCTTCACCGGCGGCAACGGTTCCGATGACAGGTAAGCTGACCATTTTGTTACGAAGTTGATTAAAACCCTCGTCAATTATCTCAATTGCCCGTGGTTTGGCAGGGTCACGGCGAATGTAACCGTTTTTTTCCAGTTTTTCCAAATGAGAGTGGACACTGGAAGTTGATTTGAGCTTTACCGCATCGCAGATATCACGCACGGAGGGAGGATATCCTTGATTCATGACACACTCCTTTATATAGTCCAAAATTTGCTGTTGCTTTAGAGAAATTTTTCCTTTACCCATGTCACTGTTCTCCTTTCTGGGGATTGCGAGTTCATCTTGAACGCTACATTCCCTCATTATACCACAACTTTTCCCAAAAGCAAACACTTATTCCAAAAATTTGTTCGGAAAATATGTTCCCCTAATGTGGATTGCTTCGGCGTATAAATCCGCCTCGCAATGACGAAACTGTGATATTTTATCATTGGGAGTGAACAACAAAAAATACGGTGCTGACTATTTAGCCAACACCGTATTTAATCAACTTATAACGACAGAGTTTAGAAAAGGGAAAAAGCAATCGTCACGCCAAGGAAGACGATGGCAACAGTACAAGAAACGGTGATAACATTGTTAAATGACGGGCCTGCGGTATCCTTGAGCGGATCGCCGACCGTGTCACCGATAACTGCCGCTTTGTGATTCTCGCTGCCTTTGCCGCCGTGATTGCCGCTTTCGATGTGCTTCTTGGCATTGTCCCATGCGCCGCCGGAGTTCATCATAAACATTGCCATCGAGAAACCGACTACAATAATAGCAGCCAGATAACCGACCACACCGGCCGCACCGAGGATTATCCCGGTAAGTATCGGACCGATGATAGTAAGGAGGGCAGGAGCAATCATTTCCTTGAGTGCGCCGCGGGTGCAAATATCTACACAGGTGGCGTAGTCCGCTTCCGCCTCACCCTCCATCAGTCCTTTGATTTCCCGGAACTGCCGTCTGACTTCATGGACAATACTCTGGGCGGCACGTTGGACTGCCGACATACACAGAGCGGCAAACAAGAAGACAACCGCCGCGCCGACGAAGAAGCCAATCAGAACGGGGGGATTGGTGATGTTGAGATTGAGTGACTCGCCGAGTCTGCGTTCGGCAACGGATACGAATGAAACCAAAAGAGCTAATCCTGTAAAGGCATTGGAAGCAATAGCGAAACCTTTACCGGTAGCAGCGGTGGTATTACCAAGCGCATCGAGTGCGTCAGTACGTTCCCTGACTTCCTTGGGAAGCTTTGCCATTTCGGCGATACCGCCGGCATTGTCCGCCACGGGACCGAAAGCGTCGGTGGCAAGGATGATGGCGTTGGTAGCAAGCATGGAAACTGCCGCCAGAGCGATACCATAAAGTCCGGCACTATAGTTTACATCAAAAGCCGTACTACCCGACTGAACAAATCTGAAACCACCCGATATGACGAAACTGGTAAGAGCAGCACCACCGATGGTGAGGATCGGACCGGCAACTGACCTCATTCCCAGTGATAAACCGCCGATGATAAGCGGACCCGCTCCTGAATCACTAGAAGCAGATAGCTCACGGGTAGGCTTGCTGGCATCAGAGGTATAGTATTCTGTGAAAAAGCTGACGATGAATCCGGCGATAATACCGACGACCACTGCGCCATAAAGCCCCCAGGCATTGCTTTCAAAAAGTGCTGAGCCTGAACCGTTGGCAAAGAAGTGGATAATCGGAAGCGTGGCGAGAGCCGCCATACCGCCGGCAATATATACACCCCTACGTAAGGTATTGAGCAGGGATTTTTGACTGGTGTTTTCTTTGGTTCTGATAAAAAATGTACCGATGATGGAAGATATGACACCGATTACCGACACGGTGATGGGGAGTAAGAACCCGGCAATATCATAACCGGCGGCGAAGCTGAGGGCGATACACGCAACCAAGGCGTTGGAGTTGGATTCATGGAGGTCAGCACCCATACCTGCCACGTCACCGACATTGTCACCGACATTATCAGCGATAACGGCGGGATTTCGCGGGTCATCTTCGGGGATTCCTGCTTCGACCTTGCCGACCAGATCGGCACCGACATCCGCCGCTTTGGTGAAGATACCACCGCCTACACGGGCAAATACAGCGACGACGGCGACACCCATTCCGAAAGTAAGCATAGTCTCTGCTATTACTTCGGGACTGGCTTCAAAAACGTAACGTAGTAACATATACCATACGGTTATCTCGAGAATTGCCAAGCCATTGACGATGAAACCCATGACCGAGCCGGAAGCGAACGATACCCGCAGGGCTTTGTTGAGACTTTCACTTGCCGCATGAGCGGTACGCGAGTTGGCATTGGTGGAGATTTTCATGCCGATAAACCCGCAAAAAGCCGTGAGTGCACCGCCTGTCAGGAACGCAAAGGGGGTAAATCGATTGATGAGTCCTTCTGCGGGAATGTAAGCCAGTGCTGCCAGCACCGCAAACATTATAATAAGAAACAATGCTACTGTGGTATACTGCCGCTTCATAAAAGCGTTGGCGCCGGCACGGATATATCCGGCAATTTCTTTCATTTTGTCGTTGCCTTCGGGGTAACTCAGTACTTTGCGGATTTGCACAATTGAGAAGATAAGCGCACACGCAGCACCTACATAGCCTACCCAGGATAGATTTTCGATTTGCATTTTCGTCTCCCTTAGTATTAGGGTGTGAATAGTTGGCAAAAAAATAAACCCGAAGGGGGTTTTCTCCGAAGCGTCCACCCTAAACAACGCTCTAGTCTTGAAACAGATTTCTGCCCCATCGGGTAATGTAAAACTTTTGTTACTAACTACTACGTAACACCACTAGCGATTGTATCATGTGCGGGAAAGCAAGTCAAGGGTGAAAATTACCAATTTTGACAGTTAGACCGTTATTTTTGACAGTTGGCGATACTGGGAAAATTTTTGTGATACAATATAGAAGTATCTCTGGTTTGCTGTCAGCTATACTGATACGATAGTCAACCCTTTATACGGGTATGGCAACCCAATCCGCTACATATATTGGGGAGATGAGGGATAATTTTGGCAAATTGTTCCCTGCTCACACTAACAGATGGTGGAGACAGCAAACCATCTACAATTGCTCCGACTATTAAACCACTTGGATGTGTAAGATTTAGTATGTCGGGCAATATCTAAGAGGCGGGTCATATGACCCGCCTCGTCTATTGGTGGAGTTAAACATTGCTTACTATCTGTAATCAATTTATAGTAGTATCAAAACCGTATAGCAATAAAAGTTCCTCACGATAATCGCTGTCATAAATACTACGATTTAACTCCTCTATCATGTTATTACTATGCAAATATTTATAGAGTTGGCTAATAGAC
>JAITGA010000036.1 GCA_031280955.1 Lachnospiraceae bacterium
GCGGCGGTGTCGGTGGCGGTGGTGTCAGTGGTGGTAGCAGTGTCGGTAGTACAGGTGGCTCAGGCGGCACTATTAACATCAGAGGTGGTACTGTTACGGCCTCCGGAGCTTCTAATGCCACAGGTATCGGTGGCGGTGGCGGTTTTAGTAATAATGTCGCAGGCGGCCCAGGCGGCACCATTAACATCAGTGGTGGTACTGTTACAGCCACCGGTGGCAATGCAGCTTCAGGAATTGGCGGCGGTAATAGTGCTGCCAGTGGCAGGATCACCATCGACGGTGGCGATGTTACAGCTAGAGGCGTTACGGTTACAGGCAATACACCCGCCGGCGGCACCGGTATCGGGAGCAGCGGCAGCAGTTCTGATGGAGGCAACATCACTATCAACGGTGGTACTGTTAATGCCACAGGTACTATGAGTGGTGCAGGTATAGGCGGTGGTGGCGGCGGTAGCGGTGGCAACAACGACGATAACAACAGTAATGCTAATCCCAACGCACGGGTAAATGTAACAATCAACGGCGGTACTGTTACAGCCAATGGCAGCAGTGGTGCAGGTATAGGCAGCAACAGCGGAGGTACTGCCGGTATAATTAGAATCAACGGCGGTATTGTTACAGCTATCGGTGGTGCGATAGATACCGGCGTGTCTGGCTCTCCTGTCTTCGCCGGCAGTGCAGGCATCGGCGGTGGCGACAAGGGTAGCAGCAGCCAAGTAATCATCACCGGCGGCAGTGTTAACGCAACTACTAGTACTCACGTTCAATTTACAAACACTGCAATACCTATCGGGCATGGACATGGTATTGATGAAGCTGAACGTCTAAAAGCAGCAGGCACGCTAAGAAACGGTAGAGGTGTAAATGTATGGCTCAATACGTTGACTGTAAAAGATGATGACGATGAAACGGTTAGTAATACCAACATAACAAGAGCGAGTTATGGCTTAGTCGGTTGGGAGACAGGATACGGTACAAGAGACGTAAAAACCGATAATGGCGGCAGGTTATACTTCTATCTGTCGGCTTCGAATAATGATAGTGAAACCGTATTCGTGAGTGCCGATGATGGTGTATATACAGCAAAATATGAACGTGAAGCAAATCATGGCAACGAAGAAGATCTAACCCCATCGTTGCAACCACACCCTATACCACCCCCCAATCGGGAAACCGATAATCCCGGCAATCCCGACATCCCCATCAAACCTGACAATCCTGATAATCCCGACAATGCGGATATTCCCGACGACCCGGACAATCCCGACACCCCGGATACTTTCGGTACTCCGAACACTCCGAGAAACCTTGACAACCCCGATATCACAGATATCCCCGATATCTCAAGCATCCCACATGATAGTATTATTGCTGCTTTAGAAGAAGAAAGACCGCTGCTCGTACTGGAAGCAGGTGACTCCACTATCATCAGTGCAGAGTCTTTACAAGCGATAAGGGAAAGCGGCAAGATATTACAGATTCAATTGGCAAACGGTCTGATTCTCACCATCGACCCTGCAAGCATTACCGACAATGCGGTTTCCATTGACTTACATATTGATATTCGTACTGTGAGTCGGGCGAGAAGTATTGACAGTGTGAACTTCCCCGCCAATTCAATCATCATAACCCCGTTGGCACATGGTATCTTTGGATTCGCAGTCAGCTTTGATATCACCGCAGAACAGCTCGCGGCGATGGGCTTACAAGGTGAAAATCTGAATCTGTTTCACATCAGCGATGACGCCACGGTAACAGATTTAGGCATAATCAAACTAAACAGCGACGGCTCTGTGACCATCACCATCGACCATGCCTCGTATTATATACTGGCAGAGATAACAGAGGAAACCCCGGCAGACCCGCTGCCGAATCTCCCCCCCGATGATACTGTAAACGATAGTGTTATAGTGCCAAACATCGAACCGGATCAACATCAAAGCAGGGTTAGTCCATGGGTATGGGCGGTTGTAGCGATACTGGCGATTGTAGGTGTTGCAGGTATTCTGATAGGTATAAAACGGCGCAGAGTGAAACACCCGAATGAGGGTAAAGAGAAATAGTAAAGCAGAAGTTACGTACTTCTGCTTTACATGGATGTATTATTACTATATATCTTTTGTATGGTTTTGGAGAAAACAAAATGATTATCTATCACGGCAGCAATGTTGTTGTTGAAAAACCAAAAATCTTGATAAGCGAACGTATGCTTGATTTTGGATGTGGTTTTTATACGACATCCAACAGAGAGCAAGCAGTCAGGTGGGCAGAAAGAGTAGCTAATCGCCGCGATTTAAAAGAGCAAATAATCTCTGTTTATGAATTTGATTTGACTACAGCTGTACATGAGCTTGTTATAATGAAGTTTGATGAGCCAACAGAAAACTGGTTAGATTTTATTTGTGCTAACCGAAGTGGACGTGATCACTCAAAACCGTATGACATAGTTATTGGTCCCGTTGCTAATGATATGGTTTATACTGTAGTTCAGTTTTATGAAAATGGTGTATATAACAAAGACGATGCGATAAAACGATTGAAAGTTGAAGCACTCTATGATCAAATTCTCTTTCATACAGAAAAAGCATTAACATTCTGCTGTTTTATTAGCTCTGAACAATTAGGAGATGTAAAGTGATGGATGCTAACAAGTTTGAAGTCGTATTACAAACAATATCAACTGGTTTAGTAGGCAAAATAATAGAAGAAGCAAATCTAGATGAAGATGAGGCAATGGAGAAACTATACTCATCTTCGCTTTACTCATCTCTTGAAATAGAAAATACAAAAGTATGGTATTATAGTGTTCCAAAACTGTATGAACTTTGGGATAATAGTATAAAAACAGGTAAGCTTGTCTTGCCTGAATATTGAATAGAAACTATAGATTAGAAATGATTTTCGAGTTGCGAAAAGAGTGAGTGTAACATGAATAAAACGACACATTTTAAGATTTTCTGCCTTGAAAGATATAAAAGTCACCACCATTTAAACGGTAACGAGGCATTTCACTTATTTAAAGAGTATGGTGTTCTTGAAT
Source organism: Lachnospiraceae bacterium (assembly GCA_031280955.1). Classification (GTDB taxonomy): domain Bacteria; phylum Bacillota; class Clostridia; order Lachnospirales; family Lachnospiraceae; genus UBA935. The sequence goes on from JAITGA010000036.1 coordinate 3,041, forward strand.
ATCTCACTTCATTTTATGATGTGTTGCACACCTATGGTGATAATTATCTCGTTGCAGATATTGACGATTTTATAGCATCTCGTCAAACGAATTGATTCAACGCAAGAATTGAGAAAGCAAAGAAATAGTAAAGCAGAAGTTACGTACCTCTGCTTTACTTTGGTTTCTATACTTATGCAGGAAAAGAGACTTGAACTCTCATGAGCTAATGCTCACACGGACCTGAACCGTGCGCGTCTGCCATTCCGCCATTCCTGCTTGCTACTTCGTATCCTACTCCCTTTGACGGCACTTGTCAATATAATTGCTTCACCAACCAAATTTTGTGTCAAACAATAACTTCATTTTCTGATTATTCGTGACGATATATTTTATGAGTTACATTTTCGTCATTGCGAGGTGGTTTTGTACGCCGAAGCAATCCATAAATCGTGTAATACATGGATTTCTTTGTCGCAATGACGGGTAAGAGTGAACAGTAACTTTTATGAAGACCTACTATGTAATTAGATTACAAAGCTATTGATTTTCGTCTTATTCTTTGCTAAAATGAAAACAACCAACCATATCGGTCAGGAGGACTGTCACCCGTGATGGTATTTGCCAGCGGGGGAGGGGATACAGGAGGTAGCCTATGGGAAACAATATCGATATGAGAGCTTTGACGGGCTGGAACACGCGCCGTGATTATTCGATGCTCATCAATAATCTGCCATCACGCGCCGGTATGGGTAGGGGGCAGAGTCTGGGAATGACGAACAACAATTTCCTTGCTGATTATGCCAGTATCAAAAACGGCAGCTATGCCAAGCTGATGAATGCTTATCATAGTCCGAATCGTGATCGGGTTAGCGGCATTGCAAACTCATCACTTTCCACATCCCAGGATTCGACAATCAGATTAAAGCAAATAGAAAATGCTGCCGAGGCTCTAAAGAGTTCCGCCGACAATTTGCTGGGTGGTGGAGCAGGATCGGTTTTTGCCGAGCGGGATATCTCCGTAACTGATGAAAACGGTGTCTCCACGACGAAGCGGGATTTTGACCGTGATGCGATTTTTAAGGCGATATCGGAGTTCGTCACCGATTACAATAATCTAATCGAATCAGCGGGTGGGGCGCGGGCAGCCGCCATCACCGGCAAGATTACGACCATGCAAAACATGACAAATGCCAATCAAAATACCTTGAATCGGATCGGTATCACAGTTGGGTTTGATGGACAGCTTTCGATAAATGAAGAAAAACTAAAGGGAGCGGAGATGGCGACAGTCCAGTCCTTGTTTAATGGCACGGGTTCTTTTGCTTTCCGAGTATCAAGTCAAGCATCGTGGATAGGTTTTGCCGCCGCCAATGAGGCGACACGGTCAAACACATACAATGCCCAAGGCGGTTTTACGAATAATCATACAACAGGTAATATCTTTGGCTCGTTTTTTTAGACTTCTTCATATGGAGGTAAGCGATGACAATCATGGAGGCTATCAGAAATCGGCGCAGTATCAGAACGTTTAAGGCGGGTGCGAAAGTCAGCGACAGTCAGATAAAAGTTTTGCTGGAAGCGGCAATGCTTGCACCCTCGGCGTGTAACAGTCGTCCGTGGGAATTTGTCGTTATCAAAGACCGCAATATTCTTGAGCAAATAAGGAAAGCTCATCCTTATACGGGAATGTTAAAGACGGCTTCATTGGCGATTGTCATCATTGCCTTACCCGAGATACAAGAAAAAGTCTCCGGCGGATTGCCGAAAGGCTTTTATCCGCAAGACTGCGGTGCTGCTACTGAGAATATCTTGCTTGCGGCGATGGAAATGGGATTGGGTACTTGCTGGTGCGGTGTTTATCCGCATAGCCGAATGATTGCCAAAATCCAAAAAATCCTGGCAACGGACAAACTTCCGTTCAATATTATTGCTATCGGTGTCCCTGATGAAAGTCCCGCTGCCAGAGGGATGTATGAAGAAGAAAAAGTGACATGGATTTAGGTCGTGCTGTTATCCGCTCATGAAAGCCGACAGTTGGTTTGTCAAAAATCTATTTGCTCTCTTCTTGGTGGGCGGCGTGAAGTTCAGCCTCCAAATAGATAATGTTGGCAGTCATTTCTTTAGCAGTACGCGGTGAAAGTCGCCCTGCCTCCATCATTTCATGGATTAGCTCACGTTCAATACCAAGGGCAAAAAGGGCAATACCGACGATACTGTTTTCCATATTGTGGGCTTCTTTGTCCGTGCGCTCATTACGCACCCTGGTCACTAAAGCAGCTTCACGCAGATGGACAATCAGCCATTTGCAAGAAGCGAAAAAGCTATTCTTTTTCGTGAGCTTACCTTTGCTCATTGCTTTATTTTCTTCGATGATATGCTCAATAATCGTTTCGCTGACTTGTCCCCTCTCTGCCATACGGACGAGAAAATCTTTTTCCCCGGCGAGAAAACGGCGGCGGAAACGTGAGCCGGTAGTTTTGGGTGAATCCTTGCCACTTTTTTCATCTATCGACAAATGTATATTCATCCGTGCATGGTAATAATGCACAATAATTCCCGTGGCAGCGTGATTGGTTTGCGATGCTTTTTCCCAGAGTCGATTTGCCACGGTTTCCAAGATTTCACGGTGAGCTTCTCTTTCCGCCGCAAGGTCATAGGCAGTCGTGGTGGACATATTTGCCACAAGCAAAGGGAGGACGAAGTTAGTCATCAAAAGGGAGATGATGATTACGCCGCAAGTGACGAGAATAATCAAATCACGCTCAGGGAAAGCCGTGCCATCAGCCAGTAACAGCGGAATTGACAAGATACTTGCCATAGAAATAGCCCCACGAGCACCGGCAACGCTGTATATCATTCCTGCCCGCATGATACTGATCGGTTCGGCAGGGTCATTATAAACCCTGGGTCTGACGGTAATAACCCACCATACGAAGCGGATAAACAAAAGTGCCAAATTGATAGCTAAGATACATCCAAAAATCATCATGCCATCTAAAAAGTCGGTGTTTATCCCGCTGACCCGCATCAGGCGCGGTAGCTGTGTCCCCAAGATGACGAAGACTAAACCATCAAAGCTAAACGACAAAACCGCCCAAGTCCCTTCGTAGGCGTTTTGCTCGCTGATTATTTCGGGATTATATTTGTCCTTGTAAAGAACATGGTAAATAGCAGAGCCGAAGACGGCGAGTATCCCGCTGACACCGACCCACTCTGCGATCATGAAAACGATAAAAGGGATGGTAATACCGATAGCAATATGCAGCGAGGGAGTCACGATATAGTTTGACCTGAGCCAGCGGACGAGGCGGAACTTGAGGGCAGTAACGATGATACCGAGGAAAAGCCCGCCCAGAGCGAGGACGAACAAAGTCCAAACACCGGAAATGATGCTGAAAACCCCGGTGGCGGCAGCGACAATCGCATATTGAAAGCAAGCAATGCCGGTTGCATCATTGAGAATTGATTCACCGGAGAGGATGTTGACTATCCGCCGTGGCATGGCAACACGGTGGGCAACGGCTTCAACGGCTACTACATCAGTCGGTCCTAAGGCGGCAATCATCGCAAAAGCTGCTACTAAAGGAATCGTAGGGAGTAAAAGATGGGTGAAATAGCCAACGACGAAAACCGTGACTATTACCAGCCCAAATGCGGCAAGGAGTATGGGAGAGCCGAGACGGCGCATTGATTTAAGGTCAGCCTTGCGTGCTGAGTGGAAAACCAGCGGGGCAACGAAGAGGACGAAAAACCATTCGGGGTCGAGGGTGAAATCTGAACCCACGAGACGAGGGGGAATGAAAGCTATCAAGACCCCGAGGATAATCTGAACAAGCGGGAGTGAAAGCAGCGGCACGAAGTGATTGATGAGGTTGGACAAAAGGACTGCGGTAATCAGTATTAAAATGAAGTAAATCAGCTCCATGACATATCTCCGGGTGGCGCAGACTGAAAAAGCAAAGTCGTGCTGTGTTATTAGAATAGATTAGTTCAAATAATACTAAAATGAAAGGAAACTGTCAATGAAACAAAAAAGAGCAGTACATGATATCGTTTCCTTGCAAATCTTTTGCAAAGTTTAACTGGTGAGGTTAATTGGTGGGGCTAATTGGTGGAGCAATAACACTTGCTTCTTTTACAGTAATAAATTATCATAGAAGTATCATCAAAACGAGGATCTTATTTAGTGTGGATTAAACGTATAATAATTAGTATCTTGTGTGTGAGTGTACTGTCGCAAAGCGGCGTTATGTTTGCCTTTGCGTCTACAGTATCAACGAATCCATATGTAACTCAATCTCCGATTATAATAAATCAAGATGTGCTTTCTTCTTATAGCACGCTTCTTCCCATAGATGAAGCGTTAATTCCTACCTCTGAAATCATAATCAGCACAGAAGCGATAACTTCATCTATGGGGGTAAGTTTTCTAGATGGCTATCTTGATAAGACTACACCTGTCATCGTCATGGAAGACGGATACGTCACATTCACAGTAGATATACCGCGCGATGGTCGCTACGCCATCCTTTTATCCTACGCCACCTTACCCGGCAGTCGCGCCAATATTGAGATATTAGTGGAAATTGACGGAGCTGTTCCTTTCCTAGAGGCCGAGGTCACGCAATTTACTCGCCTTTGGAAATACGCAAGAGATGAGCGCTCATTTGACAATATAGGAAATATGCTCCGCCCTTTTAGTGAAGAGTATTTTACATGGCAACAATCGTATATAACTGACAAAGAAGGATTTTTCACCGAGCCTTTTGCTTTCTTTTTGCCGGCAGGAAGAAGAACTATCACCCTCCGCTCCCTGCGCGAGCCGATAGCCATTAGCGAAATAAGGCTAACTCCGCCTAAGTTCTCGCCTAGCTACAGTGAACTCGCTTCTAGCTATAACCTCGCCGACATAGCAACCAGCGCTCCGGTCACGGTTATGGCTGTTGATTCATCTCTACGCAATAATTCTGCTCTGCTACCCGACATAGACCTTACTAACCCACTACTTACGCCTTTTAGTTTGAGTACCATTTCTTACAATATAATGGGTGGTGATATGTGGAGTCAGCCGGGACAAATGATGGCATGGGATATAGAAGTTCCCGCAGATGGTTTATATTCACTCAACTTCGTTTACAAACAAGATGCGGTAGTGGGTTTACCTGTTACTCGCGCTCTAAGAATAAATGGCGATCTTCCTTTTGCTGAGGCAGCTGCTATCGTTTTTCCTTATAGTTCCAATTGGGAGAGATTAGTCTTAAATGTAGACGGTGAGGTAGCCTTGCTTTTTCTAACTGAAGGAACACACCAATTAAGCCTTACTGTGACTCTAGGTCCTACAGCTGATATATGTAGGCGAGTATCAGATATATCTAGAGAACTGTCTGCTATCTATACGCGTATTGTCATGGTGACAGGTCCTTATCCTGACAATATGCGAGACTATCGTATAGATGAGCGTCTCCCCGACATCCTTCCTCTTTTTGCCGAACTAGCAAGGCAACTTGATGAGGTTAATGCTGACATTACTTCCATAGGTGGCGGGCGTAACGATGCGCTGACTATTTCTGTCATGTCCTCGCAGTTACATGATTTCATAAGACGCCCTGACTCTATCCCTGCACGTCTACCCCGTTTCAAGGACAATATTACCAATCTGGCGATATGGATACTTATAGCATCCGAAAAACCTATGGCGCTTTACTCACTTGAAATTGCGCCGCCTGATAGTGAATTTGCTCCTGTTCGCCCGGGTCTTTTAAGTTCCATTCCTTTTACCTTCCAACGTTTCTTTGCTTCATTTACTACTAGAGCAGAAAATGCCGGCAATAGATATACTGAGGATGAGGAGCAATTAATAGAGGTTTGGGGTATGTATGGAAAGGATGCTTCGGAACTACTAAAACGATTGATAGATGAACGGTTCACCCCCGCTACCGGCATCAAGGTTAATTATAACATTATTTTCAATGAAAATCTGATGTTTTTCAATGTGGCAGCAGGTACCGGACCGGATGTATGTTTGAATATTGTCAAGGGCTATCCCTTGGATTTTGGTCTAAGGGGAGCTGCAGTTGACTTGGCTACTCTGCCTGGTTATCTTGATTTTGAAGCTATGTTCACCCCTACTTCTATGGTTCCTAATAGTTGGGATGGTCGAGTCTATGGCTTCCCTGTCGTCCAGCAGCTGCCGGTAATGTTCGTCCGTACAGACATCTTCGCCGCTCTGGGTCTTGCTATACCTGAAACTTGGGACGACTTCTATGCTATCATAGGTAGTCTGGGTGTTCATAACTTGCAGGTTTCACCTGCCGGAGACCTTATGCCGCTCTTCGTATTACAAAATGGAGGTTCTTATTTTAATGAAAACCTAAGCGCAACCGTCCTTGATGATGCCATAGGCATAGCGGCTCTTACTGAGTGGACTAATCTCTTTACTCTATATGGCGCTCCTGTAGCTAGTGATTTCTTTAATAGATTTCGTACCGGTGAGATGCCAATAGGTATCAACGACTATAATCTTTATAATATGTTGGATTATGCCGCCTTGGAGATAAAAGGTAAGTGGGCTATGTATCCTGTTCCGGGGGTAAGACAGGCGGACGGTAGTATAGATCGCAGCATCATCACTTCAGCAGGTGCTTGGCCTATCATTGCTTCCACTAGCGGTTTCATCACTACCTCCCGCCCTGAACGTGAAGCGATGAGTTGGGAATTTACAAAGTGGTTCATGTCTGAGGAAATACAGGAACTATTCGCCCTCGAGCTAGAAGCTATGCTAGGTCCCTCAGCCCGTTATAATACAGCCAATGTAGCGGCGCTGCGTTCCATCCCCTGGGATAAACATTCGTATGATACTATTATGACTTCGCTGGCCAATGTCCGCGAGATACCTGGTGTACCGGGGGCGTATTTTGTCGCTCGCCATCTGGGCAATGCCTTCAATGAAATAGTACTGGGTGGTGAAACGCCACGGGCAGCGATGCGCAAATATGTGGAGGTCATCAACTCGGAGATTATGCGAAAGCGCATAGAGTTAGGGTTAAGTTAAATGAAAAAAGCAGTTTGGAACAAAATAAATAAACACCACACATCCTACTTGATGGTAGCTCCCTTTATGATACTTTTCATCGTTCTAACTGTTATTCCCGTTTTTATTGCTATCTTTTATAGTTTCTCCAGCTATAACGTCATGCAACAGCCGCAATTTTTTGCCTTTCGTAACCTCTTTGACAATTATCTTCGCCTCTTCTTAGATGATGAGGTCTTTTTGATAGCGCTTCGCAATACCTTTGTGTTTGCTTTCATAACCGGACCGATTAGCTATGTCGCCTGTCTCCTCATTGCGTGGTTTATTAACGATCTAGGTCCTAAGCTTCGTGCTTGGGCTACTTTGCTCTTTTATGCGCCTAGTTTGTCTGCCAATGTATATTTCATCTGGCAATATATCTTCTCATCTGATGCCAATGGATTACTCAATACCTTCCTTATGAATTTCGGTTTCATTAGTGAGCCTGTGCTCTGGCGGCATGATCCTCGCTATACACTAATGGTGGTCATCATCGTTCAGCTTTGGTTGTCGTTGGGGACGGCTTTTCTTGCATTCATAGCCGGTCTGCAAGGCGTAGATCGCCAGCTTTATGAAGCAGGAGCTATAGACGGTGTCAAGAACCGTTGGCAAGAACTCTATTTCATTACACTACCTTCAATGAAAGAGCAATTGATGTTCGGTGCCGTCATCCAAATAGCTGCAGCTTTCTCGGTGGGTTTACTTAGCGCAGAATTGATAGGTAGACCATCGCCATTATATTCAGCTCATACGCTAGTCATGCATATGGAAGACTATGCCCTTGCCCCTCGCTTTGAACTAGGTTATGCCTGCGCTATAGCTACAGTACTCTTTTCGATAACACTAGGCATCAATCAATTGGTTAGGTCGCTGCTTAGACGCAGTAGCAGAGGTTAGATGTTTGCCTGTTTTCACAAAAAGATAGGGAACAGAAAATGTTTAAACTAAAAAATCGTAAAAACAAAACCGGACGACGCGCCACCAGATCAAGGGCAGGTGATTTCTTCGTCGTCTTTTTCCTCGGTCTGTTAGCTATTTTTATGGTGATGCCGATGATATATACTATCAATCTTGCCTTCAAACCTTTGGGTGAGCTTCTTCGTTTTCCGCCGACTTTCTTCGTGCAAAATCCTACATTACGCAATTTTGCAGACCTTAGTAACGCTGTCGCGTCTTCGGTTGTGCCTTTTTCCCGCTATCTTTTTAACAGCCTCTTCATTAGTATATTAGGTACAGTCGGTCATGTTATCTTCGCTTCACTAGCGGCTTATCCGCTTGCCAAACATAAGTTCCCGGGACGAAATGTGATGTTTACTATGATCATCCTCGCGCTTATGTTTTCACCTATTATCCTTAGTGTACCGCGTTATTTGCAAATTGCCGGTTTTGGTTGGTTGGATTCATATAAATCTATACTTTTACCTGCTATGGTAACTACGCTGGGGCTCTATCTTATGAAGCAATTCATGGAACAGATTAGCGATTCGCTCTTAGAAGCGGCGAGGATAGATGGAGCCAACGAATGGAAGACCTGGTGGTATATAGTGATGCCCTCGGTTAAGCCTGCCTATATGACTTTGACCTTGTTTGCTTTTCAAGCTATATGGAATGACTCCAACGCTGTTATGCTTTATATCACGACGGAGAGCAAAAAGACGCTGCCTTTGGCACTTAACTATGTCATGCAAGGTGGATTGCCGCGCCTAGGCGCTACTGCTGTCATAGGATTGCTACTTATGATACCACCTATAGTTATCTTTATCATTACACAGAGCAACGTCATTGAGACGATGAAGTCGTCGGGTTTGAAAGAATAAAAAAGATATAGCCTCCGGCGGGGATGCGTAGTTGATTTACTATATTATAGAAAGGAAACCTCCCATGAAGCGACGACTGATCAGCATAGCTTTACTGCTTGTAGTCTCTTTCTTGTTGGGAATGATGCCTTCTATTCCATATAACAGCTATAATTTCCACCCCATAGACGAGCAAGCCGAACCTATGCTTACTAGTATGGCACCGGTACACGTCATTACCGGCAATGACTTAGGAGCAGGAGACTTAGACAAGCCTAATGATTTTCGTTTTGGCTTAGATGGGTTGGCTTATCTTGCTGACACCAATAACGATAGAATACTTGTCCTTGACGCAGACCTCACGCTCAAACTTGTCATAGATGGTTTTTATGATAATGAAAAGTGGCATACTTTTAATTCTCCGGAGGGAGTATTTGCAGAAAAGTGTGGTACTATATTCATTGCTGATACAGGAAACAGGCGTATAGTTGTCCTTGACGCAGATGCGAGCCTCAATACACTTATGGATACGGTAGAGCTTACCGG
>JAITGA010000025.1 GCA_031280955.1 Lachnospiraceae bacterium
TACTCCTCACCGACATGAACGGCGAGACTGTCTTCTCCCTTTTGCTGCCAAAGATAAACCGAGACTTCGTCCTTGAACGAGATATGCTGAGTGAGCGTTATTTCGCGGTTAGAAGATAAACGCTTGACATTCTTTTTTGCCCATGATATTATCATCTGGCGTGTTCGATATTTGTGCAATACGCTAACAAGCAGAGTATCCACTCTCACCCTACGGCGTGACGCTGTCAGGGTTTTGGCCAATAGGACACCCCTTTGGCAAAGCGTGACGATAACACTACGGCTTACACGGTCGTTTGCAAGTGTCACCTTATCTAAGTGGATAGCGATGCTGTCCACTTTTTTTGGGAGGGTAAAACTATTAGCGAATTAATGGTGAATGACCGGATCAGAGACCCTGAAGTGCGGGTAATCGGGGATGATGGTGCGCAGCTGGGTGTTATGCCCATCAATGAGGCAATGCGTTTGGCGGAGGAAGCCGGGCTTGATTTGATCAAAATCGCTCCCAAAGCAGAACCTCCTGTTTGCAGGATTGTCGATTACGGTAAGTTTAGGTATGAGCAAACACGCAGGGAAAAAGAGGCTCGCAAGAAGCAAAAGACAGTAGAAATCAAGGAAATTCGGATTACCCCCAATACCGGCAAGCACGACCTTGAAACCAAGCATGGCAACGCCAGGCGGTTTTTGCAAAAAGGGGATCGTGTCAAAATAACGATGCGTTTCCGTGGCAGGGAAATGGCGCATATGATGAAAAGCAAGCCTGTTCTCGATGAGTTCGCTGCCAGTCTTGCTGATATCGCTTCGGTTGAGCGGGCAGCTAAGGTGGAAGGACGGAGTATGACGATTATCCTGTGTGAGAAAAAGAGTGACAAAAAAGATAGGAGGAAGATATAAATGCCCAAGATGAAAACCAATAGGTCAGCGGCTAAACGCTTCAAAATGACAGGAACAGGTAAATTGAAGCGCAATAAAGCCAACAAAAATCACATTTTGACCAAAAAAACGACCAAGAGGAAAAGAAATCTCCGAAAATCGGCGATAACAGATGAGTCGAACGTAAAAAACATGAAAAAAATTCTACCTTATATGAAATAAGGTACGCTTTGTCCGATTGGAAAGGAGAACGAAATGGCACGAGTAAAAGGCGGCATGACCGCCAAGAGAAAACATAAACGGGTACTAAAACTGGCAAAGGGTTATCGCGGAGCGAGAAGCAAGCAGTACCGTGTTGCCAAGCAATCAGTAATGCGGGCGTTGGCTTCTTCATATATTGGACGCAAACAGCGTAAACGCCAGTTCAGACAGCTTTGGATTGTCCGTATCAATGCTGCTTGCCGCTTGAACGGATTGTCATATAGCCGCTTCATGTTTGGTTTGAAGCAAGCCGATGTCGAAATCAACCGCAAGATGTTGGCTGAGTTGGCTGTCCATGATGCCGCCGGCTTCGCCACTCTGGTTGAACTTGCCAAAACTAAGATTGCCTAATGGCAATGAATGTGATATTTACTAATTAATGTACGCCTTTGGCGTAGCTATTGCTCCAACAACTTAACACTTCGAGTTCAAACGGTTCTTTCCGCACCATGCTGTGTTAGTGTCAGTATGTGTACTACCAGTACGCATCGCCTCCACTTCCGCAACTAGTTTGGAAATACCGCACTCTCTGTACGTAAGGTTTAACTGTTGGAACAATATCCGGGGTGTGGCTCAGGTGGTAGAGCGCTGCTTTAGGGAAGCAGAGGTCGCAGGTTCAAGTCCTGTCACTCCGAGGTGGGGAAGTAAATTGTATGTTAGAACACAGATAGTGCTAAAGGAGAAATAATGCAACTCACACAAACGCTATTATTAAACGAAATATCCAAATTGCCAATTGAAAAAGTCGATAAAGCTCTATCATTTGTCCGCTATCTGTTGCAAGAACCAGAGCAGGTTCTTTTCATTGACTCTGCTGAAGAAGCGGAACTCTATGAAATCCTTAAATCTGAGGATTCGATAATGTCAGCGGATATTCTCTCTATGATCAAGGGGTTGCCGAATGATTGAATACAAAAAAAGTGCCAGTAAGTTCATTCTCTCTCAAGGGAAAGCAGCTGCTATACGCCTTTATAATGCTATCGAAAACTTACCTCTCGGAGATGTAAAACGGCTTCAGGGTGGAAAGGGAACGATACCTCTTTATCGTCTGCGAGTTGGCGAGTATAGAATTGTTTTTTGCATAGAACAAGACCATATAATCGTGCTACGCGCTGATAGCCGCGGCGATATATACAAAAAATAGCCGTCCTGTCCTCGCAAGACTAAGCGGCTATTTGCAGTAGGAAAATCATGTTCACAGCCAGAGCTGCTCACAACCGGAGTTGTCTCACAGCCAGAGTTATTCACAACTCCTTCCACTCCCTAACATCCAAATAATAATACCTCATCCCCTCCATTTCCATCTCACTCAGGATCCCGATTACCTCGATTCGTGCCTGATCAACAGGATAGCCAACTGTTTCTGCCACGGTTTCCGCGAGGATAAATTCAAAACCCTCCATACAGCAAGCATCACCCGCCTTGGTGATGATATAGTGGAAAGCCTGATTGTCAGATAGCGAAAGGGAAAGAAAGTAAACACCACTTACTTTGACCATCATTCCCAGATAGTCACTCGGATTACGATAGATCTTGTTGATTTCCGCAGAGAGTACCGTACTGCTTAGTTGTGTCAAATCCAGACCGTCGAAGCCATCGTCATTCGCCGTCTGCCCTCTGCTATCACCACGGTTCACCGTATTGCACCCGGCAAACAAGAAAAGCAATAGCAAACAAAAGCAAAACGCAAGTAATATTGTAAAGTACCGTATCATTCGCTTTTTCATTAACGCAGTCTCCTCACCACCAACCCTGTCAGGCTAAAAAGGATGAAACTCCCGATATTGACGGCAACTATCGTTGAACCGACCGGAGTTCCGGCGACGATTGACACCAAGATACCCAGAGCGGCGCAAATCACCGACACCGTCACCGCACAAATCATCACGGCACGAAAGCTCCTAAACACACTCATCGCCGCCATCGGCGGGAAAATTACCAACGCCGATATCAGCAATGCCCCGACTAAGTCCATCGCCAGCACAATTACTACCGCTGTCACGACCGCCAAGAGCATATTATATGACTTGGCTCTCACTCCCGTTGCCGCCGCAAAATCCTCATCAAAGGTTACGGCAAATATCTTGTGATAAAAAAAGAGGAATATCGCCACCACTATTACTGACAAAGCGATGCTAACCCGTACATTGGTCATCGTCAGTGTGAGTATCGAAGTTGCTCCGAACAATATCGTACATACATCACCGGCGAGGTTTGCCGATGTGGAATATACATTCATCACCAAATATCCGATTGCCATCGACCCCGCCGCAATCATGGCAAGTGCCGCATCGCCTTTGACCTTGACACTCGCTCCCGTGCGGAGCAGAAATAAGGCGCAAGCAACTGTTACCGGCAAAACTAGGATAATATTGTTGGTAAGAGTCAGAGCCGCCGCAATCGCAGTACTCCCGAAAGCGACATTGGATAGCCCCGTGCCGATGAAGGAATAACGCCTGAGAACCAAGGTCACGCCCAACAGCGAAGAACAAAGCGCAATCAACACCCCGACTATCAAGGCATAGCGGACAAAAGGAAACTCCAGATAAAATGAAATTTGTGAGAAAACCTCACTCATGCCTAATCCCCTCTATCGTTCTTTCCGCTTGCAAATACGCCGCCACCGTACCAAAAAACAATCCTTTTCCCGTCCCGAGGCTTAGGATATGGGAAGCATATTCTGCCGCTTTTTCAACATCATGGGAAATCATGATAATCGTCAAACCGTCACTATTTAGTTGCTTGATATGTTCATACATCACCGCTGCTGCCGCTGTATCAAGCCCTGCTGCCGGTTCATCAAGCAAAAGCAATGTCCGCGCTGCACAAAGCGCCCTTGCCAAAAGTACCCGCTGTTGTTGCCCGCCTGACAGTTCACGGTAAGAACACCGTCTCAGAGCCGAGATTCCCAATCTTTCCATGTTATCCTTTGCCAGATTCTTTTCTTCATTGCGGTAAAAAGGGCGTAGACCGCTGTAACCTAAGCAACCCGAAAGAACCACCTCATATACCGAAGCGGGGAAATCTTTTTGTACTGCTGTTTGTTGTGGCAAGTAGCCAATCTCATGGTTTTTCAGACCATCGGCGAAGATTATTTGACCTGACAGCGGTGTCATAAGTCCCAAAATAGTCTTCATCAACGTGCTTTTGCCGGAACCGTTCTCTCCGGCTATACACAAAAAATCCCCTCGCTCTACGGTAAATGAGAGGTTGGAAATAATTGTTTTTGCTTCATAACCGATTGCCAGATTGTCACAAGTAAGTAATGCCATCTTCTCCCTTACTTTTCACCTAGTGCCGCACTAAGCACCGCCAAATTGGCTTCCATGATTGCCAGATACGCCGCTCCCGCCTCAATCTCCCGGCGGGTGACAGATTGCAAGGCATTGAGAACCAGTATCGCTTGATTCTCGGTTTCGGTACTGCTGATAACCGTTCTCGCAATCGACTGGTCGGCACTCTCTGTAATCATGATACTGTGAAGCCCTAGTTCGTCTACTTTTTGCGCCAAAAAAACGATGGTGCTAAATGAAGCCTCCGCTTCCGCAGAGCAACCGGAGAAAGCAGCATAAAAATCTATCCCATAATCCTCCATCAGATAGAGAAAAGGGAATCTATCGGCAAAAAGCACTGTTTTGATTGCCGCTTCTGCCACCACTTCTTGATACAAAAGGTCAAGCTCCGTCAATTTCTCCGTATATATTTCCCGATTAGCTAGATATTCGCTGCCGCTTTCGGGATTGAGAGCTATCAAAGCATCGGTGATGGCAGTAGTAAAAATCGCCGCATTTCTCAGCGACAGCCAGACATGTTCATCTAATCCATGCTCTTCATCACAGTCCTCTTCCTGATGACCATGACTGCAAGCGGAAGTATTCGCTATATCACTTGCCACCTCCAGATTGGCTTCCATCCGTGCCGCATCGCCGAGTGTGTCAAGCAAATTGATGATTATCATCTCTTGATTGTCTGCCTGCCGTAGTACGTCCTCGACCCACTCATCGGAAACCCCGCCAACATGAATGAAGAGGTCGGCGGAAGCTATATTTACGATATCAGCCGCCGATGGTTGAAAACTATGGAGGTCAACGCGGTTATCCATCAGCAAAATCAACTCATGATACTCCGCTTCATCACCAAGTATCTCACGCACCCAGTCATATTGCGGGAAAATCGTGCTGACAATTTTGAGCTTGACTGCCGGTTCTTTCGTTATGGGGATAGTTGCGTCATTATTACCAGTATCAGTTGCCGTCGTTTCATCTGAGCCAACATCATTCCCTGTCACTGTTATATCTGCCTGCACATTCGATAAAGATGAATCGGATAAAACTCCCTCACTATCACAAGCGGTAAATAATAGAACCAGCGGTATCGCCAACGATATCGTTAGCACGAAAATCCGTATAAACCTTGGTAAATGTGACATATATACTCCTATCCCTGTCGTTATGTCATGATATTTATGGTAAAGCGAATAGATTGTATAGTTTTCATCTTTTTCCCGCTGTTCGCATCAGAAAACCAGTATATGTATATCGTTATATATCTAGCGGTGTTCGTGTTTTTCCTCGCAATACTTGCAACGGTAAACCTGTTCATCCATATCAGCGAGGATGAAGATATGCGGAAGCCCCTGTTCGATCGAGGTGATACAACGGGGATTGCGGCAATAGATGATTCCTGATATCTCCCCGGGAAGCTCAAGCGGCATTTTATCAATGATTTCTTCACCTTTGATTACATTGACGGTGATTTTGTGGTCAATGAAAGCCAACACATCAAAGTTCAGCTCATCAACGCCACACTCTACCTTTAAGATGTCTTTTTTACCCATTTTTTTGCTGACTACATTGAGTATCATCGCCACGGTACAGTTTCGCTGGTCGAGCTTCAACATATGATAAAGCGACAGACATTGTCCTGCTTTGATATGGTCAAGCACAAATCCTTCTTTGATTCTGCCGACATTTAACATCTTTTTCCCTTTCTTTATCCTCTTATAAAGATATGCTTGGTTTAGGTTTGCCTACAAATGTATCTCAAACCTTTATCTCTAACAGACTGAGTATCAACGCCATACGTACGTACACTCCGTATTTGACCTGTCGGAAATATGCGGCACGGGGGTCATTGTCAATTTCCGGTGCTATCTCATTGACCCGCGGCAGCGGATGGAGTATCAAGACCTCGTCCTTGGCGGCTTCCATCTTCTCGCGGTCGAGTATATAGAAGTCTTTCAGGCGAACATAATCTTCCTCATTGAAAAATCTTTCCTTTTGAACCCTTGTCATATAAAGCAAATCCAAACGTCCCATCACCTCATCGAGGCGGATTACTTCTTCGTAGCGGATATTACTTTTTCTCAGTCCCTC
This sequence comes from Lachnospiraceae bacterium, assembly GCA_031280955.1. Taxonomy (GTDB): domain Bacteria; phylum Bacillota; class Clostridia; order Lachnospirales; family Lachnospiraceae; genus UBA935. The sequence goes on from JAITGA010000025.1 coordinate 6,509, forward strand.
AGCGATATAATCAGGAACTCGCAGCTCCTCCGGCGAGATGAAGATGAAATCGACTCCCGGATAACGCATCAGGGCATAAATCAGGGAATGGACGGTGCGTCCGAATTTGAGGTCGCCGCAAAGTCCGATGGTGAAATTCTGAAGCCTTCCTGTCAGGGAACGGATTGTAAGTAAATCGGTCAAAGTCTGGGTCGGGTGCTGATGACCGCCATCCCCGGCATTGATAACGGGAATAGAGGAATTGCTTGCCGCTACCAACGGCGCACCCTCCTTATGATGGCGCATGGCGCAAATATCGGCATAACAGGAAATCATACGGATTGTGTCGGCTACACTCTCACCTTTGGCGGCAGAAGACGAACCGGCATCGGCAAATCCTAGGACACCGCCGCCCAACCTTTGCATTGCCGATTCAAAACTAAGACGTGTCCGGGTACTGGGTTCATAAAAGCAAGTTGCCAATATCTTGCCGCTACAGGCATCAGCGTACTTCGCTGTATCATATTCAATATCTCCCGCCAGATCAAACAAGTCATTTAATTCATCAACAGAAAAATCCAACGGACTCATCAAGTGTCGCATATTTTGACCGCCTTTCACAAGAAGAGGTATTTCACGAACTTAGTATAACTTGATGTTTGCTACAAGAACACGCAGTGTTCTTGCCGACATCGTTAGTTATACTTAGTGAGGTACTTCACGAACTTAGTATAACTTGATGTTTGCTACAAGAACACGCAGTGTTCTTGCCGACATCGTTAGTTACACTTAACGAGGTATTTCACGAGTTTAGTGTAACACGATGTTTGTAACAAGAACACGCAGTGTTCTTGCTGACATCGTAAGTTACACTTAACGAGGTATTTCACGAGTTTAGTGTAACACGATGTTTGTTATTATAGCATATCTTCTCCCAACTTGCCAGTACTATGAATGTTTGTTATAATTAGCGACATGAATTATCGAGAAGCTAATGAATACATGGAACAACTAAAGTCACATGGTATCGTCCCCGGTCTCGAGGCGATAACTGAGCTTTGTAACCGCCTTGGCAACCCCCAGGATACTCTTCGTTTCGTTCATATTGCCGGGACTAATGGCAAGGGTTCAACACTCACATTTTTGGCATCTATTTGCCGTGCCGCAGGGCATCGTACCGGCAGTTTTTCCTCACCGCCGCTAGAGAAACTATCGGAAATGATCATGATAGACGGACGCAAAATCACTCAAGTGGCTTTTGCTCGCTATCTGACACAAATCAAAAAAGCCGTCGATGCGATTGTCGCCGATTCCTTGCCGCAACCGACAGAATTCGAGGTGCTTACTGCCCTCGCTTTCCTTTATTTTCACGAGGAAAAAGTGGATATCGTCATCCTTGAAGCAGGAATGGGCGGGCGATTCGATGCCACCAATATTATCAAGAACACCTTGCTTTCCATCATCTGCCCTATCAGTATCGACCATTCTGAATGGCTTGGTAACAGCCTAGAGGAAATCGCCGCTCACAAAGCGGGAATTATTAAGAAAGACTCAATCGTCTTGTGTGCCAGGCAAACAAACTCAGTATGGGAAATTATCAGGGATGAAGCTTTGAATAACGAGTGTTTTTTTTGGTCTTCACCGCTTGCATCTTATTGTATAAAGAAGCCGAGCATACCTGATTACCAAAAACTTTGCATTTCTCAGCGCCTCGAACACAGCAGAATGAAAAATCTTACCATTTATGCCGTCGGTCATCATCAAGTCGAAAATGCCATCCTTGCCATTGAAGCGGCACATTTGCTTGGTAGAGTGAGATACATTATAAGGCCTAATCACATTGCCCGGGGACTAAAAACTGCGAAGTTTCATGGGCGTTTTGAGATGATTGCAGCAAAGCCGCCCTTTTTCGTCGATGGTGCTCATAATGAAGAAGCCGCCCGCAGACTTGCGGAGACTATCAAGATTTATTACCCCAAACGCAAGCTCACTTTTATCATCGGGGTGTTGGCTGACAAAGATTACCGCCGGATACTGGCGGCGACCTCATCCTTGGCAACGCATATCATTACAGTCACCCCGCCGATTCCCCGAGGTCTTAGTAGCTACGACTTGGCAGTTGCTGCTCTGGGTATCCACGACAATGTAACCGCCGCTGACAGTATCCATGAGGCTTGCGAAATGGCTTTGGCACTGGCGGGCAAAAATGGGGGAATCATCGCTTTTGGTTCACTTAGCATAATTGCCGACATTAAAAAAAGTGTCAAAAAAATAACTACTAACAAACATCAAGTTATACTAAGTTCGTAAAATACCTCGCTAAGTATAACTAATGAGCAAACATCGAGTTACACTAAACTCGTGGAATACCTCGTTAAGTGTAACCTACGATGTCAGCAAGAATACTGCGTATTCTTGAAGCAACTAGGAGTGTCACCAATGACTAATCCCGACAAAATAGCTACGGCAGTGAAGCTCTTGCTCCAAGGACTCGGTGAAGACCCTGAACGAGAGGGTTTGCGCGAAACTCCGGAGCGGGTAGCACGGATGTTTCAAGAACTCTGCCAGGGGACGCACGAGGATGCGTCTTTGCATTTGGCAAAGACATTTACTGTCGCTGATAATGAAATGGTGCTGGAAAAAGGTATCGTCTTCTATTCTATCTGCGAACATCATCTCATGCCTTTCTTTGGTCATGCACATATCGCCTATATTCCTGACGGACGTGTGGTAGGTTTGTCAAAACTGGCACGAACGGTGGATGTATACGCCCGCCGCCTCCAATTGCAAGAGCAACTGACGGCGCAAATTGCCGATGCGATAAGCGAACACTTAACACCAAAGGGAGTAATGGTAATGTTGGAGGCAGAGCATCTGTGTATGACGATGCGCGGCATCAAAAAGCCCGGCAGCCGCACGGTAACGACAGTCACCAAAGGAGCATTTCGTGATAACCAACACTTGCAAGAGATGTTCTTTCGGATGTTGCAAGGTTGAGTTGGGGGACTAGTACTATCAATCAAACCATGATAATCGGGAAAAAAACCTTTGATTTATCAAAGACCCATATCGTCGGCATCATAAATGTTACCCCCGATTCTTTCTTTGATGGGGGCTTCTTTCAATGTCAGGATGAAATCCTGCGCCGTGCCGAGCAAATGATAGCTGAGGGTTGTGCTATTATAGATATTGGCGGCGAGTCTACCCGCCCCGGCTTCATCAAAGTGAGCGAGGCAGAAGAAATAGCTAGGGTAACATCTGTTATTGAAAGCCTGTCACGTCACTTTGATGTTCCTGTTTCGCTAGATTCATACAAGGCAGGGGTTGCAAAGGCGGGGATCGAAGCCGGAGCAGCGATGATCAATGACATCTGGGGGTTAAGGTATGACGCAGCGATGGCGGCAGTAATTGCCAAGACGGGGGTTGCCTGTTGTTTGATGGATAATCGCCGCGATTTGAAGAAACGATGCGATTTGGTGGGTTCGGAGGATAAAATAACGAGTGTTACATCAAGTTTTCCCCCGGACTTTTCCCTTTCCCTCGATCTTGCTCATACCGCCGGAATCAAGAAAGACCGAATCATCCTCGATCCCGGGATAGGTTTTGATGATTGCGAAGAGCGTCACCAAAAAGACCTGATTATCCTCTCCCGCTTACAGGAATACCGCCGTTTCGGTTATCCCTGTCTATTGGGAGCAAGCCGCAAATCCGTCATTGGTCATGTCCTCGACCTGGCAGTCACAGAGCGACTGGAGGGAACAATAATAACAACTGTTATGGCAATCATGGCTGGTTTTTCCTTTGTCAGGGTTCATGACATCGAAGCCAACCGCCGTGCTATCAAGATGACAGAGGAAATACTGACATACAGAGAGAATGAAACTTGATTAGTATACCAAACAATACATACAGAACCTGCCGATGATGAATGTTTAGCGTAAATCAACTCCAGAACTACCCCTCCTATAAAAGTAGGGGCATCTCCCTCTGAGATATAATATACGAAAGGATATTCGATGGAAAACCATGAAATAGAGCAAGTTGATATAGACAAATTGAGTTCAAGCAGAGACAAAGACAGACAAAATACTATGATAACTAGTGACACATTCGCCGCCGATGAAATCATCATCAAACGGCTCAAATGCTTCGCTTACCACGGTGTCTATGAGGAAGAGAACATCGAGGGGCAGGTTTTCTATGTCAGCGTTATCCTCTATACTGATACTCGCCCCGCCGCCATGAGCGATGATATAAAAATGGCGACTGATTACGGCGAGGTGGCAGACTTTATCCAAAAAATGATGACCACCGAAACCTGCAAGCTACTGGAAACTGTCGCCGCCAAAATAGCGAGTGGGCTTTTACTTACCTATCCCCTGATAACGAAAGTAGACATCGAAATCGAAAAGCCCGATGCGCCGTTAAAGCATGAATTTGAGACAGTAGCAGTCAAAATCAGCCGTACCTGGCACAAAGTGTACATCGGACTGGGAGCAAATCTCGGTAATTGCAAAGAAACCATCCATGCTGCTATCGCTGATATAAGAAAACATCCGCAGATTCGTGATGTTAGGCTTTCCTCACTCGTCACGTCCGCTCCATATGGCAATACCGACCAAGGAAATTTCACCAATGCAGCAGCGGAGTTTTATACCTTGCTAACACCGCTGGCATTACTGGCTTTTTTGCAGGAAATCGAGGCGGCGCATGGACGTATTCGCTTCTCCGAAAACGATGAAAAAAACGTCCGCTGGGGTGAGCGGACGCTTGATCTGGATATTTTGCTTTATGATTCATTGGTCATCCAAGCTGAGCGGCTCATACTACCGCACCCTGACATGGCAAGCCGTGATTTTGTCCTCGCCCCTCTAGCCGAACTTGCGCCGGCTTTAATCCATCCCGTCTACGACACAACGATTACGAAACTCCTTCGTAATCTCACGAAACGGCATATCTTTTCTAACTGACCGGCACAAAGCGGGTGCTGAACTTAGTACCACTACACACATGGCGTTCCTCATCACCCTCGAAGATTATATAATCCCCTTCATTGATGAACACCAAACCGCGTTTGTTAGACAGGAACGGACAGATAATCTGACCGTCACTTTGCTCTATTTTGACCAGATTTTCGGTATTGATCCAACCATTGGTGACTATCTTGGAAAGATTCTGAAACCCGTCTTCCATGTCTTTTCCGATTTCATATTGCCGGGCAACTACCTCTAGTGAAGCACGCAAATACTTTTTCATTTTGGAACCCCTTTCATCGTTTTCAATTATTATACATTATTTTACTGTTTTATGCAAATATAACTTGTATCAACAGTGGGAATAGGTTATAATGACGAAAAGCTAGTAACAAACATACATTATTACAGGAGCAGCGAATGAAGTGTTCTAGGCGTTTGCTTCGCACAATGCTGCTACCTTACCAGTTGACCCGCTGGCGCGTCTTAGAAACGGTGAAGCGATGAAACAACTGAGAAATCACAATGAGAGATGGGTAAAGAGCTACCTTGATCGGAATATTGCCTCGTTTGAAGTTTGTGATTGTGAGGATTGCCGACTTGATATTATGGCAATTGCCCTCAACAAATTACCGCCGCAGTACGTAGTGACCGAAAGAGGAGCTATCTTTGCCTCGGTCAGCGAGATGTCGCACCAGAAGATGGTCGATTTGGCGACAACGGTAACAGAGGCGATCATGATGGTCAAAAGCCGCCCCCGCCACTAGAGAAAAGACACTTATTGAGTGCCGCTTTGGTGTGCGTCATGACATGAGCATCACGAAAGTGGCAGTATCACGCCCGTGATATTGATTACATCTAAAGGAGACGCAAATGGCACTATACGGACGTCGCATCCGAATTGGCGATGTTTTGATGCAGCAAGGGTTAATTAGCGAGCAACAGCTGATGACCGCCCTTGCAGAGCAGAAAAATCGGCGCACGAAGCTAGGCGAGACCCTAATCGCCCTCAACTATGTTTCCCACAGCGATTTTGCCAAGGTTTTCCATGAACAGCTGGGCATCGAATCCATCGACCTCGTAACTGTCGAGTTGGAAGATTCGGCAATCAGACTCGTCAATGAAGACATCATGAAAAAGCACGGTCTCGTACCGTTCGCTGTCGATGAAAACAATGCCAACATCTTGAATGTTGCCATGTCTGACCCCCTCGACCTCAACGCTATTGACGATATTTCCTTGATTACTAATATGGAAGTACGTCCTTTCTTTGCCACTACTGCGCAAATTGCCATGCAACTGGATCGGATGTTTGGCAGAAAACAGGCAATGGAAGCGGCGGAACAATACCAGCGTGACCATGCCGATGAAATGGCGGAGACAACTGACACCGCCGATGCCAACCTCGAAGTTGACAACGCTCCCATCGTCAAAATCGTCCGGGCGATGCTTGAACAAGCCGTTCGCCAAGGAGCAAGTGATATCCATGTCGAACCCTCAGAGCGGGTTCTTCGTATCCGTTACCGTGTTGACGGGGTGTTGCGGGAAGTCATGGACTACAACCCCAATCTACTTCCGGCGATGTCGGCGCGTATCAAAATCATGTCGGGTCTCGATATTTCCGAGAAGAGAAAACCACAGGACGGCCGCCTATCCCTAATCGTTGACAACCGCGAATATGATGTCCGAGTATCACTTCTTCCTACTGTTTATGGGGAAAAATCGGTTATGCGACTCGCTGCCAAGGATGGTCTCAACCGTGATAAAAAGTTCCTCGGTCTTTCTGTCGAAGATGAATCCCGCCTTGATGACATTCTCAAAAACCCCCACGGTATCATTCTTATAACCGGACCGACCGGCTCGGGTAAATCGACGACCGTATATACGATACTCAGCGAGTTAAACACCGATGAAGTCAATATCGTTACTGTTGAAGACCCTGTTGAAGCCAATGTTCCCGGCGTAAATCAAGTACAGGTCAATATCAAAGCCGACATGACTTTTGCCGGAGCTCTGCGTTCCATCCTGCGCCAAGACCCTGATATCATCATGATTGGTGAGATTCGTGACAACGAAACCGCAGGAATTGCTGTCAAAGCCTCAATTACCGGTCACTTGGTCATCTCCACCCTCCATACGAACTCCACCGCTGCCGCCATTTCCCGTTTGCTTGATATGGAAGTCGAGCCTTTCCTCATCGGTGACTCGGTAGTCGGTATCATTGCCCAACGACTAATCAGACTGCTTTGCCCCGCTTGCAAAAAGCCACGCGAAGCAACCGAAAGAGAAATCAAGCTCCTCGATATTGAAGCTGAAAGCGTAACCCTTTATGAACCGCATGGCTGTCCCAATTGCGGCGGGGCTGGTTTCCGTGGACGTTCGGCAGTATATGAAATCATGACCGTCACCCCCAGACTGCGTGGTCTAATCCATGACCGCGGCAGTGTGGAACAAATGAAAGACTTAGCTGTGTCCGAGGGGATGTACACCCTGCGGATGGCGGCTGCCCGTGAAGTCCTCAAAGGGCGCACTACCATCAATGAACTGATCAAAGTTGCTTACGAGACCGATTAAGGAGATGACCCATGCCAGAATATCAATATCGTATTATCACCCCTGACGGGAAAGAAAAAAAAGGAACAATGGAAGCCAAATCCGTGGAACAATTGACGGGAACGCTGAAAGGACAAGGAAATGTCATTATCAGCGTCGGCGAGGCAAGCGCGATGAGCAGAGACCTCAATATCAATCTGGGAGCTGCCGTCAAAGCCCGTGACTTTTCCATCTTTTGCCATCAATTGGTTAGTATCCTCGGGGCCGGGGTCAGTATCATTCACGCTCTCGAGATGATGAAAGATGCAACCGAAAACAAAACCCTGAAAACTGCCCTCGGCGGTGTCCATGACGATGTCTCCAAAGGCGAGGCGATGGCACTGGCGATGAGGAAACGCAAAAAGGTTTTCCCGGAGATGCTCTGTAACATGGTAGAGGCCGGGGAGGCTTCGGGGAGTCTGGAGGTTGCTTTCACGCGGATGGCAGTCCAGTTTGAAAAAGAAGACCGCTTGAAGAAATCAATCAAAAAAGCGACTATTTACCCGATGGTGTTAGTCGTACTAATGTTGGGTATGCTCTTTTTGATGTTGATGTGGGTTATCCCCACTTTCATGGGAATGTTTGAAGACCTCGATACTGAGCTTACCGGTTTTACCCTCGTCATCCTCAATATGAGTAACTTCGTAAGTGAAAATTGGATTTTCCTGATAGTCGGTGTCATCGGGGCGATTATTGGTATCCGTGTTTATTCCAAAACCGATGGCGGTAAACGTTTTTTTGGTACTCTTGCCCTCAAATTGCCGGTCCTCGGACCCTTGCAGACGAAAACTGCCTGCGCCCGCCTTGGTCGCACCCTCTCCACCTTGCTCGGAGCAGGGATACCGCTTGTCGATGCCGTGGAAATCACGGGACGTTCCATGGACAACCATCATTACAAAAATGCGATGATTGATACCCGTGACCAAATCATGCGCGGGCGTACTTTATCGCAACCGCTGAAAAGCAGCGGACTCTTTCCCGTCATGGTCACGCATATGGTCGGTATCGGTGAGGAAACAGGTAATATCGAGGATATGCTTGAGAATATCGCCAATTATTATGAAGACGATGTCCAGACTGCCACCGATGCGATGATGGCGATGCTCGAACCGGCGATTATCGTGGTTATGGCTATTGCCGTTGGGGCGATGGTTATCGCTATTCTCCAACCGATGATGCAGCTGTATGAAGCGATAGGATAAAAAGATACAGTAACCAATACTGCTGCTGCACGAAGCGATAGGATAACCCCTAAGCGTCCATTTTCCCCAGTTTTGCTGCCTGGTCGGCGGCAATCAAGCTGTCGATAATTTCATCGAGATCGCCGTTCATCGTGGCTTCAAGGCGGTGGAGGGTCAGTTTGATGCGATGGTCGGTGACACGTCCTTGCGGGAAGTTGTAGGTGCGGATTTTCTCGGAACGGTCGCCGGTACCAACTTGACTGCGGCGCATTTCCGATTCGGCATCATGGCGTTTTTCCTGCTCCATCTCATATAGTTTCGCCCGCAAAATTTTGATCGCTTTGTCCTTATTTTTGAGTTGGCTTTTCTCATCTTGGCAGGAAACGACGATTCCTGTCGGCTGATGGGTAAGACGCACCGCCGAATCAGTAGTATTGACACTTTGACCGCCATTGCCAGAAGAGCGAAAAACATCAAACTTGCAATCGCCCAAATCCAAATCAACCTCAATCTCACTGGCCTCAGGCATAATTGCCACGGTAATCGTCGAGGTATGAATCCGCCCTCCTGATTCGGTAGCAGGGACACGCTGGACACGATGGACACCGCTTTCATATTTGAGCCGCATATAAGCCCCATGTCCGGTCAACATGAAACTGACATCTTTCATCCCGCCGATACCGATTTCATCCACATTCATGGTTTCTACCCGCCAATTGCGGCTCTCGGCGTATTTCACGTAGACACGGTACATTTCTGCGGCAAAAAGTGCGGCTTCATCACCACCTGCCCCGGCACGGATTTCAATAATGACATTTTTGTCATCATTTGGGTCACGGGGTAAGAGTAATATCTTTATTTCTTCTTCCAACTCAGCGACTCGCTCCTTGCTTTCCGTCAGGGTTTCTTTGAGCAGAGCCCGCATTTCCCCATCTGCCTCTTCTTCAAGCATCACTAATGAGTCTTCGATTTCCTGCTGACAGTGCTTGTACTCACGAAAAGCAGTCACTATCGGGGTCAAATCACTTTGCTCCTTCATCAGCAAGCGAAAACGCTCTTGGTCAGCAACGACTGTCGGCGTGTTCAGTTCGTCTACAATATGATTGTAGCGGTTCATTATGTCTTCTAAACGATTAAACATTGGTCTCCTTTGTGGGTGTCTAACTCACTGTTGTGTTAACCCTAAACCTTGTGCCATTGGTTATTCCCAATCTCCATCATAACGGCTTCGTCAGTTCTTGTTGTTATCTGTCCTATAATTAAAACGTGGTTTCTCTCCGCCCTCGGCATAGTGACGTCTTTCGATTTCTGCGCCCATAGCCTTAACATAATCTAGAAATGTCTCCAACTCACCACCATCTGGTCTTGCAAAAAGACCATCGCCAATCCTGCGCATAATCGTACCATCATCAAATAATATACCGATTCGCCATGCAACGGGTAGTGTAACAATACTACTATCTTGCTTGTAAATAGCTTCCCAGTCACGTATTCCGGACTCTTCAAGAGCTTTTTTCAATCTATCTAAGTCCTGTTCTTTGTATTCGGCAAAAAACATATCTGAAAGGAGATACCAAACAGTAGCAAAGTGAGGGCTGTAATAGACTCGCCCATATCTTTTGTCTATTACTAATCCAAAGCCCGCATCATTAACGTTGTAATAAAGCACAAATCGTTCTATTCTTCGAAAGTCGATATCATCAGCAGCAGGGGTGTATTCCGAACTGCGGACTATATACTCAACATCAATTTCATCTTCATTTTCATCAAAAAGCGCAATGAATTCGCTATATTTCTTGTTTTTTGCCAAATTTTGTATACGCTCTTTCAATTCAGTAAACTCTTCTCTGGTTTTGGGGATAATTTCTCTATTCATTTCATCCTCGTTTCTTTTTTCTGTTCTATTAACCTCATCATTCGTTAGTTGCATGGTTGTTTCCTCCTCCTGCTCTTTTTCCATATTATTGATACTCACTTCTTCCTCGACTTCTTTCTCGGGGTTACTCTCTTCGGTGTCAGTAACAGTACAACCAATGAGAAGTGCTAATAAGACCATGATACTTACTCGTCTTTTCATTATTTCCCTCCTCTTAGTTCCTTTCATCGTTCTTTGAATACAATGTATATTTTTAACTTCTCCACTCTATACTTCGGCATCAAGATTACCCTAATAGTGTGGTTTCTCACCACCCTCGGCATAGTGACGTCTTTCGATTTCTGCGCCCATATCTTTAACAAACCTCCCTATTATTCCAAGTTGCCCATTGGGTGGCTCTCCATCTATCGTTCCCGAACCACTTCTTCGTAATATTGTACCATCATCAAACAACGCACCAATAATCCATGCTATAGTTAACATTTCATACTCTTTTTCCCCTTGATAATGAGTTTCCCAATTCCATATATCAGATTCGCTAAGGGCATTTATAAGGTTATTTAAGTCTGTTTCCTTATATTCAGCAGAAAACATATCTAAATCTAGGCGCCATACGCGTGCTATTGACGGGTGAAAATATACTCTTTCATACATTTTATCTATGACAAGCCCATAACCATGAACGTTAATATGGTAAACAAAGACAAACCTCTCTATTCGTTGTAAATCAATACCTGGATCAGCTGGAATATATGATTCGTCATGAGTAATGTAATCGAGGTTGGTTATCATTCGTTCAGCTAACCATTTCTCTCTAGCAGCAATTGATGAAAGATCAATCCCTTTGATTTCTACATTTTCTCTCATGGTATCATTTTTTCTCACGGTATCATTTTCTCTCATGATATTATTTTCTCCTTTCACATTAGACAAATCAGGCTTTTCATTCAAAACAATGAAAATTAATGTTACTAAAGCAAGTAGCAGTAAAATTTGTTTAATGTTCATTGCCTAGCTCCTGTTCTATCAGCTACACCGCTTACTATTTTGTTATATACTTCGGTACTTTCTTTTAGATACAATATTTGATTTTTATGTTCCATATCATTCCTGCGAATAGCTGTGCTAAAACTTCCCGCAAAGAATTCATGTTGTTGATTATACGTGGGATTTCCCTCAGTATCTAACCAATGCTCATTAGAGTGTCCAAATGACCCAACTACTACGTTATTTGTCATACCCCCATATAGATCTGATATTGTTATCATATATTTCTTAGATAGTTTAATACTCATTTCATCTTGTATAGCTAGTTGTATAATTCTAGCTTCTGTGGTTGCATTTTCTCTTTTTATTTCTCTACCTGCTAATATATTACCAACTACTACATTTATTACCTGTTCTTTTGTACATATTACCTCACCTGATATAACAGTAGAAGAAAATGTCATATGATGAGTAGATTCATGTGCTGTAACACGCAATTGATTCTCTACGTCATTTTTCAAAGCATTATAGAGCATCTGGTGTAATTGACTCATGCTGATGACAGAATGTGTTCGTGATTTATGCTTTAGCATCTCTTCAACTGCTAAAAAATATATCATGTGACCTATCTCATGAAAAAAAATATAGTAATCCTCTTCCTCGAGTTCCATATTTAAATGAAGTTGTTTTTTGTTTCGGTCGAACCAAGCGGATGGTCTTCCTTCATCATCCTCATTTTTTCTATTTATTGCATTCAACGTAGCAATATCTATCTTATTTGCAAACATAAAGAATAAATACCGCTCTAACTTCGGTGCATCCGCCACTATCTCCAGTATCGCCGTGCGGTCTTTCTCCTCAAATATACCCAGAGCTTCCAACAATGTATCAAGCGTAGCGGGACAGCTAAGCATCCCTATCCTCTCACTCGTCACCGCCGACTGCATGACCCCACCGATACTGTCACCTATCTCACGCATCCTGTTGATGTACTGCTGCGTCCAGTCGTTGAGAGCTTCTATGTCAAGCGTATAACTCCTGTCTACAGACTGTACGTTTTCCAACAAGTCCTCTATTGTACTGTTCGCCTTATGGAGGGTAGTACGCAAATAATCAATACATTCTTCGATTTCACAGATTTGGGTACTGAGCGAAGCAATCTTATCCGATAGTCCGGATATGCCGCTGTTGACACTTGACAGCTGTGTGGGATTTGGCAAATCTCCGGTCGATTGCTCGGCAAGCAATCTATCAAGCAAGGAGCGGGCTTCAGATAGTGCATACTGGGAAGAGTAAAGGTCGGCAGTTAGCTCGTTCTTTTTGTTATTAAGGGAGCTTATCTGCCTTGATACTTCTATGCTACAAGTCCTTATATACTCACGTATGGAATAGTCATTATACACACGGGTCTCGCCTTGGTCGTAAAAGCTCATTTGTATCATGTAACCTTGTGTGATTCGCCGTGCTTCGATGCTGTGGTCACGGTAGCCGTTCATGTGGGCTTTTAGCTCACCTAGCAGTTCCTCTATCTTCGCCGTAGTCGCCGGCATTTTGAAAAGTGTATGGCACACATCTTCGAGTCGGGTGATGACATAGCGAAGTTTACCTTCTGTCTCTATATCTGCATCCGTCATCATGGATATACCGTGGTGGTATACCTCGTCAATGATGACGATGTTGGAGCTGTTACCGATTTCCAACTGATAGCCGCCGGTTTCGCCGTCAGGAAGCTGACTGGCAGGAGTACCTGACAGTATGGATGC
>JAITGA010000016.1 GCA_031280955.1 Lachnospiraceae bacterium
TGACCGAACCTTTGCCGAGCATGACACTTATTGTGCGCTTCATATTAACAATCTCCTTCCTGTGTATTATCCGGCGCAAGCCGGGGTTTTGTTACTTTTTTCAAAAGTAACGCAAAAGCACTTTTGACACTGCGTATCAAAAGCGCATTGCGCTCTCCGAGGGGGACGGCGACCTGCGGGTCGCCAGTGACGGTCGTACGGTATTTTACAGACCGTGTCCGTCTGCAAAATAACCGTCATACCGTCACCATCGTCACGATTCTGATTGCAGTCCATCCATCGTGACTGCAATCAATCTGATCGTGTCGAGCAGATCGGTGTTGACCGACTCACCGACTGCGATACGTTGTAGTTCCTCCAGTATGGCGGCAAGCTGATTCCGTAACGCTTTGTACACTCGCGGATTTCCCTGCACGACCACATCAAGGCATTGGAGCCGCCGGATTATATAATCTTGTTTGGTCAGACCAGATAGTGCCACCGCCATTTCAAGCTGCGCATCTTCCTCCGGCGACATACGAAACGCCACGGCTTTGCTTCGCCAGCGTCCTTGACCGTCATATACTTTTTGTGACATCAGAATCCCTCCCCACGTTCCATATCCAACCTATCAGCCATTTCCTCTTGCTTGGACGGGAACAAGTGTGCGTATCGATAGGTTATATCTATACTCTCATGACCGACGCGATCGGCGATCGCCACCGCTGAGAAACCTAACTCAATCAGATGCGAAACGTGGCTGTGCCGAAGATCATGTACGCGAATACGCTTGACCCCGGATTGCTTTGCGCCCCTATCCATTTCGTGGTGTAAATAACTCTTGGATATAGGGAACAATCTGTCGCCGGGTTCGCAACTGTATAGTGTCTTTATATATTCCTGTATCTCGTGACAAAGAAAGTCCGGCATCTTTATGACCCGATTGCTTTTCGGGGTCTTGGGTTCGGTGATGATATCCTCCCGATTGAGCCGTTGATAAGATTTGTTGATGGACACTGTGCTTTTTGCGAAATCGCAATCCGCTTTGGTCAGCGCGAGCAATTCGCCTAACCTGATTCCGCACCAGTAGAGCATTTCGAAAGCATAGAAGGACAGCGGCTTATCCATCATGGCATCGGCGAATTTAATATACTCGTCCTTTGTCCAGAAAAGCATATCTTTTGCTTCTTTTCTGCCGACACTCCCGGCTTTGGCGGCGGGGTTACTTTTCAAGTCATAGAATTTCACCGCATGGTTAAAAATAGCGCTGACCTGATTGTGCATGGTTTTGAGATAAGTAGCCGAGAACGGCTTACCGTTTTTTCCCCGCAGGTTCATCATTTCGTTCTGCCATTGAATGATGTCCTTGGCGCTGATTTCACTCATGCTCTTGTTGCCGAAGTAGGGCATCAGCTTGTTTTGGATGATGTTTTCCTTTGTTTGCCATGTGTTCAGGCGTAGCCGTGTTTTCATATCTCGGCTGTACAGCTCAACAAAAGCAGCGAATGTCATATCCATATCCGCTGACTGTTGTTGCAGGAACTCGCGTTCCCAGTCTAACGCTTCTTTGCGGGTGGTGAATCCCCGCTTGCATTTTTGTTTTCTTTCACCTTTCCAGTTTGTATAACGAACCATGGTGTACCATGTCCCATTATCATCGTTCTTGAATACTGACATTTCAGAACCTCCTTGTCTTTTAGTTGTTTTTATTTACGCTGTAAAACTTCTCTAAGAAGAACTTGCGGTCAACCCTGCCCGCGATGGTGATGCAGCCCTTTAGTTTAAGTTCTTCGTTTAATTTTCTTATGAGCTTGTAAGCATACGGTTTGGAAACATCCAGTGCTTCCGCAACCTCGCCCACCCGCATAAACATTCTTTCTACCAATGAAACTCACCTCCTTGCGATTCTTGATTAC
The DNA here is from genome assembly GCA_031280955.1 of Lachnospiraceae bacterium. GTDB lineage: Bacteria > Bacillota > Clostridia > Lachnospirales > Lachnospiraceae > UBA935. Next base: position 1,896 of record JAITGA010000016.1, read on the forward strand.
GGACTTGCCGCAGGTTCCGCCCCTGCGTCCTGCGGCTGCCCATACCACAGGTTTCGTGTCGGGAGTATTTTCTGAATCGCCACCCGATTTGCCTGGGCGATACACGCCATTACCGTGACGCGCGACGGAAACATTAAACAATAATGTTTAACACATTACACTAAGCATATATGTTTATGTCAAGCGTTTCGCGAAAAATAATTAAACTTTTTTGTTTCAGTTATCTTGACAGCGCCTAAACATATATGTTATGCTCCATTTATCAGTTTACACATGGAGGATAACCAACATGGCAATAGGCGAAAGAATTAGGTTTATCCGCAACCTGCGAGGAATGACGCAGAAGTGGCTCGGTATGGCAATCGGCTTTGATGAAAAGACCGCCGACGTCCGCATGGCTCAATATGAATCCGGCACGAGGACCCCGAAAGAAAACTATGTAGCCGATATTGCCAATGCGCTGGATGTCAGCCCAAGGGCGCTTGCCTTACCTGACATAGAAAGCTATGTAGGCTTGGCGCACACGTTGTTTGCCTTGGAAGATTTATACGGTATCAAAATCGGTGAGATTGACGGCGAAGTCTGCTTGCGATTGGACAAAAACAAGGGAACCACCTACCATTCTATGTTTGATATTTTTAACGCCTGGAACGAAATGGCGGCAAAACTCAAAAGCGATGAAATAACGAAAGCTGAGTATGACCAATGGCGGTATAGATACCCGGAACTGGATACCACGGGTCAATGGGTCAAGATTCCGTCTGAGGAACTCAGCGATTCCCTTGTCAAAGAACTCAGCAAAGATTGACCGGCACAGAAAAAACGGCTCTGCTGATAATCTTCATATCAGCAAAGCCGTTTCATATTGATGGATTTTCGGTGGCTGTTACCCGCTAACCACCCGCAACACAGGAATAATCCCTAAATTTCTCCTGTTATCAAACTGTTATCAAAAAGCAAATCCAACCTTGTAATGTCCTGTATTTCCAAGGGCTGCAACCGTTCTGTCGTCTACTCCCACTCAATCGTCCCTACCGGCTTCGGGGTCAAGTCATAGCATACCCTGTTCACATGCGGTACTTCTGCCAAAATCCGTTCTGTAATCCGCATGAAAACATGCCAATCAATTTGCTCGATAGTGGCAGTCATGGCATCTATCGTGTTAACTGCTCGGATGATGACAGGGTAGCCAATGGTGCGGGTATGGTTGCGGACACCCACAGAGGTAAAATCGGGAACAACCGTAAAATACTGCCACACTTTGCGGTTAAGACCGGCACGAGCAAATTCCTCCTGCAAAATCGCATCCGATTCACGCACCGCCTCCAACCGCTCTTTGGTAATTGCGCCAAGGCAACGCACTCCCAGACCGGGACCGGGGAAAGGTTGCCGGAAGACCATTTCATGAGGAAGACCTAGGGCAAGCCCACACTCCCTCACTTCATCTTTGAACAATTGGCGGATGGGTTCGATTAGCGTAAACTCCATATCCTCGGGTAAACCACCAACATTATGATGTGATTTGACTGCTTTGGTCGTCTTTGTCCCGCTTTCGATGATGTCCGGATATATCGTCCCTTGTGCCAGAAATGCGATTTCCTCTATTCCACCCATACGGCGGGCTTCTTCTTCAAAGACACGGATAAACTGCGTACCGATAATTTTGCGTTTTTGTTCCGGGTCGGTAATGTTTGCGAGTTTTTCCAGATTCCGAACCGAAGCATCTACATAAATGAGATGGGTGTCCAATTGCTTACCAAATACCTGCACCACATATTCTGATTCACCTTTTCGCATTAGTCCATTGTTGACATGTATGCACACCAATTGCCTGCCGATTGCTTTGATAAGCAAAGCCGCAACTACGGAGCTATCGACACCGCCGGACAGAGCCAACAACACTCTTTGCTCCCCGACACGGCGGCGGATTAGTTCTACTTGCTCATCAATGAAGTTCTCAATATTCCAGTTGGGAGTCGCTTGGCAGGTATCAAAAATGAATCTCTCTAATTGTGGGACAAAGGAATCAAAATCATGTAAGGCGGTTTGCTCCACCTTTAGCAACGCAAACTCGCTTTCGTAAATATCCTCACCCGCATCAATCTCTTTTCCCGCTATGATATTGTTAGTTCCTGTGGATAAAATGATTCCTTTGACATTTGCAAGAGAACGTAGCTCAGCGACAGTTATATCGTGAGGATATATCTCACTATATACCCCCAACTCCCGTATTTTTCTTGCCAAAGCAATATTCTCAGTACTACCTAAGTCGAGGATTACGATTCTGTCTTGCGTCATATCGTTCTTTCCTGTCTTCTTTTGCCAATTTCGCGCTTCGATTATTTACTTTACCCTCTCCCTGCTCACTCTGAAGCATAGTTGGTAAAGTATCCTGATACCAACACAATCGGTGTTCCTTTATCGCCGCTGCCACTTACCAAATCACAAAGACTTCCCAATAAATCCGTGTAGTGACGTGGTGTTGTCCCCAGTGACAAATCATGCGCTCTTCCACCTGATTTATTGCTTGATGTATCACCCGCCAGTTCACTCACATCACTATTTTCACGCAAACTCTTTTTCTTGATGGCTTCTGTCATCGCCAAGTGAACTTCCTCACCGGACTTGCCTGCCAGTTCATTATCCAACAACAGCTTGAGCTTTAGTTCATTCGGTGTACCCAACAGTCCTTTCGTGAATCCGGGGGAAACAACCGGATCGGCAAGCTCCCATATTTTTCCAATTGGGTCTTTGAAAGCACCATCGCCATACACCATCACCTCGATGTTTTTTCCTGTTTTGTCCAAAAATAGCTTTTGAATGTCTTCAACCAGACGTTGGCAATTACGGGGGAAAAGTTTTACCTTGCCCTCCGTTGCCATATTAGATCCCAAGAGGCCATATTCCGGATTGTAACCACTACCATTCACACTCTCGGTTAAAATTTCATCAAGTCCATATACAAGCTTCGCTCCTGCTTCCTTTAGCTGCCGCTTCGTCCGCTGTCTGGTATGAACATCACACACGAGGACATTTTGTGTATAATCCAAAATCACCCGCGCATCATTGGCAAAAATAATCTCTATATTATCGCTGATACTCTTATAAAATTCAACATAATCAACACTCGTAAACGGATGTTTCACCTCATTCCCGAACAATTGACGGTATTTTTCCTCATTCAGTACATCTATAAAGGGGTTGATACCCACCTGCTCCATAACATCGAGATTCATCAAGTGATTGCCCACTTCATCTGCGGGATAAGAGAGCAAAACATAGAGTTTGCGGCAACCTTTGGCGATTCCTTCTAGGCAAGTGGCAAAACGATTGCGGGAAAGTATCGGAAAAACAATCGCCATATCCTCACCGCCGAACTTGGCACGAATATCAGCAGCGATTTGGTCAACATCGGCAAAATTGCTTTGCGCCCTTGCAACAGCTGCTTCGGTAATGCCCACCACATCTTGGTCACATAGCGCAAAACCCTCCATCTGTGAGGCTTTGATAACGCTGTCAACCACTATATTGACCATATCATCTCCCGGTTGAATCATCGGAGCGCGGATTCCCCTGGCTACAGTCCCGACTGTTTTCATAAAAAGTCCTTTCCTTTAAATAGCACACATTAACACGCCATCGGTGCATTATAACACTGGGAGAGTGCATAGCACGAAGCAATGCTCAGGTATCTGCCTTTTGCTCCCATATCATATCACAAACAACACGGAAAAACAACAAATCCGCACATTATCTGATATCTCTTACCCGCTCCCTCGTTTCCAATATCAATGCCGGGGGAAGCGATAGCTCATCATATCCCATCTTGATAAGCTCGTGCGTGATTTCCGGGTCGGCTGCCAGTTCACCGCACATGCCGATATCAATCCCGGCTCTTTTCGCGCTTTCGGCAACCATGCGAAGCATTCTCAATACTGCCGGGTGGTAAGGGTCATAATATTGCCGCAGTTGATTGCTCGTTCTTTCTACTGCCAAGGTGAACCTCGTCAAATCATTAGTGCCAACGCTGAAAAAGTCTACCTCTTTTGCAAGCATATCTGCAATTATTGCCGCCGCCGGAGTCTCAATCATGATGCCTATCTCCACATCACCGGTAGCAATTTTCGCCTCCGTAAGTTGCCGGCGGGCATTTGCTGCCATTTCCTTGATACGCTGCACCTCCCAGACTGATGTAATCAGCGGGAACATCATTGCTACACGACCGTAAGCCGCCGCACGGTATATCGCTCGCAGCTCGATTTCAAACAATTCCGGGTGATCAAAGCTGACGCGAATACCACGAAAACCAAAAACCACATTATTTTCTTTAAGTGAAAGTAAATAGTCTGCTCTTTTGTCGGTGCTGAAATCCATCGTGCGGATAATCACTTTTTTGCCCGCCATTTGCTCTGCCATCTTGCGGAATACCTCATAAAGTTCATCTTCTGTCGGATAATCCTTTCGTCCCATGTATAGAAACTCACTGCGAAAGAGTCCGATTCCCTCCGCATCATTTTTGATTGCGCTTTCAAGTTCGGTGATATTGGATATGCTGGCAAGGAGCTTTAGCTCTTTTCCCCCCTTGGTGATGGTCGGCAGTCCTCGTAACATACTGCGTGATTCTCGCCTTCTTGCCTCTGTTCTTTCCTTGGTCGCCAACATGACACTTGTGTCATAATCTGCCTCAAGGTAACATACCCCTGTTTCACCGTCAATTGATATCTCCCTTCCTGACAAATGTGTCTCCTGCGGTAGCTCCGCCTTAAAAATACAGGGAACATCCATCATTCGTGCCAGTATTGCTGTGTGGGAATTAGGTGTACCGTTGCGAACGACAAAACCTTTTACTTTTTCGCTAAAATACTGCGTGATTTCACTCGGGCGTAAGTCATCTGCCACAACGATAACATGAGCGGTAAAATTAGGGACGAGCGTATTTACCCGCAAATTGTCCATCAAACGATTGATTACATCCTCAACATCGCCAATTCTGGCTCTGACATATGAATCATCAAGTGATTTCAAGTGGGACAAAAACTGCTCACCCGCCTGTGATACCGCCACCGTGGCAGTATTTTTTTCCTGCCACACTTTTTCATTGAGAACGGCGAGGAAATCTTCGTCCACGAGTATAAACTGTTGCGCACAAATAATACTCGCCGCTGTCTCACCCAGTTCACATCCGGTTCGCTCTGCCAATTGCGCCAATTGTGTCTCTGTATCTGCTTTTGCTTGTAAAATCCTCTGCCACTCATGGCTAGGATTCACATCGCCGCTATACTCCTCAACCGCTGCTTTGTCCCTCTTTACTTCATATATTTTGCCCGTTGCTATCCCGCGGACGATTCCGATTCCTTGAAAAACCTGCATGGTAACGCTCCCATCGTTGTATTTTTAGATCTATAATACTGAGATTGCGGAGCAAGTCCGCAATGACAGGACTAAAGTGTACTCCATTTGTCTGCCAGTAACACTGAGATTGCGAAACAAACCCGCAATGACAGGACTAAAGTGTACTCAAGTTGTCTGCCAATAATACTGAGATTGCGAAACAAGTCCGCAATGACAGGACTAAAGTGTACTTGAATTACCTGCTAATAATACCTCATAAAAGACGTTTTTTCAATAAAAGCGCAAATCCTCCCTCAATCCTCTCTTTTTATACTTCGTTTGACAGTCGCCACTCGTGATGTTAAGATGGTTGGCATGAATGAAACGACCCAAAGCAAACGAATCGTCTTGACCGGCGGAGGTACGGCGGGGCATGTTACCCCAAACATCGCCCTGCTGCCTAGTCTGCGCCGTGCCGGGTATGAGATATCGTACATCGGCTCATATAGTGGTATCGAGTCCCGCTTGATTGCTGATTACGAACTTCCCTATTATGGTATATCCGTAGGCAAAATGCGCCGCTACTTCGACCTCAAAAACCTGACCGACCCTTTTCGAGTAATCAAAGGTTATGCCGAAGCCAAAAAGCACTTACAAATAATCAAACCGCATATCGTCTTCTCCAAAGGTGGCTTCGTTGGTGTTCCCGTTGTAAGAGCGGCTGCATCGTTGGGTATTCCCTGTATAATCCATGAATCGGATATATCGCCCGGACTGGCAAACAAGCTATGTATCTCAGCGGCAACGGTTGTATGCTGTAATTTCCCCGAAACCGTCCGTTTGATGGCAAGCAAAAAAGCCGTCCTGACCGGCTCGCCGATACGTGATGAGTTGCGACAAGGGCAAAAAGCCGCCGCACTTACACTTTGCCAATTCAATGAACATAAGCCTGTTATCTTGGTAATCGGCGGCAGTCAAGGCTCACAATCCATCAACCTCACCCTCCGTGCCGCCCTGCCAATGCTGCTTGACGATTTCCAGATTATTCATATCTGTGGCAAGGATAACCGTGATGATTCACTTATGGGCAAAAAGAGTTATGCTCAGTATGAATACGTAAAAGCGGAGCTAAAAGATATGTTTGCGGCAGCGGATTTGGTCATTTCCCGAGCCGGTGCCAATTCTATCTGTGAAATCCTTGCCTTGCAAAAACCCAATCTCCTGATTCCCCTGTCCGCAGGCAGCAGAGGCGACCAAGTCCTCAACGCCCGCTCCTTTGCATCCCAGGGATTCAGCTTGGTAATCAACAATTGTGACCTGACCGAAGAACTCCTCGTAGACAAAATCCATGAAATCTACTTTGACCGCGCCCACTACATTGAAGCCATGGAAAAGAGTTCCCAACCCAACTCCATCAATATCATCATGGAGCTAATCGAGTCGCTGGTATAGCAAAGACCTAATTATGTTTATAAGCCGAGCGTCGATGACATCGGCACTTAGTCACTGTGCTTTGGTGACTTAGTACCGCTATGTCATCACCGCAGCGCAAGCGTTCGAGCGTTAAACATATTAGGTCGTCAAGCAAAAGTGAGGCAGTATAACAAAGACCTAACTATGTTTATAAGCCGAGCGTCGATGACATCGGCACTAAGTCACCGTTCTCTGGTGACTTAGTACCGCTATGTCATCACCGCAGCGCAAGCGTTCGGGCGTTAAACATATTAGGTCGTCAAGTATAATGAGGCAGTATAGCAAAGACCTAATTATGTTTATAAGCCGAGCGTCGATGACATCGGCACTTAGTCACCGTTCTCTGGTGACTTAGTACCGCTATGTCATCACCGCAGCGCAAGCGTTCAGGCGTTAAACATATTAGGTCGTCAAATTAAGGAGATACACATGAAGTTCATATCTTGGAATGTCAACGGTATCCGTGCCTGTGTGGGAAAAGGGTTTCTCGACTTCTTTCGGCGTGAGGATGCTGACTTTTTTTGTATCCAAGAATCAAAACTACAAGCAGGACAGATTGATTTAGCTTTGCCGGGGTATCATCAGTACTGGAACTATGCAGAAAAGAAAGGCTATTCGGGGACGGCGGTTTTTTGTAAAGAAGAACCAATAAATGTAACCTATGGCATTGACGCAAGCATGAATTGTGACAACTTAGTCCACAACCACGAGGGACGAATCATTACGGTGGAAATGGCAGACTTCTATCTCATCACCGTATACACCCCCAACTCCAAAGACCAACTGCTCCGCCTTGATTACAGAATGGAATGGGAAGACGCTTTTCGCCAATACCTAAAAGAATTGGCAGAAAAAAAGCCGCTCATCATCTGCGGTGACTTAAATGTTGCCCACCATGAAATCGACCTCAAAAACCCTGCTACCAACCGCCGCAATCCCGGCTTCACCGATGAAGAGCGAAGCAAGCTAAGTGAGCTGCTGGACTCCGGCTTCGTCGATACTTTCCGCTACTTTTACCCTGAACAAACAGATGCATACACATGGTGGTCATACCGCATGAATGCCAGAGTACGTAATGTCGGCTGGCGGATTGATTATTTTCTTGTTTCTGATACTTTGAAAAACCGTCTCGCTGATGCAATGATTTATCCGGATATATTAGGCTCAGACCACTGCCCGGTTGGGATAACACTTATTGAGTAATGCCCTCTTCAGTAGCACGAAGCTTGCAGCCATTTTGGTATGAGCCGATTTCACATACCTCGGCATTACCGGCAGACAAACAATGATTACAAGACGGACAAGGCTTCATTTCTCCTGCCAAATCACGAAGAACCGCTTCATTGTAAGAATTATATCGACAATCATAGCACCAACAATCGTTACACTCTGTGAACTGCGGAAAATCAACGATGAATTTGCTCTCCTCCAACAAATCCAGCAAGCTCATTTGACCATCTATAGCCTTTTTACCCATTTAATATAGTATTTCCTCCGCTATTACAGCGTTTCTTCTTCCTCTGTATCCGCTTCCATCTCAATACCTATATTTACTTCTTCGCCGATATCAGTTTCCACTTCTGTCTCAACATCTATATCTTCTTTGACTTCTGTATCGACTCCCGCTTCCGCCTCTTCTTCCGCTAAAGCAACATCTCCTGCAACCCGTTCACGTACCTTGGCAATTTTGGCGACAGTCACATCATCACGCAAATTGATAAGTTTCACCCCCGAAGTATTGCGCCCCAAGGTCGTGATATCTTCCATCCGCAGTTGAATAATCGTCCCCCCGGTGGTAATCATCAGTATTTCGTGTTCATCGGTGACAGCTTTCACCCCTACCACGTCACCACTTCGCTCGATTGCCTTGTAACAAATTACTCCCTTGCCACCACGCCTTTGGATATTGAACATATCCAGATATGTCCGCTTTCCCATTCCTTTTTCGGAAACTATCAAGAGTGAATCCCCTTGATGGTCAAGCTGCATTCCCACCACCTCATCCCCGGCGGAAAGATTCATCCCGATTACTCCCATCGATGAACGCCCGGTAGCACGGACATCAGTTTCCTTGAAACGAATACACATCCCCTGTTTGCTGACGAGGAAGATATCAGTATCGCAGTCCGTTACTTTGACCTCGATTAACTCATCATCTTCACGGAGGGTGATAGCGATCAAGCCGCTCTTGCGGACATTACTATATTCGACTACCCGAGTCTTTTTGGCAATCCCTTGTTTGGTAATCATGAAAAGATTCTTCGTTTCCTCATAATCCATAATCGGGATGATTGCTGATATATTTTCGTTGGGATTGAGCTGGAGGAGATTGATAATCGCTGTCCCCCTAGCAGTACGCCCCGCCTCAGGGATTTCGTATGCTTTCAAACGATAAACCCGCCCTTGATTGGAAAAAAACATAATATAGTCATGGGTCGTCGTCATCAGTAGGTCATCAATATAGTCATCCTCTATCGTGGACATTCCCTTAATTCCCTTGCCGCCCCGATTTTGCGAATGGAAGTTGTCAATCGTCATCCGCTTGATATAGCCGAGACTAGTCATAGCAATAATAGTATTTTCACGGGGAATCATATCCTCGATAGAGATATCGAACTCATCATAGCCAATCTCACTACGCCGTTTGTCACCATATTTGTCGGCAATAACCGTAAGTTCAGCACGGATGACACCCAACAGGATTTTTCTGTCGCCGAGTATCGCTTCCAGCTCACTTATCTTCTTTTGCAACTCCTCGTATTCGTGTAAAAGACGGTCACGTTCCAGACCTGTGAGGGCACGAAGCCGCATATCAACGATTGCCCGCGCCTGCAACTCTGACAAAGAAAAACGCTCCTGCAAGCTCTCCATCGCTTCCTGAGTCGTCTGACTTCCACGGATGATTTTGATTACCTCATCAATATGGTCAAGGGCAATCAACAGCCCCTCAATGATATGTTCACGTTCCTTTGCCTTACGCAAATCATAATTAGTCCGTCTGGTGACTACATCCTCTTGATGGGCTAGATAATGGCGCAACATATCGAGAAGATTAAGCACTTTCGGCTCATTATTCACTAGTGCAAGCAGGATAATCCCAAAGGTATCTTGCATTTGCGTATGTTTATAAAGTTGATTGAGAATCACACTGGCATTTGCATCTCGGCGCAGCTCAATCACGATCCGCATCCCATCACGATTCGACTCATCACGCAAATCAGTAATTCCGTCGATCCGCTTCGTTTTGACCAGTTCTGCAATTTTGAGCAGTAAGTTGGCTTTGTTGACCATGTACGGTAGCTCAGTAACGATGATTTGACTCTTACCGTTTGCCATAACCTCAATATTGCTAACCGAACGAACCCGCACTTTTCCCCGCCCGGTTCGATATGCTTCATCGCTACCGCGAGTTCCGAGAATCACGCCGCCGGTCGGAAAATCAGGGGCTTCAATGATATCCATCACTTCCTCGATATCGGTTTCACGTTCTTCGATGATATGATTGTCGATGATTTTGAGTACCGCCCCCACGACTTCACGGAGATTGTGGGGCGGGATATTGGTTGCCATCCCCACAGCAATACCGGTTGTGCCATTGACCAGCAAATTAGGATAGCGTGCCGGCATGACTGTTGGCTCATGTTCGCTTTCATCGAAGTTGGGGACGAAAGTAACGGTTTCTTTGCCGATATCTGCCAATAACTCCATTGATATCTTCGACAAACGGGCTTCGGTATAACGCATCGCCGCCGCCTCATCACCGTCCATCGAGCCGAAGTTGCCGTGTCCGTCCACTAGTGGATATCTCGTAGACCACCACTGTGCCAGATTGACCATTGCCCCATATATTGAACTGTCGCCATGAGGATGGTATTTACCCATCGTATCACCGACGATACGGGCGCACTTTCGATGTGGCTTGTCGGGCCCGTTATTTAGCTCACTCATCGCATGGAGTATCCGCCGCTGTACCGGTTTCAAGCCATCACGGACATCAGGCAAAGCCCTTGAGGCAATTACCGACATCGCATAATCAATGAAAGAGTTCTCCATTGTCTTTTTTAGGTCTACTTCCAAAATCCTGTCAAACTTGGTTTCCTGCATTTGCTTCTCTTTTCGTTATATATCCAAATTTCTCACAAACCGTGCATTTTCTTCAATAAACTCACGGCGTGGCTCCACCTTGTCACCCATCAAAGTCGTAAATGTCAAATCAATCTCCGCTTCTGCTTCCTCGTTCATCGACACTTTGAGCAATATCCTGTGTTCGGGATCCATAGTCGTATGCCACAGCTGTGTTGCATCCATTTCTCCCAAGCCCTTGTAACGCTGTATCTTGTTGTTGTGGTCACGTCCGACTTCAGCGAGGATTTTTTGCAACTCATCGTCACTATACGCATACCAAACCTTTTTGCCTCGTTCCAATTTATAAAGCGGCGGTTGCGCCAGATAAACATAGCCCTGCTTGATAAGTTCAGGCATGAAACGATAGAGAAACGTAAGCAGCAAAGTGGAAATATGCGATCCGTCAACATCAGCGTCGGTCATGATGATGATTTTGTGATAGCGAAGTTTCGTGATATCGAAATCATCATGGATACCAGTCCCAAAAGCAGTAATCATCGCCTTGATTTCCGCATTTCCATAGATACGGTCAAGACGTGCTTTTTCTACATTGAGGATTTTGCCCCGCAGCGGCAAGATAGCCTGTGTCGCTCGTGACCTGGCTGTCTTGGCACTACCACCCGCCGAATCACCCTCGACGATATAGATTTCACAATTGGCAGGGTCTTTGTCCGAACAATCCGCAAGCTTGCCCGGCAGACTCATCCCATCCAGAGCTGTTTTGCGGCGGGTCAAATCCCTTGCTTTCCGCGCGGCATCCCTTGCCCTTTGCGCCAGAATCGACTTCTCACATATCAACCGAGCCGTAACAGGATTTTGCTCCAGAAAATAAGTGAGCTGTTCACTAACAATACTGTCAACTGCACCCCGTGCTTCTGATGTGCCGAGCTTTTGCTTCGTTTGTCCCTCGAACTGCGGGTCTTCTATTTTGACACTGATAATCGCCGTCATCCCCTCGCGGACATCTTCGCCTGAGAGATTGGGTTCATTGTCCTTTAGGATCTTGTTCGAGCGGGCATAATCGTTAAAGGTCTTGGTAATCGCATTGCGGAAACCGACCAGATGTGTACCACCCTCAGGGGTGTTGATATTATTGACGAAAGTGTACGAACTTTCGACATAAGAATCATTGTGCTGAATCGCTACTTCGACCTCTATTTTGCTTTTGTTGCCGGAAAAATATAGCACGGTATCATAGAGCGGAGTTTTGCTCCGATTAAGATATGTGACATATTCTGTAATACCACCCTCATAATGAAATTCCCGCGAAATTATTCCTGCACCATCTAGCTCTCTGGCATCGCTTAGGATAATCCTCAATCCCCTAGTCAAAAATGCCATTTCCCGTAGTCTTTGTTTTAGGACATCATACTCAAAAGTGACCGTCTCTTGAAAAATCGAACTATCAGGCAAAAATGTTACCTTCGTCCCGGTCTTGTTTGCATCACATTCACCTACGACCCGCAGTTTTGATGATACTACCCCTTTTTCATACCGCTGCCGATGAACATGTCCGTCTTGATAAATATCCACTTCCAACCAATCCGACAAGGCATTGACCACCGATGCGCCCACACCGTGCAAACCTCCGCTCACTTTGTAACCGCCACCACCGAACTTGCCGCCCGCATGAAGTACCGTGAAGACTACCTCGACCGCAGGGATACCCGCTTTTTCGTTCATGCCAATCGGAATCCCGCGACCATCATCAATTACTGTTACTGAACCGTCTTGATTGAGAGTTATATCAATTACCGTACAAAAACCGGCCATCGCCTCGTCCACCGCATTATCTACTATCTCATAGACCAGATGATGAAGTCCTCGACTAGCCGTTGTGCCAATATACATTCCCGGGCGAAGTCTTACCGCCTCCAAACCCTCCAGTATCTCGATTTGATTGGCGCCGTAGTTAAATATGTTTTGATTTTCTTCCATTTTACCCCTCTAATCCATCCCCTCGTCCAGTAGAATTGCGCTTCCATCTACCACCCGAAAGATACGGTCTATCGTAAATCTGTTATTCACGAACTCATCCAGACCCGTGCATGTAATAATCGTTTGAATACTGCCGATGCTGTTTAGTAAAAAATTCTGTCTGTTGCTATCAAGCTCTGACAATACATCATCAAGCAGCAAAACCGGTGTTTCATTGGTTATCTTCTTTATTAACTCCAGTTCCGACAATTTGAGGGAAAGTGCAGCGGTACGTTGCTGTCCTTGTGACCCAAATTTCCTTATATCCACCCCATTGACAAAAAAGGAAAAATCATCACGATGCGGGCCGACTGTTGTTTGCTTTAGTCTGATATCCTTTTCAAGCGATTGTGACAATTTGTCAGCAAAGTCAAAAACAGTCGTATTAGGTTCATAATATATACTGAGTTCTTCCTTAAATCCCGTCAGTTTCTTATGGATTCGCCTTGTTATCTCATTGAGCTGATTGGCAAATTGCTTTCTCCGTTCTATTATTAGTGAGCCATATGTCACCATTTGTTCATCCCAGACGGTGATTGTATCAGCTAGTGAAGGATTGAAAGGAATATCCCGCAAAAGCTTACCGCGCTGATTAACTATTTTGTTATAGTTATTCAAGCTATCCAGATATACTTTGTCCAACTGACATAGTTCCATGTCAGCAAAGCGGCGGCGTTCGACCGGACCTTGCTTTATTATTGCCAAATCTTCCGGAGCAAAGAAAACGACATTCAATACTCCCATCAAATCAGCAGCTCTTCTGATTCGTTCATTATTGATGGCGATACCTTTTGACTTGGCATTTCGCAAATGAATATCTACTTTTGTCGTATCGTCATTTTTTACAATATATGTCCTTATATGCCCCTCTTCCTCATTGAAACTGATGATATCTTTGTCTTTGGTGGATTTGTGCGATTTGGTAGTCGAGGAAACATAAATAGCTTCAAGGATGTTGGTTTTTCCTTGGGCATTTTCGCCATATAGAATATTTGTACCTTCGCAAAAGTCTATTTTTAGTGATTCATAATTGCGATAATTATTTAACTCTAATGATTTAATTGTCATTTTTGATTACTTTAGCTAACATCCCTTCCACTAATATGACATCACCGTCATAAAGTTTTCTGCCCCGTCGCAGCTCTTCTTCATTATTTACTTTGACATATCCTTCATTGATAATAATTTTTGCCTCTGCACCACTTTCTGCCACCCCAATTACCTTTAGTGCCTGACCAAGTTTTATGTATTCATCTTTCAAATTGATGTAATTCATGCCTATGCTCCATCTACTGTAATGAAATTGACAGGCATCAACACATATACATAATTATTATCATTATCACGGATAAAACAAGGTGATTTAGGGTTTATCATATAAATATCCACCATTTCATCATCAATTACTTTCAAAGCATCAATAAAATACTTGGGATTAAAACCAATCATCAAATCTTGACCTTGTTTTTCTATTTCAATATCTTCATTCATACTACCAATTACAGAATTGATTTTGAGTTCCATCACTTCATCGCTGATACTCATTATAATTGGCTTTTTGTCTTCTTCTTTAATTAAAAGCATTGCTCTATCAATACAATTTTGCAATACTTTTTTGTTAATACTGATTTTGGTTGAATAATCACGAGACAAAAGTTGGTCAGTTCGGAAAAACTCACCTTCCAATAATCTTGAAATTACCATTGTATTATCAAATTCAAAGATAACATGCTTTCCTGTAAAGAAAATAGTAACATCTTTATCCGCATCACCCGGTAAAATTTTCATTATTTCATTTAATGTTTTGCCAGGTATTACTTCTTTTCTGTTGGGATAAGAATTTTTCAAATATACTTTTCTGATTGATATCCGATGTGTATCTAATGAATATACCTTTAATACATCACCGGTTATTTCAAACAATTCTCCTGTCATCAAAATATTATTGATATCATGTCCAATGGAAAAAATAGTTTGTCTGATTATTTCTTTCAAAGTCAATTGCGAAATCATAATTGAATCTATTTTTTCTACTTCCGGCAAAGATGAAAAATCACTTCCTGATTTTCCAATTATAGTGAAAATAGCTTTTTCACATGTAATTACGGTAATAAAATCATTTTTAACTTCTATAGTTACATCATTATCCGGAAGTTTTCTTACAATTTCTGCTAATAATTTAGCATCAAGTGCTATTTTTCCTTCTTTTATCACTTGTGCATCAATTTTCGTCTCTATGCCAATTTCCATATCATTTGCTGTTAATTTCACTTGTGACCCATCAGTTTCAAGTAAAATACATTCCAGTATCGACATAGTGGTTCTGTTGGGTACAGCTTTTGATACTATTTGAATTCCACTATGCAGGTTTTCTTTTGAACATACAATATTCATCGTAATTTCCTCTCTCTAATAATAAATAAGTTAGTAATAGTAGTAATAGTATCTGTGTAAATATGGATAAGTGTGAAATAGGTAGCTATTACTATATTTTCTTAAATAATTACTTGTGAAAATAAATTAATAACTGATAAATTATTCACACTCATAAACAATATCAACGACAGAGCTTTTCATTATTATACTACAATTTGTGTTTATTCACAAGATACTAACGACAAGTTGCGAATAAAAAATATGTAATCAAGAAATGAAGTAAAATAAGCAAAATTACGAACTTATAATTTTGACGATATTGTCTATTCTTGTTTTGAGGTCATCATCAGTCAAAATATCATTACTTATCTTTCTTTCACCATATATAATGGTAGAATGGTCTTTTTTCCCCAAAATAGTAGCTATTTGTGTATAAGAATAATCAGTTAACAAACGACAAAGATACATTACAATTTGGCGTGGTTGGGCAAATTCAGAATTTTTCTTTTTAGAAATAATGTTTTCCGGACTTACATTATATTGTTCGGCAACAATATTGATTATCAATTTAGGGGTAACTTCATGTTTTTTGTTATCTATGATATCCTTTAGTGCATATTCAACATCTGATATATTTAGTTCTTGTTTTTCGATGCGTGTATATGCCAATATTTTGTTGAGAGCTCCTTCTAATTCTCTAACATTGGAAGTAACATTGGTAGCTATATATTCGAGAATTTTGTCATCTATCTTTTTGTTTTGCAAAGTAGCATATTTTTGTAAAATAGCCATTCTTGTTTCATAATCAGGTGGCTGCATATCAGCGATCAAACCCCATCCGAAGCGATTACGCAATCTTTCTTCCAGAGTTTCCATATGTTTGGGTGGCTTATCAGAAGTAAGGATAATATGTTTTCCTGCTGAATGTAAATCATTGAAGGTATGAAAAAATTCTTCTTGAGTACTTTCTTTTCCTATAATAAATTGGACATCGTCAAGTAACAAAACATCAACAGTACGGTATTTTTCTCTGATTTTGTTCATTCGTGCCGTATTTCCGCTTCTGATTGCACCGATAACTTCATTGGTAAAGTGTTCGCTGCTGACGTATTGGACTTTCATATTTGGGTTATTTTTGAGGATAAAATCGCCAATTGCATGAATAAGATGGGTTTTTCCCAATCCGGCACTACTATATAGATAAAGAGGATTATATTCAACTCCGGGATTTTCTGCAACTGCAAGGGCTACAGAATGAGCAAAACGATTGTTACTACCGACAACAAATGTATCAAACGTATATTTGGAATTGAGATTGGAATTGTCATAATTGGAACTTCTTGGTGTTTTGTCTACTTCGGAATTATTGTTTGTGATATTATCTTTTTTGTCCAAAATAAAAGTAACATCACAGTCAATACCCAAAACTTCTGTCAGAATAACTTTGAAAAAAAGTGTATATTTGGAAGAAATATACTTCAAGGTGTGGATATTATCTGACAAAATAAGGATGGTGACAATGCCTGAGGCTTCATCGACATCATGAAAAGCAAGCGTTTTAACCCATGTATTATATGATATATCATTGATATCATATTCATGACGGATTATTTCCTTTATTTCTTCCCACTTCGTGGATATCGTTTCTTTTAATCCCTGTCTGCCCGTATTGCTCATTTTTTCCTCATTTCCAATTGGTAAAAGATATTCTAATATACTTTAGACAAATAATCAACGTGCGTTTTACGAAACGTTGGCAAATTGCAACAACAAAATGTAAAATCTTTTAATTATTTTTTTTAAGCAAAAATAATATCGGCCCGGGTACTTTTTATGAATATTTTCTAGTTTTTCTTTATATTTCTATTCGTTCTGTATTTTATTGAATGGTAAGAAAAAGCCGGGCTTTTTCTTTTATTTTTTAGGCGGCATTTTGTAAGCCGTACTCTTTACTGGAAAATCCGCCGTGCAACCGTCGGGGGTAGTTGTTGCACCAGTCCTCTATTCTTTTAATTTCATCATCAGAGTACTTGCTGATGTCCGCTCCCTTGGGTATCCATCGCCTTATTAACCTATGGTTGTTTTCATTCGTGCCTCGTTCGCTGCTTGCAAAGGCGTGGCAAAAAAAGGTTTTTGTTCTTTTTGTGCCATCGGTTGACAATTCGAGCCTTCGCCAGTCCAAAAACTCAACGCCGTTATCCATCGTTATGGTTTTGAATTTCTTACGAAAGGCTTCTTTTCCAAGCTCTCTTTCCATGTCGTTAATCGCATGGATAACGCTTTCTTGCTTTCGGTCTTTTAACTTAACGATTATTTGCTCTCGCTCTTTTCTCTCGATTAACGACAACAAACATTCTTTTCCCTTTCCCCGACCGCCTAAGACTGTGTCCATTTCCCAGTGTCCGTATTCTTTGCGGTCTTCTACTTCCTTTGGGCGTTCGGTTATCATCTTTGCGCCAATGTTCTTTAGGCTCGGTCTTCTTGCCATGTTTTTTGATTTGTTGGGCTTTTTGTCGTACGCAAAATGGCAGGGGCGAAGTTGTTTCAACTGTCCTCTTTTGTAACTGTTGTAAATGGTTTTAGTGCAACAGGGCTTTTGTCCAACTTTTGATAAGCGCATAATTACAGCATCGGGGCTGTATTTCTCATCTATGATAATTTTTTCTATCTCTTTTATTGTGTCCCGGGACAACTTCGGTTTTCTACCCTGCTTCTTTCGTGCTGCCTGTCTTTTGCGGTGGCTGACATCGGCGCAATACACTTTTTTCATAAGCCATGTATTACTGTCTAGCAGCTCTATTGTTCCTCTTTGTAACTCCTTTCTTATGGTGTTCTCGTGCTTTTCGAGTAATACGGCTATCTCTTTGATGGTCTTTTTTTCCTTTAGCCATCGTTCAATTTGATACAGATTTTCAATCATTAGTTGTTTGCCCATAGCTTGCCTCTTTCTTCTACCTTTAATGGGTTATCTTTTTGATATTATCTTGACTCTTTCGGCGTGTCAACGCATAAAAAAGAGCAAATAACGCTCTTTGGGATTTATAGTTGACACTCATAATATTGACCGATTAACGGAAGATTAACCTAAAAAATAATGTTAGAAAGAAAAGATGGGTAGTCAAGGCGCATGTAGCAAAGTGCGCTTCATGCGCCCCTAAAAAGGCTTTAGGGTGTTCGGCGTGTCAAGGCATAAATGCAAACGGTGGAGCTGTTCGCTGAAAAATTTATACTTGACACGCTTCAGCATTTTCGCTTTTTGTTTTAACCTCGATGTAAATTACGCTTCGATGAGCTTCGATACATCTTTTTTTGCTTACGTGGACTATTTGACCGCCCAATGACTCGATGAAGTCCTCTATTTCTTCCTGGGGGATGTTATGTTCGGCTATTTTTACTTCTTCCAAATTTTTACTATGCCAGTAACGTTTTTTCCCTTGGCTTACTACACAAACTTGGTTTGTGATGTATTTTGAAATATAGCCGCTAACCCGGGCGTTGTCTTTTATTTTAGATGCGGTGGTGAAACCTAGCTTAAATTGCTTTATGTTGTAGATTTTGTGACCGTGCTTGTCTCTTATACCGCTGTCTAGCATTTCGATTGTGCCAATATCGGCTATCATGCCATGGAAATGGTAGCGTCCGCTCAAGTGGAGTTCTGGGATTATTATGTACTTCAAGTTCGGGGCGTAGGTCTTACGAATGTAATCTATTTGACGTTTTAGCCTTTTAACAACTTCATTATAATTAAAAGAATCGACCTTTGCCGGGTCAAAGGTCATTGTTATGAACCAGTCCCAATGATTGCTTCGGGCTATCTCATAAATGCGATTGATGGAACGTGATTTTGCGCTTTTTAGGGAACGGCTTTTTTTGTCTTCGATTTCTTCATCAGATAAGGGGTAGGGGTTGTTTTCTTTTTCTGGGGTTGATGATTTCTCTGTTTCTTCTTCTATTTTCGTGTAATCCTTTTTGATGGGGTTGTTGTATAACCTTATCTGGAAACCGTCTATATAGTTATATATTTTCATGTTTACGTTTTGCATTTTTTCCCTCTTTTGGTGTCTCAAAAACTTAAAAAACGCTTAAGTGTTGCTATAGTCAAGTATAGGACTTTCCCGGTGGCGTTTTTCGACCGAACCGGGACGGCAGACGGTGTGCCGGAGGCAACCTAAAGGATACCCACCCGGCACACGATTACTTGCCCTTTCGGGCACGTTTTAACTGGCGGCTAGGAGTGCTTACAGCCAACTGGTTTACAGTCGAATCTAAGCCCTTACGGACGATGGAGGCTTCGTTAGAAATGAAGTCGCTACTCTTGTTCTTGGTTATCATTTCGCTGGTGTCGTAGGCGTGATAGTCTCGATTACGGACGAACCACCAAGCGTTGCTCTTGCGCCGTATCATGCTTGCGTTCATGGCGTTCTCGAGCTCCCAAGCGTCATAACACTTCATGTTCTGAAATCGCCAATGTTTATTACAGTTGTAGACGTTGGTTGTTATCGAACGCCATAACTTATCAACCATGAAAAAGCGTTGAGCGGTGCACATGATGTAAACTCGCCTTTTACGCTGTTGGCAGAGTAAGCCGATCAGCTTG
The DNA here is from genome assembly GCA_031280955.1 of Lachnospiraceae bacterium. Lineage (GTDB taxonomy): Bacteria > Bacillota > Clostridia > Lachnospirales > Lachnospiraceae > UBA935. Next base: position 21,775 of record JAITGA010000016.1, read on the forward strand.
ATGGGGAAGTTAGCGAAGTTTCGGTGGCTTAGCACGCTTGATATTTCGTCGATTAACACTACATAACCTTGCACGCCTTCGGGCATGGTCTCGCCGAGGTTTACTAGTTGGTTGAAGTTTACAAGCGGAATGTAAGGGACTTTGTTCAGCTTGTAGTTGCTGATGAAGACTAGGCTATCACCGTAACGCCTGTAAAGACTCGTGGCGTGGTGGGTCATGCTGAGGGTCTTGCCTTTGCCAAACATTCCAATAAAAATGTCTATACCAAACCTTTTGAATTTGCGCCATTCCTTGTAGCGAAAATAGTTGAAAACGTCCTTTACGGTGTAAAGTCCGATGTTGTGTAGGTTGCTTACCAACATGCGGAGAAATGGCGAAAAAACGAAAACGGCGATGATTATCAATAGTACTACTTGCATGGGGCTTCCTTTCAGTCGCTTAAAAGCGGGGTGATTGTTTTATGTAGTGGGTTGTCTTGGTTCATGGATTTGTTCATGTCTGCAACGAAGTTCAAACTATAATCTACACAGATTCGCCATTGGGCTATACTACATTCATCTTCTAAATAGCAACAATTTCGGCACAAGTAATATTCAATTGTTTTTTTGCTGTTTTTCATTTTTTAGCTCCTTTTTTTACATGTTTTTTGGTTTCAATATCTTACAAATTTGTAAGTAGTCCGCCAATGTAGTTTATTATCTCAATAAAGCCATCATAGACATATTTTATAGCACTGAAAATGTTTTGTATGCCGCCTACAACTGCGTTAAAACCTGTTTGTACCGCTTCCCAAATTTCACTCATTAGTTTACTCCTTTTACAAGTGATCGGATTATGCTTGCTATGCTTTCGAGGCACATAATGAAAGCAAAAAAGCCGATGAGGACTTGAGGAGTTATTGTTTCGCTTTCGCCCATGATAAAATGCGTAATGTTTTCCATTATTGTTCTACCTTTCTATAAATGCTTTGGACTTTACTTATAAGCCATGTGCAGACTATTGTTATAAATATTAAAGTTACAGTTGTGTTTAAAGCTATTAATTGCTCTTCCAGTCGGTTAATTTCATCTCTATAAGAGATAGTAGCGACTTCTTGCGCTGGGGCTTGGGTCGATGTCGAAATGATGTCAAATAGTTCTTCCAACGAAATAGTAACGGTGTGCGGCTCTTCGGGGTCTCTATCGGTTGACGGTGCCTCGAAGTCGGGGGGAGTGACATTTGCAATGCTACTATAATCGCCGTTATCGCTAATAGTATCGCCGTTAATTGTGCCGTTTGGTGAGGGGTCGGGAGGGTCAAATATATTGCTGTAAGGCGTTCCCTCGTCTGTAGGATTATGTAGATTATCAGTTCCATTCATTCATTGCTCCTTTCGTGTGGGTGTGGTATAATGCGGGGGTAGCAGTGTCATGTAAAAAAGGGGGTGCGGTATGTATAAAATTGTTGAACCAAATCATACAAATAACAAGGATAATGATAATACTTATTACAATATTTTTGACTATCTCGAAGATATCCGTAAATCGTTAAAAAAACTCAATTTTATGATTTTCTTTATCTTTATTTTTTTCTTTGTTACCTTTCTTTTGTTTGTTTTGTCAATTATGGGCTTTGTTGCTTTTTCTAATATTCTTCATAATGCTTTCTTATCTTTATAACCTTATTTCAAGTATCTAAAAAATAAGTATATGGCAAAATAACTAATTGCTAATGTTACTAAAATTGCCATTAAAGATACTTCATAGCCTAAAATACTAAAACTAATACGCATTATATCTGTAGCTGATTTTATGATTTTTTCCATTTTTACCTACCAAAAATACGCAAAACAATTATTATAACAATACTGCCGCTAAAAAGATATGTTACCTCATCTGGCAACCATTTTATTACTGAGTCTAAAAAATCTGGGACAGCCCCTGTAAATTTTCTAGCTTCTTCAAAAATTCCCAGTAATCCGCCTGACCAAGATTCACCGTTACCTCCTATGTTAGGATAATTGGGATTATTAAATGGGTTTCTGGGGTCTTTAGGGTCTTCATAAATGCTTATGCTTCCGTCCTCGTTTTCGTAACCGTCATGTATATGTTGGTTGTCAAAAACAAAGTCTTCTCCATATCTTCTAATAATTGCCCATTTGCTATATGTGTTTGTTAATGTGTCATATGTTCTTATATATATCTCTTGGTCAAAGGTGTTTATTTCATTTCTTTTGTTTATAGTATTAAGAAAAGCCATTCGAAAATCAATTGCGCCTTGTAATCCGGTATCTTTCACAATCTCTTCCATACTATACGTTGCATAATGTGTTCGATAATCTACAACGCCCAATTGTAACAAACCCTCTGTTGGGTATGTTTTTTGTTCATATTTTTCTTCAACATTTTGCCAGCCAAAAAGCCACCTTTCATAATATAGGACCGGATTAGTTATCCTTGTGGCAATTTGTACTTTGTACCTTTCGTTATTGTAATTTACTAATGAGCTGCCGTCCCATTCTATGTATAATTTTCCTGTTCCGTAATTTACTACGCCATTTTCATAAAACTCATAATTTCTTATCTCACACCATAAGCCATAGGGATAATATAGAATATTACTTTCGTTTCCCTCTCCCATATCCAACGGCTTTTTGTTCAATAAATCATTTTCCAAGTCCCATGTAGCTTGATTGTTATGAGTACGACTCGCCCATTCTAACGCTGTCGCTTCGTCCGGGAAAATAGGAATGTTGCTCATGATGTACTGTTGCGGAGAGGCACAGACCACATCGTTTTGATAGTGTTGGGCAAATTGACCGTTGTTGATAAAATAAAAGAAATTCATATGTCCTTCTTGTACAGAAGGAGAGCCATTTTCAATAACTTTCTCGCCTCGGTTACTATCGACTATGCCCCATAAATAACTATTACTAAAAATGCTTACATATGATATGTCGGCAGGGTTATGGCGGTGTCCGTTTGCTTCTCTGTACCATTGCCCGGTAGCGGGGTTATAGCCTTTGAAGAAATATCTTACATATTGGTTTTGGTCGAAAACTGTAGCGGACTCGTCTACTGTTTCTGTGTAGCCTACAATTAGTATTTTACTTGTCATAATCGAGTCACGCTCACTTACTCTTCGCCAACTGCGGTTTTGGAGGCTAGCGGTTTGGTTTAATGCGTAGCGATAGCGCATAGCGATGCGGTACTCACGAAAGCCATCAGCGTCGGCAGGGGGGAGACCGTCAAAGTAGATTTCTTCGTCTACGCCAAATTCAAATATGTTCCGGGCTTCTACTTGGAGCTTTGGGGTTACGGCTGAGAAAATTAAAAGGATTGCAGATATTATATAAGCGGCTCTATGGGTGATGGGTTGGTTACTTTCCATTTTTTCTCCTTTATTAGGGGGTGGGAGGGGGACATGCCCCCTCGCCTCTACAACGGTGGTAATGATTACATGGCGGCGCGTTTTGCGCGGCTGAATATGCCTATAGCGGCACTGACAATAGCAGCTCCCAAAAAATAAACGAGGGGAGGGGCGGTTAGAACTGCGATAACGTCTGTTACCCAACCGACCATTGAACTGATGGCTTCTGTTATTCCTACTGTTGGCATGGTTTGCTCCTTTCTTGTGGTTTTATTGTTTACAATCATGATTGCTAAAACTACATATACGCCTGCGGCGGGCTATCTTTTTTTTTTGGGGGGGGAGGTCTCCCCCTCACTTCAACTAAATTATGGTGGTGATTATAATTTATTTTACGCTACCCCCTCTGCGGGGACACCCCGCAACGCCCCGGTTGCATAATTTTAGTTATTTCTTTAACGTGGCACTTGTTAGCCGTAAAGATTTCCATTGGGCATCATACTCACCCTTAAATACATAAGTGTTGCCGGCTTCGACTTGACCATACACAATCTCAGAACAGCCCAACATACCAGCTTCATCGCCGCTGATGATGCCGATCTTGTAAAACTTTTGATTGGGGTCGTTCTTACTCGTGGTGAACTCGGGTTTGCTGATGACGCTTAGAACTGATTCGACTTTGATTCTCATTCTTTCCTCTTTTCTACCGCTTCGGCGGTGATACCCCGGACTGTCCCAGGTGACCCTTTTGGGCTAATTACGCCATTGAAAAAGGGAGGCTATGTTGCTTCCCTTTTATTTTACAATTTACAGTTTTACGAAACGTTTACGTTTGTGCTTGACTGGACACTATACTTTCATTTATAATTCATTTTGTGGAAGAAAAACATGAATATATTGGGAAAAGGAGGTAAAGTGCGTTGAAAATGACATTTCAGCCCAAAAAGAGACAGCGGGCAAAAGTACACGGATTCAGAAAAAGAATGAGTAGCGCAAGCGGCAGAAGAGTACTTGCTGCCAGAAGAGCAAAAGGGAGAAAGAGATTATCAGCATAGACCGCTGACTTTTGGTGGTCTATGTTACACTTTGTATGAAATTCAGCGAATCACTAAAGAAAAATCGAAAGTTCCGCGAAGTATATCAGAAAGGAAAGTTTTATTCCGCAAGATATTTGACAGTTCATGTCATAAAAAGTGGAAACGAACGGAATTATTTGGGAATCACAGTTTCAAATAAAGTGGGAAATGCGGTAATTAGAAACCGAGTTACCAGGCTAATCAGGGAATGTTACCGAGTAAATGAAATGATGTTTGCCAAAGGGTATAGTATCGTAGTCGTTGCCAGGGCAGGAAGCCATTTGGCGACATATTGGGAAATCGAAAAAGATTTGTTAAACATGGTAAAGCGTCATCGTATCTTTTTAGCAGATAAGACAACAAATGATTTACCACATAAACAAACCGGGCATTGATTTTGAAATGTGAGATGAGGAAAGCAGTAGAAAGAGTTATCAGGTTTTACCAATTATATATCTCCCCGTATAAGACGACGAAATGTCCATATTATCCGAGTTGTTCATCATACGCCATCGAGGCGGTGAATGAGCATGGGGTGTTAAAAGGCGGATTGATGGCAGTTTGGCGTATTTTACGTTGCAATCCTTTTTCCAAAGGCGGGTATGACCCCGTTTGACCTCATGAAAGTCTGTAAACAGGGAAGAGTACTATAGAAAGAAGAGGCAACAATTGTCAATGATATTACTTACAAAAGACTCCGGGGCTTTTATCGGACCGATTGCCAACATTCTCGGAATGTTGATGAATGCCATCTTTAGTTTTTGGGATCGGGTAGGGATACCCAATACCGGTTTGACGATAATCACGTTTACGATAATCATCTATATATGTATGTTGCCACTTACTATCAAGCAACAGAAGTTTTCCAAGCTCTCCGCGAAAATGAACCCTGAACTTCAAGTAATAAGGGACAAATACAAAGGAAAAAAAGACCAAGCTTCTATGCAGGCGATGAATACAGAAACACGAGCGGTTTATTCTCGCTATGGTGTTTCACAGATGGGTTCTTGTGTCCAGCTGCTTATTCAAATGCCGATTCTGTTTGCCCTCTTTCGTGTCATAAACAATATGCCGGCTTATGTGTCCAAGATAAAAGAGGCTTTTTACCCGCTTATTGATATGCTGATAGCCAAAGAGGGGAGCAAGCTCTTTTTGCAGGAGAATGAGGCTTTTGATAGTGCCAGACGTTTGTTTGGGCGTAATTTGCAAAGCGTTGATTTTATTGAAGGAACAGCAGATTCACCGATAGTGCAGAACACTTTTATTGACATAATATATCGCTCATCATCCAGCGGTCTGAATGCAGTAGCCGAGCAATACTCTGATTTGACAGCGGAGGTGGCGAACACTATCGCTGCTTTGGAGCGGTACAACAATTTCTTCGGTATCAACATCGGCAATGCACCGTCAACGATGGTAGTACAGTCATGGAACGGCGGGAGTGATGTGGCATGGCTGGCACTTTTGGGTGCTTTTGCCATTCCGCTTCTATCAGCAGTTACCCAGCGAATCAACATTAAACTAATGCCGCAGAACATGGCAGGACAAAATCCTGACCAACCCAATCAAATGGCTAACATGATGAAGTCGATGAATACGATGATGCCGCTTATGTCGGCGTTCTTCTGCTTCACGCTGCCGGCGGGTATGGGTCTTTATTGGGTCATCGGCGCAGTCGTGAGAAGTATCCAGCAGGTGATAATCAACCGTCACTTTGACAAGCTTGATTTGGAAGAGTTAATCAAGCAAAATCTGGAAAAGAACAAAAAGAAGATGGAAAAGAAAGGAATCGACCCTAATAAGTTGAGTACCAACGCCAACATCAATACCCGAAATGTAGGCGGAGTCAATAAGTGGCTTACGGAAAAAGCGAATCAAGTCAGCGAGATGGAAGCACAGTCGAAAGCAGCCAGAAGCGGTGGCGCAAGTGCTGATAGCAATGCTTTGATAGCGAAGTATGCTAAAACAGGTAGTACAGGTAACGAGACAACAGATGACGGAGCGGCAGCAAGCAGTAGTGTCACAAGTACTGCCAAAGCGGGGGGCATAGCTGCCAAAGCGAACATGGTAAGGGATTATAATGAGAGGAATCGCCGCGACAGCAAGTAATGATGCAGCGAAGCGGCATATTTTGATGGAAAGGAAGCGAATATGGATTATATTGAAATCACGGCAAGAACAATGGATGATGCAATCACAAAGGCCTGTCAGGAACTGTCGATTACTAGTGACAAGCTGGATTATGTGATAGTGGAAGAAGGCTCAAACGGTTTTCTGGGATTGGGAACGAAAGAAGCAATTATCAGAGCCAAAGTCAAGAACAGTATAGTGGATTGCGCAAAAATATTTTTGCGGGAAATATTCACGGCAATGAAAATGAATGTCACGGTAATAATCGACTATGAAGAGGGTCGCCGTGACATGAATATTGATTTGATTGGCGAAGAGATGGGAGTTTTGATAGGCAAGCGCGGACAAACCCTTGATTCTTTGCAGTATCTGGTCTCATTGGTGGTCAACAAGGAGAGCAAGGAGTTTATCCGTATCAAGCTAGATACGGAAAACTATCGTGCCAGACGACAGGAAACATTGGAAAATCTCGCAGTAAACGTAGCTACCAAGGTCAAACGGTCAAGACATTCGGTAACACTTGAACCGATGAATCCATACGAAAGGCGGGTAATCCATTCAATTTTACAAAATGATAAAATGGTAACTACATATAGTGAGGGTGATGAACCGTTCCGCCGCGTAGTTATAGCACTAAAGAGAAATTGATTTTACTTCTCGTACAGGAATGACGGTGCTTTAGTCGAGGGAGCTATATGAAAAGCGATACTATCTTTGCTCCGGCTACGGCAACAGGCAGTGCCGCCGGAATCGGGATTATTAGAATAAGCGGCGAGAGAGCGATATCGATCACCACCAACATCTTTCCCGCTCTTACGCAAATGAAAAGCCATACGATATGTTATGGCTTTTTGGTTGACGGCGAGGAAGTTTTGGATGAAGTGATGGTATCACTTATGAAAGCTCCACGCAGTTATACATGTGAAGATATCGTGGAAATCAATTGCCACGGCGGCATTAGAGTGATTAAAAGGATAATGTTGGCGTTGATCAAATACGGGGCGCGATTGGCTGAACCGGGTGAGTTCACCAAGCGGGCTTTTTTGAATGGAAGAATCGACTTGTCGCAAGCGACGGCGGTATGCGATATCATTACCGCAGAAAATGACATTGCTTTGCGTAGTGGCTTGAGGCAGTTGGCGGGGTCGGTACGGGAGACGATAAAAAGTATCCGTGCGGAAATCATGCATGAGGTTTCTTTCATTGAAGCGGTGCTTGATGACCCTGATGGATATCCTGATACAGCGGTAAGGGAAGTAGGGATAATTGCCATCATTGACCAAGTGAGTCAATTGCTGCAAATGGCAAAGCAAGGCAAAATATTGAAAGACGGGATAAATACTGTCATCATCGGCAAGCCCAATGTCGGGAAATCATCTTTGTTTAACCGCTTACTGAGTGAGGAAAGGGCTATCGTGACTGATATTGCGGGGACGACAAGAGATGCTTTGCATGAGATGGTGCTACTAGGTGAAGTAATGCTGAAAATCGTTGACACAGCAGGAATCCGTGATAGCGATGACCCGATTGAAGCCAAAGGAGTGGAGCGAACTATCGGACATATCGAGGCGGCGGATTTGGTCATTTTCATGCTTGATTCGTCGCTTCCCATTGATGATGATGACCGTCGGATCGCGGCATTGCTTGCTGACAAGCGTGTGATAATTATGATGAATAAGAGTGATTTGCGGGGGGATGGATTGCTTCGTTATGCTCGCAATGACGAGAGTGGAATTGTGGATAAAACTTTTCCTCATGTGGATGAAATCGGGAAGCTCCTTGTGGAAAACAATGTGGATAAACAGGCAATAATTCATGCTTCGATGAAGAATGGCGAGGGAATAAAAGAACTGGAAGAGATGATAACCAAGATGTTCATAAATAGCGATATAAATGAACAGGAAGCGGTATATATAACCAATGTCCGCCATATCGAGGCGATGGATGCCGCTCATGCCAGCATGGAAAATGTTCGCCGTGGTTTGTCTGAGCGAGTCCCGGAAGACTTACTGACTATCGACATGATGGATGCTTATACGAGTCTGGGAAAAATCATTGGCGAGGCAGTTGAAGATGACTTAATAGAAGAGATATTTGCGAATTTTTGTTTGGGGAAGTAGGGAGAGAGCTGATGACGATAAAGACCGGTGTATCTATCATCGGCGGCGGTCATGCCGGATGTGAAGCAGCTTTGGCAGTGGCACGGTTGGGGATAGAAGCGGTGATGTTCACGATTAGCAAGGATAGCATTGCGATGATGCCATGTAATCCCAATATCGGCGGTACATCAAAAGGACACCTCGTTCGGGAAATAGATGCCCTCGGCGGAGAAATGGGCAAGGTGATCGACCATGCCTTTATACAATCACGGATGCTCAATCGTTCCAAAGGGCCGGCAGTTCATTCGCTTCGCGCCCAAGCTGACAAAGCAGTTTATAGCCAAAAAATGCGTGATACTTTGTCCAGTCAAAGCAATCTGACGATAGTAGAAGATGAGGTAATAGATATCATCTATGAAAACGGTCAGATATCCGGGGTCAAGACAAAGAACGGCAATACTTATGAATGTCGGGCAATCATCCTTTGCACGGGAACATATCTGAACGCCCGCTGTTTATGCGGGGAAACGATAAAGGAGAGCGGCCCCAATGGGATGGAAGCTGCCACGATGCTGACAGCGGCGATGACAGGTCTGGGGATAAAGATGCGCCGCTTCAAGACCGGTACTTCGGCACGACTCAAAAGAGAAAGCCTCGACTTCTCGCAGATGATAGAGCAACCGGGGGACGAGGTGATAGTGCCGTTTTCGTTTGCCACTTCTTCGGAAACAGTGCAAAGAGAGCAAGTTCTTTGTTATCTCACTTATACCAATGAAGAAACTCACAAAATACTGCGTGACAATCTCAGTCGTTCGCCTATGTACAGCGGTCTCATCAAGGGTACAGGCACACGATATTGTCCGGCGATAGAGGATAAAGTCGTGAAGTTCAAAGACCGTACCCGCCATCAGGTTTTCATAGAACCGGAGGGACTAGATAGCGAGGTGATGTATGTCAGTGGGATGTCAACATCAATGCCGGAGGACGTACAGGAGGCGATGTACAAAACAGTAGCGGGGATGGAAAAGTGTGAAATTGCCGATTATGGATATGCGATAGAGTACAATACGATCGATTCTTCACAGCTATCAGCAACACTTTCGTTTCGAGGGATAGCAGGTCTCTTTAGTGCCGGGCAGATAAATGGCAGCAGCGGCTATGAGGAGGCAGCAGCCCAAGGCTTGATTGCCGGAATCAATGCCGTCAAATTCTTGCGTGGTGAACCTGAGTTTACCCTCGATCGGGCAGAGGCGTATATCGGAGTATTGATTGATGACTTGATTACCAAGGAGAACGCCGAGCCTTATCGGATGATGACCTCTCGTGCCGAATATAGATTATTCCTAAGACAAGATAATGCTGATTTGCGCCTCATTCCCAGAGGATACGAAGCCGGCTTACGGTCAGCGGCGGATATGGAGCGACTCCGGCAAAAAGAGGAGCAGATAGAGGAAGAAATAGCAAGACTCAAAAAGACTCGTATCGGGGTAACAGACAAAGTAAATGACTTTCTCATCGGTCATCAAAGCACAGCGCTAAAGAATGCAGCTACATTGGCGGAACTAATAGCTCGTCCGGAGCTAAATTATGTGGTGTTGGTTTCACTTGATACTGCCAGACCGCTTTTGTCTGATGATATAACAGAGCAAGTCGAAATCAATATCAAGTATTCCGGTTATCTGGAGCGTCAGCTCCGTCAGATAGAGCAGTTCAAGAGAAATGAGAGCCGCAAAATCCCGGCAGATTTTGATTATGATGCCGTTCTAAGCTTACGCCATGAAGCCAGACAAAAGCTGAAAACACATGAGCCGCAATCACTAGGACAAGCAGCAAGGATAGCGGGTGTCTCCCCGGCTGACATCGCCGTGCTGATGGTGAGCCTAAATGCAGAAAAGAGAAGAACGCTTTAGTCAGCTGTCTAAAAGGAAGCACGCTTCAGCGTTAGCCTCCAAAAGGAAGCACGTTCTAACGTTGGCTTCCAAAAGGAAACCCGCTTTTTAGCGGGCTTCCTTTACATATATCCCCACCCTATTGGCAACGATGTCAGCGACTTCGGTAATAGTCTTTTGACCGCTGAAGTAGGTATCAGCTTCCTCTTTGATAATAGCATCGATCTGTAAATCATAGACGCGGATTTTGTTGGCAGTATCCAGTATTTGCCGCATTTCTTTTATCTCTTCATCCGTAGCTCCCCGCAAATCAATCGTCGGACCACCAGCACCACCTACTGAGCCCATCGCAATTCTGTCATGTTCTATCTTTCGGTCAAGGCTGTCTTTTTTGACCGGCAGATACCCCATCTCCTCGCTTGACTGAAAGCTGTCAGAGAGCAGATACTGGATAAAACGCCATGCTGTACCGCCATGTTCGGTATCCTTTTTGATTGCGAGAGCATTAGAAGAACGAATAATAAAGCCGCTTCCCTTTTCTGAGGGATAGCCAATATGAGTAATTGGTTCGCCAAAAATAGTGAGAGCTCTTTGTGTGCTTACTACAGATACACCACCATGTAATAGTTTCAAATCATCGTCTGCGACCCGCTCTTCCCAATCAGCAAGAATAGAATTTACATCAATTCTGTCCGCATCGTGGAAGCGGTTGGCAAACTCCAGTATTTGGATAAACAGATCACGGTTGAAAGCCCCGTCTTCAGTCGCCCAATCAACAATATGCTCTCCATTTGCCTCCAGACAGATGAATAGAGCTTCAGCTTTGGTCGGTCGGTTAATAAGATTGCTACCGGGGAAACGATCGGCAAAGGCAACCATCTCACTAAGATTCCATTCAGTTCGTCCGTTTAATTCGGCAGTCGTCCCTCTCATACCTGTCAAGGAAAAGGAAACAGGGATTGCTGATAGTTTGCCATCCTCGATATATGCACGGATGATGTTCTCTTGATAATCATCCCAATCAAAGCCGGGGTCATTTTCCAGATATGGCAGAAGATCGAGAAACAATCCTTTTTGTGAATAGAGCCCATACGAGAGTTCTAGCGGTACTAAAAGGATATCAGGACAATTACCACGCAGTATATCCGTATTCAGTTGAAACAACCCTGTATCTTCAAAGCCGTAATCTATAATTTCTATTTTGCTGTCAGGATTGGCTTGGTTAAACGCGATTATTGCCATTTGTATGGCACGGTCAGATCCAAAGTTTCTGCCAAAAGTGCCTAAGGTAATATCACCTTCCCCGGAGGGCAATCCGGCATGGGATATAACAGTTTGTTCGCCGCTATCTGCGATAATATCTTCCTCCGTTTGCGGACGAATCAGCCAAAAGTCAAGAGTAGCGGCGGTGAAATAGTCGCTTCGCGCAGACAAAATGACATGCCCGTCAGTTGAAGGGAACACGGTATTGTTATGTGTGACAAAAAGACCCGTATCAAACCAGTTGAAGAGTTCAGTCATGGATTTGGTGTGTAGATTATAATCATATCCCATCGTTCCATCAGCGAGGAATATCGAATCACGAGAGCCGATGATGCTACTGCCGCCGCCGAGGAAAGTAGTGTGAAATGGCACAATATGAGAGTCAACCAAAGAACCGGCTTCTTCATCAATGGCAGCAACGGTAAGTGATGTTTCGTGAAACCATGCGGCATATATGACCCCGGTGCTGTCTTTAAAGAGGCGAGTAATTATCCCCCCGCAGGTAATTTGCGAAGCCAAGCTTACCGTAGAAAAGTCTTCACCAGCATCAAAGATGTAGACATCATAGCCAATACTGACATATGTCTTACCGCTGTCAGATATTTCAAACCCGGTTACATGCTGCCAACCGTCAGCTTGAAAGTGTTCACCGAGTCTTGCTTCATGGGGAACGAGTGTATTTGCGCTTCTAACTACTCGCATCCAGATAGTATCCAAATATACGCTTGCGGTTTCATCTCGATATAGATAGGTCAAGATATTTATTGAACCATCGTCACCGATAGTCATGTACATGACTTTCTGTTCCGGGCTAATGGCAAATGGAGTGATATGTGGGATGTCAGGTTCTAAGAGATTGATTTCAACGATGACAGCCTGTTCTTCTTCGTAGCTTATATAGAAGATACTGTTTTCATGAACAGTCTCAGCATAAAGCAACTCATGGTGAGCCGGAATCCGCCGGGATACATACCCCTCAGGGATATTGGCGTAGGCAGATAGGTTGTTTGGTGATTCACCGTTCGTGATATCAGGCAAGCCAACGGTATCTTCCCCGCTGTCACAGCTACTGCATCCGAGCGGGAGCAGGGCAATGATGGCGATGGTTAGTATGAGTAGTTTTCTTTTCATGTGAACACTCCTTGCTTTAATTACCTCATGTTCTGCTTAAAAATTTACGCTATCCTCAACGCCCTATATCTGTCCAATGATCAACAAAATAAAATACTTCCGTACTTTCACCTATCGCTATGACTGTACCGTCACTCCGCAAACCAACCGTGATATCTTCTCCGGCAGCAAAGGCAACGATATCATGCCAATCATCAACTTCGCAATGCTCATACTCACCATTTCCAAATGCAACGACTCTGCCATCTCTTTGTAACGCTACCACATGACTCATGTAAGCATTTTTTCCTGCTGCAACAGCTACAATGTCACGCCATGTCGAGATGATGGGATGCCCATCTTCTACAAAGAGCGGACCTGCTACCACTACTGTCCCATCTTTTCGCAACCCTAGCGTTTGGCTTCCTCCGGCAGAAATAGCGATGATATCACGCCACATTTCTACATTACACTGACCATATTCATTCTCACCTGTTGCAATAACCGTACCATCTGCTCGTAAGCCAACGGTATGCCAATGACCGGCAGCGATAGCCACGATATCATCCCATTCTTCCACATCGCATTGCCCGAATCTATTAGACCCGTTTGCGATAATTTTACCATCTGCCCGCAAGCCGATTACAAAACCAGCACCTACTGTAACTGTGACTATATCATGCCACTCGGCAATATCATATTCCTCATTTACTCCATAGGATGAAGCAATTACCGTACCATCTGCCCGCAAACCTACCTCCGGACTTTCAGAACCTGCAGCTATGGCAACGATATCATACCAATCTACAAATGCAACATTCATTTCCTCCATAAAACTAAGTTCACTTGCAACAACCGTACCATCTTTGCGCCGGGCGATGACTTGATATCTGCTGACTGTAATCGTGGACTGCAAATCAAGGTTGATGTGAGCGAGTCGTTCTGCCAGTTCATCTTCACATATGTCCAAAAGAACGTAGGCGGATGAATCATCTTCCTTGTCATCAGGTGGTTCATTCGGAATATCAAGAGGTGGTTCAACGACGACATCAACAGGAGGTAGTTCTCCTACTCCATCCTCATTGCTTTGCTCCTCGCTATTATTTAGTGGCTCTGTCAGAGATATGTCATTCCCCTGTTCGTTGTTCGACCAGAGGTTGTGGTATAGTAGTGCTGTAGTTGCTATCAGAACCACAGCTACGATGGCAGCAATTATTATAGGTTTTTGTTTTAGTCTGTTCGGCAGTTTCATTTAGTTTTCTCCTCGTATCTGCATATTATACTGCTACATTTAAATTGACAACCTATGAGCAAATAGTATGTTTTTATACCAAAAAGCTATTCCTTAATTATAACAGAAGAAATTCATTTATGCGGATGCATCGAGTGAAACATACAATATGAGATAATGAACTAAACAAAAACTTTTGATTAGAATGCGTAATGTGTATTTCATGATGGGAAAACCTATAGTTCATGATGAGTTGACGCAAGAAGAGATTTTTTGTCAATTTTTGTGGTAAAATAATTTAGTTGTTAAATAATGTGAGGAGAAAACCAAGTGAAACTACCCAACAAGATGAAACAATCCCCTAAAACAAAGAAATCACTAGTCATCTACATGGCTGCCGTCTTTTTCATTATTAGCTTCATCATCGGTGGCAGTAGCTGTGGCAGGAATGGTGATGCAGGTTCAGCGGAAGAGATAGGAAGTAGCAATTCTGTCAATAATAATACACCACCGGACAGCGGCGACAAACTCATTGCTGAACGCCTCGATGAGTTTCACAAATGGATATGGGACGATACGGTATATGAAAACACCCTATACTACATAAGTTATGAGCAATCGAGCGAAAACCCTGATGTTGAACAGGCAGTAGTGGTACGGATTGACCTTGACCGTCCTGATTCTCCCGTCATCATCCCCCTTGCCATTCCTCCTGAACAACTGGCGGTACATATAGCGATAGATGATAACGGTAGCATCCATATTTTGACCATAGAAAACAAGGAGTTCGGTTACTGGGGTGAACTGGTTGATATGTTCTGGCATCAAATCAATGATGACGGAGAAATTACGCACACCGTAGTTATGCCGCCAACAATCCATGAACAAGATACACATCTGCCGCAAGACTTTGAAATTGATGCTGCCGGAAATGCAACTATTGGTATGAGGACTAGTTTTACCCAAGAGTATACCCATCATGTTTTCGTCATCAACTCCGAAGGGGAGCTGTTGATGGAGATTCCCATCAGAAAAATGATATGGTATTTGTTTAAGGATGACAGGGGAGTAGTGTGGGTTCATCACTATCCCACTACCCTAGTCGATGAGGGGGTAACTACTTTTGTAATGACAGAAATTGACATTGAGTCCATGAGTTCGAGGGATGTAGATATTACCGCTTTTGCCGCTCAACAAGCGGGTTTCCTTGGTTTAAGTATCGACGGTGATACGCTGTTCGCGAGTACCATCTATGATGTTTTTGATGTGGATATGGACAGCATGGTCGCTACGGAGCGGTTTGCCTGGAAGTCGGTAGAAGGATTGCGACTTAGTCGTGAGGGTAGGGTTTACCCGTTGGCAAACGGTAATATACTTCTGGGTAACAAAGCAGAGGGAATGGGGGCAGGTCAGGCATTACCCATTCCTTACTTTGTCATCCGAAAGGAAACGGCGGCAGATATCGCCTTGGCAGAGCAAAGAGCCTTAGAATGGGAAGACATACTTACTTCTGACAAAGTTGGGGATATTACCTTGGGTGTGATAGGCAGGGCTATTGACCTTGCTATCGGCAAAGCCATTGATGAGTTTAACCAAACCCATCCTTACAGTCAGATTTCTATTAAACAATACGGCTCTCTTTATGGTGATGACCAAAGTGAGGGGCTTTCGCAACTGAATAATGACATCATCAGGGGCAATAGCCCCGACATTCTGCTGCTGCATCAGGATATTTCTTATGGTGCGTATGTCAAGCAAGGCTTGTTTCAAGATCTTTATCCTTATCTGGAAGCCGATGAGGGTTTTGACATGGGTGAGTATAGGGAAAATATCATCAAGGCATATGATGTAGGGGGTGGTTTGTATGGATTTCCGATTGCCTTTACGGTGGAGTTTCTCTATGGACATGCGGCAGACCTCACGGGAATCAATAGTTGGAACATGGATGAGTTCATCGCCTTTGCTGACCGTTTTCCCGAGAGTCGTATTTTTCGCTTCCCGACCAAGACAGATGTTCTTGATATATGCCTGAAAGCCAATGGCGGCAACATGGTAGACTGGGTGAATGACACCGGCTTGGACATGGAGCTTTTGGTGAAGAAACTGGAGTTTGCCAATCGTTTTGTAAATGCTGATAGCTTTGTCATTGATCAGACGGTGACGGAGCGGGCGATGATGGGTGATGTCCGTCTGATGAGCGGATATGCGATGCCATCAACCCAGTCAGAAATGGAAATTCTGGGCGGGCGGGCTATCAGTCATGTCGGCTTCCCATCAGAAAACGGGAACGGATATCTGGTGAGTTCGGACAAAGTAGTGGCAATCAGCAGTAGTTGTCAGCATACCACCACGGCATGGCAGTTTATCAGTTATCTGCTCAGCGATGAGGTGCAGTCAAGTAATGAGCTGTTAGGATACCCGGTCAAAAGGGACAGTATCGAAAGTAGGGTGACAGCGGCTAAGGAATGGGCAGGGACGATGGGTGTTTATGATCACAGAGGCGATCTTCAGCTCTCTTATGATGCCCGCGGAGCAACAGATGATGAAATAAATCTCTTTCTGGAGATACTGGACAAAGCAACAGAAATACGAGTGACCGACATGCAAATCGACAGTATCATCAAGGAAGAAGCGGGAGCATATTTTAGCGGGCAAAAAACGGTCGAAGAGGTGGTAGCCATCATCGCAAACAGGGTGGGAGTATATGTGAAAGAGGTACGGTAGTTATCAATTTCTAATGTAGCTAAATAATATGCAGAAAAGAGGAGAAACCAAATGAAACTGCCGAACAGATTGAAACAAAAACCTGTAATAATTGCTGCCATCGTAGTTGTAGTTCTGATAGCAACTACAGCACTACTATACCACAACCTCTGGTCGAACAACGAACAAGGGAATGACATATCTCTGACAGAGCCACCAAATAATAACGAGGAACAAGGCAATGAGGGCGGGGCTGGGGAATTACCCCCTGCTGATGTCGTCGTTGAACCACCTCTTGATATACCGAATGAACCACCTGATGCCATGGCAGATGATTCATCTGCCTATGTCCTTCTGGACATATGTGAAGATGAATTGGCAGAGCGACTCGCTCACATTAGCCTTGATTTACAATCCACGATTACAGCCAGCAGATATCAAGTCATTGCTCGGCGCAAAGACGGTACGGTAGTTGCGACATTTTTTGACCTTGAGTTTATGGACAATGCTTTCGTGGAATGGCGTAATATCACCGCAATCGCTGATGGCGTTCAGTATCCATTTCTAGGCTTACATGAGGACGGCACGGTTGTTGCAGTAGGGCTAGAGTCTACGTTAGAACATGGTGGAATAGTTAATGGTGTTGCTAATTGGACGGATATAAGGCGTTGAGGAATAGTGTACATTTTTAGGCAGAACTTCTTTACGAATCAGTACAAAGTGTATTTGCAAAGTCACAAATAATTTACATTTGAACAGTCAATGCACCTAATTCACCTTAATTCACTCAAGCAACTCTTGTATTGCATTCGTACATCACATATGATATATTTTAGTTATACATGTTAAGTAACTATCACATTTAAATGAAGGGTAGTATCCATATGCTGTCACAGCGTTTCATTGAAAGGAAGGCGATTCCAATGGACAAATAATATGCAACTTAATAGCAATTTTTGGTTAATCGAATGCAGAGTTCATTAGAAAGGAACATATTATGAGAAAATACCAAAGATAATGGCAATAATGGCGGCTTGTATGATGACTTTTTCGATAGCTTTAACTTCAATGGCGAGTCTACATAATGGCGGAAACTGTAATAGCACAATATACGACCCTGTACATTTTGGTGTGGCAGGTTCTGTTGGCAGCGGAAGCCATCAAGTGGTCGCCGGAAGCTGCAGTTTAACTAATCTTACTTATGTTCATGCCAAGGTTTGCAGATCATGTAAAACAACAACTGGTTATTACAATAAAACATGCAGAAGAACACATTCACGGGGATGTAATGAAGAAGTAATTAACGGAGGTTGTATGCAATAGAAATATAATGCTTTATAGGCTAAACATAACTCATTTCTATTGTGTTGCTTTGTTTAAGTTCTTGGTTTGGGTGTCAAGTCAAAACCACGATTACAGATGTTCTTGACACCCAAAAGCTATATTAGTGCTTGGTAAAATGTCTTATATGCATTATGAAATGGACTTATGTATGATTAGAAAAACCACTCTTATGCTTCTAATTACCTTTGTCATTATATCATTTCTTGGTTGTGATGTTAAAAAAGAGCAAGAAGCAAATAAAGAAAATGACAAAACGCTTGATTGTGACACAGAATTTTTTTATGTTAAGGAATATCTTACAACATTCAAAATGAATGAAGTTCATGACTTCATTATTAATGATACGAATCTTATCATCGTAGGCAGTATAGCCGAAAACAATATAAACGAAGATGGTCACAGCGAAGAGATTCTAAGCATGAAAGTGTTGCGTTTTGACTTGGAAGGTCATTTGCTTCATACAACAACAATCGATTCACTTGGCATAAATATATATCCATCTTCTGCAGTAGTTGACAAAGCGGGGAATATATTGATCCTATATATGAAGTTTGTGGACGCACAACCGCTTTTTTTTATGGAACGCTATGATATAGAAGGTGAGTACTATAAAACAATTTATCCCGATTTATCCAATTTTACTACCTATACTAACTTGAATGTTAGGTTTGGTAATGAAACTGACGGGCGTAGTGATCATTTCTTTATTAGTGCGGATGATTCTGAAAAGAGTTTTACTGCGTATTTTGATGAAAGTGGAGTAGTCCTTTTTGAAATCCAAGGGATAAATAGCTTGTGTGAACTGGCGGATGCCCGGATAATTGGTGGGCAAAAATCCATAAATGAGAATTCCTTTTATGAAATAGATATTACCACCGGAAGTTTGAGAAATAGCGGAATGCTTACTTTTAATCCTAGTGCTTACTACATCGGTAGCGGTGATAGCGGACAGTTTGATTTGCTGGAAATAGATATAGAAGCCGTTTATGGTTTAATGTATATCGATGGTACGCGAACGAAACTACTGGACTGGAATGACCAGGGACTGTATTTTCATCATATTAACCGTTATACTGTCATGCACGGTGATGATATATACAGTCTTCAAAGTGATAACGAAGGATTTAAGCTGCTAAGATTCACTCAAGCCGACCAACCACCAAATATAATCGAAAAGAAAATTATCAATCTTGCTTATCTATATAATCTCGGTGAATACAGAGCAAAATCTATCATGAGGTTTAATACAGAAAACCCCGAATACTACATAAAGCCAAAAAAATACGACGATTTGACCTCTTTAAATATTGACTTAATAGCAGGTAATGTTCCCGATATCCTCGTGGCTGAACCTGGTTGGATACCATTTACGAGTCATGGTCAAAAAGGTTTGTTTATAGATTTGTATGAACTTTTTGACAATGACCCCGATATCAGTCGTACTGATTACATTGAGAGTGTATTGAATGCCTTGGAAAGTGATGATGGACATCTTTATGCGCTTACAGATCGTTTTCATATATTAACCGTAATCGGTAGGGTTTCAGAAGTAGAAAGAAAACACGGCTTGACTTGGGAAGATTTTCACATTCTAATGCTTGAAAAACCTATGGGAACAATTCCTATGGCACAGGAAAGCAGACAATTATCACGTGATGATTTTCTTTCAATGACACTATGGTACAATATTTCCGAGTTTGTTGATTTTGTATTGAAAAAAAGTTATTTTGATACACCTGCATTTACTTCTTTTCTAGAAATGGTAAGCTATTATCCTGTACGGGCAACGACTATTAGTTCTGTTGATTTTCAAACAGGCAATGTTTTGTTTATGGAAATGAGGCTTCAATCCTTTCTTTATGAACAAACAATTAGAATAGAATCTGAGTTTTTCAACGAAGAAACTTTTTATATCGGTTATCCCACCGCTGACGGCATAAATGGTTCAATTATAAGGCCATCAGAGGATTTGTTGGCTATTTCAACAAAATCTGAAGTAAAAGATGGTTCTCTTGAATATCTAAAATTTATACTAACTGATTTCCAATATGAGCAGGGAGGTGGTATGGCGTTTCCGATAAAACTTTCTGCTCTTTCAGAATATGCAGACAGTACTCGTGAGCAGTTTTACGATGATGATTTGTGGGATTATAGTACCCAAAAAATTTATGCCCTCATTGACTCGTTAAGCAGATTACAAGATGCTGCTCCGGGTATTACGACAATTGTGATGGAGGAGGTGCCTGCCTATTTTAACGGACAAAAACCCGTTGAAGAAGTGGCGGCGATTATTCAAAATAGAGTTACCGTCTTCTTGGCAGAAATGGATTGAAGAGTGTTAATGGTTAAAGCAAAGAGTATGAAAATCAAAACTACAATCTGGACCCTATTTATTGTAGTTGCTATTTTAGTTACACTTTTTAACGTATATTATTTACTGGGTATATACAAGAAAAGTGAAAACGAACATCAGCATGATGAGTATTGTGAACATGCAGAGGATATGATGATTGTTCACGTTGATTTTGAAGGTATTAACCTAAACGATAGCCATACCGAAATTCAAAGTTCGATTTTTGCGGCTAATAACAGCACTCTCTATAAAACACAGAACATTATTGGAGTAAATAATACTAGAGATGTTATATACTGGTACTCTGATGCTGATAATTCTGTGTATAAGTCATCTGGTGAAAACATAGAGAAACTTTTTGAAAAACAGGCGATAGGGTTTATTGATTTTGATAGTGTTCTCTACTTTATTAGTTATGATAGCGTTGAAAATTCTTCAGTATTAAGATTTGGACATATATGGACTTATAATCATGCTTCAAATGAATTATCGCAGTTTTCTGATATCCTGGTAAATTCATTGAGTATTTTAGACGGTAATCTTTTTTGTTTAGCTATGGAAGAAGGTATTGTTAGCCCATATATTGTATCGGTTGATAATGACTGGCAAAAAATGGAAAGTGTTATCTGTGGTTCTTATCGTAATTATTTTCTTGCCTATGATTATGCATTTGATGGATTTGCTCCGCTTTACTTGATGGATGCTGAATCCGGTGAGAAAACACTTTTATTAACAAATAGCATCCTTATATCTGAACTGTGTATTTACAAAGACTCTTTATACTATATTTATCATTATAGTGTTGATGAAGCTGATAAAAATAGTGGTGCACTTTGCTCTCTAAACTTATTAACAGGCGAGAAAAAAGTCTATGATATGAAGAAGATATTTGGTCATACTCATAATTTGTCATACAATTTTGCAAATAACAAAATCTATTTAATGAGCGAAAAGAGAATAGCGGAAATTGATTTATTAACAGACAAGGTTACCCGAAAAAATATTCGCCATAACCAGAGCCATTTATATTCTGATGGTGAAACCATTTATTTAGTTTTAAAAGACAAGGAGGAAACTAACCATCTTACATCATTTAATGATTTTAAGTCATTCCACAAATTGGTAAAATGATACTTCTGAACTTCTTATCAAAATGACAGAGAAGTAGTCAAAACGTATATCAATGACACCCCCCCCCTTGACATTTTACCATAAAGCATTATTATGAAGAGGCGACTACACAAATGGGCAACAAGCCTTGTACCGATGAAACGAAATCCTAAATGTCAACAATCTCACTAAGACATTCAAACTATCGAAGAAGCAACAACAATTGCGAATGTGTCATGCCAAAACCCTGTAATATGCGGTGTAGGGTTCTGAGACCGGGACTTTTGGTGTTTTCTTTGACTATATTTTCAATGGTGGATTGTTTCATTCCAGATAGTGTAGCAAGCCTGTTTACCGTAATATTCCTTTCCTTACAAAGAGCCAGAATCCGCTTGGTGATAACTTTTGAGTATGTCATGACAAACACCTCACTTCTACCCATGTTTGGTTAATGCTATTTACTTTGTAAATATGATAATCGGCAGGGTAGCCACTACAGTAGTCGCAGGAGTTGCTGTTGCATGGTTTACGCTTCCGTAACTGAAAGGTAAGCTAGGGAATATCAAGAAGTTTCGAAGAAAATAAAAGTAGAGGTTAAAATCGTCTGTATATCCGACCCCAAAAACCATCGCCTGATAATAAGCGATGGTTTTTGGGTGTGTTTACCCATCTATTAGTCATATATATATCAGCAACACTAACATCTACTCGTTCTCTTCTGTTAAAAAGATGAGGTTGAGAATTTAGGGATTTCCCGAATCAATTCACCCAAGGCAAAATTTGCTTTGGGCTTGAAAACTTCGCCTAAACGTGCTATCGTTGCAATTGGTCGATAGTAAAATTTTTGCGCCACAGAAAACAGGAGTGATATATGAAACTGGACTGGATTACACCGTTGCAGGCATCGGAAAAATGGGGAATCACTGAACGTCAAGTGCAATCATTATGTGCGCAGGGGAAAGTGTCCGGCGCGATTCGTCTTTCCAAGTTATGGCTCATTCCAAAAGACGCGCTAAAACCTGCGGACGGGAGAAAAAAGAACGGACGGAAACCTGTCAGCAAAACCGAGAATGGAGAATCAAAATAATGCCGAATAAAAAGGAGGAAAGACACATGAACGATATTAGAGCGGGTGATAATGTAAATGGAGATTGGCTTACTGAAGAAGAAGCCAAAGCATTTATTGGTAAAAACAGTTCGTTTTATTTGGAAAAATGGGGTTCTCGTCCTGATTCTGCTTTCAAGGGATGGAATTGGGCGGCAATGCTTTTTAGCATTGAGTGGATGGCTTATAGAAAAATGTATTTGGAAGCGTTTCTTTACTTTATTATCATTACATTGATTTCAATGAGTTTTGGGTTTCTGTTCGATGCGCTTAGAATCGGATATGACGGCAAAATGTTAGGCGATATATTTCGGTTAATGATTGGATTTATTGGCAATGCGCTATACCGTAAAAAGGCGGAAAGAACATTTACTAAAACAAAAAGCATGAGTGCACCCGACAGATTAAGCTCGTTAAGGTCAATGGGTGGCGTAAGTGTTGTTGCGGTTGTTGTTTGTATCATTCTTGAAATAGCGATAGTTGTTTTGCCAATAATTATAAGGTAAACACAGCTTTAATATCGCTAGGGGCGAGATTTATGGATACTCGAAAAAAGAATATAATCATAATGATAGCTCCAATATTACTACCGGCGGTTCTTTTTCTGATGATATTGGGAGAGAGCTTTCTGTTTTTTCTTGTCCCGTTAGCAATGTCCCTGTTTTTAGTTTTTGGTTTGGCAAAAAGGCTAGAAATGAAAGATGCGATTACTTATTCGCTTGTACAATATCCGTTTTTAGTGTTAGTGTTTATTTTACTCTATACATTTCCGCCCGGATTGGGCTTTATACTCACGTTTCCTATGACATTCATAATAAACATGGTAATTGGTTACTGTTATTTCCGATTTACGAAGAATAAAAGATGGTTTACAAAAGCTTCTGTTTTATTGATTACATTGGTTATCACGGTTGTCATTTACCCAACGCCTACCATTGCTTTTCCGCCATCGGTGGAATATGGTGAGTTTCCTTTTCGTATTGTCTATGAAACAAATGGAGAAACACACGAAATTGAAGATACAATCGTGGTTAGGTACGGTGGTATCGGTTCACGGGGCAGAATTTGGTCATCAAGTTTAGAAAGCGGAAAGTCAGGTACAAGGGAGAATAGTAGCCGAATTGATATTTTTAATGACACAGATGTCCCCTCTGCCTTTACAAGCGGAAGAATGAATGAAAAAATCGATATTTGGATTAGTCTAGGTTCTCCTGCCTATTATATGGGTGACAGAAAGGGGTATAACGTTAAATCTGAAATAATGTATAGCGAAACATATAAAATGTCGCCAACCGGAACAGGAACGAATACCATTTCCAGAGCAATTACAAAAAATCAATTATCAGAACATTTTGGGATTGAAATCATTATATGGTCTTTCAGCGAACCTATTAAGAACACATTTCGATAGAATAGGCAGACGGCAGGTTCAAATGAAAACTCAAAAAATGCTAAATTTGTTGTGGATACGGCTGCTTTCCGCATTTTAGAAAAGCATATAAAAGCGTTTGAGGAACCGGCATAATGATTACACGTAGTCATGATCAAATAGAAAACTTCATGGGAAAATGATAAAGCAACAGGCGGTCTTTTGGTTTCACCTTGGTAAATGATGTATTTATTACTGATGAAAGCCCAGTTGATGGAGCAGATTTGTGTGTGTTGTTGGGAACTTGGTTGATAACGCCATCGAGGCAGTTATCGCACTCCCGATAGAGGAACGCAAGATAAACATTTCAATAGAACATTTGAAAGGGAACGTATTTATTAACATTCACTATCCCTATGAAGGAACTATAAAAAAGAACAAAGATGGTGATATTCTTTCCAGTAAACACGATATACAGAATCATGGGATTGGCTAGTCTTCTGTAAAGCAAATTGTTGACAAATATAACGGTCATCTTCAAATAAATCATGATGATAATTTATTTAGAGCGTCTGCTTTATTATTTATAGATAGTAAGACAAATTAACGAAACAAATGAGTTAAGTGTGTTAAACAGCAAAATAGAGTATAATACAGGTAACCTCCATTTACCGTCTTCATTTGGTGAAAAAAGACGCTAATTGGTGAAAAAAGACGGTAGACAAGACTGTGGTTATTACTTATAATAGCAATATGCTTTTGTTGAGGGGGTAAACGATATGAAAATAAAGATAGCTATTTGTGATGATTGCGAAAGCATAGGTTTTCAATTGGATGATTTGGTTCGTAAAATTTGCAAAAACCAAGAATATTGTGCGGGTGTTGAGATTTATAGTAAAGGGGAACATCTGTGTCGTGATTTGGAAGCAGGAATAAAGTATGACTTAATTTTCTTGGATATTGAGCTAAAAAGTGATGATGTAAACGGAGTAGCAATAGGAAAGAAGATGCGAGAAGAATATAATGATATTATGACACAAATCATATATATATCGGGGAAAGAGAGTTATGCACTTTCTCTTTTTCAAAACAACCCTTTTGACTTTTTAGTTAAGCCAATTGACGATGAGTACTTAAAAAAGACTATGACAAGGTTTTTAATGAAGCATCAAAAACCACTCAATACTTTCATGTATAATTATGGCGGTGAGTCACATATGATAGAAGTCAAGAACATTATCTATTTACGTAGCGAGGGTGCAAAGGTTATACTGGTGTTAGATAATAATCAAGAGGAATTTTATTATGGAAGCCTAGCCGAAGCTTACAATAATCAATTGGCAAAATATGATTTTCTTTATATTCACCGCTCTTTTATTGTTAATTATAACTATATCACAAAATTCTCTCCTTCAAAATGTTTAATGAGTAATAAGCAATCTTTACAGATTGCTCAAAACAGAAGGCAAGATATTAGTGAACGCTTCAATGAAATAAAGAATGGAAGAGCGTGATGGAATAATTATGTTTTTTCATCTTTTTCTTTACTTCATTACATGAAACACGGTAGTTCACTCGATGACCTCGCACAGCGAGGTTTTTTAGTTTATAATACAAACACTCTTTGTTTCGTAGATTTTCATGAAGAGTATGAGGGTGTATACAAAGGGTATAAACGAAGACGTTTTACATTTTATCTTTACAATATATGTAACCAAATAAGATTAAAAGGAGAGGGATTGGTCGATATGTTTGAAATAGCTATACTTGATAGTACATAACCGCCTGTTTTCGCCATTTACCGCCGATTCTTAAAACACATGCTTCTATACACAAACGAGATATGATATGGTCACAAGATAATGGCCACGAGATAATACTTATTACACTAAAACAAAAGGGGAAGAAATCATGAAAAAACAATTTTCATTCACTACACTTATGATGCTGGCAGCAGTCACACTACTAATCACGAGTGCCTGTAAAAGCGGGACGAAAGAGGAATCACAAGATCCACAGAATACACTTGTCGCAGAAATTGATACCGGAATAGTATATGTATCAGATACTATCGACATTCCCCATGACAGCATCTGGGCGGAGGCGATTTATAAGAATATCCTCTACTATGTCGCCGACGATGGTGGGAAGATGTTTATTTGCCGCATAGACCTTAACGACCCTGAGACAGTATGGGTTATGCCGATTGCAATAGGTGCGGAAGAGATTATCCTTCGTGCCGCGGTAGATGAAAATGATATCGTTCATCTTTTGGTAAACCAATATAACGATGACAACCATGCCAAACACATCAATACTGCATGGCGGCGCTTTGCTGCTGATGGGACGGTACTTGACATCTTGACGGTGGGGGAGTTTTTCATTGGTGCAGAGTTTCATTTCGTTACTGGTTTTGAGATTTCCACTAGTGGAAACGCCCATATCAGCGTCAATAATGACATTTATGTCATAAATCCTGATGGAGAGCTGGTCTATCAAGTTACCTGTGGCGGGCCGGTCATTGGTCTTTTCCGGGACTATACAGGGAAAACATATGCTCACTGGAGGCGGGAAAACAGTTATTTGATGGCAATGATTGATGAGGATTCAAGGGGGTTGGCAGCCAGTTATGACATTACAGCGGCGGGCAGTCTGCTCGGCGGTGGCAGCAACTCACAAGGTACGTTTTTCCTCTTTACTGATAGAACGGCGTATAGTTTTGATACGGAAGAGTTTACGCTGACTGAGATATTCAACTGGTTTGATATCGGGATTATCACCGGACACGCTAATTCGGGGTTTCATCTTGATGATGACCGCTTCCTCTGGGTAGGGCGGTCGTCAATAATGACAAATGATGCAGTTTCTTTCCGTGTTGTTCGCCCTCGGACTGAAGAAGAAGCAATCCTCGCTGCGGAGCGGGCGGCGGCACAAGACGGACAACCGGAGTTGGTAGTGAATGGATTGCCAATGAAAGAGGGTAATATTGTTTTGGGTGTGGCTTATTTAGGCGGATCAACTGATATTATGAAAGCGGTGTTGGATTTCAATCAAGCTAACCCGAACACGCAAATAGAGGTAAGGGATTATGGGGGTAATGATGATGCCGCATTCAACATGAATCTCGATATCATAAGGGGTAACGCTCCTGACGTGATAATGATGAATTCGCGACTCCCATATCATGCCTATGTCCATATGGGATTGCTGATAGACCTTTATCCCCTTCTGGAGGAAGAAGACTTTGAATGGGGTGACTACTATGAAAACATCATCCGGGCTTATGAGTATGATGGTATCCTCCCGGCTGTTCCCATCTCATTCTTTGCGTCAGCGATGTCAGGGAAGATGTCTGACCTCTCTTATCTGGGCAAAAATGAATGGACGATGGCAGAATTTATCGACTTTGCAGATCGTTATCCTGAAAGTAATTTGTTTTGGATTCCCACGAAGCCATTTGTGCTGGACATACTCCTGACAGCTAATGGCGAGCATATTGTTGACTGGACCGGCGAGAATTATTTTAACCGTAGCCTGTTTATTGAGATGATTGAGTTTGCCAATCGCTTTCATGATGAAGACAAGTATGAGGTAAATTGGCTTATGACTGACTTACCTGATCGGGTTGCTGATGGTGACCTAAGGCTGTGGGCGGGCATTGCAACATTTAGTGATATTCAATGGAAGGTTGAGCGGTTTGGTGAGCCAATATTAAACATCGGCTATCCCTCTGAAGAAGGCAGCGGATTTTTGGCATACGCAAATCATTTACTAGCAATAAGCAAGAATAGTGAAAATGTCGGTACAGCATGGCGGTTTATCAGTTTCTTACTTTCTGATGAACGACAATCGGAAATGGATGTTCCGATTAGAAGAAGCAGTCGCGAGGCAGAGATGGATTGGTACAAAGAATTTTGGATGAATAATATAGAATCCCTGGGTCTTGAAAGCTGGTTTTTCGAATCAATTGATGAGGAGTTCGCCAAGATAAAGGAGATTTTTGATACTGTTTACAAGATTAAGGTGATTGATATGCAAATCAACAACATCATCTTGGAAGAAGTGGGAGCGTATTTCTATGGTAACAAAACTGCCGCTGAGGTCGCCGATGTGGTCGAGAACAGGATAGGGATTTATGTAAAAGAACAGCGTTAAGGACAGGGGATATATATGAACAAATTTTTGACACAAACAAAGGGATTGTTGAGAATCATCCGTTTTTGCTTCCGAATTTCTTTGTCACCGCTTATAAAAGAGAGCCGCAAGTATTTTGCCATGAATATCATCACCTCTCTTTTTTCAGCGACACTTCCTTTCTTGTTCATTTATTTATCGAGTAGTGTAATCGGTATTCTGGCAGGAGAGGGTGACGATGGGGCGTGGCGCAGTTTTGTTTACCTATGTGTAGCGGTTTTGGCGGTGGGACTGCTGGCAAAAGCTCTGGAGAATTTTAAACGTTATTGCGACGGGATGTATCGTGAGATTTTGGGTAATCATATCCGTATCCTGATGATGGAAAAGAGTGCGTCTTTGGATGTGGCGTTTTTTGATTCCCCGGTGTTTTATAATGAAATGCGTGATGCGACTGACAATGCCCCGCTAATTGCCCAGACCACATTTCAGACTTTTGATTTCATCCGCAATACTGCTCAGTTGTTAATGGCGGTATTTTTAATGTCACGCTTCAGTATCACGTTTACATTATTATTGGCTCTATCGATTGTTCCACATGTCATATTCCAACGCAAGCAACTCGATGGCCTCTATAGCTTCCAGCGTGGTGTACTGGGCGATGAGCGGAAGCTTTACTATCTATCGGAGATGTTATTCTCCAAGGAATATGTAAAGGATGCAAGGCTCTTCAACCTCTTTCCTTTTATCAAGGCGAAGTATGATGCGGCGTGGAAACTGATTTTTTTGAACAAAAAGAAGCTATCGTTTCGATATACTGTGCTGTTGGCAGTCTCTAACTTTTTGCCGGAAATGGTTTTGGTGGCATTCATGGTTAGGATGGGATACGGCGTGTTCGGTGGTGATTATCTGCTAAGCGAGTATTCGTATTATTACGGTATCGCCGGGCAAGTCATGAGCTGTATGTATATGTCGGTTTATAACTATGCCCAACTCATGGATGGCAGGACACGGATTGACTATTATCTCAAGTTTATGAGCTGGAACAACAAGGTGGTGGATAAGAGCGAAATCAATATTGATTCGGGGGCATCAGAGACAGAGCCGGGTGTCGGTATATTAACGGATGAGCTAATAGCTTCTTCGGAGGTAACGGTAGAGTTTCGGGATGTATCGTTTAGCTACGGCGAGGATCTGCCGCTTGTACTCCGAAATGTCAGCTTTCTCATCCGTACATCACAAAAGACAGCGATAGTCGGGGTCAACGGCAGCGGGAAATCGACAATCGTAAAACTGCTAATGCGATTATATGACCCTACAGCGGGAATGATACTACTCAATGGCGTGGATATTCGCAAATACAAACAGGAGTATGTCCACAAATATTTCAGTACGATGTTTCAAGACTATCCATCATATGCCTTTAGTGTTCGTGAGTCAGTGTCATTATCAGATTATAGAAAAGCCGGGGATGTTTGCAAGGTGGGAAAAGCCCTCACGAAGAGCGATGCCAATACTATTGTCTCACGATTCCCGAATGGGATTGATACTTATCTGACGCGACAGTATGAGGAAGATGGGGTCGAGCTATCAGGGGGTGAGTGGCAAAAAATCTCTGCTGCCCGCACATTCTTCCGCGAGGCTCCCATCATGATTCTTGATGAACCCTCAGCTGCTCTCGATGCAGAGTCAGAAGACAGATTATTTCGCCAACTGGAAGACGAATATACGGACAAGTGTATTGTTTTGATTTCACACAGACTTTCCAATGTGGTCAACGCAAACCAAATACTAGTGCTAGATGATGGTCGCTTAATGGAACAAGGCACACATGTGGAGCTGATGGGGTCAAGCAATAAATATGCAGAGCTGTTTAACTTGCAAGCCAAGAAATACAGCCAAGGGGCAACGTGTTTGAGTGATAAGTAAGCAATACAAGGCAAGTTTCTACTGTAGGAGTGTTAATTTAGTGTAGGAGGGGGAAAATGAAAGAATTAGTCAATGTACAAAATGAAGACCTCGCTTTCATATTGAAGCGGGTGGATGGGTTCGGGGGAATCCATCGGTTGGGGATGCTATTCTCGACACAGCAAAACCACTATTTCTATGATAATGGTACGGGCAAAGTGGCTCAACTTGACTCCGGCGAATACCGATTATTCGAATGGTTATATGCGAAGAACCATAGTCATGGTTATGGTGAGCTGATGGATTTTTTGCAATGTGATGACCCTGTTTTGGTGTTATCAAATGTCCGCAGTATAGTTACACAGGAACATCTCCTTATGGCACCGTTCATAACTGTGTTCATGTCTCCCGATCACAAGGAAAACCTAGACGAGGTGCTAGACAGGGGAGTTCGCATAATTACGCTGGAGCTGACACAGCAATGTAATCTTCGTTGTGATTATTGTGTCTACAATGAGTCGTATGGAAGTGAAAGAAATTTTTCCAGTAAAGACATGACCAAAGAAACGGTCAAAGCCTCTATTGATTATATCGCTAACTATCAAGGCGATGAACTGGCGATTACTTTCTATGGTGGTGAACCACTACTTCGGTTTGACCTCATCAAATATGGTGTCGAGTATGCACAAAGCACCATCAAGGATAAGAAAATCACATACTCCATGACAACGAATCTAACCTTGATGACAAAAGAAATGGCAGAGTTTTTTGCATCGGTCGAAGGTTTTGGAATCACATGCAGTATTGACGGGCCGGAGAATGTACATGACCAGTATCGCAAGTATCCGGATGGCAGGGGAAGCTTTCACGATGCCATGCGTGGACTCAGGCATTTAGCTGATGCTTATGACAAAGAGACATTTGCTTCGATAATTAGTTTCAGCATGGTCTTTGCGCCACCATATTCAGCCGAGAAGTTAAGTGAAATCCAGTCGTTCTTTGAAAGTCTGGACTGGTTGCCGACTTCGCTGAATAAGCATATCTCATATCCCTCTGCCGGGAGCGTTAAGGATGAAATTATCGACATCCAACAGCAATATCGTCATATGCCGGACACGAGGAATCCTTTACTTAGTTGGGTGGGAGCTGAGCTTACCGATGGTAGTGATTGGGATGAATTGTTTACGAAGACATTTCTCACCGAGGCTTTGCTACCAATCCACAAGCGTCCGCTCTCGCATACACCGATACAGACATATGGTTTCAATGGGAGCTGTGTTCCCGGAAGCCAACGTCTCTATATCTGTGCGGACGGCGGCATAAAACTATGCTCAATGATACACACATGCCCGATGATGGGGAACATCCATGACGGTCTCGACAGGGAAAAAGTAAAAGAGCATTATATAGACAAATATGAAACAGAATCAGTCGCTGATTGCAACGACTGTTGGGCATTCAAGATATGCAAGGTGTGTTATGCGGGTTCATATAACGCTTGTTCGTTTGATATAGACAAGAAACGAGAAAAGTGTAATGACGCTAGAAGCGTGACCGCGCGGGCATTGAGAGAATACCATGAGTTTCTGGAGAAATATCCGGAACGAATGATTCTGTTTAATGAGATGACGCTAGGTTAATGTTGGTTATTCTAACAGTATAGCGTGGTCTTTAGATACTATAGGAATATCATGGAAAGGAGGGATCCAATATGAAGATTATTCATCCGGCAGGAAGAACACCGAGTTCCGAAGAGGATCTCATGTCGTACACATGTATTTGCCATGTACCGTTTAACGATCAAGCCGCTACAAGAATGCAAGGCGGAAGTAACGGAGATACATGTGTGACTTGTTTCCACAGTTGCGATACTAATATTAGTGGCAATCGTGCGGCGAATGGGCAAATATCCATGAACAAAAATACTGTTTAATGGATATAGCTAACAAGAAATCGACATGCAAGCAATGATTATCTCCAACAAAGAGTTGAATGCGATTTGGCAAGACGCTGTACCATTAAACCAAATCGCATCACTCCTTGTTGTAAAACAGACAAACACGAGCTACTTTACAAAAACTAACACAATACGAGGAGAAAACAAATGAAGCTTCCTGATAAATCAAAGAAAAGAACGACAATACTCATGGTAATGCTGGCAGTAGTATTAACAACAGCCGTAGCGGTGATTTGCTATAACTTATGGTCAAACAATGAAGAGGAAGACACTCTCTTGTCAGAACAGCAACCCATGGATGAACCGGGAGGCGGGTATGAAACTTACGTACCGCCTCTTGATGATATAGCAGTAACAGAACCACCAGACGATACACCTATCATCATCTGCGAAATAGAACTGGCAGAGCGTCTTGCTCATATTAGTCTCGATTTACAATCAACGATTACAGCCAGTAGATATCAAGTCATCGCCC
The DNA here is from genome assembly GCA_031280955.1 of Lachnospiraceae bacterium. Classification (GTDB taxonomy): domain Bacteria; phylum Bacillota; class Clostridia; order Lachnospirales; family Lachnospiraceae; genus UBA935. The sequence continues at coordinate 54,376 of JAITGA010000016.1, forward strand.
GGCGCAAAGATGGTACAGTTGCTTCGACTGAATTTAAGATAGAAGAAGAGGATTTAGACTCAAGCAGAGCTTTTATGACATGGCATGATATTGTTGCTATAACTTCTGGTGGTGAGTTTCCGGATGTAGGCTTGCGGGCAGATGGCACGGTTGTTGCTTCGTTATATGGAATACAAGAAGATTATGATGTTTCTATATGGTATGATATCATTGCTATTGCAGCGGGTTCAGGCTTTACGATTGGCTTAAAGGCAAACGGTACAGTTGTTGCAAAAGGATATAACACATTCGGGCAATGCGATGTAGAGGAGTGGCATGATATTATTGCCATTTCTGCGGGTACATGGCATTCAGTCGGCTTACGGACAGACGGTACGGTCATTGCAACAGGATACAATGAGCATGGTCAATGTGATGTAGAGGCATGGGAAGATATCATCGCCGTTACCGCCGGAGGAGAACATACAATTGGGTTACGAAGAGATGGTACAGTCATGATAGCAGGTCATTTCTATAGAGAAGACGGGCATCCAATCATATCGACATGGCGGGATATTATCGCCATTTCCGCTGCAGAAGGTATTGATCATGTCGGTCACGTAGTAGCCCTACAAAGAGACGGCACAGTTGTAGCATTTGGAAACAATAAGTATGGTCAATGTGATGTTGATGATTGGTATGATATCGTCGCTATCGCTGCTGGGGAAGATATCACAGTTGGTTTGCGAAGCGACGGTACTGTTGTGGTGGTAGGTGTAGTTTCGAGCGGGAGAAGCGGAGTAGATGAGTGGACTGATATTGGGCGTTAATTGTTGACGGTGGTTAGCGGCAGGAAGACTACGCTTAGCACATATATCACTATAGGAATATCATGGAAAGGAGGAATCCAATATGAAGATTATTCATCCGGCAGGAAGAACACCGAGTTCCGAAGAGGATCTCATGTCGTACACATGTGTATGCAACATGACGGTGTTAGAAGACCAAGTTGCTACAAGGATGCAAGGTGGAGTATATGGGGACACATGTGTGACCTGTTTCCACAGTTGTGACTCTGGTACACCTGGAAACAGAGCGCAGAATGGACAAATATCCATGAACAAAAATCTTGTTTAATGGATACAGCCAACAAGAAATCGACATGCAAGCAATGATTATCTCCAACAAAGAGTTGAATGCGATTTGGCAAAGATACAGTATCATCAAACCAAATCGCATCACTCCTTGTTGTAAAACAGACAAACACGAGCTACTTTACTAAAATTAATACAATATGAGGAGAAAACAAATGAAGCTTCCCGATAAATCAAAGAAAAGAACGACAATACTCATGGTAATGCTGGCAGTAGTGCTAACAACAGCCGTAGCGGTGGTTTGCTATAATTTGTGGTCAAACAATGAAGAGGAAGACACTTTCTTGTCAGAACAGCAAACCATTGATGAACCGGGAGGTGGATATGAAGTTTACGCACCACCTCTTGATGATATAGCAACAACAGAACCGCCAGACGATACACCTATCATCATTTGCGAAATAGAACTGGCAGAGCGGCTTGCTCATATCAGTCTTGATTTGCAATCAACGATTACAGCTAGTAGATATCAAGTCATCGCCCGGCGCAAAGATGGCACAATTGCTTCAACTGAATTAAGGATAGAAGAGGAAGATAGAGATTTAAGAGAAGATTTTGCAGAATGGTATGACATTGTCGCAGTAGCCTCTGGTGGCGAGTATCCGCATATAGGTTTACGTGAGGACGGCACAGTTGTTTCAACACATGATGGTAATGATATGTTAGATGTTACTGAATGGTATGATATCATCGCTATTACAGCGGGCTCAGGCTTTACGATTGGCTTAAAGGCAGACGGGACAGTTGTTGCAAAAGGACATAACAGATTCGGGGGATGCGATGTAGAGGAGTGGCGTGATATTATTGCTATTTCTGCGGGTACATGGCATACAGTTGGTTTACGGACAGACGGTACGGTTATTGCAACAGGATACAATGAGTATGGTCAATGTGATGTAGAGGCATGGGAAGATATCATTGCCATTGCCGCCGGAGGAGAACATACACTTGGGCTGCGAAAGGATGGTACGGTCGTAGCAGCAGGTCATTTCTATAGAGAGGACGGGCATCCAATCATATCGACATGGCGGGATATTATCGCCATTTCTGCTGCAAAGGCTACTATTGGTGGTACTGGTCATGTCGGTCATGTAGTAGCCCTACAAAGAGACGGCACAGTTGTAGCATTTGGAAACAACACATCTGGACAATGTGATGTTGATGATTGGTATGATATTGTCGCTATCGCTGCGGGAGAAGAAATAACAGTTGGTTTGCGAAGCGACGGTACTGTCGTAGTGGTTGGTGTAGGTACAGGATGGGCGTATAATGTTGACGACTGGACAGATATAGGACGTTAATAGTTGACGGTGGTTAGCGGCAGGTGATTAGTTTCTTATGCTTTCAACAGTAAGCTTTACAAGGAACATGGACAAAATAACGAGGGGGAAAAATGATTCAAATTGCCATTTGTGATAATAATCCAGATTACGCACAAAAAGTAAGGCATATGTTAGAGCGATTTTTGAATGAACTAGGGGTTTCTTTTGATTTTCATCTATTTTGTTCGGGAGAAGAACTATGTGCAGATATTTTACGAGCAAAGGAGTTTGACATAATTTTTTTGGATGCTTGCATGAAGCAAATGAGTGGCATTGAAGCAGCAGTGATACTTCGTAAAGCCAAGTGTAATGCGCAGATAGCATTTTACGCAGTGACTGATGAACTTTCCAGAGAGGGATACACAGTACAGGCACGTCGATATATCTTGAAAAACGAGCTAGAGAGATATCTTCCGGAATGTGTAACCGCGATGCTTAAAGATATGAACTTGGAATCTCGCCGTGTCTCTTACTTGGGCTTTAATGTCGAAAAAATATTACATACTAAGGATATATCGTATGTAATAGGCAAAGGCAAATTAATATATGTTCATTTTTATGATACTAAAAGAAAAGAATGTCATTATCATGAAGAGCTAAACAAGGTAGAAGCTGACTTATCTTTGTTCGGTTTTCTCAGAATTCATCAAAACTTTTTGGTCAACGTAAGACATGTGAAAAAGATGACAAATTATAAAGCTATCATGATAAATAAAGAAGTTCTTCCTATTCCGAGAGTGAAGTATCAAAAAGTCAAAAAAGCATATTTAATGATGACATCAAGTATTGAGAGGCAAGAAAGGAGACGAAACGAACAAGAAATGCGGTTATAAGTTGCATAAACAACAAAAACACTCTATAATTTAACCAAGAAAAGTTTCGTTAAATTAGGAGTATTACACAACAATATTTTCTTTCATTTGAGGTTGACATGGTAACAGTTAGTACTTTATTAAAACAAGAGAGCCTAAGTGAATTAAAAGTTATCGCAGGGCATGATGGTCTAGACAGAGTGGTAAAAGCGATATCAGTCATGGATGCGCCTGATAGCTACAAATGGCTTCGCGGGAACGAAATTATCCTGACGACAGGATTTTTGCTTGGCAATGACATTTGGCAGATTGAACACATGGTCACTAGCCTAATCAAAGCAGGTTCTAGTGCGCTCGGCATCAAAAAGGAACGCTTCATTCATGAAATCCCCGAATCTGTCATCTTGATTGCTGAAGCAAATAATTTCCCAATTATAGAGATACCGCTTCATTTTCGGTGGTCGGAGATAATGTCTGTTTGTTATGAAATGATTAGCTTAGAAAAGGCTTCAGCGATAAATGAATCAATAACTGTCAAAATCGACGATCAGAGGGACATTTACCATGCTTTCATGGAAAAATTATTGTCGGGTAATCTAACGGAAAAGGATTACATGACACTCAATCAACGAAGAGATCCTGATTCGGCAATGTATTGGGGAATAATGTTACTCTACTCAAATAAGGCGGAAGCACTCTTTAACGAAATTTGCGAAATAATTGACTGTCCTTGCTTTACCAATGCCGGCGAAACGAAAATCTATATGATCGAAAATCCTACAAAACAAGAAACAGTTGTCATGATAGAGGTCATTCCAAAAGTAAACACCTCCATAGATGCGTGGTACTCTATGCTGTTTGACGGTATAGAATATTGTTTACAGAAGAACGACCGTTGTTGTGCTTCAATCGGTAGGCTCTATTCCAAGGTCGAAGACATTGCTCATAGTTACACAGATGCCGAAACTAGCCTTGCTATTGGCAAAAAGCTATGGCAAGACAAGCGTTGCTTTTCCCATCCCCTGACATCGATATATGAAAAAATGCGTGTTTTACCATCGCTTGACCTTTATTATGTTCGTATGCTAAATAATTATCAGACCAACGAATCATACGATGTGATTGACATGTTGGAAGCATATGTTGAACTCGGCAGTTATGCAAAAGCGTCATCTAAATTTTTCTTACATGAAAACACCTTTAAAAGTCGGATTAGCAAGTTGTGTAATGAACTAAATCTGAACTTGAGTGATTATATAGTATGCAATACATTGTTGCTTCAAATAAAGTGTTGGCGATTACAAGGGTCATCATTTCTAAACTAATTCATTTTAAAACAGATTATTCCCATTGCCGAACAATGGAACAAAACATCATGTTGGAATCCACGAAAAAGTAGCAAAAAAAACGTGGGTGCCAACGATGACTTTTGTTGTATCTAGCTTATATAATCGCATATAGATTCCAATTTACTTGTGGTAATTGTGAAATTGTTGTCAGAAGACGATGTCACGATTAAGGAATGGGGGTGTATCTGTATATGATTAAAATAGCCATATGTGATAATGAACAACACGATATCCAAAAGACGGAGGGATTGTTGGAGGAAATTTTAGCAGAAAGACATATTTGGTTTGAGATAGACACTTATCTGTCTAGCATGGAGCTATGCAGGGATATGAAGCGGGCAATTGATTATGACATGATATTTCTCGACATCCGAATGAAGCAAATGAATGGTCTGGAAGTTGCCAAAGCAATCAAGGAAGCAGGCGGAAATGCACAGCTTGCATTCATCACAGCATTTGATGAATATTCAAAAGATGGATACAAGGTAAATGCAGTACGTTATTTATTGAAGAACGAATTAGAGCAGCTTTTACCGGAGTGTGTGGAAGCCATGCTTGACAGGCTTAAAGCGAAGTCACGTGTCATTACCTATAAATTCCAAGAGGGAAGAAGAAAGATAGTAACCGAACAGATATCATATGTGGAATGTCGGACGCCTCAATTGACATTCAATTTTCGTGAGAATGACACCCCGCCTCATCATTTACGCGCCAAACTGGACGCTGTGGAAAGGGACTTATCATTATGTGGTTTCATCAGGATTCATAAGAGCTACCTAGTGAATGCCAGATGTGTGAAAGAGGTGAAAAACTATTCGGCTCTGTTGGAGACAGGAGAGAAACTTCCCATTCCTAGAATGAAGTTCCACAATGTCAAGACTTATTTTCTTGAAACAATTGAGAAACTGTAATCTATAGCTCTGCTCATGTGCTACCTTTAAAATGACAATATCGATGATAATATCGTTGTAAAACCATAAATCTACGTGAATAACCGCCGATTTTTAATGCAAACCGCCGATTTCCGAAACTGCCTATTCACAAGCGTATTAGCGTGTGATAAGGTGGCAGTATACATGGAATCAACTCAACATTTATGCTCGTAGCAAACAATGAGCTAGTGCAGCCACAACATTGAAGAAAGCGGAGAAAACAATGACAACCAATAATGATTTGGACTATATCCTATCAATAATAGATAAATTCGGTGGGATTAACAGACTCGGACTACTCTTTTCTACTAAGAAGAATGGATACTATTATGATAATGGTACCGGTAAGGTAATATTGTGTGAACCAGATGAATATGAAGTGTTTAAGTGGCTATTTTCCAGAAAAGAAAAGGAAGGCTATATTTGTTTGTGTGAATCACTATGTATTGTTAATATTGATGAAATCATTAAAAATGTCAAGGAAGCCATTGAAGAAGAAAATTTACTTCAAGCTCCAATTATTAAGGAATTCATATCTCCTACTCACAAAGAATTTTTTGAAGAATCATTAGACGAAGGAATTAGAATGATAACTCTTGAGTTGACAGAAAAATGTAATCTGCGTTGCGATTATTGTGTATATAATGAAAAACACAATGGTGAAAGAGGTTTTTCGTCAAAAGAAATGAGTAAAGAAACTTTGGAAGCAGCTATTGAGTTTTTGGCAAAACATGGAAGCGACGAAGTAGCTGTGACATTTTATGGCGGAGAACCTTTGCTGAAGTTCGATTTGATTAAACATGCAGTTTTCTATTCGCAAAAAATATTGAAAGAAAAGAAAGTAAGTTTTTCAATGACAACTAACCTTACACTAATGACTAAAAAGATGGCTGATTTCTTTGCATCTATCGATAACTTTAGCATTGTATGTAGTATTGATGGTCCGGAACACATACACGATCAATATCGTAAGTATGCTGATGGCACAGGAAGTTTTAACAATACAATTAAAGGATTGTTCTATCTTGTGGAATCATATAAAAAGCATAACAGGCTTAACGAAAACGACACCGCAAATCTTAGTTTGAGTATGGTGTTTGGAGAACCACATACAGAAATGAGAATTACAGAAATCCAAAGCTTTTTCAATGATTTGACTTGGCTTCCTGCTACAATTGCGAAGCAGATTAGCTATCCGTCAAAGGGAATAAGCATTGATTATGAGAGTTCTCTAGAATCGAGAAGTGAGCAAGACTACTTTGATCCGCTATTAGATTGGAGCAAAGCAAAATATGCTATAGAGAACAAAGAGAACAACTTCCTTGAAGGACATTTAGAGAGAGTACTCTTAGGCATTCATAAACGACCTATTCTAAACGAACCTGCTCAATCAATAGGAATGAACGGTTGCTGTGTTCCAGGACATCGGCGATTGTGTATTAGCACAAACGGAGATATGAAACCCTGTGAAAGAATGGGGACATGTCCAACGATTGGTAATGTCTTTAGTGGATTTGACAAAGAAAAAATGAATAATGTGTATGTAAATGAATATGAAAGCAAGTCAGTTGATGACTGTAATAATTGTTGGGCATTCAAGATATGTGGTGTTTGTTATGCTACTCTCTACACTAAAAACGATACACTTGACATTAATCACAAGCGTAAGAGATGTAATAACGCAAAAGAGTATAGCAAAAGATTGCTCGAACTCTATCATGAGTATTTAGAAGAAAATCCAGAAATGTTTCTGCATTTTAACGATTATACAATTACATGAAACCCAAAGTTATTATGTAAATAGCAACAGTAAAACTGGGAATTTAATGAAAGGAGAGTGCCGCTATGAAATTAATGAACCCATCGGGAAGAGTTCCAAGTTTGCAGGATGATATTAAAGCCTATGCTTGTTATTGTAACGTAGAACTAAATTTACGTTGGAACACATTTGGAACGCCAACACCTAATTGTAGCAATTGTAACTGCGGATGCAATCCAGCCGTTGTAGACAACCAAGGTGCAAATTCAGCTGTAGCAGTTAAAATCAATAATATTAATATGTAAGATTGAGCTTAATTGATTTGCACACCACAAGAGAGGAGAAGGAGACTGAGTCCTAATTGATATTAGGATTCAGTCACTTCCTTGCATAATGGAGAACAAACCATGAAAAGAGTATTTTTGGCTTTCTTAATAATAACAAGCTTTGCGCTCGTATCGTGCGATAGAAATGGTACAGAAGAGAATGAAAACACGCAAATATCCGATTTGGCGACCGATATCTATACAGTGATTACGCTTGCCGCACCTGATGAATTGATATATGACGAAAGCATATTTCAGAACCATCTTTACTATATATATTATCAAGGCATAACCACATATTCACACCCAATTGACAACCGCCAAGCGATGATCAGAAAAATTGATATTACTGACCATGCGGTGATTTTTGACATCCCCTTGGCTATCCCCGCAGAGCAAACGATACAGCTTATGGACATTGATGAAGATGGAAATATTTATGTGCTTACGAGACAAGTTGATGAAAGATGGGAATGTTTAGATATTTATCTTTATCAGTTCACGCCTGATGGTGAAATAGCTAGAGCAAAATCGATTCTTCCCGCCTTTGTTGAATTTGATAATTACACACCGCTTGACTTCATCATTGATGATGATGGGAATGGGTACATACTATCTTATGTAAGCTCAGGAAACGAGTTTAGAGCAGTGATTTTGGTCATCGACCCTGATGGCGATTTGCTTTTTTATGTCGATGATATTAGATATGTCGGCTTTCTTTTTCAAGATACAAAGGGACAGGTTTATCTATACGCTAGTGAAAACAGAGGACATATCAGATACATGGCAGCAATTGACTTACACACACAAGGCTTAGGAGAAATAACGGATATAACGGCTCATGGTATGATGACCGACAATTTTGGAAATGTTTCTTCACATATAAGCAGTTTGAGCTATCTGGAAAACAAAAACCTGTTTACTGCCAATCGGGGAGGCGTATATGAGCACAACATGGAAGACGAGACCTTGAAGACATGGTTTACTTGGCGTTCCTTAGATGTGGCTTTTGACGAAACAGGGAGAGCATACCCGCTTCTCGGCAATCAAGTGTTATGGGCAGACAGACCACATGGAGGTGGCGACCCGGGATATCCCAAGCATATAACCTACTATTTGGTACGACCGGCGACGGCTGAGGAAATCGCAACAGCAGAAGAAAGAAAGAGAGAGATTGAGGAACAGGGAGATAATAGCAATATGACTTTTGGATATCTTGGTTGGTATATGAGTAAACCGATCTTGGAGGCGGTTATGACATTCAATCGTACCAATCCAAGCGGTAGCAGGATTGAGATAAAGCAATATGGAAGTTCTTTTACTGACATCACCGAACCGGGACTGTTAGAGCTTCAGCTTGACATTGCCAGCGGGAAATGCCCGGACATCTTATTTTTGCCGCCGGATTTGTCTTATGGTTTGTTTGCGCAACAAGGTGTTTTTGAAAATCTTTACCCATACATGGAAGCTGATGATAGTTTTGATTGGATGGATTATCAAGAAAATATAATTCGCGCTTATGAGATAGATGAACAATTATTTGCCTTGCCGATAGTGTACCATATCGAGGGTATGATAGGCAGTGCCACGGTGCTTGACGGTTTTTCAGATTGGGATATGGATGGGATAGAGGCTTTCGCCAATCGCTTTCCTGACAGCCAGATTTTTTACCAACCAACACAAATGGGGGTTTTGGATATTTGTCTAAAAGCCAACACCAGACATATTGCTGACTGGAGTAGCGGTGAATCAACTTTCAATCGTAGTTTACTCATCAAAATACTGGAGTTTGCCCATCGCTATACAAGTGATAGCAGATATTCTGACAATCGCAGTATGGAAGAGCGGGTAGCAGAAGGGGATTTGCTGCTGGCGCAGGGGATGATTCCTATGGATAATACGTATTGGTTAGATTTGTTCGGGGAACAGGTTAGCTACATCGGTTTTCCTACAGAGTCGAACAATGACACAGCTGTCATAAATGCAGCGGGTTTTATCATCAATTCATACAATGTCGTCGCAGTCAGCAGTCAAAGCCGAAACAAAGATGCGGCGTGGCAGTTCATTAGTTCCTTGCTGACCAAGGAAATTCAATCGGACGGCAATATGAACGGTTATCCGTTGTTGAAAAGCAGTATGAATGAAAGTATTACCTTGATGCGGGAAAGATATGCTTTGCTTCCGGAGTTTATAGATATTACCCTGCTTGATGAGAATGTAAACATGTTTCGGGAGATAAATGATAACGCCTACCAAATCCGCCTCTTTGACCGTCAAATCGATGATATAATCAAGGAAGAGGCAGGAGCATACTTTAGTGGGCAAAAATCGGTGGAAGATGTTGTTGCCATCATCGAAAACCGAGTAGGAATATACGTAAAAGAGGCGCGATAAAGTGAAAGTGAGTATAGTAACATGAAGAAATTTGCTTCGGATAATTCTCAACAAGATAATGTGTCTGAGAGTTACCGCAATCCTAAGAACCTCACTTGTTATACGAAGAGCAGTCCTGACTCAGGGTTACTGGCACGGATTGAATTGATTGTAAAAGTCGGTCCGTTTATGGAAAGGGAAAATGAAAAAGGACTTTCTCATTTTGTTGAACATATGAGTATCGACCATTTGACATTTCCGTATCTAAAGAGGTGCGAACATTTATCTTCGGAAGTCCCGACTTCATTTCATCGTGCCTATACCAGTTTCAATGAAACGGTATACTTGTTTACCCAATATAGAAAGGATGAAAAGACGGATAGTATCTTTGTAACACGCGCATTATCAGCCATCAGGGAGATACTATCAGGGGAAATGCTGTCAGCGGACAGTATCGAACGAGTCAGGGATGATGTGCGAAAGGAATACGACTCATTTGACACGGGCAAGGAAACAGCGGTTAAAGCTCTGTTTCGTGATGAGTTTCCCGAGCTTCGCTTACCGATTGGCGATATTTTACTTATTGATAATTTTGGCTTTGAGGATGTGGTACATTTTCATCGCCAATGGTATACGATGAACAATGCGGCGATAGTCATATGTAGTAACCTGGAGCAAGAACAAGTAGCAGAGATTGTCCGCCATGAGTTTTCTGACACGCAAATAAATGTACATGAGAGCAAAGAGATTCATATAGACATCGAGGATGTGGAAGACGCAGCAAACCATCCATGTGAAGTCACTTGTCATAAAAGTGAGAAGAACCGAGAAGATGATGAGAAACGACTTTACTTCATCTCCAAATCAAAGCGTTCATTGACATCAGATGATGAGTATGTAGAATCATTGGTGGTGATAGATTTGACACTGGAAATAATAAGGATAATCAACGGCGATATAAGAATAGATGGTAGTCTCTTCGTAGAAGAGATAGATACTGCTGCGGAAATTTTCTCCCATGATTGGCATTTGATTCGTATTCGCATTACACTTATGAAGAAGACAGAAGGTATACCAATCATCACAAATTGCTTGAAAGAGATGAATTTTAATGAAAACGATTATCAGGTAGCGAAAGAAAGATACACAAATAGGGTGGATAATTATTTAGAATTGCTTGCAAATTCAGCAAAGAACCATCGGCAGTTTATGCATGAGAGTGTCCAAAACTTTCTCTATGATGAACCGATACTTGATATCGACACAGAAGTAAAGTATGCACGACAGGCACTTCTCAATATATCATATGAAGATGTAAAGAAGTGCGCAGATTTCATCATGAAAAATCTAACCCTCATTTCTCCCTCATTTACCGGTTTCCAACATTAGTGTATAATGTGATTATATAGTACAAGAAATTGGTTGGCGGAGCAGTATCGGAGGTCATTATGAAATTACTTAGACAGGAACGTTTCTTTTGGATACGAGGGGTCGTGGTGTTTATTATTACTATGGCTCTGATGTTTACATTGGGTTATTGGGTACAGAGTAATTTTGGTCTTTATGGTGTCTTTTATACGCAATTGCTCTTTATAGTTATATCAATTGCGGGAATATTCATCCTTCGATTGAAGGTAAAGGATGTTTTACCAGTCAAAGTTCCACGCATGTCCCAGATATTTGGTGTGATAATCATGGTAATCTCGGCTCTGATTCCGGTGGCGGCGTTGGCGATGATAAATCAGCTGGTGTTTCCCGAAGCAATAGAAACAGCGGATTTTATGGGGGAACTATTCCGTTCAACTCCTGTTTGGATTGGCTTTTTGATTGTATCTGTTGCCCCTGCTATTTGTGAGGAGATTTTGCACCGCGGGGTCATTCAACACACTTTTGAACGCTCTGGCTTTCGGAGTAAGTGGGTGACGCTGCTTAGCATCGGTTTGATTTTTGGCTTATTCCACATTGACTATACTCGCTATGCAGTCACGGCTCTGCTGGGAATAGTCATGGCGTATATAATGATAGAAACGAAGAATATTCTTTTACCCATGCTTTATCACTTTTTGCACAATGCTATTAGCTTTTCCGCAGGTGTTGTGGAGGACGCAGATATACTGGGGGAAACAACGCCGCAAGTGATGCCTAGCAACGAAGCTATGCTAACGGGACTAGGGTTTTTGTTGATATTGAGCGCAGGAGCTCTCTTTGCAATTCGTCTGGGGGCAAGGCTTATCGGAGCGCGGTTGTCTGACCTCGACGAAGAGGAACGTCAGCGGCGCATGAAAGAACGAAGAAAAATGAGAATCATCACCGTTATCGCAAGCTCGGTTCTGTTTGTCATGGGGGTTATCCTGATAGCAGTATATGTGGGGCAAGCAGAGATGTTTCAAGAACTGGTTCAAGAACTGATGAATTAAACTGTGTAAGCGATAGATGAGGCGATGTGAGCCGGAGATAGTGTATTTGTTTTGAAAGGCAGTCAGCTTGGAGCATTTTGGCATTTTCACATCACTACTTGCCAAAAGACTAGATATAGTGTAGTATTGTTCCTGTACCGCAGATGTAGCAGTTTGGTTGCGGTACGGTTTGGACGTATTATTTGCTGGCAAACAAAGAGCAGTTTAGAGAGTATATCCGATGGATTTTGGCAAAGCCATTCGTGCTGAGCAAAACAATCATTACATATCAACCATGCGACCGCTTTTTAATCGCCGTGCCTTATTCAGCGATTTGACGGAAGATTTCATTTCGCCGCTCGAACCGAACGCTTTCGGGCGGGTGACGATTACCTTTCAAACAGAAAAAGACAATGTTGATCAAGTCTGGCTTTGTTCCGTCACTGACAAGTTCATGATGATGAAAACCGATACCGATGATTTGCTTGACTACTACGAAGTGGAAATCCAACTGGAGGATACGCCGTTTTATTACTATTTCTCTGTTCATTCCGGCAAGATTACCTGTTTTTATGATCGGCGCGGGGTGGTGAAAGAGCTTGAGCCTTATTATATGATGCGCATTATCCCCGGCTTCAAGACCCCCGACTGGGCAAAAGGGGCGGTAATGTATCAAATATATGTTGACCGCTTTTTCAATGGCGACCCTGACAATGATGTCCTCACCAATGAGTATCACTATGTCGGCGGCGACGTGGAGAGAGTCGAGGATTGGAACAAATACCCTGCCAGTTTCGGGGTACGTGAGTTTTACGGTGGTGATTTGCAAGGGGTTATCGACAAGCTCGACTATCTGGTAGAGCTTGGTATTGATGCTATTTATTTTAACCCGCTCTTTGTCTCTCCGTCCAATCATAAGTACGATATCCAGGACTACGACAGCATAGACCCGCATATCGGGGTCATCGTCAAGGATGAGGGCGATTTGTTATCGGGAAAAGAATATGAAAACCGCATGGCAAGCCGCTACAAAACTCGTGTCACCAATAAGGAAAATCTTGATGCCAGTAATATGCTCTTTGCCAAACTGGTAAAAGAAGCACACAAGCGGGGAATCAAGGTCATACTGGATGGTGTTTTCAATCACTGCGGTTCATTTAACAAGTGGATGGATCGTGAGCGTATCTATGAAAATGCCCTCGGTTATGAAAAGGGTGCGTATTGCTCTGCCGATAGTCCGTATCGCAGTTACTTCAATTTCATGGGTAGCAGCAACAGTGACTGGCCATACAATGGCAAATATGATGGTTGGTGGGGTTTTGACACGTTACCCAAGCTCAATTATGAGGGCTCACGCGACCTCTTCCATTATATGATGAACATTGCCGCCAAATGGGTAGCTCCCCCTTACAATGCCGATGGTTGGCGACTTGACGTAGCCGCAGATCTTGGTCATACGCCGGAGTTTAATCATTATTTTTGGAAAGAGTTCCGCAAGGCAGTCAAAAGAGCCAATCCCGATGCTATTATTCTCGCAGAACATTATGGTAGTGCCGCCGAATGGTTAAATGGCGATGAATGGGATACAGTAATGAACTACGATGCGTTCATGGATCCCATCAGTTGGTTTTTGACAGGAATGCAAAAACATAGCGATGATTATCGTGCCGACCTACATGGTAATGCCGATGGTTTTTGGGGAGCAATGCAAGCGAATATGGCGGTCTTTTCGATGCCGTCACTTTTGGTAGCGATGAATGAGCTTTCAAACCATGACCACTCCCGCTTTTTGACGAGAACGAACGGAAAAGTAGGGCGGAGTAACAATCTGGGACCGGAAGCGGCTAATGAGGGAATAAAGAAAGCGGTCATGCGTGAGGCAGTTGTGATTCAAATGACGTGGCCGGGTGCGCCGACGATTTATTATGGTGATGAAGCAGGACTATGTGGTTTCACCGACCCTGACAACCGCCGCACATATCCTTGGGGCAATGAAGATTTCGTCATGATTACCCTGCATCAGGAACTGATTCGCATCCACAAGGAAAACAAGGAGTTTCTCACGGGAGCGTTGCGGCAACTGGATAGCAGCCATAATTTCCTCGCATATGCCCGCTTTACCCGCCAAGGTAAGTCAATTGTCCTTATCAACAATAATGATTATGAGGTAGGCAAGGATATCATCGTCTGGCATTTGGGGATACCACGCCAGTCGGTCATGAGGCGTTTGATTTTGACTGATGAAGCAGGATTTAATGTAGATAGCGTTGATTATCAAATCACATCGGGACGGCTCTCTTTTGTAATGCCGCCGATGTCGGCAATGATACTTAGGTATCAGGAAGAAGACTGCCCGACGAAGAAATCAGTCGGGAGGATTTATTTTCGCTTCGACAAGCGTTAGATTCGAAGTAGTTTATGAGGCGAAATGAAAAAGAATACTTCATTAATGAAAAAGGATAAAATGGTTTACTATATTAAGAGGGCAACAGGTGTCTTTCTTCTGTTAGTTGTGCTTGCCGTTTCACTTTCAATTGGCGGTGTCTATCAGTTCATTGGTTTGGCTCTTTGTGCTGTTTCTCTGGTGGTGTATATCGCCATTGAGGGAAAGCACTGGTCGGCACTAAAGAATATACATGAGCAACTAAATACCAAGAATGAAGAGCTTCATGACCAAAGCACCCAGCTTTCGGATCAAGTAGAAAGTCTGGCAGATTTGAATGCGCGGCTGGAACTCATGATTTCGATGACTCCGGGCTTGTTGGTCGAAAACTTAGATGAACTCGAAAAGGTGAGAATCGAGGGAAAAGCAGCGTCTCGCTTCGATTTTTGCTCCGGCTTAATGGACAAGGGACTTTTCTTGAAACGGATACACCCCTCCGACTTTATCCAGTATTTTATCAGCTACGGCAAGATGGCAGATGGTACATATAGTATCGGCGACGAGGTGAGAGAAGAGATTCGCCTCCAGTTAGGCAGCGGTGAGTATGTATGGACTGAATGTTTCTTTTCCGTGCTTAGCACATCAGAGGGAATCAAAAGAGTCGTATGTACATTTAATGATATTGATGAGCAAAAACGCCAGCTCACCGAACATGGGAATATTATCCAGAGCTTGAGTAATCAATATAGCACCTTACTCATCGTAGACCTTGCCGGTGATAATTATGATGTCATCAAGGATGAGCGGGGACTGGAACGACGGATTCCCACAAAAGGAGCATATACACGGCTCTGCAAGATATTCTTCGGGACAAGGGTGGTGGCAGATGATCGTGTTGCATTGCTCGACCAACTGGAAATTGCACATATTGAACGGCATTTGTCAGTAGATTCACCGGTCATGGAGGTGGAGTACATGCGCAAGCAAGAGCGTGATAGTGCCGAGCGGTGGGAGCGTGTGACGATGATAGAGGTGGCGGCGGAAGGGGATTTGTCTACATTGGTGATGATGGGCATCAACGACATTACCAAGCAAAAAAAGGAAGAGATAAGTAACCGCCAGATAATTCAAGATGCGATGCTGGCGGCGACACAGGCGAATAATGCCAAGAGTGATTTCCTTTCACGAATGTCCCACGACATCCGTACCCCGCTCAATGCCATCATCGGAATGTCAGTAATAGCACGGAAAAATATTGATAATTATGAGCGGATTCGTGATTGTCTGGGAAAAATAGATGGAGCGAGCAAGCACTTACTTGATTTGGTCAACAAAGTCCTAGATATGAGCAGAATTGAAAGCGGTCGGGTTATTATTGTCACCGAAGAGGTGGATTTGCATGAGTTGATCAGCAATATTCATATAATAGTTGAAAGTCTGGCAGACGAGAAATCGCATACTCTGATATTTAACAAAGATACCCTGACCCATCCCTTTGTGGTTGGCGATACATCAAGGATACAACAGATACTAACGAACCTTTTGTCCAATGCCATAAAATACACACCAAAGGGTGGGGAAATAGTCTTTACTGTCAACGAGTTACCCGGCGAGCCGGGGAGTAGCGTTTATGAGTTTATGATTGAGGATAACGGGGTGGGTATGACACCGGAGTTTGTGAGTGAACTCTATGAACCTTTCAGTCGTGTTGATGACTCACGGACGAGCAAAATCGAAGGTACCGGTCTGGGAATGGCGATTGTCCAAAACTTGATTTTGATGATGGATGGATATATCAATGTTGAAAGTGAGGTTGGCGCGGGGACAAAGTTCACCGTATCGCTGCCGCTAAAGCATGTTGAAGCGGGCAAAGGCGCAGAGCGGGAAAAAGTGGAACAGCGGACAGAATTCCCCGGCAGACGGATACTGATGGTTGAAGACAATGAGTTAAATATGGAGATAGCGGTTGACTTGTTGGAAATTACCGGGATTACGGTGGAAACAGCGGAGAACGGGTTGATTGCTTTTGAAAAAGTGGTAAAAACACCGGAGAATTATTATGACCTCATTTTCATGGATATTCAAATGCCGGTGATGAATGGGTATGAAGCCGCCAAGGCAATCCGCGCCCTCAAACGTGATGATGCGGCGACTCTGCCGATTGTAGCGGTCACGGCGAATGCGTTTGCCGAGGATGTGCAAAAGACCCGTGAGGCGGGGATGAATGACCATATTGCGAAGCCGATTAGTTTTGCACAGTTACTGGGGGCGATGAATACTTATATTAAGACACCATAAATATATTTGGGGATTATCCGATATATAGAGTAACTATTTAACCCTATTTCTTTAGAAGGAGACAGGAGATAAATGGAAGAAAAAGTATAATGTACATCTTAGATTACGAATCTAAGGTGTACATTCCAAGCGCAATAAAGTAGCAAGAATACATAACGAGGTATTATAAGAATAAAGAAAGGGAATCAAATGAAGAAAACATCAAGAAGATTAGCATGGATACTGGCGGCGGCACTCGTAGCGGCTTTTTTGCCATCATCCATGGCAGTGGCAGACGAAGACGAGGCGGAGGGGTTGTTCATCGACTTTGAAGACGGAACACCGATGGGTTTCGATGTCCGCGGGTCAGCGGCAGAAAGGGATGCGGGAACAGGTGTCCTGACGGTAGTAACAGAGGAAGCACATAGCGGGCAGTATTCGCTCTTGATTGATTCCCGCCGCAGTAATTGGAATGGGCCGCAGTTCAATGTAGCCCCTTTCATTGAGCCGGGTGAAACATATGATATATCCATCTGGGTTTTGCCCAAAACTCCTAACAGTATTTCATTTGTACTGTCAACACAGATAGGTGAGGGTGGAGCGGCACAATATATCAATCTGCAATCGAAGACGGTAAGCAGGGATGAGGGTTGGACACAGCTAAGGGGGAGCTATACATATCAAGGGGAGGATTTTATCTCAGTTTATGTGGAAAGCACGTCTGCTGCCGATGAGTTTTATATTGATGATTTCTCGTTCATATTGTCAGGGACAGGGCCGTGGGATTTGAACTCAGGGCCAGTCACCAATAACAAGCGATGGTCATTTGACGGTTTCGACTTCGAATATTGGAGTCAGGATAATAGTGGTGATGGCAGGATGATTCTGGCGGGTGGTGGTTCGTTCATCTGTGATTGGGATGGACACAACATCCTCTTTCGCTCGGGCAAAAGGCTTGGCAGTACTCATTCATTTCACGACTTTGGTGTAATTTCAATTGAGTATGGGGCAGAACACAATATCAATCGTGGCGATGTCAGTTATCTTACGGTTTATGGTTGGACGGAAGACCCGTTGATAGAGTTTTATATCGTTGAGAATCACGGTAATTATAAACCACCCGGTGGTGTTGGCTATAAGGGTAGTTATGAGTTGGACGGGGGTGTATATGAGCTATATGTGGACACTCGTGTAGAGCAGCCGTCAATTCAGGGGACGAAGACGTTTGACCAATACTTTGCCGTCCGTGTCGATAACCGCAAAAGCGGTACAATCAGCGTATCAAAGCATTTCGCTGAGTGGGAGCTAATGGGGCTTGACATGAGCGGGGTACTCTATGAAGTGATGATGTGTATTGAGGGTTTCCGCAGTGCCGGTAATGGGATGCTCTATACATATATATTGACTCTTGCTGATGAGGTAATCGGCGGGACATGGGATGAAATCAGCGCAATACAATTAGCTAATGCCGAAGATACTGAAGTAACGGAAGAGGTAGTCGCAGATGAGCCAGTAGTAGATTCTGAACCGGATGTAGATGAGGAAGCAAATACTGCTGAACCGGTCGCAGATACAGAAACAGCCAGCTCCAGACAAAACAGTCCGCTCTTGGCTTATTTGCTGGGGGGATTGGCAATCCTAGGTATCGTGGGAGCGGTATCAGCAATACTAATCTTTATCGCTCGGAAAAACCGGGGATAGGGCTTATTGTATAAACCAAAATAAAAGACCTAATATGTTTATCGCCCGAACGCTCTCGCTGCGGTGATGACATAGCGGTACTAAGTCACCAAAGAACGGTGACAAGTGCCGATGTCATCAACGCTCGGCTTATAAACATAGTTAGGTCTTCTTTTTCTATTTATACCTTCTCAATCTTACCCCAACCGCAATCATATAACATTTGCAACAATCCATATCGTACCCGCTGCTCTTTGGCATAGCGGAGACTGTCGGTTAGCAGTTCATCACTTACATTGATATCGGAAATAGTTAGCGAAGCACCAACAGCGGTGAGTAAAGCACTAATCTCATCAGCAGTAGGAAGTGCAGAGATTAGGGTCATGATTTCATCGTGATGTTCTTTGAGGCAGTCGATGCGAGCGGTAACAGCGGTGTCGCTGTTCTTTTGGCTTTCTCTTTCTAAAGCGATAACCGCTTCGGCAGCAGAACCGTATGCGACTTTGATTTCTTGGATATAGGTAGCTTCATCAAAACGGCGATGGCGAGTTTGGGTCAAATTGATTTCTCCGGCGGCGACTTGCTGATAGAGGTGTAGGATAATGAGCGTAGCCACTCCTACCTTTGCACCATGCAGGGCAGCAGGTGCGCCTGTGAGCAGAGCTTGCATCTCCCAATAGTGTGCAAGATGATGTTCACTTCCGGAAGCGGGACGTGAAGTGTCTGCCATAGTCATTGCCATTCCCGAAAGCACCAGAGCCTCCATTAACACAGTTATAGCTGTCGGTGACGAATCTTCTTTCCCCAACCTTGAAACTGCCGCGCGTGTTTTCTCAAGAGCTTCCCTTACGATAGAAGCAACAAAAGGACAATAATACTCATCGGTAATCAAATGAGCTATTTGCCATTCGACAAGGCTAATATATTTGCCGAGGACATCACCAACTCCGGCGGCGATTAGCTCCTTGGGAGCAGCTGCCAAAACACCCAAATCACCGATTACTGCAAAAGGAACATGAGTGTAATAAGTAGTTTTGACACGATTGGTAATCATGGCGCAGACGTGCGAAGTATAGCCATCCATAGAGGGAGCGGTTGCCACTATTATATAGGGAATCCCCAGCTTGTAACTAACGAAGCGGCACATATCGTTGAGTGTACCCGAACCAATAGCGACAATCACATCACAACCGGGAAGCATGGCGGTGACAATGCCCCCAATTCCTTCTTCGTCCGGCAGCAGGGTTTTAGAGGAGAGAGTAACAGAATAAAAATAACGACCGTTATTTATCTCTTCGCAGGAAACACTCTCTCCATGCGGGGACATAGCTTCTTCGCTATCATCGAGGCAGTTCGGATAACCATCCCCGCTTACGACTGTGTTCGCTAATTGAATGAAGCCACTCTTTTGCAAGATGGCAGAAATAGAGCCGTCGTTAATCCCATCACTACCATCAAACGTATCGCTGCCGCTTTCATCACTTATCCTATCAATTGCAGCATGGGTATTCTCATCAGCAATGAGCAAGAGCCGTCGGAATCCCCCCTCAGCAATCACATCAGGCAACCGCGCTAATGCGCCATCTTCGATGAAGATATACTTACAATCAATACGGTGCTTTCTACCGCAAGCACATTCAATTTCACGCTGTAAATATTGACCAAAATCCATGTTTACCCTCCTGCTTGTGCTTCTTCAGTATAAACGAAGCTATGAATAATGAAAAGACCGCAAATAGCAGGCAACCATGTCAAATTGACATTTTCCCCTTATAGCGGTACAATATCTACGAACAAGAATCAGTTCTGCATATGGCAGAATATTTTGCATGGAAAGGAAATCCTATGGCGAACGCATCAAAACTATTCGTGAACCCCCACCACAAGATGGGAAAAATCAACGCAGAAATCCAAGGGCATTTTGCCGAACATTTGGGACGCTGTATCTACGAGGGATTATATGTGGGAGAAGATTCCGACATTCCCAACACCAAGGGAATGAGAAATGATGTCGTAAATGCCCTAAAAGAGATGAAGATTCCGGTTCTGCGTTGGCCGGGCGGGTGCTTTGCCGACGAGTATCATTGGCAAGATGGTATCGGGCCAAAGGAACAAAGGAAAAAGATGGTCAATACCCATTGGGGTGGTGTCATAGAGGATAATAGTTTTGGCACTCATGAGTTTATGGAGCTGTGCCGCCAGTTAGGTTGCAAGGCATATATCAATGGCAATGTCGGCTCGGGCAGTGTCAAGGAGATGAGTGAGTGGGTTGAGTACCTTACATTTGATGGGATGTCGCCGATGGCTGACCTACGTGCTGCCAACGGACACCCTGAGCCATGGGTGGTCGATTACTTCGGGGTCGGCAACGAAAACTGGGGTTGCGGCGGCAACATGACACCTGAGTATTACGGCAAGCTTTACCGCCACTACCAGACATATATCCGCAATTACAACCCTGAGCAAAAGATATACAAAGTCTGCTGCGGTGCCAGCGATGATGATTATAATTGGACAAGGGGAGTTCTTTCGACAACTTATTACAAAGCAGAAAGACAAAACGGTTTCATGGACGGCTTGTCACTTCATTTCTATACCATGCCCGGTGGTTGGGAGGACAAAAAGTGTGCTACCGAGTTTGATGAAAGTGATTGGTACAAGACACTCAAAAGAACGATGTTCATGGAATCCTTGATAGCCGGACATGGGGCAATTATGGATGAGTATGATCCCGACAAAAAGGTTGGCATGATTATTGATGAGTGGGGGACATGGTGGAAAGTTGAAGATGGCACGAACCCCGGCTTCCTTTATCAGCAAAATACGATGCGCGATGCCTTGGTAGCCGCCATAAATCTAAATATCTTCAACAAAAATTGTGATCGGGTCAAAATGGCCAATATTGCCCAAACGCTTAACGTTTTGCAAGCCGTTATTCTGACTGATGGCGCAAAAATGCTGTTGACACCGACGTACCATGTGTTTAACATGCAAAAACACCATCAGGATGCCGAGTTGCTCTATAGCTATGTTGAGAGCAAGCCTGTGGGGCTACAAGATGACTATATGATTCCCAACCTTCAAGAATCTGCTTCACTAGGTCTTGACGGTAAGGTACATATTACCCTCAACAACCTGAGCATCTCTGATGATTATGAAATCGAGACTCAAATCGCCGATTCACAGGTAAAATCAGTAAAGGCAACAATACTGACAGCACCAATGACGGCGCACAACACCTTTGACTCTCCGGAAACGGTGAAACCGACGGAGTTCACCGCATTTACCATTACCGACAACAAGGTGAGCTTCAAAATACCGGGGGGAAGCGTCATGCACTTGGCGGTCACTATTTAACGAAAGCAAAGCCACTTACAATGCAGGGTCATTCCTGCGCAAAAAGGATAACTCACATGGGTACAAACAAAGTATCGAAACCGCTTGCTCTTTCACAGATTACCATCAAGGACAGTTTTTGGCAAAAGTACGAAAAACTGGCTCGCAAAGAGGTGATTCCCTATCAATGGGAGGCCTTGAATGACAGGGTAAAAGATGCCGCTCCTAGTTTTTGCATCCGAAACTTTCAGGTGGCGGCACGGATTAATCGTGAGAAAAAGGAAAAAGGTGAGCTGTTTAAACCGACAGTCTGGCCACTGGATACCTTTGAGACTTTGCCACGAAGTCCGGAGCAAATGGAAGAGCGTTTCTATGGAATGTTATTCCAAGATAGTGATCTTTACAAATGGCTTGAGGCGGTTTCGTATTCTTTGATGTCACAGCCTGACCCGGAACTGGAAGCAATTGCCGACGAAGCTATTTTGCTGGTAAAGGCGGCGCAACTGGAGAGCGGTTATCTCAACACTTACTATATTATCAATGATTTGTCACGGATTTTTACCAACCTGCGTGACAATCATGAACTCTATTGCTTTGGTCATCTGACAGAAGCGGCGGTTGCCTATTACCAAGCGACCCAAAAAGATGATTTGCTGAAAATTGCCATGCGCTTTGCTGATTATCTCGACGGGTATTTCGGTCACGAGGCGGGCAAATGTAAGGGCTACCCCGGTCATGAAGTAGCAGAAATGGCGTTGGTCAGGCTTTACGAGGTGACAGGCGAGGAAAGATATCTTCGTCTAGGTGCTTACTTTATTGAGCAACGAGGGCAGCGACCATACTACTTTGATATGGAGCATCCCGAAGTAGTGAAGCCGGGGCTGGAAAATGATATCCGTCACGCTTATCATCAGGCACATTTGCCGGTACGCGAGCAAAAAGAGGCTCTTGGTCATTCCGTCCGTGCTGTGTATCTGTATGCAGGGATGGCGGACATAGCCCGTGTTACTGCCGATGAGACTTTGTTGGCGGCTTGCGAGGATTTGTGGAAGAACATTACCGAACAAAAAATGTATATTACCGGTGGTATCGGTTCAACCCATATGGGCGAAGCTTTTTCTTATCCTTATGATTTGCCCGCTGATACCGCATATGCTGAGACTTGTGCCGCCATCGGTTTGGTCTTCTTTGCCCGCAGGATGCTGGAGAATCGTCCTGACAGCCGCTATGCCGATGTAATGGAGAGAGCTCTTTTCAATGGGGTTTTGTCAGGGATGTCGCTTGATGGCAAAAGTTTCTTCTATGTC
Organism: Lachnospiraceae bacterium; assembly: GCA_031280955.1. GTDB lineage: Bacteria > Bacillota > Clostridia > Lachnospirales > Lachnospiraceae > UBA935. The sequence continues at coordinate 77,761 of JAITGA010000016.1, forward strand.
AATCCGCTTGAAGTCCTGCCGGAAGCCTGTCACCGTGATGAGCGTAAGTTCCATGTCAAACCAACACGGCAAAAATGGTTCGGCTGCGCCTGTTGCCCTCCCAATCTGGCTCGCCTACTGACTTCGATTGGTAGCTACGCTTATACGGCAAATGCGGATACTTTCTTTGTCCATCTTTATATCGGCGGTGAAATCAAAAACGAGTTTGCGGGTCAGGAAGTGGATATTAAGGTTGAGAGCGGCTTTCCGTGGAATGGAGAGGTGGCGGTGACAGTCAAAACACCGAAACCATCATCCTTTACACTTGCTTTGCGGATTCCCGGTTTTGTTTTCAACAAACATACGGATTTGTCCTCGGAATATCCTTTTAGTCTATCAATACTCGAGACAGACGGAAAGATGGACAGAATTACATCAGCGCAAATGATTATCGAAGATGGCTACCTATACCTGGAGCGGGAATGGCATGATGAAGTAGTAATCAAGCTAAATTTCCCCATGCAAACTGATTTCATAGTCAGCAATCGCCGCGTTCGTGAGAGTATCGGCAAGGTGGCAGTCATGCGCGGGCCGCTGGTGTATTGCCTAGAGGAAGTTGACAACGGCTCTGACTTACACCTTGTATCATTACCGCTTTCGTCGCTGAGGGAAGAGAGCGAAGATCAACATTCGCTGTTCTCCACGTATATTTGCGGGCAGGAGATGACTTTTATCCGTATAATGGGGACGAGCTTGGGGAATGATATGAACAAGCAACTCTATCAAAGATACAAACCGCCGATACATGAGAATGTCACTTTGACCTTTGTTCCTTATTTCGCATGGAATAATCGTGGCGAGGGTGAGATGACGGTATGGTGTAGCTAATGCTCCGACCACTAAACCTTACGTATTCGAATGATTGTTTCGCACTCTCGGTACGCAAGGTTCAATTGTTGGAACATTAAATTACTCATGGATAAACATATGAATCAAGATAGTGAGTTCCTCAAAGAAAAACTAAAGCAACGCCCCCTCAACCGCAAAAAACTCCTCCGGCGGATGTTGATTACTATATTGATGGCGGTGCTTTTCGGTGCGGTTGCCAGTGCGACATTTTTGTTGTTAGAACCGTATATAAGTGAGTATTTGTATACGGAGGAAGAATCGCCGCCGGAGTTGATTGTTTTTCCTGAAGATGTGTATGAGGACGAAATACTGCCGATAGACATGATTGCCGATGAAAAAGAAATGCAGGAGCTTCAACACAGTCAGGAAGTAAACGATGAACCGGGAATAACTATTGATGATGACCATATTCGGGCGATAGCGGCAGAAATGTTGGGGATAAATACTGTTGGCGTGGACGACTACCTTGTCATCAATGCAGAAATGCTGATGGTGGCACGGGAAGCTCGGCGGTCGTTGGTGACGGTGACAGGTTTGATATCAGATATTAATTGGATCAATTTGGCTTTTGAAACCAGAGGGCAAACAACAGGGGTCATCGTCGGCGAGACCAGACAGGAGATATTGATACTGGCAAATATCAGCACCATCAGAAACGCCGATTCGTTGGTTTTGACCTTTATGAACAACAAGCAGTATACGGCAGAGATAAAGCGGTTTGACCGTGAAACCGGACTTGGTATTTTGTCACTTCGGCGGGCAGAACTAGACGAGGACACCGAGCAAATGCTTCAAGTAATTGAGCTTGGCAATTCGTCATCGCTGTTAGTGACGGGCATCCCTGTTATAGCGGTGGGGAGGGTCGTAGGTAACTCCGACTCGATATCATATGGGCATATAACCTCGTCGGGAACACCGCTCTATATGGTAGATGCGGCATATAAGCTACTGACAACGAATATTTACGGCAATACGAACGCTTCGGGAATTGTAATCAATATGCGGGGGCAACTGTTGGGTGTCATTGACAACAGCAACAATACGATAGAAGCCCGCAATATCGTGAGTGCGATCGGGATATCAGAGCTAAAGAAGCTGATAGAAAATATGTGTAATGATATCGGGAAACCCTTTCTGGGTATCGTGGGGACAGATGTAACCAGTGAGGCGAATGAGATTCTGGGAGTGCCGTATGGAGCATATATTACCGAGGTGCGGGTCGATACTCCGGCGATGGAGTCAGGGCTTCGCAGCGGTGATGTAATAGTACGGATAGGTGAAGTGAATATCAATAGTTTTGCCGCCTTTCACTCAGCTTTGTTTGAATATCTGCCTGAAGATACAGTTACACTAATGGTGATGCGGCAGGGAGTGGATGGTTTTCGTGAGTTTGTTGCCGAGGTGGTGACATGGCAACCGGAACAATAAGGAGAGATTATGAAGTTCATCAATGAATATAAAGAGAGTGACCGAGTTTGCGATATCTACTTGTGCAAGCAAAAAACAGCGGCAGTTACCAAAAACGGAAAACCTTATGAAACACTCGTTTTGCAGGACAAAACCGGGGTAATTGATGCCAAGATATGGGATCCCGGAGGAGCGGGGATATCTGATTTTGATGCTCTCGATTATATTGAAGTCCACGGTGAGGTCAACAATTTCCAAGGGGTACTACAAGTAAATATCAAGAGAGTACGCCGTTGTGAAAAGGGTGATTATTGTCCTGCCGATTATTTACCCAAGAGCCGTCACGACATTGACGCAATGTATGATGAACTACTGGGTTTTATTACTCAATTGAAAAACACTCATTTACAGACATTGATGACCGATATCTTCATAAACGATGATGAACTGGCGGCATCATTCAAGCAATCAAGCGCGGCAAAGAGTATTCATCACAGCTTCGTCGGCGGATTATTGGAGCATACTCTTTCAGTAGTCAGGCTCTGTGATTATCTTGCCAAATCTTATCCGTTCTTGCAGCGGGATTTACTGATTAGTGCGGCTCTTTGCCATGATATTGGCAAGGTGAAAGAAATCAGCTCCTTTCCGCAAAATGACTATACCGATGAGGGGCAGTTCATCGGACATATCGTAATCGGAAGCGAGATGCTAAAAGAGAAAATTGTTAAAATTCCTGACTTTCCCGATTTTTTGGCAGGAGCTCTCCGTCACTGCATCCTCTCCCATCACGGTGAGTTTGCCTTTGGCTCACCCAAGAAACCGGCGATTGTAGAAGCCGTAGCCCTCAATTTTGCCGATAATACCGATGCAAAGCTACAAATCTTTAGTGAAGCTTTGGAAAAATCAAGTGAAATCGGTTGGCAAAGCTACAATCGTTTGTTTGAGTCGAAGATAATTGCGACAAGGATGGAGTGAGGGAAAAGTGAAAAAGCATTTTTGGCGGAATCATCCACTCATAGAGATACTGCGTAACAATAAAGGAAATCCTCGGGTTCAGCTCTTGATGGAACCGCTATGGGGGATTCCGTTTAACCTAATCGCCCCTTTCGCCACAATCTACATGTACAGGCAGGGAATAGAGGATATCCAAATCGGCACGATCCTGTCGATTGCGATGTTTGTACAGGTCTTTTTCGCCTTTTTCGGCGGTATTATCACTGACAAGCTTGGGCGCAAAAAAGCAACGATGATGGGCGATATCTGCGGTTGGAGCATTGCCTGTCTTGTTTGGGCGATATCAGACAACTTCTGGTTGTTTTTGATCGCCGCACTTTTTAATTGCTTCGAGTATGTCAATCAAACAGCATGGTTTTGCCTGTTGATTGAGGATGCAGACCCCAAGGACTTGGTCGGACTTTATACAGGAGCGATGATGGCAGGTTTGCTGGCAGTATTTTTTGCGCCGATATCGGGCTTTTTGATCAATACCTATGATGTTGTGCCGGTTGTCAGGGTGCTTTATGTGATTTTTGCCGTAAACATGATGATAAAAGCCATCCTCACTTGGCGGTTTTGCCGGGAAACCAAGCAAGGACAAATTCGGCGGGAGGAGACAAAAGGCGTTCCGCTGAAGACGATGCTTGGTGAGTACAAAGGCTTGTTGTCGATGATTACCGGGAACAAAGAGGTTATAAAGGCAATCGCAATCTATGTAATCCTCCATATCGTCAACATGACTAACGGTGCTTTTTTCGGATTATATGTGACCCAACGCTTGGGAATCGCCGAGAGTTATTTGGCTTTTTTCCCGATCTTAAACGCCTCGGTGATGTTGGTCTTCATGGTATTTCTCCAACACCGCCTCGACAAGCTAAAGCTACGAGTTCCTTTGCGGGGAGGATTTATCCTTTCTGCTGCTTGTGCGTTGCTTTTGATAATGACGCCGATGGAAAACATCTTCCTGTTAGTTATCTATATTTTCATCGGTGCGGTGGCGGGAGCTTTGGTTGGCCCGCGCAATCACGCATTATTACAACTCAATATTGACATCGGTGAGCGGGCGCGGATTAACTCGATGATAGTTACCTTTACGATTGCTTTTTCCTCACCATTTGGTTTTTTAGTCGGCTGGCTTAGCAGAAATGATCGCCGTTTACCGTTTGCTCTCATTATATTGCTTTTGATGGCGGCGATTGTAATCGTCGGAAAGATACGTGAACCGGAGCGAGTAGAGGAAAAATGACTTTTGAAAGTATGCTAGAGGATTTTGACTTTCAACAACTGGGAAAGATTGATAGTAAAAACGAGTGTCTCTGCTCTAGTAACATACGTGAGGGATTTGATGCTGATGCTTCAATAGAAAATTATACGTATTGGATGCGACGATTTATTGATAATGATATCTTTGGCGATTTCCGCCTTGAGCCCATATGGCACAAACCCGATGAGACATACTTTTTGGTTGTAAAGAGTAAAGAGACAAAGAGAGAGTATCATCTCAGAGGCGATACACTAATTACATACAAAATTGAGAATGGTCGAAACTGGGTCACAAGGAAAGGCAAAGAGGAATATAGAGATTATGTAAGTAATAACATCGTAGAACTTACGAATATGAATGTACAAATTTGCCACGAGAACATTATTAACCCTCACTTTTGCATGAATATGCCACCATTGCCGCATATTTCAAAGGATTGCAAATCTATTAACTCATTGAGAGCTACTGCTTATGGCGACAGACCGGATTTATTCCTGAAAACAAAAAAAGCAGTCTTTGACATAGTCAATAATAATAAAAGCAACAAAACAGATATCTCAAAACTGCTTGAAAACGATGATAAATCTGACTTTGTTAAGAGTTTAAATAATTACTGGAAGTCACTAAGAAAACCGAATCAACCATATTTGGAAGCTGAGGAAGCAGAAGTACTTTTGATTGATTTACTTTGGCAGGCAAAAGATTTTTTTGGTGAGTTTGGAAGCTTTAGAAGGTATTGTGAGGTGTTTCAGATGAGCAAATTTATAGATGAAAAAACAGGCGAAGTAACAGAACTACCCTACGATTTCTATGAATATGTGAAAGAGGGACAACGCTTGTTAGGTCGATTGTAGGAGCGGACACCACTACGCTTTAGTCACCTAAGATAACACCTTTTTTAAGAGAGGGATTTAGCGTTACGGTTTGGATTGATTCATTTAAACATAGAAAGATATACTTCAAATTTACTAATCACTCAAGGTCTCTAGGAGTTCACTGGTGATGATTTAGGATAATGATTAATAGAAATATCTAATATGATTGATTTAAGATTCCATGAGGGTCATCCGGTGAGATTTGATATGACGTTAATTGTGATGTAATTATTCTATTTTAAAATATATTTGTCGAGAATTATTAATAGTGCATTCTGCTATATACATTTCATCTGATTGAGGTAAAGTCCAGTTTCCCAAAATAGCAATTAAGTCTTTGTAGTTTGTGGTTTTAAATTTATTGTAATACTCCCAAAATAGTTTTTCAGTTAAAAAATTCAACTTTATATACTTGCCATTTGGATAAGGGAATGATGGATAATTCATCTTATATGCAAATTCTTCGTGAAATTTATGATAAGGTGTACATTGAACAATTTTATTTCCAATTATCCCATTTTTATATGTAGCATAATTTCGTTCATCTGCTAAAATATCTCTTGACGAGTAATTATTGTATTCATCATATTTTCGACACATATAGTAAATTTGGCGAACTGTAGATAATTGCTTTTTTCCACCACCACCGATTATTGGGTTAGTATCCTTTCCTACCTTTTTATCATTGTTCGATGGGCTGTCAGATGGATTCATTAACTTTCTAAAAATAACATTGAAATCAAACATAGCCTCATCATACTCTGTTGGGTCAAAATAACCATCTGCTGAGCAAAAAATACTGCTATGATTTGGACTGCTTGATATCCTTCTAAAATGGGCACGTTCAGAATCACCACTATTAACCAAAGTCATTACAGCTTTACAGCCTTGTGTGTGACAATAAAATGTTTTCCCTTTATCAATTATAGTAGTATCACAAGTTTTTATTTCCTTTGTTTTTGAACTATCACGATATGCTTTATATGGCATTTCATTCTCCATTTCATTATTTGTAAAACTAGTATAACATAGTTTCTAAATGATGTACAAAATAAATAAAGTTACTATACAATTGCGGTAACTCAAGGAAATCAAGAGGAAATCAAGAGGAAATCAAGTTTCATTTGCCTTGTACTTGTTAGCGATGTTTGATATAATTAATTGTCGCTAATAAAGTTAGTGTAGCGCATGGGAATTTTTACATCAAACATTATTAGCGTGTAATCGTCAATCTTTAGTAATGCTGACAAAGGAGTATGAGTAATGCCCGATACGCAAGTATCACAAAAAACCACAAGGCAAAATTTTATGTTGTGGTTCTTAACTGCCGCCTTAGGGAACTGATGGACGGCGAGGATTTCAGAACGGAAGATTTAGCCAATGCCGTTGGTATTGGTTCAAGCGGTGTCCGTATGTGGTATACAGGTTATGACCGACCGGATATTGAGAAACTTCCTATGATATGTAAATATCCGCAATGCCGTAGATGATTACGAGTATGCCGAATATGACGATTCAAACGCTCCCGTCATTATGAAGATGGGCAGTGAATGTTTCGGTATGACGTTTAACTTTACCTACGGAAAGGAAACAGCAGATTATTTGGCTTATATGTGCCAGAAGCACTTTCTTGATTTCATTAGGGGATTGCTGTACCCGCATGGGTGGCGAGGGAGAGGAAGAAAGAAGAATCTGTAGATTAACATAAAAAATTGCTTTCAAACTTACAGACTACAGATATGTAAAAAACAGAGAGGAATATACTATGGCAGATATAAAACTCTTCAAAACTAAACCCGTAGTAGAAGAACTCACAGTTTCAGCCGTAGCACTGGAAAAAGAGTTGCAGACATTACTTGAAAATAATATGCAAACATTTTTCGGGATTACGTTTTTAAGGTCGGAGTACCAAATAACTAATGGACGGATTGACAGCATAGGCATTGATGAAAACAATTGCCCGGTTATTATTGAATACAAGCGCAGTGTTAGTGAAAATGTTATTAATCAAGGACTGTTTTATCTTGATTGGCTTTTAGACCATAAAGCTGATTTCAAGTTGCTTGTTATTGACGAGTTAGGCATGGATAAAGCTACAGAAATTGATTGGTCTATGCCTTGTGTTATATGCGTAGCAAATGATTTTACAAAATATGATGAACATGCTGTAAATCAAATGAACAAAAATATTCGCTTGGTACGTTACAAATTATTCAGCGATGACTTAATTCTATTGGAACAAATAAATGCTCCTAATGTTGCGCCGCTAAAGGAATCATTCACAAAAGATACCCCAACATCATCAAAAGATAAAACATATAAAAACTTTGAAGAGCAGCTTGCAACTACACATCCTAAGATTTTGCAAATATATGAAAGTCTACATGATTACATAATGTCTTTGGGTGATGATATATCGGAAAATCGTTTAAAGTTATATTCTGCTTATAAAAAACTAAAAAACGTGGTGTGCTTAGAAGTTCGAGCAAAAAGCATTATGGTTTATCTAAGGCTGAACCCAACTGATGTTGAACTAAAAGAGGGGTTTTGTCGTGATGTGACTAACATAGGGCATTGGGGCACTGGGGATGTAGAGCTTATCATTAAAGATGATGCCGATTTTATTAAAGCAAAAGACTATATCTTGAAAGCGTACCAAAAAAATTAATGTTTTATAACGAAAGAAGGCGTTATCTTATGAATGGAAAGACACCTCATATAGTTCAATATCAAGGCTCAAAAAGATTGCTTGCACCGCAAATCCTTCAACATATGCCCCTTAAATTTAGTCGTTTACTTGAACCCTTTTCTGGCATGGCTGCTATAACTATTGCAGTAGCCAAAGAAAACAGGGCTATGAATTATCACATAAATGATATAAATGAGCCTGTTATACGCATACTTGAAAAAGCTATTGATTCTCCGTCTGAGCTGATTGATAAATATAGAAAAGTTTGGAATGAACAATTTACATTCAATGATGGGCATGTAGAGCATTTTTATAAAGTGCGCGAACAGTTTAATGACGGGGAACAGACTGCTGAAAATATGCTGTATCTCCTTGCCAGATGTGTAAAAGGTTCTGTGCGCTACGGTAGAAATGGAAAGTTCAATCAATCACCTGATAAACGTCGGCATGGCACGAACCCCAAAAACATATCGGATAATGTAAGAGCTATTTCATTTCTTTTGAAAGGCAGGGTTTCATTTTCTGCTCTTGATTATCGTGCAATTTTTGAATATGCTCAAAAGGGTGATTTAGTTTACCTAGACCCACCCTATCAAGGCGTAACAAATTCAAGAGATAATAGGTATTTGCTTGGATTAGGGTACGATGAATTTTCTAAATCTATTACGTACTTAGACGAAAAAGGGATTGACTATATCATTAGCTATGATGGTGAATGTGGCGGCAAGGAATATGGTTTAGATTTACCAAAAAGTTTGAATTGCACTAAGTTCTTACTAAATGCGGGTATATCTTCACAGGCAACGCTATTAGGAAAAAAAGACACTACTTACGAATCGCTTTATGTTAGTAAAAATATAGCAGGGAATATAAAAGCAATCCCGGAGCAAATAACTTTGATGGAGTGTGTTGTATGAACGCAGATTATCCGAAAGAATTTATAGATTTATTGAACTCTGTCGAAGCAAAGCGTCCTCGAACAGTAATTCAGCATATTTTACAACACGGCTTCATCACATCACAGGAACTAAAGGATACCTATGGCTATAATCATCCCCCAAGAGCGGTTAGGGATGTCCGTGAATATGGTATACCGCTTGAAACTTACCGTATCGTGGGGATTGATGGGAGAAAAATAGCCGCATATCGGTTTGGAAATTCTTCTGATACTAAAAACACTCTTGCAAAATCAACAGGCAGAACAGTTTTATCGAAGGCATTGAAACAGGCTTTGATAGAAAAATATGGCTCTAAGTGCTTTGTTTACTTTGAACCGATGGATGATAGTTTATTACAAGTAGACCACCGCATACCTTACGAAATTGCCGGAGAGCAAAACGAACAAGATACTAAATTGTATATGTTGCTATCGCCGTCCGCAAACAGAGCAAAGTCGTGGACTTGTGAGAATTGCGAAAACTGGGAACGTAAAGATGCAGATTTTTGTTTGAAGTGCTTTTGGGCTTATCCAGAAGATTACGAACATATCGCAGGCAAGCATCAACGGATTATTTCCATCGTTTTTACTGGCGATGAAATAGAAGATTATAACCGTTTAATCGAAATGTCAGGTATTGAAAAAGCACAGGAAATTATTAAGAATATCATTCACGAACATTTAAAGTAAAATGCTTTTCTACTACAACAACAGAAAAAGATGTGAATCAGATTGAGGAAGTAGAAAAGGAGATACCAGAGATGGTAGAAAACGGGAGTTGTTTTTGGGAATCACACACCACTACGCCTCCGGGGGCTCGAACCCCGGACAAATAGATTAAGAGTCTACTGCTCTGCCAACTGAGCTAGAGGCGCATAATAAACTAAAAACATTATTTCAAGTATTATCAGGTATTTCTGCCGTATATTTCCATCATTCACTACTGCCGGATGCTTTTGTCAGCTATCGGTAAACACCTCACCAAGAACAACTTTGCTCATATCCCTTGATAACACAAGTGCAATTATAGTATAGTATCAAGTAATTTGCAAGAATAAACAAGGAGATATTGCTCCACCAATTATACTTTGCCAAAGAATTTGCGAAGAATTTTTGTGTAGAGCAAGGAAACGACGATGACATGTGCCTTGTAGGGCACATTAAGAGGAGTTGACGTAGCTATACGCTAAAATTATCGTAAATACTGGTAAAGTTTAGTTGGGGGAGCAATAAAAGATGTATTTTGACAGTCACGCTCATTATGATGACAAAGCCTATGATAAGGATCGGGCGGATGTCCTTGGTAAACTCCCGGAGCAAGGAGTTTCGGGGATAATTAACGCTGCTTCTAGTGTGGAGTCGCTTCCGTTGGTGCTTGGCTTGGCGCGAGAGTACTCGTTTATTTATTGCGCTTTGGGCATCCATCCCTGTGAAACTGCTCACTTGACCGAGGAGATATTGGTTGAAATCAAGAACCATAGCCTAAAGAGAGACGAAACAAAGGTAGTTGCCATCGGCGAAGTCGGACTTGATTATCATTGGAAGAAGCCGGCAAAAGAGGTACAGCAATCATGGTTTGCCCGCCAAATAGAACTGGCAAAAGCAGTGAAGCTGCCTGTCATCGTTCATTCACGTGATGCCGCTCAAAACACACTTGCCATCATGCAAGAATGTGACGCTTCCGCTATCGGCGGGGTCATGCACTGCTTTGCGTATTCGGTAGAAATGGCACATGCTTTTATCGCTATGAATTTCCATATCGGAATCGGTGGGGTGGCAACGTTTGCTAATGCCGTCAAAGTAAAAGAAGTAATTGCCGCCATACCGCTTGAAAGTATCTTACTTGAAACCGATTGCCCCTATCTAGCCCCGATGCCATATCGCGGCAAGCGAAACTCGTCAGCGTACCTATCATATATAGTTGATGCTATTGCTGCCATCAAAGGTATTAGCCATGAGGAAGTGGCAACGCAGACGACGGCGAATGTGAAAAGATTGTTCGCGATAAAGTGATGGCACATCGCCCCATCACCAAAGGAGAAACCATGCCCGATTTGTCCAACCCAACAGAAACCCTTGCCCTCTTGCACAAGTATAATATCACGACCCGCAAGCGGTATGGACAAAATTTCCTCATAAACCGCCATTCTCTGGACAAAATCCTGAATATTGCTGCAATAGATGAAAATGACTGTGTTCTGGAAATCGGTCCGGGGATAGGGACATTGACCAGAGAATTAGCAAAGCGAGCCGCCAAGGTCATTGCCGTGGAAATCGACTGTAGCTTGATTCCGGTATTACAAGAAACATTGGCAGAATATGACAATGTTGTAGTTATAAATGAGGACATTTTGAAAGCTTCATTGACCGACATGGTCAACACACATAGGAGCGACAACAATCTCAAAATCGTTGCCAACCTACCTTACTATATCACCACGCCCTTTATCATGATGATACTGGAAAGCGGGATTTCATTTTCGACAATGACGGTGATGGTGCAAAAAGAAGTGGCAGCACGGATTACGAGTACCCCCGGAAGCAAGAGCTATGGAGCGTTGTCACTTGCCGTCCAGTATCACGCCGCCCAACACATCGTTGCCACGGTCTCGCCTACGTGTTTTATTCCCCGCCCCAAGGTGGACAGCGCAATCGTTCATATGGTGAAACACAGCACCCCGCCGGTAAGCACTACGAGCGAGGAGAAGTTATTCACTATCATCCGAGCCGCTTTTAACCAACGCCGCAAAACACTTGTCAACGCTCTGGCAGGCGGTGCTCCCACCCTCAAACGTGAGGCTATCATAGAAGCGTTACAAACTATGTACCTTGACGAATCAATAAGGGGCGAAGCTCTTACCCTTCCTCAGTTCGCCGAATTAACGACACTTTTATATCCAAATATAGAATGACGCACTTTCTCATTCTGTGAATCAAGGCATCGGATACATAAAAAAGATGCCTTGAACACAGAGTGAGGTAGCGATACTTAATGATTTGGCACAAACACAAACGAAAGGCAGTTATGAAAGCAAAGCACGATAATCTCTTTTTCAAAATAGTAACAATACTGGCTTTCGCTATTTTCCTCACCTCATGTGACAGCTCAAATCGCAGTACGGACGTATCGGCAGACACCACCACAAATGAAGAAATCAACAATACGAACAACCCATCGGAGATGAACGGTAAATATATTGCCATGAAGGTAAATAGCCTCCATGAAGAAATATGGGATTATACCATATATGAAAACACCCTATACTACATAAGCTATGAGCAATCGAGCGAAAATCCCAACACCGAACAAGCAGTAGTGGTACAGATTGACCTTGACGATCCCGATACTCCCATTATCATTCCCCTTGCGATTCCCCCTCAGCAACTGGCGGTACAGATAGCGATAGATGATAACGGTAGCATCCATATTATAACCAAAGAGAATGAGGAGTTCGGTTACTGGGGTGAACTGGTTAACATGTTCTGGCATCAGATTGGCGATGACGGAGAAATCATTCATTCTGTGGTCATGCCATTATCTATCCGTGAAAATGGTGCCCATATCCTGTACAGTTTTGAAATAGATGCTGATGGTAATGCCTATATTGCGATGGGAGTAGGTTGGTCAGGTGAACATCAAAGCGAGATTTATGTGTTAAATCCAAGCGGGGATTTGCTTTTTCAAACTCCGATAAAGCATAGAGTGTGGTTTATGTTCAAAGATTTACGAGGTGAAATCTACTTTCATCAATACAGTACTGTTGCTATGATAGAGGGGGTGACGACGATGGTACTGTCCAAGATAGATATCACTTCGCAAGAGATAATTGATAACGATATCACTCATCTTTCTGTTGAGAGAAGCAGTTTTCATGGGCTAGATGTTTTGCCAGACGGTACTCTGTTCATCAGCAACATGAAGGGCGTGTATGACGTTGATATGGAAAGTACGTTACATGAACGCTTTTTGTGGACAAACATAGACAATATAACGATAAGCCGTGGGGCAAGGGTTCATCTGCTCTCTGACGACAAGGTATTACTAGCCAACATAGAAGAAGGTCTCGGTCTTGGACAAGCGAAGCCGATACCATTTAGAATAATCAGGAAGCAAACAGCAGATGACATCATTACGGCGGAGTTAGCAGCTCGTGCATGGGAAGAGCTTTTAGCCACCGGCAAAGTAGGAAATCTAACTCTTGGTGTAGTTGGCAGGGCAGTAGACCCGGCAATAAGAAAAGCGATTGAAGAGTTCAATATCATGCATCCCTACAGTCAGATATTGGTTAAGCAATACGGCTCACTCTATGGTTTTGACCAGAGTGAGGGAATCACACAGCTCAATAATGACATCATCAAGGGCAATAGTCCCGATATCTTACTTCTTCATCAGGATATATCATATGGCGCATATGTCAAACAAGGCTTGTTTCAGGATCTTTATCCTTATCTGGAAGCTGATGAGGGCTTTGACATGAGCGAGTACAGGGAAAACATCATCAGAGCGTATGATGTCGATGGTGGTCTTTATGGCATTCCGATTGCATTTGCGGTAGAGTTGATGTATGGGCATGAAGCAGACCTTGCGGGAATCAGCAGTTGGAACATGGATGAGTTCATCGCCTTTGCTGACCGCTTTCCCGAGAGTCGCATTTTTCGCTTCCCGACGCAGACAGATGTGCTCGATATCTGCCTGAAAGCCAATGGCGGCAACATGGTGGATTGGGTGAATGGAACCGGCTTGGACATGGAGCTACTGGTGAAGAAACTGGAGTTTGCCAATCGTTTTGTTAGTGCCGACAGTTTTACCATCGAACAGACGGTGACAGAGCGGGCGATGATGGGTGATATCCGCTTGATGACGGGGATTGCCAGAGCATGGACGCAGGAAGAGCGGGAAACAATGGGCGGCCAAGCGATAAGTTTTGTCGGTTTTCCATCAGAAAAGGGGAATGGATATCTGGTGAGTTCGGACAAAGTGGTGGCAATCAGCAGTAACTGTCAGCATACCATTACCGCATGGCAGTTCATCAGTCATTTGCTCAGTGAGAATGTACAAGCGAGTGAGAATTTGCTTGGATATCCAGTCAAACGCAGTAGTATAGAGGGGAAGCTAACCTCGGCAAGGGAGCGGAGCGGAGTCGGTGGTGTTAATGATGGCAGGGGTGATATTGTCATTTCTTTTGATGTTCATGGGGCGACTTTCGATGAGATAAATCTCTTTTTGGAGATGCTTGAAAGAGCCACGGAAATAAGAGTAGCAGACATCCAAGTAGACAGTATCATCAAGGAGGAAGCAGGGGCGTATTTTAGCGGGCAAAAGTCAGTCGAAGAGGTAGTCGCCATCATTGAGAATCGGGTGGGGATATATGTAAAAGAGCTACGCTGAGGGAAATATTTTTGCGTAAACTACCTTGACTAATAGATATATCAAGATACACTTGATATTGAGCTATAGTGATGCTTGATAAGAAACTCATATCACTACATAATTAACAACCCAGAAGATGGCTCACCGGGAATCTGGCTGTGGGTCGATATAAATAGTAGAGAAATGTTTCTAGGGAGTAAAACACTTATATATACACGATAGTATAAACATATAGACTCTACAAGGGGTGAAGCTCTAACCCTTCCTAGTTCGCCGAATTAACGGCACTTTTGCATCCAAATCAGGTACGATAATTACTTCCGCAATGTTCTTGTGATTTATTAAAACGACTTGAAATTCGTAGATAGCTTTACTGCCAATTCTTGTAACATTTGCGATGAAATAGAATCGGTAGTATTCCTATAGTAGTTATCAAACCTTTGTGGGCAATCCGCAATATTAAGCCTGAATGTCGAACACAAAATTTGAGTAAATGCAGGAAAAGCACCTATGATTTGAAAATGGTAATCAAGCCTTTCAAAAAGCGTTTCACGCTCCAATTTGTTGTTATAGAATGTGCCGAATCGGTTCATGCGTCCTGTGTAGAGTTTGCCATCAATCTTGACTGCGGCGTAGCGTTCAGCCTGTCCGTGTACCTGCTCCCACTCAAATCCTATCAGATTTGCACGTTCAAAATCCTCAAACAATGGCTTTGCTTTGGCTCTTATGTTGGTTAATGCAAGCGCAATATTCCCTTTTGTGCTGAAAAAATCAGTTTCAATTGTCACAACACCACCATAACTACCATCAGGATATTGGAAAACCAAGCAACTTCCGGCTTGGTAAGGAGATTCAACTCTAACTGGCGGCTTCTTGCGTGCTTTTGGTTTGTCACGCTGAACGCTGATTTTAACAAGAAATTTATCAAGCATTGCTTTTCGCTCTTTAAGGAAATCATCATTCGCATCAAGTTCTTTTAGGACTTCAAGATTTGCACCGCTTTCGATACGCTCCCGCACAAAAGCAAGCAATTCTTTGTCAAGGGCGCAAACCTCCCACAAGCAATGTGCCAATGGGAAAAACACATCATCACTCTCATCAAAATTATCTACGTTGAACGAAAATTGTTGCAAGATACTTGCTTTGATTACTTCAGGTTCCATGCCTTCGTTATATTTTTCAAAAAAGGTTTCTATCACATCAAAAGAGGTATCATTTTCATTCAGTTTGTAGCCCCATGTTCCCACTTGCTCACCTCGACTTATTATAAATTTACGACCGTCAGCCATTATTACGCTGCTAAGTCGCTTAACGATTCTTCGCTGATATTCTATCGCAGTAAATCCACATTATCAAGCAAAATTCGGTTTTCCTGCAACGAGATAACCCATGCTTATTCGATGAGCCGAACCGTGATGCTTGCTTTTTTCACAATACCACCTTCTGTTTTAACGGAATATGACACATCCGAACAACCGGCAGGAATTGTTGTTCTATTGCTGATGATCAGACCTGTTTCAAACAACACAAACATTTCATGTTCTTGACTGTCTATATCGATTTCCACTGTCTTCCCGTGTTTTATGGGAACTGCTTGTATGTTCTCGATGATTTCTTTGTTTCCGGCTTCATCACATGACTCAATAAATAACTGTCGCTGCCGGTTTGACGCAAGGCGTTCGCAGTATTCCTCACAATCTATGCAATCACGCTCTTTTGTACACTGCGGCGGGATTTTATCCATATCGAAATCCAGAACACACCAATAATCCGCCCATATTGCAAACAGTTTGCATTTCTCTCTCTTGATGATTATGCGTCGCATTGTTCGTCCGCCTAAATTAAAACTACCGCGCCATCTTAATCCTTGCTATCGTTTGCGGTTAACGATTATTTCTAAGGCTTTTCAATTCCTCATAATCTCCAAACCAATAATCAAACGCATTCCAGTCAATTCCATCCTGACCTCTCCAAAAGTCAACAGGGTAATACCAGTTGGACTTGCTACTCGGCGAAGGCGTTTTGTTCACGTTAATGGATTCGAAAAAAAAGCCCCTTTGTTCTTCACTATGAAGTATGCCGCACAGCCCTAAAGTTTCGAGGATAGTCTTAATTCGTAACGCCGTAGTATCTTTCACCATGCTGACACCACTTTTGTTGTGCGCCTTTATGCTATCTGTAAGCGGCTGATAGAAATCTGCGGTTTTCAACTTTGTAGCAACAGTCTGTATTTTGTTTTTCGGCTCGGCAGCTTGCAAAAAAGATATTATTTCCGCGAACATGGCGAAATCTTGCGGCTTTATTGCAGAAGGCTTATCTAAAACGTTGCATTTGCGCAAGACATAAACCCTATCGTATATACATAGCGCATTGTTTCCGTGCAGCATATATATGTCATGTGTCATCGGCCAATCTGTATATCCGCCGGTGAGGTATGAACCGCAGATTTCACAGCCCACCATGTCGGGATAGTCTTTGGGTATCTCTCCCTCATACACATGGGTATGCTCTGTAAAGTTTTTCATCAAGGCATAAGCACCAAACCCACCATTGAGGGTGGGCCTGTTTAATCCCGACAAGAACAAGTCCGTATAATGCCTTTTGTCTGCGGATTTGTACAATACCAACAGTTCTTTTACCGCTTGGTCATGCGTATAATGCTCTTTGGGGTAAATGCCTTTGGAATTATCGTTCGCCATATAATACTCCAAACATAAAATATTTAACTCTACTGCAAAACGCAACTCATTCTTATTAAATAATTACTAGGTTACCCATTGCTTTCGATAATGCTCATAATTATGATTTATAGCATTTTCGCTGTTCCATACACCTTGCTTAGTAGGCGATGTTCATCATATATGTCCCTACGCATACATTTCTTTCAATAACCCAGAAAATGTTTCAAGGCTATCAGCTATTTGAGGCTTACTCAATGCTTTCAACATACTCTCCGGCAAATGATCAACTGTTTCGTAGCTAAGAATAATCGGGAACTTCGCTTCTGGTGCAAAAAACACAAATCTTCCACATTGCATGATTTCATAAATAATCCTGTAAAGGGCAGCACTTTCGATAGGCCTAGCAATTATCAAATTTGATACTTCAATCGATAAATCCACATAGAAGTCTACATCCCCTTCTGGCAAGGTCACCACAACACACTTTTCTTCGGTTTTGCTCTGATAGTCCGAAAGAACAGACTGTATAGCATTAGGAGGAATAAACTGTTCACCACCGCTACTATGAGCTTGAAGATACCACTCTGTACTCATTTTGAACCCCTTTGATAGCAAGTAAGCATATCGGAAAGTATAAATTCGTCAGTCGCTTACTGTCGAATCGCTCAAATGTTCTAACTATTATTTTCTGACAAAGGATGTAGAGCCAGCACCTCTGCTGCCTGCAAGTTTTCCACTCCAATATAGCTCATAAGAAAACGCTCCATCAGCATTGAGAGTAATGATTCCATTTTTAGCGATTTCTAAGCTCTCACAGTATTCCAACATAATCTCTTTGCTCAATCGTTCTCTTTTCTGCCTTGCATTATAGTAAGCAGTATCCTCAAAGGGTAGGGGTGCGCCCTGTTCAAAAAATACCCACCTATCTTCCTTTAATGTGTAGACTACTCTTTTTTGCGAATCATCAGAATAGATAAGGTAATTTGACGAATCAGTGAATTTGCTATTGTCCATTATTGTCATATTACATGCTTTTGCAAACAGCCCATTTGCGATGACATGAAAGAGGGTGTTCCAACCGTCTTGCAGATTTGGAAACATAATTGTTGCGTTATCTGCAACCGAAAAGAAAATCGCCCTTTTAGGGTTTGGATTATAGGCGTAATACAAACTCAACAACGGATTGATGTCTACATTATCAGAAATTACGGCATTATCTTTTTGTGTTCGTTGCTCTAAAAATCCTCTCACGACTTTAATATCAAGCCAAAAGTAGGAGAACAAAACCGCATCTAAATTTGCAATGTCAACATTCAATGCAATACCCTCACACATCCGATTTTACTACCGCCAAGTAACGCTGATTCTATAAAATTTCGCATAACAAAACCGTGCAGGTCGACCGTTGCTACTAACAATTATTAGCAATGACACATCAGTCGTCCTCATTAACGAACATTTCAGGCGATGATAAAATCTTGTCTATTATTCCTTCTTGTTCTGCTTTGATTGCTGAAATATCAATCTCATATCCGCCTAAAACTTCATATACCCCTTCAAAAAGATTCTCTAATGCGCTCCTATTGGGTTCCGGCTCCTGCATAATCGGTGTGTATGGAAGAAAAATCGAATACTCTACATCCTTATCTTTCTTGTATACTTTCGGCCCAACAACTTCATTCACAGCCAATTGCCATTTTGCAGAAATCCTAAAAATTAACTTGAAATTTTCTCCATGCAATTCATTATATCTTGGAGATGGTTCAACAAGTTCGGTTATCTTTTCACCCAAAAATATTTGAAACGCATGACTAAACGGAAATATCCTTCCAACCTGTATATATATCTGGCCGAAATGTATTCTCACAGTCCCTACCACCAAAATATAAATAACGGAACACACGTAAATCATTTTCCTCTGAAGCGGAAAACGACGCTACTACAACATATCCAGTTTAACACAGCCCGTTCTCCGTTACAATCAATATCAATCAACGTAAAACAACTTGTAAAACAACTCTATATGAGCGAAGCTTTACCCTTCCTTAGTTCGCCGAATTAACAGCACTTTTGCATCCGAATTTAGAATGATAACTACTATATCTATGTGATTTTTGTTTTTTTTATCAATATCTTGTAATTAACCCTTTCATTTTATGAAATCATATGTTAAACTAATAGGGGGTGTCCTATCATGCACCCGGATTCACCATGCGGTGTTCTAATGCAACCACTTTTCATGGAGACCAGGATGGACAAGTTCGAGTATAATGTACGTGCCAATGAAATCAAGGAGTTGATCAAAGAGGGGAATTTCACCAGAGCGGGTCTGGTTGCGGATACAATTGACTGGCGGCGGGTGAAAAGCATCATGATGCTTTGTACCATTAGCGATGTTTACAAAATCAACCGTCGCTATGCCGACAGCCGGGAGATACTCAGTTACGCCTACGAACGCAACCCCAATGGACGTTTGATTCTCTATTACTTGTGCGAACTGTCAATCAAACTCGATGACATCGTCGCCGCTCTGGAATATTACAAGCGTTTTGCCCAAATTGCACCCAAAGATGCAAGTCAATTGATTCTTTTATATAAGATATATGAAGCCCAAGATGCGACACTTGAAGAACGTATCGCTATTTTGGAGAAGTTGAAGAAACAAGAGTACAAGGAAAAATGGGCTTTTGAACTGGCATACCTTTATCATATGACGGGGCAGACCAGTCTGAGCATAGCCGAATGTGACGAGATTTTTCTCTGGTTTGGGAAAGGGAAATACGTCACGAGAGCTTTACAGCTAAAGCAACTTCATGTTGAACTCCCGGAAAACCAACTACAGCGGCTTGAAGAGTCATTAAACGCCGATACGGAAATGATTCTTGATGATATCGAGGGCGTTGATTTTTATATAGATAATGAGGACGATGAGATAAATGATGGAGACGTAGCGGCGAGCGATGAGGTTATTTACAGCAGTGAAGATATGACTGAGCCGGATTTAAGAGCAGCTGATTTTGACGAAGACCAGGAAGAGGATATGGATATTCGCATCCGCCCCTTGGACATAAGCCAGTTTAGCACCATCAATCTTCAGCAAGAGATAGCTGAGGGGATGAAAAAGATACTTTCTACTTCCGACTCTCAAGACACGAAGGTGCTGGCACTTGAAGAAATGCGGGCGGAAATCAGACGGAAAGCCAAAGAAATAGTTGCCAAGGACGAACAAGAAAGTGAAGATGACCCGCAGACCGTTGGTGCAGGGGGCATACATGGGAATGACCCAAATGCGCAAGAGATACGCGGGAAAGGTGCAAATGAAAAAAGTGTCCATGATTTACAAGCAGCATATGATGCCCTTGAACTAATCCTTGAACAAGAAAATGCAGAAAAGCAAAGCACGGAGGCAGCAGAAAAAACAGCAAGCCAAGAGAAGAGTCCGCTTTCAGAAACAGGGGTTATCAGGTCGATGAGCAAGGTGTCCGGCTACGATGAAATGTTATCACAGGACTTCGACGGACAAATCAGTTTGGTTCTCCCTGAGGAGAGCAAAATCGAAAAGCAAATCACGGGACAGCTCAAAATAGATGATATCCTCTCCGAGTGGGAGCGGCAAAAACGAGATATCGCCGCCAAACGTCATGCCGAGATACGTCGCAAGATTCAAGAGCAAACTGAAAACCTCTTCGATGAGTTCGATGAGAACACGAGAATAGGTTTGTTGGAAAAATTGGAAAAAGCGATGGTTGATGCTGTCACAAAAGGCGGGCCGAGCGTGATTAAGGTGACAGACATCAGCAATGGTAATCTCGAAAAAGCAGATGGTGAAGTTGAGTTGACACCTGAAGGTGAGTTGGCACTAGAAAACGAACTGGACAATATAAATGATATCGTTGAACGTGCCATGCAGGACAAACTGGACATAGTAATCGAAGAGGAAAGCGATACAGGAACGGCGCAAGCAGAACCTACAGACATGAGCGACACGGACGAAGTAGCGAAAGCCCAAGCGACAGATGAAGCAACAGCAGCGACAGGCGTTACATTAGGCGTGACTGCTAATATTCCCGGGGTGAAGCCGGGCGACACAGTCCGTGAGCTGACCAATGAAGAAAAGGCACGTTTCGGTCGCTTCGTACAACACAAGCGCGTTCGCCGTCAGTTGATTGGGATTATTGACAGTATCAAGCAAAATGACAAACCGCACCACATCATCATCAGCGGTGACGAAGCCTTGGCAAACATGAAAGTGGTAAAAGGCTTTATCAAAGAAGCTAAGGAAAAGAACAAGGAGTTATACAGTAGGGTTTTCAAAGTAAGCGGGGATACATTGAGCAAAAAGGAAGTTTCCGTGGCTTTTGCCCATCTTACCAGCGGGATTGTAATTATTGAACAAGCAGGAGAGATAAAAGAAAAGACAGCCGCCGAGCTACAGGCGATTTTGGCAAATGCGGATAACAAACTGATGATTATTATGGAAGATAGCCGTGCAGCAGTCAATGAGTTGTTAAACAAGAACGCTGAACTGGAAAAAACCATCCCTTATCGAATCGACTTGAGTGCCCTTGACAATCAATCGTTGGTCGAGTACGCAAAGAATTATGCTCATGAGGAAGAATATAGTATTGATGACTTTGGGGTTTTGGCACTTCATACTCGTATCGCCGAAATGCAGACAGCAGACCATGAGGTTACGACGGCAGAGGTTGAGGAAATCGTGGAAGAAGCCATGTATTATGCTGACCGCATTAGTCCCAAGCATTTCTTTGACATATTAGGCGGTAAGCGATATGATAAGGAAGATATGATAATTTTGCGCGAGCGGGATTTCTTGCGGCATTAACTTTAGTGTATCAAAACTCGCATTACGGCGGGGTTTTGTTTTGCGATTCAGAAAGGCTCATATGTCCAAAGTATTCATATCGGCAACAGATGAGTATCTGTTCGCACAAGGTACGCACTATGATATCTATAAGAAACTGGGAGCTCATCCGTCCACGGAAAGGGGGCAAAAAGGTTTCTTTTTTTCGGTCTGGGCACCAAATGCGATGAAAGTATATGTCATTGGTGCGTGGAGTGATTGGGATGAGACTGCCCATCAAATGAAAAAGCTCGGCCCGGGCGGCATCTTCACCTTGTTCATTCCCGGGGTCAGAACAGATGAGCTATACAAATATCTGATTATTACCGGCAGCGGTGAAAAACTCTACAAAGCAGACCCTTTTGCCAATTACGCAGAAATGCGACCCGGTACGGCATCGAAGACGACAGATATTACGTCGTTCAAATGGACGGATCAGTCATGGATACGCTCCCGTGACACACAAAATCATCATTCTGCCCCGCTTGCTATTTACGAATGTCATATCGGCTCATGGATGCGCCATCCCCACGGTAACAATGATGGATTTTATAGTTACCGTGAGTTCGCCGCCAGAATCGTTGCCTATTTAAAGGAAATGAGATATACCCACGTTGAACTAATCGGGATTTCCGAGCATCCTTATGATGGCTCATGGGGATATCAAGTGACGGGATATTACGCACCTACATCCCGCTACGGCTCGCCGACAGATTTCATGTATCTGGTCAATTTGCTTCACCGCAACCATATTGGGGTTATCCTTGATTGGGTTCCGGCGCATTTTTGCACAGATAGTCATGGACTGGCTTCATTTGACGGAGAGTGTATTTATGAGCATCCTGACCCACGTATCGGTGAACACCCTGACTGGGGGACGAAGATATTCAACTACGGCAAAAACGAGGTAAAAAACTTCTTGATTGCCAATGTCCTTTATTGGATTCGCGAGTATCACATTGATGGAATCCGTGTTGATGCTGTTGCCTCCATGCTCTATCTTGATTATGGCAAAAATGACGGTCAATGGGTTGCCAATTCATATGGGGGGAACAAAAACTACGATGCGATTGAGTTTTTCCGTCACATGAACTCAGTAATTCATGGCGCATACCCCGGTTTTATGTCTATCGCCGAGGAATCAACCGATTGGCCGGCGGTAACAGGTTCGGTTCAGCAGGATGGGCTAGGCTTCAATTATAAATGGAACATGGGTTGGATGCATGATTTTTGCCAATATATGAAGCTTGACCCTTACTTTCGCCGTGACAATCATTATGCCCTAACCTTTGCGATGAGTTACAATCATGCAGAGAAGTACATATTGCCCCTTTCCCATGATGAAGTCGTTCACTTGAAGTGTTCGATGGTGGGCAAAATGCCGGGCTACAAGGTAGACAAATACGCCAATCTCCGTGCCGGCTATACTTTTATGTTCGGTCATTGCGGCAAGAAGCTCTTGTTCATGGGGCAAGACTTCGGGCAGGAGCGAGAATGGGACGAGGACAGGGAGCTTGACTGGTATTTGTTGGGAGAAAAGCTAAACCGTGGACTTCATGAGTATGTCAAAGAGCTTTTGCGGATTTATCGAAAGTATCCTTGTATGTATGAGATAGATGATAGTTGGGCTGGGTTTGAATGGCTCAATGCTGACGACTGCGGGCGTAGTACGTATACTTTTTTTCGCAAGGCAAAAAAGGCTCATGGCAAGCTGATGTTCATTATCAATATGACTCCGATGACATGGAACGATTATTTAATTGGCGTGCCAAAAAAGGGTAAGTTTACACTTTTGCTTGATAGTGGCAATCCCCGCTTTGGTGGCGAGACCAACACCCCCTTGCCTGCCGAACTTATCTCTCATGTCGAAGAGTGCAATGGCTACAAATGGTCAGTTTCTTTGGATTTGCCGCCTTATTGCGCCGCAATATACTTGTTTTGATATAGTACTTTAACCACATCTACCACCCATAAGGAGAACCACATGTACACAAAAGGTACACTTACGACAGACCTCGAAAGAATAGGTATCGACCCAAAAGGAACGTTATTGGTTCATCTTTCATACAAAGCTCTTGGCAAAGTGGAGGGCGGCGCAGACACGGTCGTTGATACTTTGATTGATTATATGAAAGAGGGTTTACTGGTACTACCTAGCCATACATGGTCGAGCGTCGGCTATGACAACCCCGTCATGGATGTACTTTACACCCCGTCATGTGTCGGAATTGTGCCGGAACTGTTCCGTACCCGCCCCGGCGTAATCCGCAGTCTCCATCCAACACATTCAGTGGCAGTATTGGGAAAAGGAGCGGAAGAGTTAATCGCCGGCGAGGAAAACATCACCACTCCCTGTGGCAAAGGCGGCGTTCATTATAAGCTCTGGGAGAAAGATGCACAAATCCTTTTGATAGGAATCAATTTCTCTCGCAACACCTATGTTCACGGTATCGAAGAATGGGATGGTGCAGAGGGTTCAATTTCAAAGGAAAAGACAGAGTTATACATAGTAAATTATGATGGGATGCGAATTTATACCCCGCAGTACCGCCACTGCGCCCCACTTGGCTCAGAGACATTCGTGAAACTGGAGACTCCTGCTTTCGTGGAAGGTGTTCTTAGCTTTGGCAATCTCGCCGCTGCTCCCACCCGCTTGATGAAAGCGAAACCCTTACGGGCAATGGCAGCAGAATTATTACGAAAAGACCCCCGCCATTTGCTGAGTTTTTGAGGAGAAAACCCCTCATTCCTCTCCATCCTCTCCCAACGCAAGCGAAAAGACAAACTCAGTTCCCTCACCCTCGGTGCTGATGACATTTATATGTTCATTATGGGAGTTGATGATTTCCTTGACGATAGCCAAACCCAATCCCGTCCCGCGGCGGTCACGTCCCCGTGATGAGTCCGACTTGAAGAAACGGTCAAACACGAGTTTTTGTTCACTTTTGGGGATGCCAACGCCGTTATCTTTTACAGAAATGAAAACCTTACTATGCCTTTCGGTTGTCTCGATGGCGATTTGTGAATCACGGTGACTGAACTTGATAGCATTATCCAAAAGATTGTAAAGCACTTGCTCTATCTTGTCTTTGTCTGCCTTGACAACGACACCATCAGTCAGAATCAACACGATGGTGATTTTCTTTTTGCGGCAGGTACCTTCAAATGACACCGCAGTATCACGGATGGCTTGATTGATGTCAAAAACCTCTTTGTCCAAAAACATTCCTTTCATGTTCAAATTATTGAGGGTCAAAAGACTGTTGGTTAGCTTGATTAAGCGATCAGTTTCGTTGGTCAGGATATCAATATAACGTCCGTGAAGATCGGGGGGAATCGTGCCGTCTTGCATCGCCTCTAGATAACCCCTGATAGATGTGAGCGGCGAACGAAAGTCATGAGAAACATTGGCAACGAATTTCTTTTGGTCATCACCGGCACGGGCGATTTCACTAGCCATATAAGAAAGCGAGGCGGCAAGATAGCCGATTTCATCTTCGCTGTCGATATGTAGTTCATAGTGCATGTTGCCGTGGGCGTATTGCTCAGTAGCATAAGTGATTTTGCGGAGCGGCAAATAAACCATCGCCGTAAAAAAGATGAGGATAATCAAGGAGAGCAAAAGCAAAATAATCAAAGTAAGGTATGAAATATTAAGCAAAGTCTCAACGGAATGGGCAATACTGCTCATCGGATAGTGGATGGCGACATAACCATAAATTCGGAAATTGGAAACTATCGGAGCTAAAACGCTGATGTGCGGGGAGTCAAAAGAATCAAAGAAGCTACCTATAATATAATATGAATCCGCCATCACCATCGGGTCGAATCCGGCGACAATAGTTTCACTTTCGAGGTCAAGCGGAGCTCTTGAATCAAGAATCATGAGACCGGAGGGATTGATAATCCAGATGGCAGCGGCAAAAAAGGCATCGAGGGCATCAATCTGTTTTTTGACGGTATCAAGCGAGGTCTCATTGTTATAAAGATCTGCGGCATAGGTATTGGCGATCAATATCGCTTCCCGGTAAAGGGCATCGGCTTTTTCCCGTCGCAGGTGTTCCTGTGTCATCGTGGCAACGAAAGTGGAAATGATGACGAAGCCAAAGAAAGCAAAGATTATGTATGCGAGAATGAACTTGGGATAGAGAGTTTTACGCATTTGTCAAAGCACCTCAAACTTGTAACCGACACCCCATATCGTTGCGATAGTCCACGGTTTGCCAACATCATCAAGCTTTTCCCGCAATCTCTTGATATGTACATCAACAGTACGGGTATCGCCAACATAATCATAACCCCAGATTTGACTGAGCAGTTGTTCCCGGGTAAAAACACGGTTAGGGTTTGCACAAAGGAAGTAGAGAAGTTCCAGTTCTTTAGGCGGCATTTCCAGACTTTTCCCCATATATAGAACGGAGTAGTTGGTTTGGTTGACTATGAGATGGGGGTACTCCACCACCTTTTGCTCGGTGTTTTCCGATGGGGTAGAAGCAGGCTTAAAGCGGCGCAAAACGGCTTTTGTCCGTGCAACCAACTCCTTGGTATCGAACGGTTTTTCCATATAATCATCAGCACCCAGTTCCAGCCCCAAGACTTTGTCAAAGACTTCACCCTTGGCAGAGAGCATGATGATTGGTGTCGATGATTTGGCACGTACCTCACGGCAAACCTGATAACCGTCTATGCCCGGCAACATCAAATCAAGCAAAATCAAGTTCGGCTCGAACGTGGCATGGGCAGTAATTGCTGATTCGCCATCATGGACACTCATGGTTTCGAAACACTCCTTGGTCAAATAAAGCGAAATCAACTCGGCAATGTTTTCGTCATCATCGACTATCAAGATTTTTTGTTTATTTACCATCTTTTCCCCCATCATTTGCTAATACATAAATCTGATAAAACATATCTCTACCGCTTAAACTCTACCACCGTCACCCCGGTATCGCCTTCGCCATACTCGCCAAGCCGGAAGGAACGCACATAATTCAACCGTCGCAGATGTCGGTGTACAGCCTGGCGGAGCGTTCCCGTCCCCTTGCCGTGGACTATCCGTGCACTAGGCATTTGCGACAAATAAGCACTATCAAGATACTTGTCAAGCTCAGCAATCGCCTCATCTACAGTCTGTCCTCGCAAATGAAGCTCATACGAGATATCACCCGCACTCGCCAAATCAATCTTACCATGTTTTTCTTTGCGGATACTCTCAGTTTTTTCATTTTGTTTAATTTCGTTTTTTGCCAGCAGTACCACATCGCTCTTGTGGACATTGGTACGCAAAACTCCGCACTGGACGAAGAGGTTTCCCTTGTGGCAAGGGAGGGTGTTTACAGTTCCGGTCAAACCCATGGATAGGATTTTCACTTGGTCGCCGATGGTTGGTTCACGGTTTTTGTCATAACCGATTTCATTAGTTTCGACCCGCAAACGCAGTTTGCTTTGCTTGTTTTTGATTTGCTCACGCAAACCGTCACGGATTTGCTCCATTTCTCGTATATGAGTAATATCACCGCTCTTTTGCAAAGTCCGAATCGCTTGATCGGCAAACTCCTTGGCGTCTTCCAGAATCTGTCGTGCTTCTTCCTCGGCTTCCCGTAGGGTGTGTGCTCTCATTTTATCGATTTTTTCGTTCTTGTCACGCAGTCTTTCTTCAAGAGTCTTGATTTCCAGTCTGGAGGCGGCAATTTCTGTCTGTTCTCTTTCTATTTTTACCCGACTTTGCTCAATGTCGCCGATTACATCCTCGAAGCTGATAGCATCGCTGTGAATCTGTTCACGGGCATCATTGATGATGAAATCGGGTAAACCCAGTCGTGTGGAAATCGCAAAAGCGTTACTTTTGCCGGGGATACCGATTAACAGCCGATAAGTGGGGCGAAGCGTTGTCAAATCAAACTCGCAACTGGCGTTTTCCACGCCGTCGGTGGCGATGGCAAAGAGCTTTAGCTCGCTGTAATGAGTAGTTGCCATTGCCATGATTTGGTTCTGATGGAGATAGCGCAGAATCGCTATCGCCAAAGCCGCTCCCTCAGTCGGGTCAGTACCTGCCCCTAGTTCATCAAAGAGGCATAATGAATCATGGTCAGCATGGGTCAGGATATCAACAATTGCCGTCATATGGGAGGAAAAAGTGGATAAACTCTGTTCAATACTCTGCTCATCGCCGATGTCGGCAAACACATTTCGGAATACTGCCAACTTCGAGCGATCAGCGGCAGGAATATGTAGTCCCGCTTGTCCCATCAAAGTAAATAAACCGACCGTCTTCAGGGAAACAGTTTTGCCGCCGGTATTAGGGCCGGTTACTACCAGTTGGTCAAAATCGCGCCCCAGACGGATATCAATAGCAACAACGTTCTCCGCATTTATCAGCGGATGCCGTCCTTTGCGGATAGAAAGATACCGCTCCTCATTCATCAGCGGCATGGTTGCATTTTGTGAAAGCGCCAGTTTTCCCTTGGCAAAGATGAAATCAAGCTCTGTTAGCAGCTCATGGTTTTTGGCGATGATTTCCACACTTTCTCCCGCTAGAGAACTTAGTTTCATGAGAATAAGGGCAATCTCTTCTTTCTCCCGTAGCTCATGCTCTCGTAATTGATTGTTCAGGTTGACGACTGCTGCCGGTTCAATAAAAAACGTCGAGCCGGAGGAGGATTTGTCATGAATCATGCCCGGCACTTGGTTCTTGAACTCACTTTTCACCGGGATACAATAACGGTTATCACGCATGGTAATAACGGCATCCTGGAGGTAAGTACGTGCCGCCCCGTTGACCATGCCGGTCAACAGGGAGTGGATTTTCGCGCCTGTCTGCGCCATGCTACGGCGTACTTGCCGTAGTCCGGGACTGGCATCATCAGCAATGATGTCTTCGGCGATAATTGCTCGTCGAATCTCAACAGCGATGTGGGTTAAAGGTTCTAAAGCATCGAACAAATGAACAAGTGAGTCTTCCGCCTCACTATATTGCTTGACCTGTTTGGTGGTTTCGAGTAAGGCGGCGATATGTAATAACTCCTGCGTTGATATCGCTTGTTCTATTTCCAAGGAACGAAGTGAAGCTCCTATTTCGTGATTGCCACCGAAAGAAACAGACCCGTTTTTGAGAAGCCGTGACAGGGCATCACGGGTTTCTTCTTGCGCTTTTTTGATAGTGTTAATGCAAAAAAGCGGCATCAGCCCTTGGCAAGCGGCTTTACCTGGTATTGAATCAGCCACCTCAATCAACATCGCTATAATCTTGGTATATTCGAGTTTTTCCAAGGTCTTAGGATTCATATTGCTCCACCAATTAAGTCTGTCGCAGTCATAGTTATCGCTTTACTTTTCGACAGTTACGGTATCTATCATCTGGGGTTCAATCGGCCGATCTTGATAGTCAACCTTGGTTTCAGCGATGTTGTTTACAACTTCCATCCCCTCTATCACTTTGCCAAAGCCGGCATATGAACCGTCAAGGTGTGCGGAATCCTGATGGATGATGAAAAACTGTGAACCGGCAGAGTCAGGGTCGGCAGTCCGTGCCATCGAAAGAACCCCGGCGGTGTGCTTCAAATCATTGGGGACACCATTTTTTGCAAATTCTCCTTTGATGGAATAACCGGGTCCGCCGGTACCCGAACCTTTCGGGTCGCCGCCTTGAATCATGAATCCACGGATTACGCGGTGAAAAATCAAGCCATCATAGAATCCTTGTTCAATCAACTCGATAAAATTGGCGACGGTAATCGGTGCTAACTGCGGATATAACTCTGCTTTTACGACACTGCCGTCTTTCATGGTCATGGTTACGATAGGGTTTTTGCTCATTTCATCTTCCTCTTTCTTCTACTTGTATTGTTGCATTTGCCGCCTCTTTGATGTTTTTTGCACATTCCGCAGGCGACTATATCCATACTAACCGAATCAGGCGTTTTTTACAATGAAAACAAGTAATTTTTCCCAATTTTTCCCAATTGCTCAAATGGCATACCCTGCCATGGTGAAGCGTTGTAATGGCAAATTGGGAAAATAAAGATTGGGAAAGCTTGAAAAATCCAAGTATTTGCAGTATAATGATTAACTGAATAAATCTGTCTGTTATTGACTGAGAAAAGCGGTAGACCTATATGGTTACAGGGAACGAAAAGGGTCGAACATCGAGGAAATTGCCGAACACATTCAAGTCTATAAAGACATCGTCAGTATTTGGATTAGAAAAGGTGAAATTCCTCGCACAAAACAGGTAAGCAATGACGATTTAAGATTTCGGAAATCGACGAATGGGTCAGCAGCGGAAAAAGTGCGGACGTTAACAAGAGTTCAGATGAGAAGGCATGAAACAAAGCAAGACATTAAATTAAGGATAACGATGACAGAGAGGAGGTCGAAGAATGGCAACCAAAATCATTAATAACTGTGCGAATCCTGCTTCTACTGATGATTCCAATTCTTCGGCTTTCAAAAATATGCGAGCTTCTTTTCTTGAATGGCTAATAAACGGAAATGCCAAAAAGTTTTCACCACAAGCTTCCGTTGCGTGTCTTGATAGGATTTCTGAGTACATCATCAAAATGGAGCGCGACACCTATAAAACTTTTGCCGTAGCAATAATGAAATCGGCATAATCCAACCGATAGCTGAAATCGGGAAACTTTTGAGGGAGCGAGGCGTCCTTTTTCACACGGATGCGGTGCAGGCAGTCGGACATATCCCTGTGAATGTTACTGATTTGCAAGTAGATTTTTTAACGGCTTCAGCACATAAATTCAGCGGAGCGAAAGGTACAGGATTTGTTTACATTAAATCGGACTTGGCTCTGCCTAATATGATATACGGCGGGAAGCAGGAACACGATAAAAGAGCGGGGACAGAAAATATAGCGGGTATCGTTGCCTTGGGCGCCGCACTCGAAGAAAGCGTTGCGATAATGACCGACGAAGGAAAAAAAAAGAACGCGCTTGTTGGAACAACCATGGCGGAACTTCAAATTGGTATTCCCGGCATAATGTTCAATGGAGAGACTGCCGAACGACTACCCGGCATTTTAAGCGTTACTTTCCCCGATGCTTCCGGCGAAGCAATGATGCACCTGCTGGACTTGAAAGGTATATGCGTTTCCACAGGTTCCGCTTGCTATTCCGGCAAAGATGAACCGTCGCACGTTCTTCTTTCTTTGGGGCTGACCGAACAACAAGCAAAATCGTCAATACGAATATCTTACGGACGATATAATACAAAAGAGGATGTAATAAAAATCGTTTCGGTTATCTGCGAAGCCTATGGAAAAATCGTAGCCACTAAATTGGCGGGGAGGAATTTATAATGGCGAACATCATCACACTATATCACGGAACGATTTACGAGTTCGACAAAATCGACGTGACCAAAGGAAAAGGAAATAAAGATTTCGGGCGAGGGTTTTATACTTCGCGCGATATTAGTCATGCCGAGCGGCTTGCGGTTCGTAATAAGTTTATCGAAGAAGAACGCTTCGCGCTGCGGGGAATAAAAAAGAGCGTCACGCCTTTGCTGTACGCATATGAATTCGACCTTGAAAATTTGGCAGCGCTTAACGTAAAAGAATTTGCGACCGCTGACAGAGAATGGATGCGATTTATAGTTCTCAACCGCGAAAGTAAAAGCAAAGTCCAAGAACACGAATATGATATTGTGATAGGTCCGACAGCGAACGATAATACGCGCGCGGCAATCCAAACTGTTGTGCCGCTGACCAAAGGGCAAGTTATGTCGGACAGAGCCATCGACGCGCTGATTGCGCTTATCGAACCGGACAATTTACCGTGGCAGTTTTTCATTGGAACACAGTGCGCCGCCGACTTGCTCCGCTTAACCGAGAGGAGGATAATCCGATGAGTGATGTTAATAATAATGTTGTAGAAGTTTGCATAGAATCCATAGCGGCACAGGTCGCCGATGCCTATGCCGAAAAACAGAAAATCTCTGTGACCGATGCCATGCGTATGTTCATGACAACTAAAACTTACGAACTACTGACTAACCCGAAATCATATCTTTATCTTGAAGCAGCTCCTTATGTTGAAGATATGCTGAACGCGGAATTATCCGGCGATTGGGAAAGCTGGATGGAGGTGTAGAAATGGAAATGAGGAAATTTAATGATGTCGCCTATTTTCAAGTAGGCATTGCGCGAAAATATATGCGGCGGCACAATCTGACGCCTTTGCAATTTGTTGAGAGGGATAAGCAGTATCGTATCCTGCATTTTCTCGAAATCGGATATGAGCCGTTCCATCTTACCGGGGACGAAGGAGTTCTTGATGAGCTTGATGAAATCGTAGCCGAACAGCAAACCGCTTCGTCTGAAGGAGTACGCCTATAGCGTATTTACGCCAACTGCATAATATACCGATATAGTCGCAAGCAAGAGGTGATGCGTGCATATCATAAATATTCCCACCTCACTTGAACTTGCTGGTTGATAAACCCCAAGCCCCCAGAGGTAGAACGCCTGTGCGTTCTACCTCTAAGTAGCCTGTTGGCGTCTCCTTAATCAATGTTTCCATACTAAGCTAACAAGTATAACGTATACGCTCGATGTCGGAAAAGAGAGTGTGTTTAGAGTGTGCGTTTTGCGTTTTACGAAAACTCTTTGACCTACTCAAAGAAAGATGTTATATTATCGAGTATCATGTTTATACGTTTTTCAGGACGTGACGCTTGAGCAGAAAACATATCAACGCTTTATTTTGCCATACACAGCTTAATCATTTCAATCCGTGCCAGAAACCCTGAGTCATAACTGCTTCTTACACACTTTGTAGCATAATCTTATAAACAAAAGATTAGATTGGAATAATCGAAGGCATACTTGTTTTCATCAATCGCAAAAAACGCGTGAACTTATAAAAATGTATATGAATGCAGTAAATAATGATTAAGACCCAAAATTAAACTTACACTCCTCATTGTATTCCTCCATTACCAGTATATAGTTAATAACTTAACGTTTTCATATCTAGTGGTTTAGAATATTTGATGTATAGATAGATAACATAGATAACATAGATAACATAGACAAATAATGGTGTCTGACAAATAATCGTAGAAAAACCGTTAAAGCCCGGTGAAGTAGTGAAGCGGCATGGTGAAGCCAATAATTTCATTGTCTTTTTCCGACAAATACAGTATGATAGAGCCGAACACATTTCCTAGAGGAGGATTTCCATGATTTACAAAAACTACGGTAATACTGACATGAAAGTATCGGCAATCGGTTTCGGGGCAATGCGCTATGATGATAGTGATGTACGTGCCGGAAACTATGAAAAATGTGCAGAAGTAGCTCTATATGCACATCAGCAGGGTATCAATTATTTTGATACTGCCCCGCATTATTGCATGGATAAAAGCGAAGCCATTACCGGTATCGCTTTGAAGCAATTACCACGGGAGAGCTTTTTCGTTTCCACCAAAGCCAACTTCGGGACTTTGTTGGGTGATGGCAAACCGACCAAGGACAATTTCCGCCGTCGCTTGGAGACATCATTAACACGGCTGGGGACTGATTATATCGACTTTTATCATTTGTGGTGCATCAAGAATCTGGATGAGTTTGGCAAGCTTTATGAACAGACTTATGCTTTTTATGAAGAAGCAATGAAAGAGGGCTTGATTCGCAACATCGTTTTTTCTTCACACATGCCCGGGGAGCAACTGGAGACGGTAATTAACGCTCATAACTTCCGGGGGATGCTTATCGGCTACAATGCCCTCAATTATCGCTTCCGTCAGTCGGGAATCGCTGCTGCATACGAAAAGGGGATGGGTATTGTCGTCATGAATCCGCTGGGCGGCGGTTTAATTGCCCGTAATGCTGACCGTTTTGCTTACTTGAGCGCAGGAAGTGAGCTGACTGTTCCGCAAGCGGCACTTCGTTTCGTTGCTTCACATCGGGAAATTTCGGTCACTCTGGCAGGATTTACAACGAAAGCCCAAGTCGATGATGGCATTATCGCTGTCCGTGATTTGGTGGAAAAACCAGCGGCGGTGATTTGCGATGAACAACCAAGCACAGGCGAGAGTATCAATGATATGTGTACGGGCTGTGGTTATTGTGATTCATGTCCTGTTGGTATCCAAATACCCAAGTTTATGGATGCTTATAATATGGTGCTCTTGGGTGATAGCTTTCAAAATCGCTTGGCATGGCACTGGGATGTGACTGCCGATGAAGCAGGAGAATGTACCGGCTGTGGTCATTGCGAGGGTCTTTGTACCCAACATTTACCGATTAAAGAACGGCTTGCACATATCGCCGGATAATGAGCTGTTGATGATATTGATGGGAAAGGATGAGTATTTCATTCCTTATAAATCCTGCATGGGGGTATAATTATGATAAAAAAAGAAATGTTAAATCACCTTACCGACGTAATCATTCCTTTTTGGAAAGGCTTGCGTGATGAACTAAATGGTGGTTATCTGGGCTATGTGGGGTATGATTTGAAAGTCGATGAAAAGGCGGGAAAGGGCTGTATCCTTAATAGTCGTATTCTCTGGTTTTTTGCCAATGCCTATACCCTCAACAAGAGCCTGGCGACGTACAATAATTTGGACATGGAAATAGAGGTAGATGAAGCTTTACTCGAACACGCCACCCATGCTTATAACTTCATGCGTGAGAATTTTCTCGATAACAAATATGGGGGATTGTTTTGGTCTACCCTTGCCAACGGTGTGCCTGATGACACCACCAAGCATACCTACAATCAAGCGTTTGCGATTTATGCTCTTGCTTCTTACTATGAGGCAGCAGGTGATGAAGAAGCACTCCAGTTGGCTCTGGAACTCTTTACCCTTATCGAAACGAAATGTGTGGATAACATTGGCTACAAAGAGGCGTTTGATGAGCAGTTTCTGGAAATAAGCAATGAAAAGTTGTCAGAAAACAGCATTATCGCCAATCGGACGATGAATACCCTGCTTCATCTAATCGAGGCTTACACCGAACTTTATCGGGTGGCAACGGCGATTGACGCAAGGAAACGCAAGGAAATCCAGTTCAAGTTGGAGCTAATGCTCAGTACGGTTGCTGAAAAGATATATAATCCGGAGCTGCGGCGGCAGGAGGTTTTCTTTGATAATGAGATGAACTCAATTATTGACTTACATTCATATGGACATGACATTGAGGCGGCGTGGCTCATCGACAGGGCAGTCGAGGTCATGGGGAATCGTTCTTACTTTATCCGCATGACACCAATCACTGCCAATTTGACCGATGAGATATATAAGGTAGCTTACAACGGTCACTCACTTGCATATGAAAGCGAGCGAGCGGAAGTAAATGAGAGTCGGGTGTGGTGGGTGCAAGCGGAAGCGGTGACGGGTTTTTACCATGCTTACAAACGCGAGCCAAAGCGAGAGGAATATCTGGAAGCAGCAGTACAGATTTGGGAGTTTATCAAGGAATATATGATTGATTCCCGCCCTGATTCGGAGTGGTTCAGCGAGGTGGACAAGGATGGCTACCCTGATACAAGCCTCCCGATGGCTGACCCGTGGAAATGCCCTTATCACAACGGCAGGATGTGTTTTGAAATCATCAAGATGGAAGTGTAAGTGGAGGGAGTCATATGTTTCATCCGAATTACTATATTGAACAGGCACGGCTTGATACCCTGCTTGCCCGCAAGAATGAAAAGACGGATTTCTACAACGGTATCTTTTCCCGATATCGTGACCCGGTATTGACCCGTGACCATATCCCTTTGACGTGGAAGTATGACCTCAATCCCTGCACGAACCCTCATTTCATGGAACGTCTGGGGGTAGGGGTGGTGATGAACTCGGGAGCAATTGAGATTGGGGGCAAGTTTCATCTGGTTGCCCGTGTGGAGGGACATGACCGCAAATCATTTTTTGCCGTGGCGGAAAGCGACAGCGGGATTGACGGCTTTAGGTTTTGGGATTATCCGGTCAGACTGCCGGATACTTGTCCGGAGGAAGTCAATGTCTATGATATGCGTCTGACCCATCATGAGGATGGACATATATACGGGGTTTTTTGTTCAGAGAGTAAAGATACTGCGAGCAATGACCTTTCGGCGGCGGTTGCCGCTGCCGGAATCGTCCGTACCCGTGATTTGAAGGAGTGGGAACGTCTGCCGAACCTAAAGACGCTTCGTTCGCCACAGCAACGAAATGTCGTCTTGCATCCGGAGTTTGTTGAGGGGAAATATGCTTTCTATACTCGTCCGATGGATGATTTCATCGAAACCGGGTCGGGTGGGGGCATTGGTTTTGGGTTGTGCGATGATATCGAAAGAGCTGTTATTGATGAAGAAAAAATCACAAGTGCCCGTCGTTACCACACTATCACCGAAGCAAAAAACGGTGCCGGTGCAGCACCAATCAAGACAACAGCGGGTTGGCTCCACATTGCCCACGGTGTCCGCAACACAGCGGCGGGACTTAGGTATGTCCTTTACGCCTTTTTGACTGACCTTGATAATCCGGCGAAGGTAATTGCTGAACCGTCAGGCTTTTTACTCGCTCCCCTAGGGCGTGAGCGTGTGGGCGATGTCAGCAATGTAGTCTTTTCCAATGGAGCGATTGCTCGTGCGAATGGAGACGTGTTCCTCTATTATGCCGCCAGTGATACCCGCCTTCATGTTGCCACGACGACGATTGACCGCCTGCTTGACTACACGATAAACACTCCCGCCGACCCTTTGCGTTCGGTGGAATGTGTTATGACACGGTGTCAGATGATAGAACGAAACCTTGCTTATCTTAAAGAATGCGGGAGCGTTTAGTTACAGAAAATATACACGACCTTAATTAAGTATACACCGTGAAAGTGAAGCGTATAATTGCCCATGAACATCCCGAAGCCAGCGACCGAAGAAATAATCTTAGAAGATATAGTCTTCTTCGAACCCGAAATCAAGAACTTGATCTGGGGTGATGAGTATTGGACGATTTCCGCTCATGACCACGGTGATGTGACGGTCAAAGAGGGACGTTTCAAGGGACTTACGCTGTCGCAACTTTGGATTAAGCATCCGGAGTTGTTCGGTGCGGCAGCTGTAGGCGACCGTTTCCCGCTTCTGGTGAAAATCATCGCTACTCGTGAGGATTTGAGCATTCAGGTTCATCCTGATGATGATTACGCCGCCATCCATGAAAACGGCTCTCTAGGCAAAACCGAATGTTGGTATATCCTTGATTGTGAAGATGAATCGAGATTGGTGTTTGGACATAATGCCAAAAACCGTGACGAGCTGGAGACATTGATAGCGAATAATCGTTATGATGAGCTTTTGTGCGAGATACCGATCAAAAATGGTGATTTTATCCAAATGAATCCCGGCACTGTTCATGCTATCAAGGGTGGGATTCGTCTTCTTGAGATTCAACAATCGAGCGATATTACCTATCGTCTTTATGATTATAACAGGACGACCGATGGTTTGCCTCGTCCGCTTCATGTCCGCCAAGCTCTTGATGTAATCAAATGTCCTGCTCCATCTGCCGCAGACAGTGTCATTCCTGCCACTTCCTCAGAGGAAAATGAAGTGCGTGAGCTAGAGCGTTGTGACTATTATGTGATTAGCACCCTCGATGTCAAGGGGACTTTTTCACTCACTCAGGATTTTCCGTTTTTGATAATATGTGTCATCGAGGGGGAAGGATATATCGGCGAACAGTCACTTAGGGTAGATGATCATATCCTTTTGCCGAACGGATACAGCACATCCGGTAACGGCGGTGAGATTAGATTGAGCGGGGAAATGCGGTTGATTCTTGCCACAGTACCTAGCGGGGTTTAATCGTCATTCTGGGTTTAATAGCAGCTTCTAACGATAAAGAGGGCATCAAAATGGAAAAACCGGCGATATACGGCGGGATACCGATTCGAGAAAAAAAACTATATTACGGACGGCAGTATATTGATGAAGCTGATATCGAGGCGGTTACAACAGTTTTGCGAAGTGATTGGCTGACATGCGGGCCGCAAATCGCCGCCCTTGAAGACAAGCTTTGTCATATGACGGGAGCGAAGTATGCCATCTCATGCGCCAATGGTACGGCGGCTCTGCACATTGCTTGCCTAGCAGCAGGAGTGGAGATAGGCGATGAAGTCATCACTTCCCCTTTAACCTTTGCCGCTTCAGCGAATTGCGCCTTATATTGCGGAGCAACTCCGATATTTGCCGATATTGACATGGGAACACTGGCGATTGACCCAGAGGCGGTGCGAGCGGCGATAACCACGAAGACGAAAGCAGTGATTGCCGTTGACTACGCCGGTCAATCGGCGGCGATGGATGAACTGGTGTCTATTTGCCAACAACACGGACTAATCCTGATTAGCGATGCCGCTCATTCTATCGGCACGAAATATAAAGGGAAAGCCGTAGGTTCAATTGCCGACATGACGACTTTTAGTTTTCATCCGGTCAAAAGCGTTACTTGTGGTGAGGGGGGTGCGGTACTTACGAATGACGAGGACTATTATCGCCGCTTACGCTTGTTCCGTGAACATGGGATTACCAGAAAGGCAGAGCTGTTTGAGAAGCCGTCAACAGAGTCATGGTATTACGAGCAGATAGTCCTGGGGTATAATTACCGCTTGACTGATATTCAAGCTGTTTTGCTTTCCAGTCAACTGGACAAGCTGGAGATGTTCAGCAACCGCCGCAAAGAAATAATTACCCGCTATCGTGAGGCGTTTCGAGCGATATCCGGAATCACGATGCAAGAGGAAATCGCCGAATCGGAAACGACGAGCCATTTATTTGTGATTCGCATTGATAGTGAGGCACTACGAATAGGACGTGATGAGTTCATCAGGGCAATGGCAGTAGAAAACATTATTTGCAATCTCCATTACATCCCGGTATATCATCATCCCTACTATCAGAATTTGGGATATCAGTATGGTTTGTGTCCGAATGTAGAGCGGGTTTTCACAGAGCTTGTCACTTTGCCGCTTCATTATGGGATGAGTGACGAAGATACAGAAGATGTAATTCACGCAGTTGAAAAGATTGTAAGGTATCATTCATGACCCTATCCATCATCGTACCAATCTACAACATGGCTACCGATGGCAAACTGGCATATTGCCTTGATTCTTTGCTCAATCAAACCATCGAAGACTACGAAATCATTGCCGTTGACGATTGTTCTACTGATGGTATGACCCCTGAGGTGATTGCGGATTATTGCGAGCGTTATCCGAAAAAGATTACCGCAATTTACTCATCAGTCAACAAGCGTCAAGGCGGGGCAAAGAATATAGGATTGGCAGTCGCCAAAGGTGAATGGATAAGTTTTATAGACGCCGATGATTGGGTTACGCCTGATTATTATGAACGATTACTATATGAAGCCGACCAAATTGGTGCAGATATGGCAGGCTGTGACTATAGTTTTGTTGAGTGCCATACGATGGAGACAGGACGGATAGCCGCATCCAATCGTATCGAGCAAGCGGGAGTGCTTGATCAAGCGAAGTATCGCTCCTTGATACTTGATGGCGGTTCACTGGCGATGAAAATATATCGCCGTCATATCATATACGACTATCCCAATCGTTTTCCCGAGAAGATATCATATGAGGACAATGCCATCGGCGTATCATGGATGCTTCGTGCGAAGTGTTTTGCATATCTGCCGGAGCCGCTCTATTATTATTATCAACACCCTGTTTCCACCACTCATATCTTCACCGAAGCCCGTTGTCGTGACCGATTGACAGCGGCGCGGATTTTAATTGATGAAGCCCGGGAGTATGGTTATTATGACGAATATCTGAAGGAGCTGGAGTATCGGTTTACCGAGCTTTTTTACATCAATACACTTTTTACTTATATGCGGGTAAAACGCCCCCGACTTCGTTTTGTAAAGGAACTGGGACGGGAAATGCGTGTATATTTTCCCCGGTTTACAAACAATCCCTATTATAACGAACGCCAAAATGCGGAAAACAAAAAACTAATCAACATCCAGCTTACCTCATCGCTTTGCTTTATGGTATACTTCAAGATATTATGGGGTTATCGCAAACTGAGGGAAAAGCGATAGAAAGAAGCAGTATCATTCATGAAATAAGGATTTAGGAGAACAGGTTATCACTATATTGTTTGAACTTGACTAGTGAAGTTATCTTTAATGCAGAGGCTGATTATGGAGTTAAAAAAAGGTGCTGTTGCCATTATTACTGCCAGAGGTGGCAGTAAGCGTATCCCGCGCAAGAATATCAAGCTGTTTTGCGGACAGCCGATTATTGCTTATCCGATTAGAGCGGCAATCGAGTCGGGCTGTTTCGATACGGTGATGGTTTCAACTGAAGATGAAGAAATAGCGGCAATTGCCCGTGAATATGGGGCAGAGATTCCTTTCATGCGCTCAATGGCGACGGCGGGGGACATGGTGACGACTGATGATGTTTTGCGGGAAGTCCTGATGGAGTACCGACAACGTGGTGAGGAGTATGAACAGTTTTGCTGTATTTATCCGACCAGTCCGCTGCTTGATGCAAAGAGATTGCAAACAGCAATGAAGATGCTTGCCAAACGAGAATGTGATGGGGTCATCCCGATTGTTGCTTTCCCCAGTCCGCCGCAACGTGGCATCGTTATCAAGGCGGGGATGGCTTGCCGTCAATATCCCGTTTATCAAGATGCCCGCTCTCAGGATTTGGAAACGATTTATCGGGATAGCGGTCAGTTTTATGCTTGTCGGACAGATGCGTTTTTTGCTGCGGGAACATTGATGGTCGAAAAACTACACCCTTTGATTCTATCAGAGATGGAAACACAAGATATCGATACTGATGAGGATTGGTGGTTGGCAGAACTCAAATGGAGGAACAGATGAACAAGGTAATCAACATTGCCGGGCGGGAAATCAGCAATGATTCTCCGGTCTTCATCATTGCTGAGATGTCAGGGAATCATAACGGTGACATAGGCAGGGCGATAGAAATCATCCATGCTGCCAAAGAGGCGGGTGCGGATGCCGTGAAGCTGCAAACCTATACCCCGGATACGATTACCCTTGATTGTGATAATGAATATTTTCAACTAAATCGCGGAACTCTTTGGGATGGGATGACGCTTCATGCCTTGTATCAGACAG
The DNA here is from genome assembly GCA_031280955.1 of Lachnospiraceae bacterium. GTDB lineage: Bacteria > Bacillota > Clostridia > Lachnospirales > Lachnospiraceae > UBA935. The sequence goes on from JAITGA010000016.1 coordinate 118,849, forward strand.
CGTACACACCATGGGATTGGCAGCCAAGACTCATGGAGGCGGCGAAAAAGTGCGGGTTGATATGTTTTTCGACTCCTTTTGACTTTACTGCCGTTGATTTCATGGCAGAAATGGATATGCCGGCATACAAGATTGCCTCATATGAAATTGCCGATATACCGTTGATAAAGAAAGCAGCTTCACAGGGGAAGCCGCTCATCATTGCCACTGGAATAGCTTACCCTGACGATATCAATAGAGCCCTTTTGGCCTGTCGTGACGTAGGCAATGAAGATGTGGTTTTGCTCAAATGTGTTTCTTCATATCCAACATCATTTGCCGATGCCCATTTGCGGAACATTCCCATAATGGCAGCAGACTATGATTGCTTGACGGGTCTGTCTGATCACACTCTCGGCGGGACGACAGCCCTCGGTGCGGTAGCCCTTGGTGCGGTGATGATAGAAAAGCATTTGACATTGCGGCGCAGCGATGGCGGTCCTGATGCGGCATTTTCGCTTGAACCGGAGGAACTGGCGGACATGGTCAGGCAAATTCGTGATTTGGAAGTGGCACTTGGCAGCAGGAAATATACGTTGACTGCCACGCAAATAAAAGAGCGTGAGGGGGGGCGTTCACTTTTCGCCGTCCGTGATATAGCGACGGGGGAAAGACTTACGGCGGATAACATCCGCTCTATCCGCCCTGCCGCCGGTCTGCCGCCGTGTTACTACGATGAAGTCATGGGAAAAGTAGCAACACGAGCTATTTCTCGGGGAACGCCGTTACAGGCAGAGATGTATAGAGAGCAAAAATGATAATTTTTCGTACTGATGCCAACTCGGATATTGCCACCGGACATATGGTGCGCTCAATCGCTATAGCCAACGAGTGTCATGCTCACGGAGAAGCGGTTTGTTTCGTTGTCGCAGACGAGATATCGGCGGAGATTATGGCAGGTTTTTGTCGGGAAACGATTAGTCATCATGTCGAGATTCTCGATAGTTCCTATAATGATATGGAGGCAGAGCTGCCTAAATTCATTGATTTTTTATTAAAGAAAAAGCCGAAGGCACTTTTGCTTGATTCATATTTTGCCACCTCTCGATATATTACGTCGCTTAATGATTATACCCGTACTTTTTATCTGGATGACTTCGGTAATTATGATATGCCAGCCGCTGTCATCATCGACTATACGGCAAAGGCTAATCATCTGCAAACAACAAGAAAGACTCACGAAAACAGACGCACGGCAAAGTATTTGCTTGGGTCAATGTACACTCCTTTGCGGGAACAATTTCGTGATGTAAAATACCATGTTCGTGAGGAAGTACGTGATATTTTCATTTCTGCAGGCGGGAGCGATATCGGGAACATGACAGGGGAGCTACTGGAGCTTATCCAAGAGATGACAGCAGACGGGATTCGCTTTCATGTTGTCGTCGGAATCGTCAACCCCCATCGTGACAGGTTAAGAGCACAATTTGCGGCAGTAGCGAACATCATTTTTTATGAAAATGTAAGTGAGATGGCAAGCTTGATGCAAGAATGTGATATCGCAATTACAGCTGCCGGTTCGACTATTTGTGAACTTTGTGCCGTGGGTGTGCCAACGATATGTTTTACGGTAGCGGACAATCAAGTAACCAACGCTGAGGGACTGTCTGCCGCTGGAGCAGTGATATATGTCGGCTCACAGCAAGATGATAAAGAGGGTGAAGATAGCAAAAGTGTTGCCGGGGATATCAAAGCCCATCTCTTTGCTCTCATTGGTGATTTTCCCCGCCGTACTTCCATGTCTGCACAAATGCGGAGTATCGTTGACGGACAGGGAGCAAGCCGCATTGCAAAAGAGTTGATGGGGTGACGATGAAAGAGCGGATTTATGTATGCCATACCTTTTATCATGTATATATTGCCTGTCTCAAGGAGCTGACAGGGGTATATTCACATGAACAGGGTGCAGTCGCACCCGAATCAACTTGCGATACTCTTGCGAAAAAACATTCTAAGGAACTAGGTGCGACGGTAGTTTTGAGCCGTGTATTTCTTGATTTCGGTGATTTGAAGAGCCGTCTTGAAGAGTCGGGGATTTTTCGTGAGGTCTTTGATTATGATGAAAAAGCAGCGGAGTTTTTTCCTGAACTATCCAAGTACCGTGTCAACAGCGGTAATATCTTTCTTCACATGATAAGGCGAATCATTTTTACCAAAAAACTGGGAAAAGCGCAAATTCCGTACTTGCCGGTTGATTTTCGTCACTATCGGGATATCTATGTTTTTTGCGATTCCGATCCGATTGGCTACTATCTCAACTACGCCCGTATTCCTTATCATGCGGTTGAGGATGGGCTTGATTGCCTGTCCAATTTCGATGCCGCCCACTTTGACAATCGCAGGTTCTTTCGCTTCAAGGCGTGGATGTCAGCTCTCAATCTCATCTTTATTCAAAATGGCTACGGAAAGTATTGCCTTGACATGGAGGTTAACGATATCAGCGTTGTTCCCAATCCCATCCCCAATGTCATAGAACAGCCACGGGCGGAGCTGGTAAACAAACTAAGCACAGCCGACCAAGAGGCTCTGCTCAAGATATTTGTTGCCGATTTAGATGGGTTACAGGCAAAGCTTAGGGAAGTCAAAGAGCCGTTTGTCTTGCTGCTCACAGAAGAGATAGGCGATATCGAAACAAGGGAGAGAATATTTACCGCTGCTATTGACCGACACGGTCAATTAAATGGGCGGCCGGCAAAGATTGTTATCAAACCCCACCCCCGTGACACCCTTGACTATCAAACCCTCTTCCCGGAACACATCGTTTTGAATCGGTTATTTCCGATGGAGATGTTGAACTTCATTCCCAATTTGGAAGTCGGGCGGGTTATTTCCGTACTAACGGTACTAAAGGGAGTGACTTTTTCAGCAGAAACCCTTTTCCTCGGATTGGATTTTCTCGATGAGTTCATCGACCCGCAAACCTACCGCAGAAATGAGCAAATATGATAGAGTGAGGGTATTATCTTACCACCAGATACATATATATCAGATATATCAAAACTATTATTAACCCCTCACGGCGGGCAAGGCGTTTGTTGGTATAGAAGAATATCAGAGCGGCGGTACTGCCGATTAACAGAAATGTCGCATCATAAATATATGCACTGTCAATTTCAAGCGGGGTTATCAGCCCTGCGATTCCGAGGACAAGCATAATATTGAAAATATTAGAGCCAACGATATTACCGATGGCAAATTCGTTTTCGCCTTTTTTACAGGCGACCAGAGATGTTACCATTTCGGGTAATGATGTGCCGACTGCCACGATCGTCATCCCGATTATTCTTTCGGTTACTCCTAGTGAAACAGCGATTTTCGTGGCACTATCCACGGTCAGTTGCCCGCCGAAGATGATTAGGGCAAAGCCGAGAAGCGCAAAGGTGATGATGAGAGGAAAAGGACGGGGCTTGTCCGCTTCCTCAGGTGGTGCTTCATTTGCTTCTTGATCCTTTTTCGCTTTTCGTATCAAGGTGACAATGTAAATCAAAAAGCAAAGAAGCAAAAGTCCTCCCCCCCAACGGGGGATATAGGTTCTGCCGATGAGCATTAGCGCCAGAAGCATAGCGGTAGCAATTATTGACATCCAAAAATCCTTGGATATCTCCTTTGCCTTAAAGGGCATTGCTCTAATCATGGCACACAGACCGATTACAAACATCAGATTGAAGAGATTTGAACCGACGACATTTCCAATGGCAAGAGCACTTACACCTTGAGCCGAGGCGGTGATACTGATGACACCCTCTGGTGCACTTGTTCCCATTGCCACGATGGTAAGGGCGATTATCGCTGGTGATACATTTAACTTTTTGGCGATACCGATGCTTGCATTTACGAAAACATCCGCACCTTTTATCAACATGGTAAAGCCGATGAGTAGCAGAAAACCTGCCAACATTTGTCCAACCTCGTTTCGTTACAAAAACAAAACCTCATGAACATCATGCCAGCTACTCATCATGAGGATGTTAACATCACAAGCATAACACATATGTACTGTGAGTTCAATTATACTTCTATTATCAGTATAATTATGGTAAACTTAGCTAAGAAGAACCCAATACAGCAGGTGAAGCAATCCATAAAAGCAGTAGCTACTAATCTCTTGGAGATAAACGGATGAATAAAAGAATATATCTTTCTTCCCCAACCATGCACGGAGAGGAAATGAAGTATATAGAAGAAGCGTTTGCCACCAACTGGGTTGCGCCATTGGGGAAAAACGTTGATGAGTTTGAAAGAGAAGTGGCGGCATATCTTGGTGTTGGGCATGGAGCAGCATTAGTTTCAGGAACTGCAGCCCTGCATATGGCGGTCAAGTGGTTTGGCGTAACACAAGGAGATATCGTTTTCTGCACAGACCTAACTTTTGCGGCAACTGTCAATCCTGTTTCATATGAGGGGGGGAGACAGGTTTTCATAGATAGCGAGCCGGGGACATGGAACATGTGTCCGTTGGCACTCAAAGCCGCATTTCAAAAGCACCCGCACCCCAAAGCGGTGATAGTTGTCCATTTATACGGTGTTCCCGCGCGGATAGATGAGATTAAAGAGATATGCAGCGAATACAATGTACCGCTGATTGAAGATGCGGCGGAAAGCATGGGTGCGCTTTTTCAAGGGCGGCAGACGGGAACTTTTGGCGATGTTTCTATTTTGTCATTTAATGGCAACAAAATAATCACGACATCAGGGGGGGGAATGTTGCTTTCTGATGACCCTCTGGCAGTTGAAAAAGCACGGTTTTGGGCGACTCAATCCCGAGAAGCTTTTCCGTATTACCAGCATGAGGAAATCGGTTATAACTATCGGATGTCAAACATCGTTGCCGGGATAGGGCGTGGACAATTACGGCACTTGGATGAACATATTTCCAAGAAAAAGTTGATATATGAAAAATACCGTGAAGCATTTGTGGATTTGCCGATAAAAATGAATCCATATCATGAAGACAGCGAACCGATTTTTTGGCTGTCATGCATGACGATTGATGCAGGGTATAAGGTGACACCGGCGGATATTGCGGGAGAGCTTGCCAAAGTGAATGTCGAAGCACGACCGATATGGAAACCTCTTCATCTGCAACCTGTGTTTGCCGACAGAGATTTTGTTACTGTAGCAGAAAATCCGATTACTGATGATATATTTGCACGAGGAATATGTCTGCCAAGTGACATCAAGATGACAGATGAAGAGATGAACATGATAATCAATATGGTGAGGCGATTGTTTGTATAAACGATATGTGAAGCGGATAATGGACTTCGTTTTTTCTTTTGCGGCATTGATTGTTTTCTTGCCGCTGATGGTGTTGCTCACCATTATTGGCGTGTTTGCGATGAAGGGTAATCCTTTCTTTGTCCAGATTCGCCCCGGTAAGGATGAAAAGCTTTTTAAGATGATCAAATTCCGTTCGATGACATCTGAAACAGACGAAAAGGGAAAACCCCTTGCAGATGAAATACGCTTAAACAGATATGGACGGTTTATCAGGTCAACAAGCCTTGATGAGCTGCCGGAATTACTCAATATTATCAAAGGAGAGATGAGTATCGTCGGACCAAGGCCGCTGTTGATAGAGTATCTGCCCCTTTATAGTGAAAAGCAGAGACGGCGGCATGATGTAAGACCGGGGATGACCGGGTTGGCACAAATAAACGGCAGGAACGCTACGACATGGGCGGAGAGGTTTCGCTTTGATATCTCCTATGTAGAAACGTTAAGTCCGTGGTTGGATGTGAAAATCATATGGGCTACCATCATCAAGGTAATTAAGCGCGAGGGAGCAGCTGTCGATGATGGTATTTCCTTAGGATTATTTAGGGGAAACGGATAAGGGAAATGAAAATACTCTATGTTACCACAATTTCATTGACAATGGATTTCTTTGTCAGACATATCAAAATGTTGTTAGATGGTGGGAATGAAGTTGAACTGGCATGTAACTTTGCGAGACCACCCCATCAGTTTTATTTGGATACAAACTGCCTTGTTCATGATTTACCCTTTTCACGTTCCCTTTTTTCTGCGAAAAACATCAAAGCTTATAAAGGGCTAAAAAAACTGATAAATGATGAAAACTATGATATTGTTCATACTCATACGCCAATAGCGTCGGTGTATGCACGGCTTGCTTGCCGAGGGGCGAGGAAAAGAGGGACTAGGGTTTTTTATACTGCTCATGGTTTTCATTTTTTCAAAGATGGATCGTTAAAGAACTGGTTGCTCTATTATCCCGTGGAACGGTATATGGCTCGCCATACTGATGTCATGATTACTATCTGTTGCGAGGATTACAAAAGAGCGAAACGCTTCATGGCTGACAGGGTGAAATACATCTCTGGTATCGGGATAGATATTAGTGCAATAGAGCAGGTCAAAACAGACCGCAAGGATAAACGGACGGAAGTGGGGATTCCGACAGATGCGCTGCTGCTTCTATCAGTCGGAGAGCTTAACCGCAATAAGAACCATGAGGTAGTATTAAAGGTACTGGCAACGCTGAAAGCGTTGGTTGAGATGTACGACATTCATTACCTTATTTGCGGCGTGGGAAGTGAACGGGACTACCTTGATACCCTTTGTACCAAACTAAACCTAGCTGAGCGGGTTCATTTTCTGGGATTGCGAAGTGATGTGATAGAGATAATGAAAACAACGGACATATTTGTCCACCCATCAAAGCGGGAGGGGCTGTCGGTAGCTCTAATGGAGGCAATGGCATGTGGTTTGCCGATTATATGTGCGAAAATCAGAGGAAACGTAGATTTAATCAAAGATGGCGAGGGTGGGATTTTGTGTGAAAATGGAAACATTGCCACTTTGAGGGAAGCGATACGCTTATTAGGGGAAGACAGTACTTTGCGCCAGGAAATGGGAAGCTATAATCTTGAAAGGGTAAAGGAATTTGGTATCGAGGGGGTATTGGCACAACTGGCGGAGATTTATGATGAAGTGAGTTTGTCTTAACAACGAAGTCGTGATATACTCATGGGCGAAAGTAAATGTAGTTGAAAGTGACATAGCCTCAATATTTGCAGGAGCTTTTATGCAAGAAATCATCAAAAAAAGTATTGCCATCAAACGTAGTATCATCATTATCGGGATCTGTCTGATTGTTACGGTATTCCCTTTTTCGATATGGAAAGAAACAACTACCACCACAGTTTCACGTCTATCCAATGATGTTGCCGGGCCGGTTACGAATGAAGATATGGTACTGCAATCGTTTATTGCCCAGCATGAACATTTGCAAAAAATCACCGTCTTCATTACCAGCGGCAGCGATGGCGAAGCGTTCATTTTTCGAATGCTCGCCCCTGAACCGGGTTATCGGCAAATGTTTGAAGACACAGTAATGATAAAGGCAGATAACCTGCCGGGATATTATGATATATTGATAGATCAAACACTTGAAGTCGGCGAAACATACTACTATATTTTCCAAGGAACAGAGGCGACCATAGCTAATGATGCTGAAACCTCCGGCTCATGGCTCTTTCTGGGAGCAGAGTGGATATTACGCGCTGAACATCCTGATGCAGGGCAGCTATACTATCAAGATATGCCAATGAGCGGGCAAAGTCTGGCAGTTACATATCATTACAGCACGAAGCCGGGAGTCATCAGGCAACTGATATGTATTGCGATAATTTTGCTTGTTACAGCACTTTTACTTTATGTGATCAAAGCGTATTACCGCCGTTATTCTGAGCGTGACCAGTTGATTATAGCAGAACAGGCAATGAAAGCAGTCCTCAATCCGCTGGTCATCTTGATAGTGATAGCGGGGATAGTTGCCGTTTTGTTACAGACTTTTGGCTCATTTCCGGTTGATAATGCGTTTTTCATCTTTACAATACTCATCGGCGGAGCAATATCTTTCTATGCCATCAATCATTGCCGTGATGGACAGTCGCCGATTGTTACGAAAGCAATTCTGCGGGCAAATTGGCAGGACTATATCCAATCCCTACTTTTTGCAGCGGCATTTATTGCTTGCTGTGAGTATTTTTGCGCACAACTTAATATTCACCATAGCATTGCTCAGAACAAGCAATTGATTTATTTTGGACTGGTAATTATGTCAATGATGAGTTGGCGGCGGATATTCAGTTTTGTCAACTTAGTATACATTATTCTAGCAGCAGGGTTTGCTTACAATTGGCACACTCAAGAGATATTACAAAGGGGAAGTCAGTTATCAAGCCAAGAGATGACAGAGCTTACATTGTTAACGATATCTTATCTTGTTGGCGGATTAGTCATTTTGAATGTCCTTATTAGTGTCATAATTAGCTTGCGCAAAAAGGAAATGAAGCCGCTGTCAGTTGGTTTGGGAAGTCTGATACTACTGTTCTTGATTTTGATGGTTGTCTTTGGTAATGGGCGTGAGTGGGTGCTGTTAATGGCAGGTGGATTCACACTCTTTTATTTACAGTACGGAGCTTCCAAACGCAGGGATGTTGTCTTAAATGCAGGGCGAGGTTTGATTTTGTCATTCTTTTGGGTGATGGTATTTTCACTACTCTATCGTCCTTTTGCAACGTTTACCACGGTGAGCTATCCGATGATATTTCATACTCCTACGGTGACATCTGTATATCTAGCATTGGTAGCGACAGTAGCACTTTTGATTTTACTGGTAAAATTACGTAGTTCATATGAGAGAAGAACTAACACAGATAGCACTAAGAGCTACACTTTACGTATCGCCATGCGTGATTTGTGGAAGGAAATTTTGCTACTAGGTACGGTGCTTACTTATATGATATTTGCCATTTCATGGACGGGTTACCTGACATTTACGGTGGTGGCAGTATTGGGCTTATGTTTCTTTACTGTGGGGAAAGGAAAAGGAAAGCTGAAGAGTATCCTCTTTGCAACAGGGTTGATAATTATATCTGTGCTTGCCTGTTTCCCACCGCTATTTTTCCTCCAACGTAATATTCCTGCTATCGTCGGTAATCCATATGTATATACCATGTTCGACATGGAGGAATTTCATCAAGACATAACTAGGGGACGTAATCCGGAATCGTTAGAATATATTCTGCTGGGGAATTTTATGGGTGCTTTTGGGCATAAGGTATTTGATATTCCCAATAATACGTTTAATTTCTATGGATTTGGGGCTGGCTATGAAGAAGCGCATGTTGTTCTTGGTGGGGAAGTGATATGGATAGGGGATATCGCAGAAGAAGATTTAGAATATACGATGACCTTAGAAGAAAAACGGCAAGAACTGATGGAGATGGATGTTGAAGTATGGCTGCTTGAATACTGGGGTAGAGACCTAGGGTTGATTCCCTATCAAGAAGAAATCGACATCAGTAACGGACGTTTTGAGTTGTTTGAGGCATACATGAATGGACTTAATCTCTTCGGGCATGAAACAATGGGTTTTCGACTTGATGACGGGACGATGGCAATACACGCACACAATATCTATCTTCAATTTGCTCATGACCATGGTATTTTCATGGGAATACTGTTTATCATCGTCGGTGGTGTGGTGCTTATTTACAGTATAAAGCATTTTAGAAGAAGCAGGAGCGAGGCATCATTTTCAGGCTTGCCGTTTCTGATAATTATAGCGGTAGCGACGATGGGAATGGTAGAATGGGTATTTCATTTTAGCCATCCGGCAGGGTTCATAATGATGATAATGATTGCTCCACTCATTTTTCCCCGTTATGGCACGATTAATGCAGAAGATGTTTCACAGACACCGACACCCCCTGAAACAGGAATGAAGCTATGAAAAGAGAGAAGCGTCCATTCAACTTCATGATTCTTACTCGGCGGGCGGCATTGGTTATTTACGATATCATCAGTGTTATTTGTGCCAGTTTTTTGGCATTATTACTGCGTTTCGATTTGCGCTTTGAGGAAATTCCCGCTCATTTTCTTACCCCGCCCATCAATTACTTGTTTATCAATATTATTTTGACACTCATTATTTTTTATCTGTTTCGTCTTTATCATAGCTTATGGGCTTATGCTAGTGAAACAGAGCTACAAAACATCGTTATTGCGGTAGTTGTTTCGTCAATTATCAATGCCATCGGCTTACAGTTCTTTCGCATTGAGGAACTGGCGGTACCGAACAGTTATTATTTTATCTATACCTTTCTTCTAATCGCATTTATCTTTGTCAGTCGTTTTTCTTATCGTTTTTTTCGCGGACGGAAACACAAGAGTGCTAACAAAGGCAATAGCATTTCAGTCATGATAATTGGCGCAGGCGAGGCAGGCAACCAAATCATCAAGGAGATTGTCAACTCGTCATTTTCGACGATGACAGTCCGCTGTGTTATCGATGATGATAAGGCAAAGTGGGGACGCTTCATCTATGGAGTAAGGATAGCCGGTGGTCGTGAAAGTATTATTGAATGTGCTGATATCTATAGCATTGATGAGATTATCGTTGCGATGCCATCAATATCGGGGACAGAACTTTCAGCAATACTGGAGATTTGCAAAGAAACGAACTGCAAGCTACGAGCATTACCGGGGATATATCAATTGGTAAATGATGAAGTTAGTGTCAGCAGATTGCGTGATGTAGAGGTTGAGGATTTACTGGGGCGTGATTCGGTACAAATTGACCTACTTTCGATTATCGGATATGTTAAAGGGAAGAAGGTATTAGTTACAGGTGCGGGCGGGACAATCGGCAGCGAGCTTTGTCGTCAGATTGCCACACATGAGCCGGCACAGTTGATAATGCTGGATATTTATGAAAATGGAATCTATGATGTGCAGCAGGAACTGCTCGTTTCTCATCCTTCGCTTTCGCTGGTAGTTCTTGTCGCTTCCGTGCGCAATACCAATCGCATCAACGCTATTTTCGCTGAACACCGTCCGGAAATAGTTTACCATGCCGCAGCCCATAAACATGTACCGCTGATGGAAGACAGTCCTAATGAAGCAATAAAGAATAATGTGTTTGGCACATACAAAACAGCATTGGCGGCGGCAACGAATAAAACCAAGCGATTTGTAATGATTTCCACGGATAAAGCCGTTAATCCCACCAATGTGATGGGTGCGAGCAAGAGGATAAGTGAAATGATAATCCAAACCCTTGATCGTCACCATGAAACGGAGTTTGTTGCCGTTCGCTTTGGCAATGTCCTCGGAAGCAGCGGGAGTGTGATTCCTTTTTTCAAGAAGCAAATTGCTGCGGGTGGCCCGGTTACTGTTACCCACCCCGAGATAATCCGCTACTTTATGACGATTCCCGAAGCGGTATCGTTGGTTTTGGAAGCAGGAGCATATGCCAAAGGTGGTGAGATATTTGTCCTTGATATGGGCAAGCCGGTGCGGATTTTGGATTTGGCAAAGAACCTCATTCGTCTATCAGGATATACTGTTGATGAGGATATCAAAATCGAGTTCACAGGACTCAGACCGGGGGAAAAACTATTCGAAGAAATGCTGATGGAAGAAGAGGGACTGCGTGAGACTGCCAACAAGATGATATTTATCGGTAAACCGATAGACTTAGATGAGGAACGCTTTTTCTTAAAGCTCAATGAACTAAAGGATGTTTCTCAAAATGAAGGTGGAAATATCCGGGAAATTATTCAGGACATTGTACCAACCTACACTATAAACAATTCGGATACAGCAAAGGAATATTAAACACATCCGAGAAAGGGAGATTTCATGAACCTTTATGACAAATTAGCGGCAAGGGAAGAAAAGATAAGTGTAATCGGACTGGGGTATGTGGGATTACCGCTGGCAATCGCTTTTGCCCGCCATACCAATGTCATCGGTTATGACATGGATGCAGAAAAGATTGCCCTCTATGCTGAGGGAACAGATCCGACACAGGAAGTAGGCAACGAAGCTGTCCGTGAAACAACGATGGTTTTTACTGCCGAAGCTGACCGCTTGCGGGAGGCACTCTTTCACATTGTCTGCGTTCCCAGTCCTGTTAATTCGGATTCAACCCCTGACCTAGAGCCGCTTCGAGCCGCAAGCCGAACAGTAGGTGAGAATCTAAGAGCAGGGTCGATAGTAGTGTATGAGTCTACGGTATACCCCGGTGTAACTGAAGATATTTGCGTACCGATACTGGAGCGTAGCTCAGGACTCAAATACGGCAGTGATTTTACCGTCGGTTATTCTCCCGAACGAATAAACCCCGGTGATCGTGAACACCGTCTGGAAACGATAGTCAAGGTCGTTGCCGCGAGTGATGAAGATTCATTGGAGGTCATTGCCAATGTTTATCATATGGTGGTAAAAGCCGGTATTTACCGCAGCAAATCAATCCGAGAAGCAGAAGCAGCCAAAGTAATCGAGAATTGTCAACGCAACATAAATATCGCATTTATGAATGAGTTGTCGATAATCTTCGACAAAATGGGAATTGATACTCGGAATGTACTGGCAGCAGCGGCGACAAAGTGGAACTTCCTCAATTTTCATCCCGGTCTGGTGGGCGGTCATTGCATAGGTGTTGACCCTTATTATTTGACATACAAAGCAGCGGAGCTTGGTTATCATCCGCAGATAATCCTTGCAGGGATGCGGATAAATGACGGTATGGGAAAACATATCGCCGAAAGCATCGTCAAAAACTTAATCAAAGCAGACATAACCGTGAAGAGCATTAAACTGGCGATTTTGGGATTTACATTCAAAGAAAACTGCCCCGACATCCGCAATACAAAGGTAATTGATGTTTATAATGAATTAAAGGAGTATGGAATCAATCCGATCGTTGTTGACCCATTAGCAGATGCCGATGAAGTCAAACAGCATTATGGGATTTGTCTTGCTTCGCTTACAGAAGTGAGGGACATGGATGCAGTAGTGGTTGCTGTCGCTCATGAGCAGTTTCTATCATTTGATAAGAAAAAAATCGACGCTCTCTTCAATACGCATAATCAAAAGAAAGTACTCATTGACGTAAAAGGAATCTATGATAAAGATGAATTTGACGTAAATGAATACCTTTACTGGAGGCTTTAATGCCGATGTCTGAACCAATACGTATCTTACATGTATTTTCATCGGTCAATCGTGGTGGCGCAGAAAGCCGCACCCTTGATTTATATCGCCATATTGACCGTCAAAAGGTACAGTTTGATTTTTTGGTAAACACCAATCCACCCGGTGACTTCGCTACCGAGATAGAGGAAATGGGAGGGCGGATTTTCTTTGTTCCCCGCTTCACAATGATAAATTATTTCTCGTATCGCCGCGCCGTGACAGCTTTTTTTGGTGAAAACCATGATTTTCATGTTGTCCAGGGACATCTTACCAGTTCGGCGGCGATTTATCTGCTAATTGCCAAGAAAGCGGGAGTGCCTGTTACTATCGCCCACGCACGAAACACAAATGCTGAACCAGGGATAAAACGGCTTTTAACCCATATTATGCAAAGGAAGCTTTATCGAAAAGCGGATTTGCTCTTTACCTGCTCACAGCTCGCAGGAGAGGCTTTTTTTGGAAGAAAAGCAGTTGCGGCAGGTCTGGTGACTCTCATACCCAATGCGATTGAGAGCAGGAACTTTGATTTTTGTGATGACAAGAGAAAATTACTGCGAAGAGAACTTGAGCTCGAAGGGAAGTTTGTTATCGGGCATGTTGGCAGTTTTACATACGCTAAGAATCATGGGTATTTGCTCAAGATATTCAATGAGATTCAAAAAGAAGTCGCTGATGCCTGCCTACTTTTGGTTGGTGGCGGCGGCGGACGACAGCAAATAGAGCAGCTTGCCGAGGATATGGAGCTTACCGCCAAAATAATTTGGGCGGGTAAAGTGAGCAATCCCGAGGATTATTATCAGGCTTTTGATTATTTCGTATTTCCGTCTTATTATGAGGGGCTGCCGGGAGTAGTCTTAGAGGCACAAGCAGCAGGGCTTCATTGCTTGATTTCTGATACTATCACACAGGAAGTAGCAGTAACTGATTTGATTACTTTCATGAGCATCAAAGAAAACCCGGCGAAATGGGCGCGGATGATAATTGATTCCCGTAATTATACTCGTCTTGGCAGAGTACAGACATTAGTAGAAGCAGGTTATGATGCTTACCATCAAGCCAAAAAGATGGAAGAAATTTATTTATCACAACCACAAAAGCAGGTCATGTTGATTGTGCCCAATCTCACTCAGGGAGGCTTTGAACATACTTGCGTGAAGACTGCCAGACTTCTTAGCCCTATTTATAAGGTAGTGATAGTGGTATTTTCTGCCGATGAGATAGCATATGATGTGAGCGGGCTCGATGTTGTCAATATTCGCTGCGGGGTTAAGAAAAGTCCGGCTGCCAAAATGCTCAATGTGTTCATTCGTGTCCGAAAGGTGCGAAAACTAAAGCGGCTTCATCAAACGGATATAGCATATAGTTTTGGAATTACAGCGAATATCGTCAATGCTCTTTCTAAAATTGGACAAGCTAAGACATGGCTTTCCCTGCGTCATTTTGATGATGTTGGCAGGAAACGTTTCATTCGTCTTTTTTTGAACAGAGCTGACCGTATTATTAGCTGCTCACAGGAAATTGAGGTGGCGATGCATAAAGAATATGGTTATGACAAAGCTGTCACTTTATACAATCCTTATGATATTGCGGGGATGTGTGAGTTGGCAAAGAGTGATGTCGCCGATTTACCGTGGAGCGATGAAGCAGAGTATTTGGTAGCGATGGGACGAGAGGATGATTATAAAGGGTTTTGGCATACTATCAAAATACTTTATTTAGTAAAACAAAAATTGCCGCAAAAGAAGCTACGCTTGTTAATTATAGGAAAAGGTGAGTTTAGCGAGTACAAAGAACTGGCATATGATCTAGGTGTATCTGAGCATGTTTACTTTACGGGCGGACAAAGAAATCCGTTTATTTATCTGAAGAAAGGAGCTATATTTTTGCTCACCTCGACAGCAGAGGGTTTCCCGAATGCCCTAGTGGAGGCGATGGCAATGGGGTTGGCAGTCATTAGCTCCGATTGCCCAACAGGACCGGCGGAGATATTACTAAAAGATACACCGCCACGACATGAACGCAAGGAAGTTTATCAGCAGGAGGCGGTTATATGGGGTGACTATGGGATACTCGTGCCGGAAATGGGAACAGAAAGGAAATTCGCTCCGGATTATACCATTGAAGAAGAACGAACTACCGATATTGTAGTGACACTTTTGTCAGAACCGGCAACCTTGTCGCAATATCAAAAAGCAGCCAGCCAACGTGCCGCTGATTTCACTACCGAAAAATATGTATCAAAAATGATGAATTGGATAGAGAATGAATGATAATAGTGTTATAATGCGAGTAAGTCCGAGTTCACAGCTCTATCAGTGAGGAAACACCATGATTTCTTTTGGCGGATATATAGACCGAAGCCAGAGTAGCTTAGATAATGACAAACAGGAAAACACGGTTTTTTGCTCTCCTGATAATCATGTATTGATGATTTGGCAGGGATACATATATAACAGACAAGAACTCAAAGAGAGCCTGACAGGATATCCATTAACATCTGACAATGATGGCGAGGTTATCATTGCCGCATACCAAAAGTGGGGAGAAACTTTCGTTCGTAGCCTAAGTGGTAGTTTTGTGATTGCTTTACACGACAAAAAAGAAAAAAGGTTCTATCTATTTCGTGATCATATGGGGTATGAACCGCTTTACTATCAACTTGAAAACGAAACACTATATTTTTCCTCATCGCTTAAATTGTTGATGGCACGTCCGGGCTTTAATCTGGTAATTAGTAAAGAAATATTAACTCGTTATCTCTTTCATCATTACATCTGCCATCCGGATAGTATTTTGGAGGGTGTGTTCAAGCTTACGCCGGGAGAGCTGCTTTGCTTTCGCCTAAACCAAACTCCGGTAATGATAGAAACCCGCAAGTATTGGGATATCGCTCAACTCTATCATGAGATGCAAAGTAGTCCGGTAAATGACTATCAAACAGCACGTGATGAACTTGAAGTTAAACTATTACGGGCAGTTTCCGCCCGAATTAAAAGAAATCCTTCATGGGGGACATTTCTTAGTGGTGGATATGATTCTTCGTTGGTAACGGCGATGGCAGCAGCGATATCGGAGAAACCGGTCAAGACATTTTCCTTGGGATTTATGGAAAAAGAGTTCGATGAAAGTAGGTATGCTAAAATGATTGCTTCACATCTGGGATGTGAACACCATGAGGTTTACATGACAGAAAGTGACATGCTTTCATTGGTAGACAAGATAGTTGATTTTTATGATGAACCATTTGCAGATCAATCACAGATACCAATGATGAAAATATCTGAGATTACAGGCAAAAATGTCAACTTTGCCCTCTCCGGCGATGGTGGCGACGAGCTTTTTTGTGGATATAATATGTATGATTTGGTACGAACGGCACAGAAACTTGATATGTATGGGGAGGTTCTTCACCGCTTTCTTCATTTACCTTTTATTCGTCGCATGGAACTAGAAAGACGTTTGCCTTTTCGCGTTCACGCTATTACTGTAAATCGTAATCCGGAAACTAAAACTCAGTATGGTGGTAGCTACGCCGAGGTGGCGAAAAATATGGTTAGTGATAGTATACCATCAGACATCATGTATCACTATGAAAGCCGTTATCAAGAGTCCAACTGGCAAATCAGGCGGATGCTTCTTGATATTGACACTTACCTGCCTGCCGACATTCTTATGAAGGTATATGGAGCAACACGAGGTTATTCGCTGATAGCTGACAGTCCGATTCTCGATACAGCAGTTGTAGAGTATTCTTTTCGCATAGCTCATGATTTCAAATACCACAAAGGAGAAAGAAAGCGAATCTTTAAAGATATCACTCATGACTATATTCCGCATGAACTGCTGGAGCGTCCCAAGGTTGGATTTGCTGCGCCGATAGACAAATGGTTACGAGGTCCGCTGCGCAATCAAGTGATAGACTTGGCAAACAAAGACTTCCTACGTAATCAAGGAGTTTTTAACGCTGATTATACTGCGGCTATGATCGAGAAATATCTAATCGAAGGCGATGCCGGACCGGCAACAGGAGCGAACTATTCCCATATTGTTTGGGCATTTTTGGTTTTCCAGAAATGGTATTTAAAGTACTGTTGAACTATCGGCAATGATGATATAATTGAAATATGGAAAGAGTCAACATAGCCCTTTACTTACACTCTCTGCAAAAACACGGTACTCAACGGGTTGCTGTCAATTTGTGTACTCATTTAATTGATCGCGGTTATAAAGTCACACTTGTCACTCAATACCAACTAAGCAATGAGTTTGATACTCCTCAAGGAGTAAAAAGGATTATATCTGATATTGACGATGAGGAGATAAGCAACAGCCGTGTGCGGAATTTTCGCCGCCGTTTCATGAAACTGCGCCGCATCTGGCAGACGGAAAAGCCCGATGTTATTTTGTCATTTATCGGGTTCAATAATATCATGGCAATACTCACCAGCCGTTTTTTGTCAACAAAGGTGATAGTGGCGATGCGCTGTGACCCTGACACAGAATTACCCAATTGGCGGATGCGGTTTGCGGCTCGTTTTTTATACCGCTTTGCAGATAGAGTGTTGCTTCAAGTTGATGCAAATCGAGATTTCTTTCCGGCGGCAGTTGCCCGTAAGGCAGTTGTGGTTAAAAATCCTATCAACTTGCGCTTTTTCCGTCCCTGTTATAAGGGGGAGAGAGAGAAGACCATTGTTTCTGCCACTCGTCTTCATGAAAGTAAAAACCATCAGCTCCTAATCCGGGCATTTGCACATATTACGGCAAACCATCCGGATTATCAACTCATCATTTATGGCGAGGGTGAAGAACGCGACAACCTAAAAGTCCTGATTGCAAAGCTGAAATTAGATGAGCGGGTAAAACTTGCAGGACATGTAGATAACCTAGAGGAAGTCATATATCGAGCGGGGATATATGTTCTTTGTTCCAACAGCGAAGGTATGCCGAACACCTTAGTCGAGGCAATGTTGCTGGGGCTTGCCTGTGTTACTACTGATTGCCCCGGTGCAGGGCAGTCAGAAATAATCAATCATGGGGTAAACGGATTATTGATACCCAGAAATGATATCGACAAATTAGTTGAAAGCCTGGAGTATCTCATCACGCAACCGGAAGCAGCAGAACGAATAGGGCACGCGGCTCATCTTTTGCAAAATTCCTATAATCCACTGATAGTGTATGGCGAGTGGGAGCGACAAATACTGGAAACGAAAGGATTGTAAACTATTTTTCTACCAAAAAACCCCAAAAAACAAGCAATAATAGTTACTCAATCATATCCTTCAAGCAAGAGAGCGTCATAATCTTCCCTTGGTATTGCCCTTACCTTTACCCCATAGAATTGCTCATAAAACCAATTTATCCAGTATTCATCATCATCAATCATATCATGATGATGGGCATGGCTGTAGCGAGTGGCAAACTGCGGTCGCAGTTGCGGTACAATTGCGATGTCCAGATTATTTTCTTTTGCTTCTTTGATAATCGCAACTCGTTCATTTTCTTCACGCTCTATCCGTGCCAGATTGACGAGGTTGCTTGAATAATCAAAGAACAACCAGATTCCCAGAATGGCGAAAACGCTATATGCCAGTGCTCTTGCCATACTCTCCTCTTTTATGTTGCCAAATACAAGCACGAGGGAACGCAAGCAAGCAATTACAAGAAAAACACCGCCGCCGAAGTATGCTCGCGGCATTGTTGGTGCAATCAATGCTAAGGCGAAGCAAGTAGCGATCCCGGCAATGAAAAATGGAAATACGCTACGACAAGCTTCACTCAGCTTTTTTTGACGTACTATCAAGAATATTGTTAAAACAGCAAAAACAATTAAAAGTTCAAAGAACAGTTCGTGCATTGTCATTAAACAATAATATATACGATAGAAGAAGCGGGTGACACCGGTATATCCTTCTTTTGCAGACATATCTTCCAGGCGAAATGCGGCGGTTGTATAAAACATCATCATTAATACCATTAGGATGAAGCCAATCATTGTGCTAAGCGGTGCAATAATCATGGGGAGACTCCAAACCTTTTGTTTGGCGGCGATGTTTTTTATCATCTGAAGCAAGACAAAAATAACTATTAGTAAAATTAGCCCGCCTGAGGTGTTTTCATTGCACCAACCGGCGGCGATTCCCATGATGGCAAAAATCACATATATAAGTGGATTTCGTCGCGGTTGCTCTTCAGCAAGTAGGCGGCGGGCAAGAGAGGTAAAACCAAGTATAATGGTCATTAACCACATATAATTAGCTGCGCCGGAAAGCCATAGTATTGTATCGCCAAAGGCAACTGCGTATCGCCAGAAGAAGAAGAGAGTTAATAAGAAAAAGAATGAATTTTGCTTTTTGTTAAGTCCCAAAGTGACATTGTCGTATATTAAGAAAACCAACAATACAAAAACCAAACTGTTGATGATATTGAATACCGCTTTCGGAATGCTAACAAATATAGCGACAAATAAGTGACCGAAAATTCGTGGATTGTTTATATTTTCATTATAAACAAAACTGACGAAATCGTGAAAGGACTTAACGTCCCTCATGTGGACAAGCACGTGTATATCATCTGACAAATATGGGGTAAAATAGATATAGAAAAAAATCATCACAAAAGCAAGAACAAGCGATGCTCCAAAGCATATTTTTGACATTGATTTCAATTCATTCCTCCGTTATCTGCAAACGTTCCCAACCAAGGTCGGCAAAGCAAGGACCTTGAAGGGCTTCGTGGAATTTGATATCATTGTGCTCTCCATTCCACTCCATTATCTTAATCTCGTCTTTGTCGTCAACGACAACATCCCAACCAATAGAGCGGCAGAAAGGGTATTTTTTATGTAAAGATTCAACAAGGGCGAAGCAATCATCAATTCGGGGAACAGTCAATCCGTCAAACATGACACCGGTGTCAGGGTGATTTGCGAAAACAGAGGAAAAATCGGGAAGACAACCCTTTTCGTGAAGTGCGCCTGTAGTCATATCAATAGGAATGATAACATTTGCCGCCCATGTGACATGGGTGTCATTTTTTCTGCCTAAGCGTAAGTATGCGGCTCGGGCAGATGTTTTCCCATCATCATTTACAACACTGGTTATTCTAAGTGTTGCCACCGAGTCAGAAATTAATTCAGCGAAGAAAGGGTGCTGGTTTATATAGCTTTGAAATGTGCCGTTTCCAATCCTTTTCATCTGTGCTACAGAAAAGTTATTTTGGCTTAGAAAGAAGATACCCCTACCTTGTTCCGACTTGTCTAATTTGAAGACTATGGTTTCCCGTTCGATAAATAGATATTCTTTCACATTACATTCCGGTAAGACCTGCCATGTAGCAGTATAGAACAGTCCATTGACAAAGTAAGCGATATCAGGAATGTTTTCGGCAGAAAAAATCTTTCGTGATAATGATTTCGCTCCCGATACTTGTCCATAAAGACCATTTATACGGGGTACAACAAGTCGTCCATAAAAATTATCGGGAATCCACCCGCTCTTAAAGCTTCCTGCTACTGCACTGTAAACCATCAACCAAGGGGCATAACCCGACCACCCCAACACTTCATGCGCATAGTCATGGGCTTCCTTTTGGTGTAGCGGATTCATCTTGCCATGCTGTGACTCGATAACACGTAAGGCAGACTGTGCTTCTACTTTATGAGCGTGATGATAATCATACCATCTTTTTTTTTGCAAGAAATGCCTTACCATCTATTATTGCTCCCCCAACTAAACTTTGCCAAGTATTTACGATAATTTTAGCGTATAGCTTCGTCAGCTCCTCTTAATGTGCCTAGAGGCCGTGCCTTAAGGCACTAGTCATCGTCGTTTCCTTGCTCTACACAAAAATTCTTCGCAAATCTTTTGGCAAAGTCTAATTGGTGGAGCAATACCCCCGATAATGATAAGTATAATTTGTTTCATGAGGTAAAGCAAGTGACTTGATTAAGATAGTACATTATAGTATTCTGATGACATGAAAAGAAGAAAGCTACAATTTGATTTACAGAAATTCCTGATTACCCGAATCATAAGCCCGTTATGGTTAAAGTGGAAGGGAATGGAAGATAATGCCGTTTACACAAGGTTTATTGTGAATAGTGAGTATAACTCGATAGAAACTAATCTTGAGATGCAAAGAGAACGGCTCTACCAACTCATTTGCCATGTAGTAACAAATATCCCTTATTACAGTGAGTTGGCGAAGGAATTAGATTTTACCTATTCGTTGGAAACTATCTTTAACGATGTAAAGAAACTCCCGCTGCTGACGAAAAAGATAATTCGTGATAATGGAGATAAGCTGTTGTGGGCTGAACACGATAACAGTATATATAGTAATACATCAGGTGGTTCCACCGGCGAACCGGCGAGTTTTTGGCAGGACAAGCGTTATACGGCAGAGAGATGGACGGAGTACAGTAACTCAATAGCCGGGTGTGAGTTCGGCGACAAAAATGTATACCTTTGGGGTTCAGAACGTGACATCAGGATTGGAACAAAAGCACTTAAAGCGAGAATATTCAACAGGTTTTATTATCGTACCAAAATGCTTAATACATTTCGCATGAGTGAGGATGATATGTTTCGTTTCGTCCGTACCATGAACAGGTTCAAACCCAAAGGTATTATTTCTTATGCTCAATCGGCATATGAGTTGGCACTATTTATTGAACGAAACGGATTAACCGTTCACTCCCCACAGGGAATTGTGTGTTCGGCAGGAAATCTCTACCCCAACATGCGAGAGACAATCCAGAGAGTATTCGGTGCAAAGACATATAATCGTTATGGCTCTCGTGAAACAGGGGACATGGCAGCTGAGTGTGAATATCAAGATGGTTTACACCTTCATATCTTCGGTCATTATATAGAGATACTTGACAGTAATGGTGAGGAAGCCAAAGAAGGTGAACTGGGTGAGATATACGTAACACTACTGACTAACTATACGATGCCTCTCATTCGCTATCAAATTGGTGATATGGGAAGAAAGACCTCGCATAGTTGTCCCTGTGGACGTGGTTGGCCGCTAATGAAAGAAGTGGTAGGTCGTACAGTCGGCGTACTAAAGACACGTAACGGCACTTTAGTTGATGGAATATACCTCAATTTCATTTTTTCCGGAATTGATTATATTCATCACTTTCAAGTCATACAAGAAGATTATACGGTTATAGTGGTGAAACTCGTGATCCCGGTCATGCCACATGAAGATATATGGCAGAAGTTTTGCGAAGATTCGCGAAAGAGGATATACTTAGTGATGGGTGAGGATTGTGAGGTCAGCTTTGACATTGTTGCAGAAATAGTCCCGCTTGAAAGTGGAAAGTATCTCTATACGATTTCAAAAGTTAATGAATAACTCGATATGTTACTATTTGCATAACACATCAACCTGGGTAGAGGAAGCAAATGCAAAAAACCGCACTAAAAGGCTACTGTGATATCGACAAAGAGGAACACCCCATCTTGCTGCAAGCGCAAAAATCTGCCAGCGGTCGCTTTTCGCTTGTCATCAACGGCACGATACATAATTACCGCAAAATGGCGGCTCGCCTCGCATGTGAGGGAGGTATTACGAAGAACATCACCGCCAATGCAGTCTTTTTATCTACCATTGAGACATATGGGGTGAAGATAGCTCTTTCAATCAGCAAAGGAACTTTCGCTTGCGCTATATATGATTCACTACATCGCACCCTCTATCTTGCACGTGACCGTGTCGGTGAGAAGTCACTATATTATGGCTTTATCGACAAGACTTTTGTTTTTGCCTCACATCTTGATGATATTACGGCTTTTGACGGTTTCAAAGGTTCTATCAATACCGATATTCTGGGGCTCTATTTTGTTCATGGTTATATTCCCGCACCGTATTCAATCTATCAAGGGATATTCAAACTCGATGCAGGTATGATACTGGAAATCAAAACACCTTTTCGAGAGCATACGACTTACTCATACTGGTCGATGAAAGATACCGCATCATATGGACAAACCCATTTGTTCCAAGGGAGTCGCAGGGAAGCTGCTGATGAGCTGGAGAGATTACTACGAGAAACGATACGTGAGCAAGTACCATCTGATATACAAACAGGTGCTTTTTTGTCGGCGGGAATCGACTCAACAGCGATATGTGCCTTGGCACGACAGGAGTTATCGGGAGAAATAAACAGCTTCACCATCGGGATGCCGCCGCCGCTTCACGATGAAGCGATTACGGCGAAGAAAATTGCCGCTCATTTAGGCATTAACCATACGGAACACTATATAGATATTGAAGATGCGAAAACTATTATTCCTGACCTTGGCGGCATCTATGGTGAGCCTTTTGCCGACGCATCACAAATCCCGACAGTTCTGTTAAGCCGCATGATGAAAAAGAAGTTCATAGGCAGAAATACTCATGTTACCCACTCTCCGATTGCCACTATCTTATGCGGTGACGGCGGCGATGAACTGTTTTGCGGATATGATTCATACCGTTACTTTGAACGGGTGTACAAAAAGCTACGACGGATGCCGTACTCCCTGCGGCTTCCGCTTAGTCGGCTACTATGCACAGAAAAACTTCCGTTTAGCGAAGATAACCGTCTCCGTGGTAGATTGCTTGCCATGAATAGTGTCAGCGAGATATATCTCAATTCCTTGGAAAACTTCCCGCTGGTTCGAGAAATCAGCTGTGATTATATGAATGTTTCTAACAAGTATACCGAAATCGATCCGCTTTTCTTTGATGAACCAAATCATCAACTAATGCTGATGAATATGTTGATGTATACTTCTGATGATATCTTGTTCAAAGTAGACCATGCTGTTTCTTCAACCTCATTAGCAACCAGAACACCACTTTTGGACAAGGATATTATTGAGTTCGCATGGAGCTTGCCGATTGAATACAAACGTGATGACAAGGAGGGCAAACTTGTTTTGCGTGATGTCCTTTATCGCTATGTGCCGAGTGAATGGATGAAGCAACCGAAGCAAGGCTTTGGTGTGCCGCTGGAGAAGTGGCTGAAAGAACCCGTACTCCGTGATTGGGCGGAACAGTTGATTAGTCGTGACACTTTAATCAGGCAAGGCTTTCTCAATCCTGATATCGTCCATCGTATATGGGATGATTTTCTTACTCGTGATTATTTTATTTCCCAGATTTGGTCTATTTTGATGTTTCAAATGTTTTTGGAAGAAAGGAAAATATCATGATAATTATTAGGATGACAGGTGGGCTTGGTAATCAGATGTTTCAATATGCTCTTTACATGAAGCTAAAATCACAGGGTAAGGAAGTCAAGTTTGATGATATCAATGAATATCGCCATAATCTCGCTCGCCCTATTATGCTTCCGATTTTTGGACTGGAATATCCACGGGCGACATGGGAAGAAATCATCGCACTTATTGATTTATCACCGCGGATAAGCCAGCGGATAAAACGAAAACTATTTGGGAAAAAGTCAGTAGAGATAAGGGAAAGAGATATCAATTTTGACCCGCGCTTACTTGAAAATGATCCTGCCTATCTGACCGGATATTTCCAGAGTGAAAAGTACTTCGTTGATATCAAAGAAGATGTACGAAAGGCCTTTGCTTTTCCTAACTATATTGACATGCAGTTTCCTACTGACCTTGAACAAAAAATCAATGAATATCAAAACATGATAAAGCACACGGAAGCCATCAGTATTCATATCAGGCGCGGTGATTATTTGCTGGTTGATGAACTGTATGGGGGGATTTGTACAGATGCTTACTATGAAGCAGCGATTACATATATGCAGACGAGGCATCCGGATGCCGTGTTCTATGTCTTTAGCAATGATATCGCCTGGGTCAAGAAATGGTTGGAAAATCGCTATATTGAAAAAGACGGGCAGAAAAATGCCGGAAACTTCATCATTATTACGGGAACGAACGAATATACCGGCTTCGTCGATATGATGCTGATGAGCCAATGTAAGCATCATATCATTGCCAATTCCAGTTTTAGTTGGTGGGCGGCTTATCTCAACTCATCTCCCGTAAAAACCGTTATTGCTCCAGAGAAGTGGTTAAATGATAACGATAGCAGGGATATTTTTACAGAAGATATGGTAAGGATATCTGCGGAGGGTGCTTTTTTATGAGTGCTGGCAAAATATCTATTATTGTTCCCATTTATAACATTGAGACATATCTTCGTCGATGCCTTAATTCGATTATTGCTCAGACTTACGCCGATTTGGAGATTATTCTGGTCAATGATGGTTCAACAGATACATCAGGATTGATTTGTGATGAGTATGCGGCGCAGGATGAACGAATCATCGTCATTCATCAAGAAAACGGCGGACTCTCTGCGGCATGGAATAGCGGTCTGGCGGTGGCAACAGGCAAATATATCGGCTTCGTGGATGGCGATGATTTCATTGAACCGAACATGTATGAATTGATGTTAGAAGCTATTGTTAATGAAAGTGTAGATTTGTCCATTTGCCGACATTGGATAGACACTCATGGTGATATGCTTTTTATGAATAGCGGAATGGCAAAGACAACCATTCTCACAAATGAGGAAGCTCTGGAGTATTTTATCAGTGAACAAGACAAATATCGCATTTGGCCAACAGTATGGAGCAAGTTGTTTACGAGAGAGGTAGTAAATGGCTTCCACTTTGAGGTGGGCAAAACATCCCAAGATATAATGTATACGACGAAAACATTTGTCCGTTCTTTGCGTATTGCTTATTTAGATTCGTATTTATATCACTATAATTCCGAGAGAAGTGACAGCATTACTAATCAAAAAAGTGCGGAAAAACGTCTGCAAACTGAACTTTTACCGCTACGGCAAAGAATTGCTTACTTACATGAACATGGATTCTCTTTATTGGCGAACAAAGCATCTTATTATTTCTATCGGCGGATGTTGTTCTATCATATTGAGTTTATGTGCGAGAAAAACAAAACGGCTTTACAGAAGTTAATACAAATGATGAGAAAAGAGCGGACGGAAATCCGCACCATATATAAGAATGATTGGGTGAAAACGGGTGACAGGGTGAGGATGGCAGTTTTTCTTTTTAGTCCTCGGCTCTATTATGTATTAGTGTTACTCTATGATAGTATCGTGATACCGCTGCGGATGAGGAAGGGTGTTACCGCTAGAGATAGATCATTAGGTTAAGCATCAGCAAAATTGACATAAATATGCGAGTACAGTAAAATAGAGCCATGATTTAACTTATATTTTAGCGAAAGTGGTATAGCATGGTATACGACGTATTCCCTTTTTTCAATGAAATAGATATATTGAAGTTGCGCCTTGAAACGATAGGGTTTCTCGTTGACCGCTTTGTGATTGCTGAAGCAACACATACCTTTTCCGGAGAGTTGAAACCGTTATATTTTCATGATAATCGAGAAATGTTTTCTAAGTATTTACCCAAAATTGAGTATATTGTAGTAGATGATTCGCCGGAGGAGTTAGGCCCTCATCAACGTGACCGATATCAAAAAAACCACCTATTGCGTGGACTTTCGGAGGTAAAGGATGATGACATCATCATTTTTAGCGATGTCGATGAAATTCCCAATCCCCATGCGCTTGAAAAGATAATAGCGAATTTTGACCCGGAAAAGGTATATCACTTAGCACAACGGATGTTTCATGGCTATCTAAACCGTGAAGAAACGTCGATGAATATATTGTCAATCACGGGTGAGTTTGCGGGAGTTTCCCGCCCGATGTGGCTGGGAACTAAGGTTTTTGCGAAAAGGAGTATCCCTGCAACCGGAATTGTCTATATTCGAGAAACCGATACGGAATCACCTGCGAGCATCCGTGTTAATGATGGCGGTTGGCATTTTAGCTATATGGGGGGGAGCGGCGAAAGGGACGCAACAAAGCGAGTCATTGACAAAATTAAAGCGGCGGCTCACCAAGAATATAATGACCAGGACATCTTGGCTGAGGTGACGGCGAAGACAGTACTTGGTAGAAATTTTCTCGGCAGGGATGGAGCGGGAAATGATGCCACATTTGTGTGTGTGCCGATTGATGAGACTTTCCCGCAGTATTTGCGCGAGCATATAGAGGAATACAGTCATTTGATAATGCCGGAAATGACAGCAGGGAGAATTTTGTTTGCGAAAACAGGAATGTATATACGGCGATTTTTCCGTAAGTTGTATCGGCGTTTTATCCGTTTCATTAAGACAGGGAAGATACGGCGGTAGAAAACCCCCGTTAATGCGAGGAAGCACGTAGTGCGACGAAGCAATCCACCAAAGCATCGAATCCCCCGAACAAGATTGCCATGTCGTTCGTTACACTCGTTCTTCGTAATGACAAGGGTGAGGAAGCAATCCCCGGAACAAGATTGCTGCGTCGCTCGCTCCACTCACTCCTCGCAATGACGAGAACGAGGAAGTACGAAAGGTTATAAATGAAAAAGAAAGGCCTCATCAAATCAATCAGTATAATTCTAGACAAAAAACAACGCCGCCACTTTTACTTCTTGGGTGTGCTGATTCTTGTCGGCGGCTTTTTGGAGATGGTAGGGGTAACGGCATTATTTTCAGCAATTGCCGTCGTCCTTAGTCCGGGTGATTTGTTGATTATAATTGAACAAAACAAATATCTACTTGCAATATACAACTACTTGGGAATTAATGATTTTCGCCACCTTGCGCTTGTAATTATGATTGGTATTATTATCGTATTTGTAATCAAGAATCTCTTCGCCTTATATTTGGCATATCAACAAAGCTCATTTATCGCTTTTAACAAAATTAAGATGACCGCCCGTGTCTTACGGGAGTTTCTCAATCGTCCTTATGAAGCGTACTTGGGTGCGGACATTCCAACGGTCTTTCGCATGGTGGGAGTAGATATCCCCAAGTGCTTTTCACTTATCTTGGCGGTTTTACAATTGGCGGGAGAAGTGGTGGTGGCGACGTTGCTTTTTGCTCTACTCATCGTAGCTGACTGGCAGTTCACTCTCTTGGTGATGGCTCTGTTTGGCGGCGTGACCATCTTTTTCCTCAAAGTACTGCGGCCTGTCATCAACCGTGTAGGAGTCGAAAACCATCTGGTTGAAGCTCAAACATCACGGTGGCGGCATTATACGGTTTATGGGTTAAAAGACATAAAAGTACTCAACAGGGCAAAGTTTTTCATCGGTCGTTACGAAGAAAGCGGTGAAATCGCTGCCCGGACGATGCGAACATACACAGTTTTCAATCACACCCCACGACTGTTGGTTGAAACAGTTTTCATTATTGGCGTTTTTGCCTTCGTGTTTGCGTTGCTTGCGAGCGGCAGCACCCAAGTGGATATGGCAACGACGATGGCTCTGTTTGGAGCTGCGGCCTTGAGAATGTTGCCCAGTTTCACGAGAATCAACACATTTTTTTCAGAAATTGCTTTTAATAAACCGGCATTTCAATATATTGTCGAAAATCTGGAAGAGGGAATGAAGGTAGATGCTGATGTTGCGGAAATGAAGCAAAAATCCCTTTCGCCGAAATTGGTTTTGCGTGATGAAATAGCCCTCAATGGAATCACATATGCCTACCCCGGTACTAGCAAGCTGATTTTCGATGATGCCAGTATGAAAGTTCCATACGGCAAATCTGTTGGTATTATGGGAGTATCGGGAGCGGGGAAATCCACGATCGTTGATATTTTGTTAGGTTTGCTCCGAGCTCAAGTCGGTACTATCACTTGTGATGGGCGAAACATTTATGAGAATTATGAGTCATGGCTTTCGTCAATTGGATATATTCCCCAGTCAATTTATCTGGTAGATGAATCAATTCGTGATAATATCGCTTTTGGGTTAAGCGGTAATCAAATCGACGAGGCACGGATATGGGAAGTGTTAAAGGAAGCTCAGCTTGATCAATTCGTAAAAGAGTTGCCGGAGGGGTTGGAAACGAACATCGGCGATCAAGGAATCCGCCTTTCAGGAGGACAAAGACAGCGCATTGGAATTGCTAGAGCACTTTACCATAATCCTGAGATACTCGTGTTTGACGAAGCAACATCAGCACTTGATAATGAAACTGAACAGGCGGTAATGGATGCTATCAATAATTTCTATGGTCGCAAAACGATGATTATTATTGCTCATCGTCTTAACACTATCGCCAAATGTGACATCATCTATAAAGTAATCGACGGTAAGCTGGAGGAGACGGCTTTATCATGATTGGAACGGAATTTTTGCACGGACAAGGTTTGGGAAATCAACTCTTTTGTTATGTGACGGCACGAGCAATTGCCACCGACAAGGGTGTTCCCTTTGGTATGGCGGGGCAGGAGTTTTTTGCCAATACTATCCATGATAATCAAGGCATGTATTTTATGGATGTTGACTTAGGGCATATCATTACCGAGAATGAAAAAGCGAATTTCATTCGCTATAATGAAGAGAACAACCGCCTTTATTTGGGTACTTTCCATGACCTCCAACATGGATGCTATATCATGGGTGCGGATTTAGAGCTAAAGAGAGTAGAAGACAATACCCTCATTTATGGAAACATGCAGGATGAAAGTTATTTTGATAGTTATTATGACGAGCTAAAGAAATGGTTGGTAGTAAAAGAAGAGTATGACACCTACGAGTTTAGCAAGGAGAATCTATGCATACTTCACTTTCGCGGTGGTGATTATTTTGAGCAGGCTGAATTTACCCTAAAGCGCAGTTATTGGTTACAGGGGATGCGGTTTATGAAAAAAATCAATCCGGATATGGAGTTTATGTTAGTGACCAATGACCCTGTATCAGCAAGGAAAATTCTTCCCGAAATTCCTGCCTACAACTTTGATATCGCAAAGGACTTCGCCATCATCAAAAATGCTCATTATCTGCTCCTTTCCAACTCGTCTTTTGCTTGTATGCCGGCGTTTCTCAGCAATACAATTAAGTATATCCTTGCACCCAAATACTGGGGGCGTTACAATGTCTCTGACGGGTATTGGTGCGGGGAGCAAAATATATACCGTGATTTTCACTATATGGACAGACGTGGACGCATTTTTACTGCCGCGGAATGTCGCCATGAACTGGAGCAATATAAGGCAACCAGTCGGCGTTATCGACGGGTAAATCAGTATCCGCAAGGCATCCGTCTCTTGGGGATGCGATGTCAGGCATGGATTATTCACGGACAATTCTGGGCAATTAGGATAGTACGTAGTGCGAGGCGCAGGATGAGAGCTTTGGCAGCAAGGGGATGAAGTGAAGGTAATAGACAGACTAAAGTATATAATTAACACAACCACTCTGGCAATTACGACTTCGGTGGTGTTCTTAATAAGTATTATTCCGATAGTGATGGTGGGAATGGTAAATCGGGCAACAGCAGATGATTTCGGTTATAGTTGGGGAACACATCATGCGTGGCTTGAGACAGGTTCATTGATAGAGGTGATAAAAGCAGCGGGAGAAATGGTGCGTGATACATACCATATATATCAAGGAACATGGTCGTCAGTTTTCTTATTTACACTTCAACCAGAAGTGTTTAGTAATAAAGCATATCCGTTAGTGACATTCGCTTCCCTACTTTTGACCATAGCATTAAACTCATTATTGTTACATTATTTATTGGTAAAAATTGTAAAATTTCCTTTCCCCAGATTCATGTTTATCAATGCACTCTTTTTGCTTATTAATATCCATTTTGTTGATAGTTATCGGTCAGCTTTTTTTTGGCAGATTGGAGTTGTTCATTATCAAATTCCTTATTTATTTTGTTTGATGATAATTATTCTAGTGTTAAGGTATACTAAAACTTATAAGAAGCATACATTAGCCCTGATTTGTGTTATTGCTACTTTTTTGGGTGGCAGTAATTATCAAGCGGTGCTATTTTCATTGTCTATAATGATGATTGCAATATTAGTAATGCAAGTGGCTTATCGCGAAAAAAGGGTATATTGGCTGTTACTGCCAATGATATTGGAATTGTCAGGGTTAATCATTAGTATGAAATCACCGGGGAACAGTATTCGCGGTGGTCCTGATTTTGGATTTACTCTTGAACGTTTCGGAGAAGCGATTTTCATTTCGTTAAAATTAGCATTTCGTGATATTGGTGCATATATAATAGAAAAACCACTTATGATTGTTCTATTGCTATTTATGATGATTGCTATCTTCTTTACATTTTTGAAGATAACAGAGCAAAGATTACAATATCCATTACCAGGTTTGGTTTTCATAGTTACGTTCTTAATATTTGCGGCAATGCAAACGCCACAGATTTTTGCAGGCGTAAGCATTTATGCCAGAACAGCTGTAGTACATATGAGTCAAGGCTTAACCCCGGAATTTCCAGATGGCGGATTAGGGACTTCTGGCGGAGTGTGGAACTTTTCTTTATATGTATTTACGTTAATGGTGTTGGTTAATGGAGTTTATTTTATAGGATGGCTTTTTACGAAATATGGAAACAAAATCAAAAGTATCAGTTCGTTACTTTGGTTAAAGGGAATGATATCTTTTAATGTTCTTGTTCTGGCAGTTACGTTAATGCTATTACTTTCACCCACACAAGAAATCGGAATTAACCGCACAACATTTAATGTATGTTATAGTTATCTTGTGTCAGGACGTGCAGAAACATATAAAAATCATATGCGACTACAAACAGCAATCTTATTAAATGCTCAAGGAATAGATGTTGTTGTACCGGAAACTGATAGTTGGCAAGGACCACTCTATAATTCTGTACTCACAGGTGATCCGAACGCATTTACTAATCGTGTCACTTCGCTATACTATAAAACAGAGAGTATTATAGCAATCAACAGATTTACGTGGAATGAACTATATGGGCATATGTGGGATGAATACATTATTGAATAAAACCGTGAAACTAAAAAAGTTGTTTAACACAACCACTCTGGCAATTGCGGCTTCGGTGTTCTTTTTAGTGAGCTTGATTCCGATAGTGATGGCGGGAATGGTCAATCGGGCATCGGGAGATGACTTAGGTTATGGCGGGTACACACATCGTGCGTGGCTTGAGACGGGGTCGTTGTTTGCAGTAATGAAAGTAGCAAATGAGCAAGTTTTATCAAGTTACACTAGTTGGCAGGGAACATGGTCTTCCATCTTCTTGTTTACACTTCAACCGGAAGTATTTAATGACAAAGCATATGTTGGGGTTACGGCAGTAACACTATTGCTTTGGATGGCAGTCACTTCATTTGTACTCTATTTCATCTTGGTTAAGAAATTGAGATTTCCCATAAATAACTATGTATTGATAAATGTATTATTTTTGGTAGTAAATATTCATTTCGTTGAATCATATCGTTCTTCACTTTTTTGGTTCAATGGAATAATTCATTATCAGCTTCCCTACTTACTTTGTGTTTGGATGTTGTATTTGTTAATACAAGCACAAGAAAAACATCAAATGAGATATTTGCTTGGTATTTGTATGGTTGCCATGTATATGGGAGGAAGCAATTACCAAGCGGCATTACTCTTGTTATTCATGATGGTTACAGCGATGTTGTTCTTCTTTTTTCTTACAAGAGAAAAGAAATCTTTTTGGCTGGTTTTGCCAGTAGCACTAGAAGTGATTGGATTAGTAGTAAGTATGAAAGCACCAGGCAATCAAGTGCGAGGAGGAGAAGAGTTTGGGCATAGTTTAAGTCGCATGGGGGAAACTGTACTAATGTCATTTTACCTTGCAGTCCGTGATATTGGTGCTTATTTATTAGAAAAGCCAATTATGATCGTTTTGCTTGTTATTATGTTATCGATAGTGTTCTATTCGTTTCTAAAGATGAATCCGGAGAGTGACTTTAGATATCCATTGCCGGGCTTGTTCGTTGCCATATCATTTTGCTCTTTTGTGATGATGCAAACACCACAGCTATACGCAGGTGCAAGCCTAAATGCACGTTCACATGCAGTTATGATGGCTAGAGGTTTAGAAGTAGTTTACGATAACGCTGTTGTAGGTACATCAGGAGGGGTGTGGAATTTCAATCTACAGGTATTTACCTTGATGGTTTTGATAAGTTGGATTTATGTAAATGGATGGCTTTTTGCCAAATACGGTGAACGTATTCGCAGTATTCGCAAAACCACATGGAACAAATATGTTGTAATTATTTGTCTGCCTTTTTTAATAACAACAGTTCTAGTGGCAACATCTACAAAATATGGGTTAGGCCTTACCCATACTACATTTTGGATAAGCTATGATTATTTACGTTCAGGACGAGCAAAAGAGTATAAATGGCAGATGGATTTACAGACGGCGATTTTACGCGATGAAAATCAAAGAAATGCAGTGGTGCCATTTACCAATGACTGGCAAGGCCCGTTGATGAACATGACTATCACCGAAGACCCAACAGCATTTACCAATAGTGTGACAAGTCTTTTCTACGGCAAAGACAGCGTTGTTGCCATCGACAGGGATGAATGGAATGAACTATATGGGCATATGTGGCCTGAGTACAGAAAGGAATAAGTTGCAAGATAAGCTAAAAAAAATTCTCCCATATCTCTTCTATCTTAGTCTCACGATTGAGCTGTCAGTTGTGCTTCATGACAGGTCTGTTTGGATGATATTACCTGAGGGGCAGATTTGTCGGGTCACATTTTTATTATTTGCCCTCAAGGTATGTTTTACGAAGTACTCGATGAAGGAATGGATATGGCTTACCGTATTTGTGGTTTTTACCGGGTTCATGTACTTTGTTACCGGTCAAAACGTGGCTTTACGATCGGTATTTTTCGTTGCGGCAATGCGTGATATTGAGATAATGAAAGCGATGAAGTATACTTTTTGGCTAACACTAGGGGGTAGTATCCTTCTTGTCATTTTGTCTTTCTTTGATATGGGGGGACGAGGGATTAGCACAACAGAAGTATTTCGTGGCGGCGAGATAACTACTCGCTATCACTTTGGCTTCGGGCATCCCAACACCTTTCATTGCGGCATCTTGATGTTGCTGTTATTATTTCTATACTGTTATCACAAAAAACTCAACTGGCAGGCTTATCTGTCACTTTTGGTTGCCAATTTCGGATTATCCCTGCTTACTGGTTCGCAAACAGGTTTTGCGATATGTTCACTTGCAATACTGGTAGCGATGGGATTTCATGTATTCCCAAAGCTGCGCAGCACAAATGGGGTTTATTGGGCAGGAATGTTGGTATTACTTTTTTGTGTCGGAGTATCAATACTGGCGGCCGTATATGCAGATCATGGAAGGTTTTGGACAGAGGGTTCGTGGGCGGAAAGGCTTGACAGTATTTTTACAGGACGAATCAAAGAGCTACATTTTGGTGCTCCTAGTGTAAGCGCGAGAGCGGCGGAATGGACACTATTTGGCGGCAATGCCACATTCAATTACCGCTTTGATATGGGTTGGGTTCGTTTGTTCTACTGGTTTGGAATCATTCCGGCGGCATTATTCGTCATCTCTCATTTGCTCTTATTGAATGAATGTCGTCGGCAAAAGGACTATATGGCATTGGTGATGATTACAATTGTTGCCATATATACAGTAGTGGAAGGTCAGTTTATTTCTCTTTTCTTAGGGCGAAATTCGTTATTGTTTCTTTTCGGGATGTATTGGGGAGCGATGCTGATGACTAAAAGTGATGAATATCCCGGAGAAGAGCTTAACTGGTGGCGATTGCTGCGGCACAGAGGATAGATGTATGATATAATATAGTACGCCACTATGTCGACGGAGAACCATTATGATACATCGAGGAAAAATTATCGAAGTATATGGATTGTGGTTGCTTGACCTAGCATGTATCTGGGGAGCTTTTTTGTTGGCTACATATATCCGCCACCCCAACTTTGTGGACATGCAAGACAGGGAAATTCACTTTCAGGTCGGAGTTTTATTTTTGCTTTTTTGCACTGCTTATAGCTTTATCCTCGACTGGAATCATGATTTCATGCGCCGTGGTCTCAAAAAGGAAGCACTTGCAGTTTTCCAATACATGATGCTCATGGTGTTAATAATTGTTAGTTTGCTGGTTTTTCTCAAATGGGCTGATGTATTTTCACGCTTGATACTCATTTACTTTTCTATAATCAATTTGGTTTTTACATTGTTAGCGCATACAGCGATAAAAAAATTACTGCACGTATACTACTCTTCTGACAAAGCAATGACAAAAGTAATGGTTATTGCTGATGATGAGAACTTAGATTCAACATTGACCCGACTACAAAACGAACTTGAGAGCAGCTATCAAATAATTGCGGCTTCCTGCCTTGGTTCTGATCGGGTTGGTCAAACGCTTTTGGGGATACCTATTATCGCCAATGAAAGCAATATCCACGAAATGTCTAAGCAAATGATTTTTGACGAGGTACTCATCAATGCACCCACGATACCGATTATGACGATAAACGAGTTAGTTCGCGGCTTTGATGAAATGGGAATCGGGAGTCACGTTCGTCTGTCTTTTGACGAAGAGGGATCTCATTATCAAATAAACCAGTATGGCGGAACTAGGGGATATACTGTCGTTAGTTATATACCGGTATTACGCAGTCACAAGCGCTTGTTACTCAAGCGGGTAATTGACATAGTAGGGGGTTTGGCAGGTACATTATTTACATTATTGCTTTTCCCTTTTGTTGCTATGTCAATAAAGCTGGAATCCAGAGGTCCGGTTTTCTTTTCCCAAATTCGCATAGGAAGAAATGGTCGCCGTTTTCGGATTTTGAAATTCCGTTCCATGTATCAGGATGCCGAAGAAAAAAAGAAAGAGCTTGAAGCACAAAATGAAATGAAAGGTCCGATTTTTAAGATTAAAGATGACCCCCGAATAACCAAGGTGGGGCGTTTCCTGCGTCGGTTTTCGATAGATGAGCTTCCCCAGTTCCTTAATGTCCTGCGAGGTGACATGAGCTTAGTCGGAACCAGACCGCCAACAGAGAATGAGTTTGAACAATACAGCGGTTATTATCGGCGGCGGCTTAGCATGACTCCGGGATTAACAGGAATTTGGCAAATTAGCGGACGGAGTAATATTGAGGATTTTGATGAGATAGTGAAATTTGATTTACAGTATATCGATAATTGGTCTTTGATGTTAGATATGAAAATATTACTGAAGACAGTAGTGGTGGTCTTCTCGGCAAAAGGTTCAAAGTGAGATACGGATACTAACAGATGGCAAACAATAAAAACCAACTGCCGCGAGTTGTTATGATAGGACCCGCTAGGAATGTCATGGGCGGGGTTTCTACTGCTGTCAATAATTATTATCTCGCCGGACTGGACCAGCGAGTTAACTTGACCTATATTGCGACGATGGTTGATGGCAGTAAGTTTTGCAAGCTTCTAAAGGCGATAGGAGCATATGTCCGTTTTTTGACATATCTATTACGAATGGACATCCTCCATGCTCATATGTCACCGGGTGCAAGCTATTATCGCAAGAAAATATTCGTAGATACGGCATCTGTCTTTTGCAAGAAAGTCATCATTCATTTTCGGGGCGGTGATTTTCAGACATTTTTTCAAGATAAATCAAGCAATGCAAAGAAAAAGATAGTAGCAACATTCGCGAAAGCAGATTACTTCATCGTCTTGTCGCCGGAATGGAAAGAGGTATTCGTTCCGTTGATTGGTGAAGAAAAACTCATTGTATTAGGGAATGCGGTTTCGATTCCCGAGAAATATAAGGATAGTTATAGTGATCACAACATCCTCTTCGTGGGCAGACTATGTATTAATAAAGGGGTGGGAGATTTATTGGCAGTAATACCGATGTTAAAACGAAAGTTTCCCGATATTCACTTGTTTTTGGCAGGGGTGTGGGAAGACGAGGAACTGAGACAGACAGCAACGGATTTAAAAGAAGAAGTAACATTTTTGGGTTGGCTTGACAGGCATACATTGGCACAATATATGGAGAAATGCAGTATTTTTGTTTTGCCTACTTATTATGAGGGGCAGCCTAATGCCTTGTTAGAAGCGATGGCGATGGGAATGACAGCGATAGCTACGGCGGTAGGCGGGATTCCCCAGTTGATTGAGGATGGAAAGACAGGGAGATTGATTACTCCTCGTGATGTTGACAGTCTCAGTCGTGGGTTGAAAGAGCTGTTGGCAGATGAAAAACTACGGAGTCAACTGGGAACTGCGGCACGGGAACGAGTAAAAGAACGGCATGGTATCAATCAGTTAGCAAACGAGCTTTACCGTATCTATAAATTGTGTCATGCAAAAGCTGTATACCCTAACAGCGATAGGGGGAATGAATGACAAGCAAGCAAAACCCTCTCATTTCTATTATCGTACCGGTATTCAATTCAGCACCTTATGTGGAGCGGTGTCTTTTGAGCATCAAAAACCAAACATATCAGAACATCGAAATCATTCTGGTAAATGATGGGTCGACAGATGAAAGCGGAGCAATATGTGATCAATATGCCGCCGTTGACGAACGTATTATTGTTCGTCATCAGGAAAATGGCGGCTTAACAGCGGCATGGCAACAAGGGTTTCTTCTTAGTAAAGGGAGCTATGTTTGTTTTGTTGATAGTGATGATCATATAGAACTTAATATGATAGATGAAATGAAAGAGCATCTGTCAAGCGAATGGAGTTCGAGTGAGGTAATTTGTTGCAATGCCATAGTTGAACGCACCTATTTCACGGCAAATGAACAACATGGATTGTACCCCGGAGAATATACAGGCGACCTACATCAAGAAATATTCAAAAAAATACTAGGTAATGAACAGCGATTGATTATCACTTCACGCTGTATGAAGTTGATTTCCAGAGAGTTAATTAGTGCCAACTTAAAGTACTGCGATGATAAATTGCGTGACGGTGAGGATGTGGCAATTATTCTCTCGGTATTATTTGACAGTCAACGAATTGTAATAATGAAAGAGGGATATTTTTATCACTATCATTATCATCATGAGTCGATGGTTCACGGATATATAAAGGATAAATGGGAGCAAAAGAAGTTATTCCTTGGTATTATCTATAATGTCATGACCCAAAAAGTAGCCGCACATCACCTCCCTATTTCAGCAGAAGAGGTAATGACACAATGTAAGCGTGAACATATATTTATGCTGATGCAAGTGATGAAAAATGAAGCGCGGGGGAATCCCGATGGTCGTGCTTACTACCGCAGGGTCAAAGAGATATGCCGTAGTGAAAAGACCCGCGAACTCACGAAGCGTTATCCTATAGCAGTAAAGGAGAAGGCAAATCGTCTGCTCTATATGACACTATGTTATCCGTGGTTCACTTCATTTTTGGTATTAAGACTGGCAACAAAGGCTTTCTATAGGAAGCGGAGAAAGTAATGGGCAAAAAGGATTTACTTACTTTTATAGTTCCCGTATATAATGGACAGGACTATCTGGAAGCCTGCGTGAAAAGCATCGTATCACAGCAGGATACGGCATATGACCTGGAAATTATTGTTGTCAATGACGGCTCAACCGATGATACGGCAAGGATATGTCTTCAGTTAGAGCAAGAACATGATAAGGTCAGGTTTATCACAATTAGTAAGAAAGGTGTGTCAGCAGGACGAAATGTCGGACTTCAAGCAGCGCAGGGTGAGTATATAAGTTTCGTGGATGTTGACGACAGATTGTTGCCGGGAGCAGCGAGACTTTTGTATCGGATAATTAAAGAAAACGAAAGTGATATCGCTGGCATGGGATTTATGACTTGGAGCGGTGATGAGGAGTATCAATTACATGTAGCAGCGGAAACAGGAAGAGAGACGAAGATACCACCCGTCCGCATATATAGCGGGATAGAATACTTGGACAAAGGGTTTTTGACAAGTAAAAAAAGCAAAGAAAAGCATGTTACTCATCATGGCAACACCTATTGCCGAGGTGAGATAGGTGATGATGTCATTGTGGGGTCATCCCGCAATCACCATAGCGACACTCGCTGTTGGGGCAAGCTCTACCATCACAGTATTCTTCAAACCATACGTTTTGATGAAACTATTACTATCGGCGAAGATATGCTTTTTCTTTTGGAGGTATTACAAAAAACGAAAAAAATTACGGTTACTGACTATAAAGGTTATGCTTACTATGTAAATCCCGCTGGAGCTATTCTCCGCCCTTTTCACCCATGTTATATGGATCAAATTACTTGTTGGCAGATTGCTCGTGAGAAAATGAGGGAAGTTAGACCGGATTTGGATTATAGGGTAACAGCGAGTTTAATCAAAGCAATAATGCTGATAGTTGGTAAAATTGCAACACTGGCGGCGAAAGAGCGAGGACAATGTCAGGAACACATTGACCGATGCAGTCAATCGCTTGCGGAGGCAATGTCCCCACAGATGGGATTTCGTTCATTGACCCGAAGTGACCGTTTTAAGGTACGGTTATTTTTGCTCACGCCTAAGTGGTACATGAGGCTTTATAACCGATGGAAGAAAGCAAAGTAATGAGGAAGCAGATGTCAAAAATGGTGGAAGTTGTTCTTTATATGCACGCTGGCAGCGGTAATCATGGCTGTGAAGCTATTGTGGCGGGTCTGATGAAGACTATTTCCCACCCGGCTGCTCTTTATAGTGTCAACGTAGAGGAAGACCTCAATTATTCCTTGAAGAAATATCAAGACGAGGGACAACTTGTTTTGCTACAGGAACGCCACTTTAAACGTTACCGCCCGGTTCATGTGCTTTATTATCTATATCGAGCTGTAACCGGCGACAGCGAAGCTTTTATTCGTTACCGTTATCACGAGGTTTTGGCAAGAAAAGTTTACCATCGGTTTCACTTACTTAAATCTATGACATCAAAGAAAAAAAGTGGCAGAGTTCATTCCGGTTCTCCTTTACTGGCAATTTCCATTGGCGGAGACAACTATTGTTATGATATAATGTTAAATGACCTCATGCTCATGAACAGAACATTCAATAGAGCGGGGGTAAAAACAGTTTTGCTCGGCTGTTCGGTTGAACCCGATTTGTTAAAAGATGAACGCATTGTCAATGATATGTTACAGTATCATACCATCATCGCCCGTGAGTCGATTACTTACGAAGCTTTACGGGAAATCGGGCATCTGCGGGTTCATTTGCTACCTGACCCGGCGTTTGCTTTGGAAAAAGAAGAACTACATTTACCCGACGGTTTCACGCCAATATCGAATAGTGATGACTTGGTGAAGCCTATACCCGGCAGCGGCACGATAGGTATCAACATCAGCCCGTTGATACAGGCAAATGAAACGAAAAGTGGAGTTACACTTTCGGCGTACAAGGCTTTGATTGAGCATATCATCACCACTACCGATATGCAGATAGCTTTGATACCTCACGTAGTTTGGCAAAGGAATGATGACCGGATTCCTTTGCAAAAACTGTATGATGACTTCGCTGACAGCGGGCGGGTAGTGATGATTGAAGATGCTTCTGCCGCTATCCTCAAAGGGTATATCAGCAGACTTCGCTTTTTTGTCGGTGCGAGGACTCATGCAACGATTGCCGCTTACTCAAGTATGGTACCGACCCTAGTAATCGGCTATTCAGTCAAAGCCCGCGGGATTGCAACAGATTTATTTGGTATGGCAGAGGGATACGTTGTTCCCGTGAGTACGCTGGTTGACCAAGATGATATTGTAACCGCTTTTGACTGGCTTATGAAAAACGAAACCGCCATCCGCAAGCGGCTAACAGAGATTATACCTAACTATAGTTCACAGGTGGCACAAATAGGAGCTATAATAGAGAAAATACTCAATGAACAGAGTGAAGTCGGCGAGTAAAAATATCGCCTTTGGCTATCTTGGGATTTTATTGACCGGCCCTTTAGGCTTGATTTTACGGACATATTTTATCCGCCATTTGGGGGACACCTTAAATGGCGTTAATGACTGGTATATTAGTATTATCTCGGTTTTATCACTGGCAGAACTGGGCATTGGCACAGCAATGAACTATAGCCTTTATGCTCCGGTAGCCCGTGGGATGACTGAGAAAGTCAAATCGTATATGCGCCTTTATCGAAAGGCATATATGATTATCGGTTGCGTAGTTGCGGCAATGGGGATACTGATATCGCCACTTTTGCCGTATTTGGTCACGATGCCGGAGGGAGCGGCAGGAATCGCCACGAGCGATTTGACCCTTTATTACTTTATTTTCTTGTTCAATACCGTAAGCACTTACTTTATGGCTTACAAATATAGCCTCGTTAATGCCGAGCAAAAGAACTATATCCAGTCAAACATTATTACCATTACTCGAATGGTCACTATCCTGACCCAGATAGCAGTGGTAGTGCTGACCCAGAGCTTCCTTTGGTATTTGCTAAGTGCCGCACTTATCGAACTGGCACAAAAGATATTTGCCAACTATTACCTCAATCGGATGTACCCTTATTTGAAGGACAAGGATGTCGCAGGGCTTACGAAAGAAGAGTTGTCGCTGGTAGTTACC
The DNA here is from genome assembly GCA_031280955.1 of Lachnospiraceae bacterium. Taxonomy (GTDB): domain Bacteria; phylum Bacillota; class Clostridia; order Lachnospirales; family Lachnospiraceae; genus UBA935. The sequence goes on from JAITGA010000016.1 coordinate 160,343, forward strand.
AAGGTAAAAGCGTTGATTTTGTTAAAAGTCGGCGATGTTATGCGGATTCAATCAGGGGCGATGATAATCACCGCATTCATCAATGTAAAGATATGGGGCTTTGTCAGTAACTATAATGTTGTTATCAATTTCGTAGCTGCTTTTGTGAATATCGCATTAAACAATGTGACAAGCAGTTTTGGCAACCTAGTTGCCACCGAATCAAAGGAAAAGCAATATCTGGTATTTCGTGTTTACCGCTTTTTGGCGTGTTGGATATATGGTTTTGTAACAGTAGGATTTTTCGTTTTACTGACACCGTTCGTTCAGCTTTGGCTAGGTGAAGAACGGTTGTTGAGTGCGATGGTGGTGGCACTTATATTGGCAGAGTTTTACTTCAAAGGCGACCGCATTGTTTTACTCAATTTTAAGACGGCAGCGGGTGTATTTGAAGCGGACAGATACCTACCATTCGTACAGGGTTTGGTCAATATCGTGATATCGCTCAGCTTGGTGCATAGTTTGGGGCTCGCAGGGGTATTGTTGGGAATGGTGATTTCCGGTTTACTTGCCAACTTCATTCGCCCTGCGATTATCTACCGTACATGTTTTGAGATGAAAGCGGTCAGATATTTTGTGGATTTGTTGAAGTATCTGTTGGTGACGGGTACGATAATGATACTTTGTCATGTTATCGGAAGTGTCATTCTGAAAGAGTTGGGGGTTGTGACATTTCTCCTCACGGCGGTAATGATTGCTATTGTTTTTAATGTTGTTTATATGATTATCTTTTGGCGAAGTGAAGAGTTACGATATTTGAAAGATATTGTCAAATCGAGGATACTAGAAAGGAGCAAAAATGGAAGATAAATTAAACCAAAAGGCAAGGGAGTTGGCGGAAGAAGCGATAAGGGGACTGAAAGGTTATCGGCGTTATGGCTTTTTGAAGCGTAAGTTTAAGCGGTTGGCAGGGGAGGAAGCAACACCTCGCGACCGTATCAACTGGCCAACCGCTCTCTTGGCCAACGGATTGATGGCTCACTACCAAAACAGTCTTTATTCGGAAATGTCATTGGTAATCAAGCGGGCTTTGACGAAGTACTATAAACGCTTTATTTTCAGTCGCCAGAAGATATATTGCTTGGATGATGTTGTCTCCGGTTTGGCTTTGATTGACATTTACCAAATCACGAATGATGAACGCTTCCGCATCGTGCTTGGCAGGATGGTGGGGTATCTAAAAGAGCATCATGTTGATGAAAGCGGTAGTCTGATATATCGTCCCTATCGCGACCAAGATATTTATGTCGAAAGCGTAGGGATGATTTGTCCGTTTTTGTGTAAGTATGGCTATACATACGATGACCCCGGCTCTATCAGTTTGGCGACAAAACAATTGGTGAACTTTATAGATAAGGGTATCGATAGTCGTAGTGGGCTGCCATATCATGGCTACCATGACGGCAGCGGACTTTCTAAGGGAATAATCGGTTGGGGACGTGCTTGTGGTTGGCTGCTTCACGGCATGATTGAGAGTCTCATTTATCTTGACCCGGAAAACCCTGATTTTGACAAAATCAAACAGGCATATCGTCACTTGGTGGACAAAGTGGAGATGTATCAACATGAAAATGGGCTTTTCTCTTGGCAGCTTAGCGCCAAGGATGGCCCGATAGATACATCAGCAACGGCAATGATTCTTCACGCTATCGCCCGCGGTATAGAACATGAGTTTCTTATCGGTATTCATCGTTCACGAATGTTGCGGGGACGTGAAGCTTTGGCTGATGCCGTTGTGGGGGGACGGATATATGATTGTCTGGGTGAGTGCGGCACATTTGGGGTATATCCGCAAGTCTATGGAAGCTTCCCTTGGTCAACAGGCCCTGCGCTCTCGTTACTTTCAGTCAATACAAAGGAGCTTCCGGAATAACATGATAATTGTCAGAGTCATGGGTGGTCTGGGGAATCAACTTCAGCAATTCGCCTTATATCGCAAATTTAGGAGTCTGGGGGTTGAAGCTCGGCTTGATATTTCTTGGTATCATGACAGCAAAAAGCAAGATGGGGTAATGAAGCGGGAGTTCGAGTTGCCGTTTTTTGAGGGACTTGAATATGAGATATGCAGCAGTAATGAGAAAAAGCAGTTAATCGGCGCAGAGGGTTTAACAGGAAAGATTCATCGCCGGATATTTCCCGGTAGCGTGAGGTATTTTGAAGAGACGAAGATGTATCACCCCGAGATTTTTGACTTCTCTGATATGTACCTAAGCGGGTATTTTTCCTGCGAAAGGTATTATGCTGATATCCTACCGCTGCTACGTGAAGAGATTTTCTTTAGGCCAAGCGGTGATATCCGAGATGAAGAAACCGCAGCCATGATGCGTGATTGTGAATCGGTAGCGGTTCATATCAGACGCGGTGATTACTTGGAGGAGAAGAATAGAGAACTCTACGGTAACATCTGCACGGAGATTTATTATGAGAAAGCTATAGAATATATTAGGCAACAGTATCCACAGGCGTGTTTTTTCTTTTTCTCTGATGATAGTGATTATGTTCATCAGCATTATAATGAGGAGGAATTTGTCCATATAGACTGGAACAAGGGCGAAAGCAGCATCTATGATTTGTACTTGATGAGCTGCTGTCGCCATATCATTTGTGCTAACTCGTCATTCAGCTTTTGGGGAGCGCGTTTGATAGGCAATGAGGGCAAAATCATGGTACGACCAGAACGGCATTATAGTAATCGTATCATGCCGATAAAAGAACTTGCAGAGCTTTGGCGGGGTTATACGTTTATAGATAGTGATGGTATTGTCAAAGAGGTGGTGTCATCTTTCGAAGCTAGTTTAGAGTAAAGCAAAAGCGTCGGACCAATTGACCAAGGGTATGATCCGTATATCTGCGGATACATCCCCAAATCCTGACATTCGCCGCTTGAGCCCAAGACATTCCCATCATCGCTAATATACTCGGCGAGAGTGATAGCACCTTTTTCGACAGCAGCTAGAGCTTCGCTTGGTAACAAACCAAGTTCTACGCCATCGAAAATACTGTTTAAAATCATCGCCGTTGCCGATGTATCCACAGAACCATCAGTAGCCGTGATTAACCAATGAAACATCCCGTTTTCATCTTGATAACCCAAAACCTTATCATATAAATCAACAAATGCCTTTTCAATAATATCATGACGATTATATCGTAAATATCCAATCATTCCCATCATCAACCAACCTACAGCACGTCCCCAACCGATAATACCAGTTTTTTCACAGGAGCTATATCCATGGTATGGAAGCCCGCTTCGATAATCCATTCCGTTTTTCAAAAAATCAACGATCTGCTCACAGGCTAAGTCGCGTAACATGATATTCTCGCTTAACATCGCATATTCAGACAAAAAAGGAACTATCATGCCTAGTGAATCAACCAGAACATCTTCACTCTTTTCTCGGTAGAAGAGACAGTTGTTTTCGTTTTTCTTGTGTTCTGTTAAATATGTGGCATACTCAGAACATGCTTTGAGATAGTTCTCGTTATTAGTTCGTTTATACATAAATAGCAAAACACTTCCCGCCATAGTTTCGTCCAGCATTTGCATCTTCGAGATGTTTCGAATGACACGATAACAGTACTTTTCTATATATGGCAAGGAAGTTTCACTATGTATCAATGCTAGTGCCAGCATTGTATTTGGCCAAGAAGTTCGGTTTACTTTCAAGAGGCGGGGATTCTTTTTGTAAACGGCATAAATGATACTTTTCACCCTCGCACGAGCAGATATAATTGGATATTGAAGCAGCTCACGTTCAGCTATCTTCACTATTTTGGCAATGTAATCGTAGTATGATGCTCCACTTGTGTTCATGTTACTCCTCATTTTTACCGACAGTCTCAACTAATCTTCTGCACTTAATATAAGCCTCACGCTAAATTTGACAAACTAGACTGTTATCGTTATACTCACTATGTAAATTATGTTTCTTATGGTATACATTAACATGTTTGCCGACAATACTCAATCATGTTCGGAGCAATATTATGAGTTGGTTATACCACAAGTTTTCCAATAGATTTGAGATTTGTTTTTCATTTATAGAGAAACGCTTGACGACAAGACATTTGGCGATTGTTTGCGGAGTGGTTTATATAGTGAGTTTGCTTCCGCTTCTTTATATAGCTTTTTTTAACCATCCTAACAGTGATGATTACTGGTTTGGTATAACGGCGTATAAAGCATGGGTTAATGAGCGAAGCATTATTTCTGTTGTAGGAGCGGCAATCGAACACACACGCTACTTTTATCACACATGGCAAGGGACAATCTCATCAATATTTATAATGAGCTTACCGCCATTTATTTTTGGAACTATGTATTATGTACTGGCAACATGGACAGCTTTAATTGCTTTATCTTTAGCCGTAATGTATTTGTTTCGTATACTATTAGGGAAACTGCTATTTATCGATAAACATGTTTATCGTATTGTTGGTTTTATTACCTTGTTTATCATTGTTCATTTTATGGAAAGTTATTTAAGATACGAGGCTTTCTTTTGGTACAACAGCATATGTCATTATACCCTTGCTCTTTGCTCCGGAATCGTTTACATAGCAAGATCAGCATCTATTTTTGAGACCGGTATAGAAAAAAGCAAAAAGAAGTTGTTTCTATCATTAACGATAACATCTTTGTTTGGATTCTATGTAGGCGGAGCAGGATTAACGATAGCATTGTTTACAATACTAGTATCGATATTCATACTCTTGTTAGCAACTTGGTTTCGCTTATGGAGGCAGGTGATTTGCTTGTTGATTCCATTTATGGCTATGATGTCGGTATTTGTTTTAAGTGTCATAGCTCCGGGAAATCAAGTGCGTCAAGCCGAGCATGAAGCACTAAGCTCATATGAAGCTATTATTACATCCTTTTATTTTGTGTTAAACGGATCATATATCTCAAAGGCAATGATTGTATTTATTTTATTATCCATTGGTTTTCTTATCCCTCTTTTCATAAAAGCAGCTCGGCAAACACCATTTCGTTTTCGCTATCCAATATTGGTGGCGATAATTAGCCTATGTTTTTTCGCGGCAATGATAACTCCTCCAATCTATGCGGGGGTATCAGCAGATGCATCTAGAGTGATAGCGACGATATATATCATGTTTATATTACTCTTGATGTTAAATATTTTCTATCTTATAGGATGGATATGCCATAATTGGCAGCATTTTTCTATAGTTACAACAGAGTGCAAGCGGTTTTCCCGCCTTCACATCATAACTATGTTTACCTGTATTGTGCTAACTATTTTGGCTACGGGAGTTTATTTAAGAGATGAAATAAATCATTTTACTTTCTCTTCAGCAATGGCAGATATATATCATGGGAATGCGAAAACATTTAGCGAAGAGAGCAAAGCATACGACAAATTACTTTTGGAAGCAGCAAAAAACGTGGATGCAATCATTTTCCCGCTAACGATTTCAGCGAGACCACAGTTGTTTTCGCAGATGGCGGGGGTGGGGCAACATGATGTTCACAAGCTGCGATATTATGGGATCTTAACAGATGTTGATTTTTCATATTAACCAGACTATTAACCACCACATCTAGCACTTCTCTTCTATCTATGCTATTATGTTGACAGATACACCCATTCAGGAGACCGTCATGAATATTAGCATCTTTGGATTAGGTTATGTTGGTTGTGTTGGGGCAGCGTGTTGTGCGAGGCTCGGGCATTATGTCATCGGTGTGGACGTTGCTGTTGCCAAGGTAGCACAGATAAATGCAGGCAAACCGACGATTATCGAAGCGCAAATTGGCGAACTGGTACAAGAGGCATATGAACAAAATAGGCTTGAAGCAACCACAGATGTCGGCGATGCTGTCTGTAGGTCAGAGATATCACTGATATGTGTCGGAACTCCCAGTAGTAAAGAAGGGCATTTGAACCTTGATTATATCTTCGCTGTTGCCAAAGAGATCGGCGAAGCCTTGCGGAGCAAAGAGAGTTTCCACATCATCGCTATCCGAAGTACGGTTCTCCCCGGCACGAACAAGCGAGTGGGTGATTTAGTTGCCAAGGAATCGGACAAGGAGGAGGGCAAAGACTTTGCTGTTGTCTCCAACCCTGAGTTCATGCGTGAGGGAACGGCAGTAAATGATTACCTGAACCCGCCTTTTACCCTGATAGGTACTGACAATACATATGCAGAAGCAAAAATGCGGGAGCTTTACACAGATATCCCCGGTGAGTTTATCGTATCTGATATCGCAACCGCAGAGATAATCAAGTATGTCAACAACACTTTTCATGCACTAAAAGTCACATTTGCCAATGAAATAGGCAGTATATGCAAAGCCCTTGCCATTGACAGTCATAAAGTGATGGATATATTTTGCAAGGATACCCAGCTAAATCTTTCACCTTACTATCTGCGTCCCGGTTTCGCATATGGCGGTTCATGTCTACCCAAGGACACTAAAGCCCTCCGCACTCTTGCCCACGACCATTATCTCAACCTCCCTGTCATCAATGCCATCGAAGCGAGCAACGAGGGGCAAAAAAGGCGGGTTCTCGAAATCATTGAAGCTAAAGGAAAGCGAAAGATAGCCATCCTCGGTCTCAGCTTCAAACCGGGAACTGATGATTTGCGTTCCAGTCCCAGTGTTGATTTGGCAGAAAATCTATTGGGGAAAGGCTATCTTCTGCGAATTTTTGACCGTAATGTCCGTCTCTCCCAGTTGACAGGCACCAATGCCGACTTCATCAATGAGGCACTTCCCCACTTAAATGAGATTATCAGCGATGACCTCGATACGGTACTAGATGATAGTGAAATCATCGTAATTGCCAACAAGGAAAAAGAGTTTGCCACCTTGAAAGAGCGATATCCCAAGCGAATAATCATTGATTTGGTTCGTCAGTTTGACGAGGTAGATTATGATGGTGAATACGAGGGAATCGCATGGTAATCTGAGCCGTCATTTCCTGTAAGAGGAGATAAATGCCGTATTTATCATGGAGAATACATCGCTTGAAAGCGATGAACATACCGGAAATCCTATGGCGCATGTCACAGAAGCTAAGGGAAAGACGTGAGGAAAAAACCTATCTTGCACCTCGCCCTGTGACTGACGAAATCTTTAATAGTACATTAAACAGCCTTGTTTTCGACCATCACTTGCTGTCTATCAATTATGAAAATCAACACTTCTCATTAGGCAACGCTATTACACTGCTAGGTGGATATGATTACGAAACGAACAAACGTAACTGGCACGGCGGATTTCAAACGGAAAACTCCTGGGAACGTACATTTGCATATCGGCTAAACTATAAACAAAGGGATGATATTGGCGATGCACGGACGAACTGGGAGCTAAACCGCCATCATCAATTTCCCCTTTTGGCAAAAAACTATCTGGCAACAGGCGATGAAGCACACTTGATCGAGTTGGCGGATTTGTTTATAGACTGGAATAAGGAATGTCCATTTCTCCATGGAATAATGTGGACCAGTCCCATGGAAACGGCGATTCGGCTTATCAATTGGAGCTATACATATGGTTTCTTGGCGTTGGCGGATACTGCGGAAAAAGAGGGTAATAATACTGACGGGGAAAATGAAACGGACAAAGATAGCAGCAATGTCAAAAATAACTTGCATACGATGATTTATTCCCTCCGTGAGTCACTTCGCATCGGTATAATCAACATGACGGACTATCTCACCAATCATTACTCTCGCTACTCCTCAGCCAACAATCATTTAATCGTTGAGGCAGCAGCAATCGCCCATAGCGGGATAATATTTGCCTATCAACCGTGGGTCAGCCTCGGGATGAAACTACTTGATCGTGAATTACCGCGCCAAAATTACCCCGATGGTATCAACAAGGAGATGTCGCTTCATTATCAGGGTTTTTCTATGGAAGCGATGGCATTGATAGTCAGACTGATGTTCAACAAAGGCATGGAAATACCGCCATGCTGGATATCACTATTTGCTAAAATGTGTGAGTACTTTGCTGATTGTCGCGGTTATGGTGGTGCAGTAGTTGAGTTTGGTGACAATGATGAGGGAAAAATTCTTGACTTTTGCAGTGGAAGTAGCGATTATTATACGTATATTCTGGCGATGTACAGCTTTTTGCTACCAACTGCTTATGTAGATATCAAATCCACCGATATTTCAGAAAACATCTACTGGCTCTTTTCACAGGAAGACTTCGCAGCCAGCAAGGATAAGCCTTGCTATGAAGCGAAAAGTGCGTGTCGCCCTGATGGTGGCGTAACAGTCTTACATGGTCAAGACTCGCGGATTTTGATTGGTATAGATCATGGCGAGCTTGGTTTTGGCAAGATTGCCGCACATGGACATGCCGATGCCCTTAGCTTTCAAATGTTCATAGATGATAAGCCGATTCTCATTGACCCCGGCACATACATTTATCATATAGATATCGCCAGCCGCAATGAGTTTCGCCGCACGAAAAATCATAATACCGTGACTATCAGCGGAAGCGATCAATCGGTCATGCAGGGAGCCTTTCTATGGGGAAAACGGGCAAACTGTCAGCTGATAAGCCATCAGATAGATGCTAACGGTAAAGCAAGGATAGTAGCGGAGCATGATGGTTATGCGCAGGAACGCCATCGGCGCAAGTTTGACTTTGACGGTAATAGCGAGCTATGTGTTATTGATGAATTTTTGACTGACAGAGAAAAAGAGATTAACTTTATCCTTGCTCCCGATGTGGAATTACACATTCATTCTGAAGAAGCCAAAACAGCACTAAAGTACAAGATGAAACTCACATTGGGAAGTGATAAAATAATGATGTTAGTAGAAAGTGATACTCCACTATGCCTAAAACCGAAAACAGTATATTATTCACCACGATATGGGGAAAAATGTGAAACGAAAGCCTTGTCAATTAAGACTAAGGCACGGCGGGTAGCAACAGTTATTACCAGAGGAAGTTCATGAAAAGCAGATTGTTGAAGAAACTCAATACCCATCTCCCTGCTCCCATCAAGCGGGTTCTTGGTACTCCGATTAGACGAGCTTTTTTTCGCCATCTTACTTTTAGAGGACAACTTGCAGAGCTTGATTATCTGGAAACAGCCACTAATGAAGAAAAAAGAGAGCTGCAACTTACCAAACTGAAGCAGACCTTGATTCACGCTTATGACCACACTCGATATTATCGAAAACTATTTGATAAGATAAACTTTGACCCGCGCACTTTTTCCGCTTTTGCCGAAATGGAGCAGATTCCGCTCCTGACCCGCTCTGATATCGCCGCTCACTTTACAGAGCTTCAAGCAGATGATGTGACTGACTATTATCTCTCCACATCAGGGGGAAGCGGTGGTGCGCCGATGAAGATACTCCTTTCCAAAGAATCACTTTATCGAGAGCGAGCTTTCATTTATCACTACTGGTCGCAACATGGCTACGATTTTCACAAATCAAAAATAGCTTCATTTCGTGGAGGGATTGATTTTGGTGAGGACAAAATCAAACGTGAAAACCCTATTTACCGTGAAATCCAGCTCAATCCCTGCCTGATAAATGAAAAGACAGTAATGAAATATCTCGCTCATATCGAACAATATGGAGCAGAGTTTCTCCACGGCTATCCCTCGGCACTTTATAGCTTTTGCCGTTTCATAGCAGCTGCGGGGATTGATTTAAGGGGCAAATTCCGTGCGGTTTTCCTTATTTCCGAAAATATATATCCTCATCAACGTGAGCAAATTGAAGCAACACTAGCTTGTCCCATCGCAGCGTTTTATGGACATACAGAAAGAGCAGTGTTTGCCGAGGAAGCAGGTAGTGGATATCGCTTTAATGATAGCTATTGTTATGCTGAAACTAATGGCGAAAGCATTATTACGACCGGTTTCATTAACCGCAAGATGCCGCTCATCCGTTATCAAACTGATGATAGCGCCGTTAGCAGCGGATACTGTGCAAAAGAGGGTGTGTCTGAAATATTTCATATCACCGGACATCGTGATGGTGTTTTATATGGGAAAAGAGGGGAAATAATGTCTGCCGCCAGTCTTTATGTCCATGATGATGTACTTGACCATGTTGCCAATCAACAGTTTGTCCAAGATGAACTTGGTAGAGTTCAGATGTTGATTTGTCCACAAGGAAGCATGAGCGAAGTTGACAGAAAGGCAATAAACGACTATTATCAAGCGAAGTTGGGTTCATCTTTAGATATCAAGGTAGTGATAGTGGATGAGCTTCATTTCACCCCAAGGGGGAAGTTGTCGTTGATTATACAGAACGTGAAGCAGGAAGAGTAAATATTACTATATTTCGATGGAGTCTAAATGCAAAACAACAAAGCGATGGTCACAGTCCTGACGGCAACCTATAACCGATGGCATTTGCTACCCAATCTCTATCACTCACTTTGCAAACAGACCTCCGGAGAGTTCGAGTGGTTGATCGTAGATGACGGCAGTAGTGATGAGACCGGAGCAGAGATAGAGAAGCTCAAGAAAACAGCTCCTTTTCCGATTCATTATGTATACAAGGAAAACGGTGGCAAACATACGGCACTCAATGCTGGCATCCCACTTATTACCACGGATTTGTTGATTATCATTGATTCAGATGACGTGTTAAAAGAAGATGCCATCGAGACAATCTTGTTTTATCATGCACGATATAGTGACAGACAAGACTTATGCGGATATTCGTTTCATATGTGCTATCCTGATGGCAGAATCAATGGAAAGCTGTTTTCTCCTGATGAACGAGTCGATACATTCATTAATGTTCGCCTTAGAGGTCGTGATGCCAACTCTGACAAAACAGAGGCAATATATACGAAAATATTGAAGGAGTACCCCTACCCTGAGTTTCCCGGGGAAAAATTCTTCGCTGAGGGTATTATCTGGATTCAAATGGCGGCGAAGTATCAAATGGTACATATCAATAAAGCAATTACGATTACAGACTATCTAGCTGATGGATTAACAAAGAACAGACATCAACTGGCAATAACGTCACCACGCGGATGTATGTACTATGCCAAAGGATATATGCAAAAAGAAATAAATCTGCGATATCGGGTTGAAGGAGCATTGATATACACTATTTATGGAAAAGTTGCCAAAATTAAACCGGCGGCACTAGTTCGGGATGCAGATTATAAGCTATTGGTATTAATCTTCTTCTTGCCGGCGATGTTGATTTACTATCTGCGTTTTGCAAAAAGAGTGAAGAAGTGGGGAAATACCGGGACAACAGAGGAATGATGTAATGAAGATAGTCTTTTTAATAGCTGATATGCAAGGCGGCGGCACGGAGCGGGTCATTGCCATGCTTGCAAATGAGTATGCGCGGCGAGATATCTCTGTGGTCATTATGCAAATCGCCGGACACAAATCGGTCTATCATCTGGACGAACGAGTAGAAGTTTTGATTATTGCAAAATCTTCGCCAACACTTGCGGACAAAATCATACGGCTAAAGCGAATGCGTTCTTATTTTAGGAAAAACAAGGACATAATTATCTTTTCACCGGGTACTATCACGACAATTTATGCCGCCGCTGCCACTTTGGCGATGAAGCGTTTCATCTTCGTGTCGGAGCGGGTAGACCCGGAGTGCTGTCCCCATCCTAAGTGGCGTGATTGGGCGTACAAAAGGGTTGACCGTTTCGCTTTCCAAACCGAGGAGCTGAGAAATTATTACCCGCCGGGAATCCGTGCCAAAGGAACGATAGTTATGAACCCTGTTGCCGGAGATATCCCCAAGCGAACAGGAAACTCACGAGCAATGACGGTAGTAGCAGTTGGCAGATTACATGAGCAAAAAAACTACCCTTTACTCCTTGCAGCGTTCAAGATATTTGTAGCTGAGTTTCCCGATTATAGCTTGCACATCTATGGAGAGGGACCAAAGGAGCGTGAGTTAAAGGAACTTACGGAGGAAATGGGACTCACAGCAGTTACGACTTGGCATGGCTTCGTCCCTGATGTGCAGATGCAGATAGTTGACAGCGGGATGTTCGTACTTTCATCGGATTATGAGGGGATCGCGAACTCAATGTTAGAAGCTTTGGCGATGGGAATCCCAACAATAGCGACAGATAGTGTCGGAGGCGGCAATCGTGTTCATATCGAGGATGGTATCAACGGCTTACTTGTGCCGATGAAAGATGAAAAAGCACTAGCACAAGCAATGAAACGAATCGCAAGTGATGAAGTTTTGGCAACACGATTATCAGACGAAGCAATTAAAATAAGAGAAAGCAATTCAGTAAAGGAAATAGCGGATCAGTTTTTGGCATTGATGGAGTAAGGAATGAACCCCGAAACCTTACACCTATCCACACGAAAGGAATACCATGACTCAACCCATCCTTATAACCGGTGCAGCCGGTTTCATCGGCTTTCATCTGGCGAAACTCCTGCTTATGAAGGGTATGCCGGTGATTGGTTTCGACAACATGAATGATTATTACGATGTTAGCTTGAAAGAGGCGCGATTGTCGCTGCTCAATGAGTATGAGGGTTTCGCTTTTGTCCGTGGCGATCTTGCTGACAAGGCGGCGGTTTTTGCACTTTTTTCCAAATATCATCCTGTTGTCGTCGTCCACCTTGCTGCCCAGGCGGGTGTCCGTTATTCGATTGATTGTCCTGATGTCTATATAAGTGCCAATATTACCGGCTTCTTTCATATCCTTGAAGCATGTCGGTATCACCCGGTCAAACATCTCATCTACGCTTCATCTTCGTCCGTCTATGGCGGCAATGAAAAAGTACCGTTTTCGACCAGTGACAATGTTGACCAACCGATTAGTCTGTATGCGGCGACCAAAAAATCAAATGAACTGATGGCACGTGCTTATAGCCACCTTTATCAAATTCCGGCTACAGGGCTTCGCTTCTTTACTGTTTATGGACCATATGGTCGTCCTGACATGGCGTGTTTTAAGTTTAGCGACTTGATTATGGGCGGTAAACCGATAGAGATTTACAATCACGGCGATATGTACCGTGATTTTACCTATATTGATGATATCATTGGTGGAATCGAGCGGATGTTGTCTTCGCCGCCTTGTGACGATAGCGGCACTCAGCACAAGGTATACAATATCGGCAACAACAAGCCGGAGCATTTACTGCGCTTCATTGAGTTGTTGGAGGAAAAACTGGGGGTCAAAGCGACTAAGGAATTTCTACCGATGCAAGCGGGTGATGTCCAGCGTACATATGCAGATATAGATGATTTAGTCGCCGATTTTGATTTCAAACCCCAAATCAGCATTGAAGAGGGTCTGGATAGATTTGTAAAATGGTATCGAGAGTATTATAAGTGGTGATTTACTCTGTTCCCAACAACCGCCTATCTACCTTGCCATTTGCTGTAAGCGGCAGGGTTTCCAACTGTTTCACCGTAGCGGGCATCATGTATCGCGGCAAAAGTTCTTTTAACTTTGCCGTCACTTCTTTACTGCTTAGTGTTCCCGTATAAAAAAGGCGAATTTTTCGTTTTTCTGAATCATACACGCAACACGCCATTCCGACTTCGGCGATTCGATGGACACTGGCTTCAATTTCTCCAAGTTCAATGCGATGCCCCATATGTTTAATCTGATGGTCTTTTCGTGAACAAAAGACGAGTTCACCCTGTTCATTTTGATAGCCGATATCTCCGGTTCGGTAAATGAGTTCGGGATAGCTTCTTTGAAGCGGATTTTGGATAAAGACCTCATTTGTCCTAGCGAAATCATTGTAGTATCCCAACGTGAGCGATGTGCCGCGGACGCAAAGCTCGCCCATCTCCCCGACGGTTACGGGTTCGTCTTTTTCATTGAGAATGAGGATTTCCGTATTCTTGAAAGGCCGCCCGATGGGGATAACAGCTAAGTCTTCGTCAGCGGATGGATTTTTCAGTTCATAATAACAACACATGCCGGTACATTCAGTTGGCCCATAGAGATTGATGAAGCGGGCATGGGGCAAAACCTTACGCCACTTTGCCATCTCCTTTGGCGGGAATACCTCACTGCCAAAATTGATAGCGGAAAGAAAGGCAGGGATGATAGTTTGGAAAGTACCCAGCGAAGATATCATCGTCATTGCCGAGACTACCCAACAGATGGTGTTAATGCGATAATTATTGAGATATTCAACGAGCTTCACCGGTTGCATGAAGAGCTTGGCAGGGATGAGGTATGTAGTCGCTCCATATTTGAGGGTGGGATAGATTTCTTTGAGGCAAGCATCAAAGTATAGCGGCGTTTGGTTGCCGAAGATAGTATCAGGGGCAAAACGTAACACTTCTGACAGTTGCTCAATATAATCTATCACGGAGCGATGACAGGCAACGACTCCCTTGGGGACTCCTGTTGAACCGGATGTATGAACGACATAAATAGGGTCAGTATCTATTGCCTTTGCGGCGATGGCGGCGAGGAGGGTGTCATCAGCGGTAGTCCTCTTAATGCTCTCATAGAGAATTACCTGCCCGTCGAACGTCATCTCCCGCGCCGCTATTTCCGTTTCTTTCGTGCATATCAAAAGCCGCGCGTTCATGTTTGTCAAGATATGGTCGATACGGACGCGCGGCATATCAACATCAATCGGCACATAAAAGCACCCACCTCGGACTATACCTAAAAAAGCGGCAACTGTATCAGGATGCCTTGGCATCAGAACGATTATCGGTTCACGATGGAAACCGTTTACAGCAAGATAAGTCCCGATTCCATCACTAAGCCGCTTCAAATCGCCAAAAGTGAGATGATAATCACCATCAGAGAAAGCGACTTTTTCGGGAAAGTCACGACAGCTATCTTCCATATAATCGAGAATATTATTTTGCATTTATTGTTCCTATTGCCATGATGAAAACCGACTTACCAATATATATCCGCTATAGCAGGCGAAATCTCTTAACAATAGAAGTTGAACATCAACCCGCTGTATGCACTTGTCACATAGGGATTGGCAAAGCTGCGAGCGGGGTTTTTGTAAGCAACGATTTTTTTGTCCACATATTCCATGGGGTTAAGGGCGATTTGTCCGGTTTTTTGCATGATAGCTTTGGTAAAAGATTTGATAGCCCATAGTGATGACTGCATGGAAGAATTATCTGCACCATCGTTTTCATTGGCATAGGTACTGCGCAGGTCATCGCTTTCATTCCATGTCAAACGTCCGTCCTCGGCGACAGCGATACCGAGAGCCGCTATCTCATCACGGTGTCTGGCGGCAATTATCCGCATTTCTCCCATTGCTTGCCGCCCACGGAAATGATTGCCGTCAAATGTGCCGGTAGTCTCCAAAAAGCCATTGAACGAACCAATCAGATGATTGATATTCTCCCTCAGTGATTCGACACTATCTTTTAAGCCGACACGCACAGGCATACTCGTATTATCACCGCCGTCAGCAACACTACTTTGACCTTTCAATACCAACTCATACGCTCCTTTTACGACAAAGCGGTTGGCAGGGTTGCTCCTAAGTTCATCATTCAGCGTGAACTCGGCATTGACGGCACTTTGGGTCATATTTGCCAAACCCAGATATGATACCGCTCCTACCATACGGTTACTTCGCTCGTCACTGATAGTAAACCTTTGCTCTCGTCCCGTGATGATACCGGTACTGTCTGTTTCGAGGCGTAGTGCCGAACGGTGGTCATCATGGACAATTATCGCTGTAAGCCCAAGCTCGGTACTTTCAAACAATCTGGCAAGACGGCTTTGGACAGCGATGTTGGAGTCGGTGATATTGATATTGAACTGGAACTCGTAGCTAGTTTCGCCGATTGACAAATCAAAGGAGTATGAGCCGGGTGGCAGACCTATCCGTTTGTCAGTTGGCAACATATGCCCGCTATTGACCTGACTGGCAGCAAGGCGGTGAACAGTAATCTCGAAAGGGTCACTATCATCACCTTCGCCGATATAAGTAGCCTCCACGATATCAGCATCAGATGAATATGCTTGCTTTAATCCCAAAACCCCATCTTCATGTTGTGCACCCATAGCGGCAATGGCATTGTTTAGTTCACGGGCATTTTCTTTGAGTCCGACCGCGAACTGATATGATTCCTTTGTGTTTTCCAAAAGAAAAAGGGGGGCTTTGCGATTCTGTTCCACGATGGCATTATAAACACTACGCAGTTCACCCGCTCGCTTCACGTCAGAGCGTGATGTTTGGTGTCGCGAGTAAGAACGCAGATAATGATGATAAACCGTTTGTAGTGCAGCACTATATGCCATTTACCCCTCCTTTCCAATAGGTTGAATGAGGCATTGCTCCCTCTACTAAAATTTGCCAACTTATTCATAAATATCTTGGCAAAGTTTAGATGGTGGAGAATAATAATGGCACAAAAGAAAAAAAAAGTCAAATTACCTATTGACACTTACGCAAATCCATGATATTTTGTTCATTGTCGCCACATAAGCGACTGATACCGAAGACAGCAGGTTCTGCAATTCGCCACAAATGGCGTTTGCGATTAAAGTTGCCCGCCGAGGAAGCAGCCATTTGACCGGATTATCATGTTTTCCGCCCTAAGTGCTGACTTGCCATGAGATGTCTTCAACCGCGAAGACATTTTTTGTCTGCGGCATATTGCCAGAAAGGAGGAAAAATGGCCAAGGTAGAAATGAAACAACCCATCATTGACGAGATAGCAACGAATGTTAAGGGAGCGCAGTCAGTTGTTCTGGTTGATTACCGTGGTTTGACCGTTGAGCAGGATACAGCCATGCGCCGTCAATTACGAGCAGCAGGGATTACCTACAAGGTATACAAAAACACGATGATGAACTTTGCTTTCAAGGACAACAACTTGGAAGGACTGATTACTTATCTGGAAGGACCAAACGCTATTGCCATCTCTCATGATGATGCAACTGCTCCGGCACGGTTACTGATGGCGATTGCCAAAACAGCACCGAAGTTGGAAATCAAGGCGGGAATGGTCGAGGGCGTGGTATATGATGCCGCCGGAATGACGGAAATAGCCAAAATCCCTGCCCGCGATGAATTGATTGCGAAGCTGTTAGGCAGCCTGAAGAGCCCGATCGCGAACTTTGCCCGGGTGATAAACCAAGTTGCCCAAGCTGACACGTAAAAGTGATATAACGAAAGGTAAACAAAAGGAGAAAAGAAATGGCAAAATTAACAGCCCAGGAGCTTATTGAAGCTATCAAGGAAATGACAGTGCTGGAGCTAAATGAGTTAGTAAAAGCATGTGAAGAAGAGTTTGGCGTATCAGCTGCCGCCGGCATGGTCATAGCTGCCGCCAGCGAAGCTGTCGTTGAAGAAGAAAAGACAGAGTTTGACGTGGAACTGACCGAAATCGGCGCAAGTAAGGTCAAAGTTATCAAGGTTGTCCGTGAAATAACGGGTCTTGGTCTCAAAGAAGCCAAGGACTTGGTCGATGCCGCACCGAAAATGGTCAAAGAAGCGATATCTAAAGCCGAAGCCGATGAAATCAAAGGTCTGTTAGAGGCCGAGGGTGCGGTGGTAACGGTAAAGTAAGTGCGTAATGCCTTTTTCAAAACAACGCTGAAGATGAATTGACAGCAGGTTGTTCATTATGGTACACTAAAGGTTGCGCTATTATTTTGACGTTGTTTTTTGTGTCAAAACAGACAGCGCCAAATCACAAGGAATGGGGTAGTTTTCAATGGTTAAAGACCGGATACGTCCTATTGTTGCGGGTAAAAAGACACGAATGAGTTATGCGCGGCAAAAAGAAGTGCTGGAAATGCCCAACTTGATAGAAGTCCAGAAGAATTCATATAACTGGTTTCTTTCCGAGGGACTTCGCGAGATATTCGCTGACATCTCGCCAATTGCCGATTACAGCGGTCATTTGAGTCTGGAGTTTATTGACTTTGAACTGTGTCGCAATGATGCCAAGTTATCACTTGATAAGTGCAAGGAACGTGACACCACATATGCGGCTCCGCTGAAAGTAAAAGTTCGCCTTATTAACAAGGAAAAGGATGAGATTGAAGAGTACGATATCTTCATGGGCGATTTGCCGCTTATGACCGATACCGGTACTTTTGTAATCAACGGTGCTGAGCGGGTTATCGTGAGTCAGTTGGTGCGTTCGCCGGGCATTTATTATTCCATCGACTATGACAAGTTCGGTAAACGTTTGTTTACCGCTACGGTTATTCCCAATCGCGGCGCGTGGTTAGAATACGAGACTGATAGTAACGATATCTTCTACGTTCGTGTTGACCGCACCAGAAAAGTGCCGATTACAGCTTTGTTAAGGGCGATTGGACTAGGCACTAATGATGAAATAAGGGAACTCTTTGGTGACGAACCCAAAATTGAGGCTAGTTTTTCCAAGGATATAGCTACCAATTACCATGAGGGGCTTTTGGAGCTATACAAAAAAATCCGTCCGGGAGAGCCGCTTTCGGTGGAGAGTGCCGAGAGTTTGATTCACTCGATGTTCTTCGACCCCCGCCGCTATGACCTTGCACGGGTCGGCAGATACAAGTTCAACAAAAAGTTGGCTTTCCGTAACCGTATCCGCAACATGGTACTGGCTGAGGATGTCGTTGACATGAGTACGGGTGAGATTTTGGCAACGGAAGGTACTGTAGTCACGATTGAACTAGCCAACACGATTCAAAATGCCGCCATTCCCGGAGTACTGGTACAAACCGAGGAAAAAAACGTCCGGGTTCTTTCCAATATGGTAGTTGATTTGACGAGTTACGTAGATTGCAATCCCCGGGAACTGGGTATTTATGAGTCGGTCTACTGGCCGGTGCTATCACAGCTGCTTGAAGATTTCGGCTCTGACCCGGAAGCCCTCCTTACCGCTATCCGCAAGAATGTTCAAGAGTTAGTACCGAAACATATCACCAAAGAAGATATCATCGCTTCCATCAATTACAATATTCATTTGGAATACGGAATCGGCAACGATGATGATATTGACCATCTTGGCAACCGTCGTATCCGTGCCGTTGGCGAACTGTTGCAGAACCAATACCGCATTGGACTGTCACGGATGGAGCGGGTAGTCCGTGAACGGATGACGACCCACGATGCTTCTGAGAAGATTACCCCGCAGGCTCTCATCAACATCAAGCCTGTTCAAGCGGCAGTAAAAGAGTTCTTTGGCTCATCACAGCTATCACAGTTCATGGATCAAAACAATCCTCTGGGTGAGCTGACGCACAAACGCCGCCTCTCAGCACTCGGTCCCGGAGGCTTGTCACGTGACCGTGCCGGATTTGAAGTTCGTGACGTTCACTATTCACATTATGGCAGGATGTGTCCGATAGAAACTCCCGAAGGACCAAACATCGGTCTCATCAACTCTCTGGCTTCATATGCCCGTATCAATGAATATGGTTTTGTCGAAGCGCCGTATCGCAAGATTGACAAGACTGACCCTGCCAACCCCATCGTCACCGATTGGGTGGAATACATGACTGCCGATGAGGAAGACAACTACCATGTGGCACAGGCAAATGAGCTGCTAGATGAAAAAGGGCATTTCGTTGCCAATAATGTCTCGGGACGTTACATGGATGAGACGAGCGAATATCCCAAGGAACTGATTGACTATATGGATGTTTCCCCGAAAATGGTGTTTTCGGTGGCTACGGCTTTGATTCCGTTCTTGGAAAATGACGATGCCAACCGTGCCTTGATGGGTTCTAACATGCAACGTCAGGCAGTACCGCTGGTTCGCACGGAAGCTCCGATTGTCGGAACAGGGATGGAACCCAAGGCAGCGATAGACTCCGGGGTATGTGTGATTGCCGAAAAAGCGGGTCTGGTCATAAATGTCAGTGCCGATGAAATTCGGGTGAAATGCGACGATGATGAAAGTATGGTTTACAAACTGGGCAAATTCCGTCGCAGCAACCAGAGCAACTGTTATAACCAAAAGCCGATAGTCAAAAGAGGCGATACAGTCGCCGCAGGTGACGTAATCGCCGACGGCCCTTCAACTTCCGATGGTGAACTGGCATTAGGGAAAAATCCGCTTATTGGCTTTATGGCTTGGGAAGGCTTCAATTATGAAGATGCGGTATTACTGAGCGAACGTCTGGTTCGTGACGATGTTTACACATCTATCCATATTGAAGAATATGAGACGGAAGCCCGTGATACGAAGTTAGGGCCGGAAATCATTACCAACGATGTCTCGGGAGTAGGACCGGAAGCGTTAAAAGACCTAAACGAAGACGGTATTATTCGTATTGGCGCAGAGGTTCGTGCCGGTGATATTCTCGTAGGCAAGGTAACACCCAAGGGTGAAACAGAGCTGACGGCAGAGGAACGCTTACTTCGTGCTATTTTCGGGGAAAAATCGCGGGAAGTCCGTGATACATCCTTGAAAGTTCCGCATGGTGAATATGGAATCGTTGTTGATACCAAGGTCTTTACCCGTGAAAACGGTGATGAGCTACCGCCGGGGGTCAATCAGGCAGTGCGGATTTTCATTGCCCAGAAGCGTAAGATCTCCGTTGGTGACAAAATGGCAGGACGACACGGCAACAAAGGTGTTGTATCAAGGGTATTGCCCGAAGAGGATATGCCGTATCTGCCCAATGGTCGCCCGCTTGATATCGTTCTCAATCCCCTTGGCGTACCGTCACGAATGAATATCGGTCAGGTACTGGAGATTCACTTGTCACTAGCCGCCAAGGCACTTGGTTTTAGCGTAGCCACCCCTGTCTTTGACGGTGCCAATGAAGATGACATCATGGACACCCTCGACTTGGCAAATGATTACGTCAACCTCGATTGGGATGACTTTGCCCAAAAGCATGAAGAAAATCTCTTACCCGAGGTTTACAGCTTTTTGTCCGACAACCGCGAGCATCGCGGCGAATGGAAAGGTGTGGCGATATCTCGTGACGGTAAGGTACGTTTACGTGACGGGCGCACCGGTGAATACTTCCACGGCGATGTTACGATTGGACATATGCACTATTTGAAGCTCCACCATCTGGTTGATGACAAAATCCACGCCCGCTCCACCGGCCCTTATTCACTTGTCACCCAACAGCCGTTGGGAGGTAAGGCGCAATTCGGCGGACAGCGGTTTGGCGAGATGGAAGTGTGGGCTTTGGAGGCATACGGCGCATCATACACGTTACAGGAAATTCTGACGGTCAAGTCCGACGATGTAACCGGACGAGTGAAGACCTATGAAGCGATTATCAAAGGTGATAACATTCCTGAGCCGGGTGTCCCCGAATCATTCAAGGTACTCTTGAAAGAGCTTCAATCATTAGGGCTTGACGTAAAGATACTGCGTGAAGACGATACCGAGGTAGATATCAAAGAAGCTGTTGATTATGGCGAAAACGATTATCGTCTCGAAATCGAGGGCACAGGACTCAATTACGATTATGACAAAGAGTCTAGTGCCATTCGCAGCGGATTTCAAAAGCAAGAGTTCGATAGTGAAAGCGGCGAGCTGATATCGGCGGAACTATCAGAGGATGAAGCAGATTTGGATGAGGTTTTGGAAGAATCTGATGATGCTCCCGATGAAGAGGCTTTAGTCGCAGAGACTGATGAAGAGTAACCGTTACCGCTACTTGAATGAATAGAACAGTACGGTGCGAATTATGCAAACGATATACATTTGTTGAGAGATGAGAGGAGTTTTGGCATATGACGGAAACAAGGCAGGAAGTATATCAGCCCATGACTTTTGACGCAATCCGGAT
This sequence comes from Lachnospiraceae bacterium, assembly GCA_031280955.1. Taxonomy (GTDB): domain Bacteria; phylum Bacillota; class Clostridia; order Lachnospirales; family Lachnospiraceae; genus UBA935. Next base: position 182,073 of record JAITGA010000016.1, read on the forward strand.
AGGCTTGGCGGCTCCTGAAAAGGTACGCGAATGGTCACGCGGTGAGGTAATGAAGCCGGAGACGATTAATTACCGCACGCTCAAACCGGAGAAAGAAGGGCTTTTCTGCGAGAAGATTTTCGGTCCCAGTAAGGATTGGGAATGTCATTGTGGCAAATACAAAAAGATTCGCTACAAAGGCGTTATTTGTGACCGCTGTGGTGTCGAGGTAACAAAGGCGACGGTTCGCCGTGAGCGGATGGGTCATATTGAACTGGCAGCTCCGGTTTCCCATATCTGGTATTTTAAGGGGATTCCGAGCAGGATGGGATTGATTCTTGACCTGTCACCACGGGTATTGGAAAAAGTCCTCTATTTTGCCAGTTATATTGTCCTCGACCCCGCCGAATCGGCACTGGAGTACAAAGCCGTCCTTACGGAAAAAGACTATCAAGATGCCCGCGAAATGTGGGGAACTCGTTTCCGTGTCGGAATGGGTGCAGAAGCGATTAAGGAGCTTTTGCAATCAATCGACCTCGAAGGTGAGGCAGTTGAACTTCGTACCGGACTCAAGGAATCCACAGGACAAAAAAGAGCGAGGATTATCAAACGGATGGAAGTCATCGAGGCTTTCCGTGAGTCAGGAAATCAACCCGAGTGGATGATACTTGATGCGATTCCAATTATTCCTCCCGATTTGCGCCCGATGGTACAGCTTGATGGCGGACGTTTTGCGACCTCAGACCTTAACGATTTGTATCGCCGTATTATCAATCGCAACAACCGTCTGCGGCGTTTGTTGGAACTGGGCGCACCCGATATCATAGTCCGCAATGAGAAGCGGATGCTACAAGAAGCAGTAGATGCCCTCATTGACAATGGACGGCGTGGTCGCCCTGTTACCGGACCCGGAAATCGTCCCCTCAAATCATTGTCCGACATGCTAAAGGGTAAATCAGGGCGTTTCCGCCAGAATTTGCTTGGTAAGCGTGTAGACTATTCCGGACGTTCAGTTATCGTCGTCGGTCCGGAACTCAAAATTTACCAATGTGGTTTGCCAAAGGAAATGGCGATTGAACTCTTTAAGCCTTTCGTCATGAAAGAACTGGTAGGACGCGGATTTTCCCAAAACATAAAAAGTGCCAAGAAGTCCGTGGAGAAGCTTGACCCGCAAGTTTGGGACGTGTTGGAGGATGTCATTACCGAGCATCCGGTTATGTTAAACCGCGCTCCGACCCTGCACCGCCTCGGAATCCAGGCTTTTGAGCCGGTTCTCGTTGAAGGTAAGGCAATCAAACTGCATCCTTTGGTCTGTACAGCTTTCAACGCTGACTTTGACGGCGATCAAATGGCTGTTCACCTGCCGCTGTCAGTCGAAGCCCAGGCAGAGTGCCGCTTCCTGCTATTGTCGCCGAACAATCTGCTCAAACCGTCAGATGGCGGGCCGGTTGCCGTTCCCTCACAGGATATAGTTCTGGGAATATATTACCTGACCCAGGAGCGTCCCGGTTCAGTGGGTGAGGGTAAGTGCTTCAAAGATGTAAATGAAGCAATCATGGCTTATGAAAATGGTAGTTGTTCGCTTCATGCACGGATAAAAGTCAGAGTCAAAAAAGTGGGAGCAGATGGCACACCAATAAGCGGAATCGTGGAATCGACCCTTGGGCGTTTCCTGTTCAATGAAATATTACCGCAGGATTTGGAGTTTGTTGATCGCAGTGACCCTGCGAATACCTTGTTGCCGGAGATAGATTTCCTCGTTACTCGTAAGCAATTACGGCAGATTCTGGAAAAAGTGATTAACACTCACGGCGCATCAATGACGGCGGAGATACTCGACCAGATTAAGACGATGGGTTACAAGTATGCTACCCAGGCGGCGATGACAGTTTCCGTCTCTGATATGATAGTCCCGGAGAAAAAACAGCAAATGCTTGACGAAGCCCAAGCGACGGTCAACAGGATATCCCATGACTTCCGCCGCGGCTTGGTGACAGAGGATGAGCGTTATCGGACAGTGGTGGAAACATGGAGCGAAGCCGACAAGGAACTGACAGAGCTGTTGATGGAGGGGCTTGATGAGTATAACTCAATCTTTATGATGGCTGATTCCGGGGCTCGCGGTTCCAATCAGCAAATCAAACAGCTGGCAGGGATGCGTGGTCTGATGACCGATACAACCGGTAGAACAATAGAGTTACCGATCAAGTCCAATTTCCGCGAGGGACTTGATGTTCTCGAATACTTCATGTCAGCACATGGCGCCCGCAAGGGACTTTCCGACACGGCACTTAGGACGGCAGACTCTGGTTATTTGACCAGACGGATGGTTGACGTTTCTCAGGATTTGATTATCCGTGAGGTTGACTGCATGAACCCCGAAGAGGGGATCGCCGGGATTAGTGTCACAGCAATCATGTATGACAAGGAAGTGATAGAAGAGCTACACGCCAGAATTGCCGGACGGTATAGCTGCGAAGACATTTATGACGATGAGGGCGAGTTGATTGTCCGTATTAACCATATGATTACCCCTAGCCGTGCCGCAAGGATTATCAGCAAGGGAGTGAACAAAAACGGCGAACCGCTGGAGGCAGTCAAAATAAGGACAGTACTCACCTGCCGCTCCCGTGTCGGTATCTGCGCCAAGTGCTATGGAGCGAATATGGCGACCGGAGAAGCAGTACAAGTCGGTGAGGCAGTCGGTATTATTGCCGCCCAGTCGATTGGTGAGCCAGGGACACAGCTTACGATGCGTACTTTCCATCTGGGCGGGTTTGACGTTGGTTCTGATATCACCCAGGGTCTTCCGCGTGTAGAAGAACTCTTTGAAGCCCGCAAACCAAAGGGCTTAGCAATTATAGCTGAGTTTGGCGGCATAGCATCAATAAAGGATAGTAAGAAAAAGCGTGAAATCGTCATTACCAATGAGGAAACAGGTGAAACGAAAGGCTATCTGATTCCTTATGGTTCGAGGATTGCGATTTTGGATGGCGCAGTAATGGAAGCCGGCGATGAGCTTACAGAGGGTAGTGTTAATCCGCACGACTTGCTAAAAATCAAAGGTGTGCGTTCGGTTCAAGACTACATGATTCGTGAAGTTCAACGGGTTTACCGCTTGCAAGGTGTTGATATTGCTGACAAGCATATTGAGGTAATCGTCCGTCAAATGTTGAAGAAAGTACGGATTGAAAACAACGGCGACTCTGACCTTTTGCCGGGGACACTTGTGGATGTACTGGAGTATGAGGACATCAATGAGCGGTTGGTGGCTGAGGGGTTGGAACCGGCAGACGGGCAGCAGGTAATGCTTGGTATCACTAAGGCAGCACTCGCAACCAATTCTTTCCTTTCCGCCGCTTCGTTCCAAGAGACGACTAAGGTACTCACCGAGGCCGCCATCAAAGGCAAGCTCGACCCCCTGATTGGTCTCAAGGAGAATGTCATCATCGGCAAACTGATTCCTGCGGGAACAGGGATGAAGCGTTACCGCAGTACCTCACTCAATACTGATTTCATGATTAGAAATCCCGTCAAACCACGTCGTCAAGAAGAGAAAGTGGTCATTGATGAAGAAATAGCGGAAGAGAATGAAGTAGAACTGGTAGACGGGGAACTGATGGACGACGAGTACTTTGATGAGAATCTGGCTGGTGATGATTTGCCGGAGGAATTGGAGGATGATTTGGACGATGAGGACATCGACGAAGATTTTCCCGCAGATGAACCAACAGATGAGGAACTTGAGGAAACGATAAACGATGAAATCGAAAATACTGAGGACATCGAAAACGAATAACTGAGGAAAGGAGGAGAAAAGTGCCGACATTTAACCAATTAGTAAAAAAAGGACGTCAGACAACAGCAAAAAAATCAGCCGCTCCCGCTTTGCAAAAAGGCGTGAATACCTTGCGCAAGAAGTCAATCGAAACTTCTTCACCGCAAAAGCGCGGCGTATGCACGGCAGTAAAGACAGCCACACCGAGAAAGCCTAACTCTGCACTTCGCAAAATTGCCAGAGTACGTCTTAGCAATGGTATCGAAGTGACCAGTTATATTCCCGGCGAGGGGCATAACCTGCAAGAGCATAGCGTAGTGCTGATTAGAGGCGGCAAGGTCAGGGATTTGCCCGGTACGAGATACCATATCATCAGAGGTACGCTCGATACGGCAGGCGTTGCGAATAGACGCCAAGCGCGGTCAAAGTATGGGTCTAAGAGACCAAAAGCCAAGTAGGCGTATTTAATATGTGGAAACAACCCGAAAATAAGGAGGAAGTAACGTGCCACGAAAAGGACACATACCAAAGAGAGATGTTTTGGCAGATCCGCTTTACAATGACAAAATAGTAACGCGACTGATAAACAATATCATGCTTGATGGTAAAAAAGGCGTTGCCCAAAAGATAGTATATGGGGCGTTTGAAAGAGTTGAAGCCAAGTCGGGCAAGCCGGCATTGGAAGTTTTTGAAGCAGCGATGCGTAATATCATGCCCGTTCTGGAAGTCAAAGCACGGCGGATTGGCGGGGCTACCTATCAAGTGCCGATTGAGGTACGTGTGGAACGCCGCCAGGCACTTGCGCTTAGATGGCTTGTCTTGTTTTCCCGTAAGCGGGGAGAAAAGACGATGCAGGATCGTTTGGCAAATGAGATACTGGATGCCGCCAACAGCACCGGGGCAGCAGTCAAACGTAAGGAAGACATGCACAAGATGGCTGAAGCCAATAAGGCTTTTGCCCATTACCGTTTTTAATTAATATCACTATCGAAGTGATGAGCCGTATATTTTCGCGGGTGAGATGTTCACAATACACCCGCGCATTTGATATATGGTTAGGGAGAAATATTTTGACTGCCAGGGAATACCCGTTGGAGAGAACCAGGAATATAGGCATCATGGCTCATATTGATGCCGGCAAGACGACTCTTTCCGAACGGATTCTGTTCTATACCGGCGTGAATTACAAGCTTGGTGATACCCATGAAGGTACTGCAACGATGGATTGGATGGAGCAGGAACAAGAAAGAGGTATCACAATCACGTCGGCGGCGACCACATGTCATTGGACGCTGCAAGAAAAAGCCATGCCAAAAGCGGGTGCGCTTGAACACCGCATCAATATTCTTGATACTCCCGGACACGTAGATTTTACCGTGGAAGTGGAGCGGTCGCTTCGTGTACTTGACGGTGCGGTCGGTGTTTTTTGTGCTAAGGGCGGGGTAGAGCCACAATCAGAAAATGTCTGGCGACAGGCAGATACCTACAATGTCCCGCGCATGGCATTTATCAACAAAATGGATATAATGGGAGCGGACTATTTTGGTGCAGTAGCTCAAATCAGGAAAAAACTGGGCAAAAACGCCATCATGGTACAAATCCCAATCGGAAAAGAAGATAATTTCACCGGGGTGATTGACCTCTTTGAAATGATGTCTTATGTTACGACTGATGAAAAAGGTGAGCATGTCAGCGTAATGCCGATTCCGGCGGAGCAAATGGATGAAGCACAGACATACCGTGCTGAAATGATTGAGAAGATTTGCGAGCTTGATGATGATTGCATGGAGCTTTACTTAGATAATCAAGTTCCTGCCGTGGATGTGATGAAAGCCGTCCTGCGAAAAGGCACATGCGAGTGTCGTTGTGTACCTGTGTGTTGCGGTTCGGCGTATCGTAATCGCAGTATTCAAAAGTTACTCGATGCCATTCTCGAATACATGCCGGCTCCAAATGATGTTGCCGCTATTACGGGTGAGGATTCAGATGGTAGAGCGACTTTGCGCCGCTCCAGTGATGAAGAACCTTTTTCCGCATTAGTATTCAAGATAATGACGGATCCTTTCGTCGGGAAACTGGCTTTCTTCCGTGTTTATTCAGGAACAATGGACAGCGGGACATATGTTCTCAACGCTACCAAAGACAAAAAAGAGCGGGTTGGTAGAATACTGCAAATGCACGCCAACAAACGTGAAGAGATAGAACGGGTATACGCCGGCGACATCGTTGCTGCCGTAGGTTTCAAGCTGACAGCGACAGGTGATACTATTTGTGATGAAAAGAATCCGGTTATTTTGGAGTCGATGGACTTCCCTGAACCGGTTATAGAGTTAGCGATTGAACCCAAGACTAAGGCAGGACAGCAAAAGATGGGTGAAGCACTGGCGAAACTGTCAGATGAAGACCCTACTTTCAAAGCCCATACCAATGCCGAAACAGGACAAACGATAATTGCCGGGATGGGTGAGCTTCATTTAGAGATTATCGTTGACCGTTTATTACGTGAGTTCAAGGTCGAAGCCAATGTCGGCGCACCACAGGTCGCTTATAAGGAATCTTTCACCAAGGAAGTCGAAGTGGAGTCACGGTTCGTGAGACAAACAGGGGGACGTGGTCAGTTTGCCCATTGTAAGGTACGCTTTACCCCGATGGATGCCAATGGCGAGGAACTGTTCAAGTTCGATTCTAAGGTCGTGGGCGGAGTGATACCCAAGGAGTATATCCCTGCCATCGGAAGAGGAATAGAGGAAGCTGCCAAGGCGGGTATTCTCGGCGGCTATCCCGCAGTTGGTATCCATGCCACGGTAATAGATGGTAGCGTTCATGAAGTGGACTCATCGGAACTCGCTTTCCATATTGCCGGTTCACTGGCATTCAAGGATGCGATGCAAAAAGCGGGAGCAGTACTGTTAGAGCCAATCATGAAAGTTGAAGTGACCATGCCCGAGGAATACATGGGTGATGTCATTGGTGATATTACCTCGCGGCGCGGGCGAATCGAGGGTGTTGATGATATCGGCGGTGGAAAAGTTGTAAAGGGATATGTGCCGCTCTCGGAAATGTTCGGATATGCAACCGAGCTTCGCAGCCGGACACAAGGATATGGCAATTTCACGATGTTTTTTGAAAAATTTGAACAAGTTCCCGCATCAATACAAGAAAAACTGATGTCGAAGAAGTATTATTAGCGTTTTCAACAGCATTATCAGAGGTATTTTTGGAAAAATGCAACTTTTACATGAAAATACACTTTTCATGCGGAAATAGTACTTGACAATTGAGGCAACATCAAACATAATCGGTATTACTGTATCTCAACTTATGAAAAAGTTATGTCAAGAAGTAAGTAATGTTAATCATTGAGGAGGATTTTGGAAATGGCTAAGGCGAAGTTCGAACGTACCAAACCACACTGTAATATTGGCACCATCGGTCATGTAGACCACGGTAAGACCACTCTGACCGCTGCTATCACCAAGACGCTGCATCAGCGTTACGGCACGGGTGAAGCGGTTGCTTTCGACAAAATCGATAAGGCTCCGGAGGAAAAGGAAAGAGGCATCACCATTTCTACCTCCCATATCGAGTATGAATCAGAAGCCCGTCACTATGCTCACGTTGACTGTCCGGGTCACGCTGACTATGTCAAGAACATGATCACCGGCGCCGCCCAGATGGACGGAGCGATTCTCGTTGTAGCCGCAACTGATGGTGTTATGGCACAGACCAAAGAACATATCTTATTGGCTCGTCAGGTCGGTGTTCCTTATGTTGTTGTCTTCATGAACAAATGTGACGCTGTCGATGACCCCGAATTGCTGGAACTGGTGGAAATGGAGATTCGCGAGTTGCTCTCCGAGTACGATTTCCCTGGTGATGACACTCCAGTCATTCAAGGTTCAGCCTTGAAAGCACTCGAAAATCCTGAGAGTGAGTATGGCGACAAGCTGCTTGAACTGATGAGAGCAGTTGACTCTTGGATTCCTGATCCGCAGCGTGAAAAGGATAAGCCTTTCCTCATGCCGATCGAGGACGTTTTCTCAATCACCGGTCGTGGTACTGTTGCCACCGGCAGGGTGGAAGCGGGAACACTTCGTATTCAGGAAGAAGTAGAAATCGTCGGTATCAAGGAAGAGTCCAGAAGAGTCGTAGTTACCGGTATCGAAATGTTCCGTAAGCTCCTTGACGATGCTCAGGCAGGCGACAATGTTGGTGTTCTGCTTCGTGGTGTCGGGCGTACCGAGATTGAGCGCGGACAGGTTCTGGCGAAGCCGGGTTCAATTAAAGGACATACCAAGTTCACGGCTCAGGTTTACGTCCTAAAGGAAAAAGAAGGCGGCCGTCATACTCCGTTCTTCAACAACTATCGTCCGCAGTTCTACTTCCGCACCACCGACGTAACCGGGGTATGTAATCTCCCTGACGGTGTCGAAATGTGTATGCCCGGCGACAACATCGAAATGACCATCAACCTAATCCAACCGATAGCAATGGATCAAGGACTCACTTTCGCTATCCGCGAAGGCGGTCGTACCGTTGGTTCAGGCAGGGTTGTCTCGATTATTGAGTAGGACAGGGCTGGCCAAAGAATTGGATTTATAAGCAGAAAGTAGTTTTATACGCATGTCATATCAGAAATCGCAACCTTTGTGGAACAGGGGTTGCGATTTTTTGCTTGTGAATATTCGTATGTTGCCATATAATTTGAATGAGCTTAAAGAATCCAAAGTGTAAATCAGAATATATAGCCCCCACGCCAGCCTCCACATGAAAGGATAAACCATACTCATGCAATCCAAACGAAAAGTAGCAAAACTCTTCAAACGAGCCACCACATTTATACTCAACAACCTGATCCTGATGACCATTCTTACCTGTGTTTCCATAGCTATCTTGATGCGCTCTTACTTCTGGGGAATCAATATGCACTCGGACGGGATGAGTTATTTGCGCTTGGCAAAGGAGATACTGAAGGGCAATGCTTTTTATGAAAATCCGGGGAGTTGGGCTTCAATATGGCCGGTCGGATATTCAACCATCATTGCAGTTATATCATTTATAACCTGGATGGAAGTCTATCCGGCGGCGGTTTTCATTTCTGTAGTTACAGTTTGGTTGATGGGGATTATACTTTACAAGCGTTTCGGACAAACGGCATGGGTGTACGCATTGGTGATGCTCAACACAGGATTTCTGATGATATTTTACTGGATTTCCAGTGAAATCCCTTTCATTTTGGGAATGATAATATTTGCCTTTACCACAGCAGATATTATTGTCAGCGACACGGTCAAAAAGTCACATTACATCAAACTCTCGCTCGCAACCATGTTAATGTTTCTCACTCGTTACGTAGGAGTGTTTGCGTTCGCTGTTTTTGCACTCTTGTGGATATATAATGTTTGCATAGTTTGTAAACAAAGAAAAAGCAACGACCATCCTAATTTACGGCATACTGCCTTGAAGCGGGTGAAGTATCTCACGATATCGGCGGGGGTCACGGCTCTTTCGGTAGCGGCATATTTGTTGGTCAACTATATAGCGGGGGGGCATATAGTCGGTTACGGAAGGAGTGCTTCGCTAAGTGATTTGAGCCGCGGGCATTTTGTAATGATGATATCCAATCTCGGCAACAATCAGCTACGGGAAATGAACAATATTTTTGGCACATTTGTTTCAATAGAGCAAAGCAAACTGGCTCTGCCCTTATGGTTCGCTTTTATCGCCTTTTCTCTCGGGGCAATTATCATGAACAAGGAACTGATAAGGAAGCGAAATCAAGAAATAATTGTACCTGTGGTTTTTCTGGCAATAGGGGTGATTTACTGGATAAGCATGGTTGCAATGCGCTTTTTGTCAATAAATACGGATATTTATTTTCGCTTTTTGCTACCCTCCACGGCGATGTTGTTCATCGGTTTCATCGGTTTGCTCATGCAAAACCGAAAAATCCGTGAATATACGGCAAAGATGAGTGGAGTAAAGCCTGATAGCAGCCTTGTGGCATTAAAGGACAAAACTACGATTCTCAATATTATCACTGCGATATGTCTTTCATTGTTTTTGCTAATACAGCTTATCTTCGTCCCGATTCTCTATGATTCACTAGGCTTTGGGGGTTACAAGAGCATCAAGAAAGCAGTACAGACCACTAATGAGTTACCGAAAGATATACCCGGACTGGGCGGAGCTTCGCACGAAGTATACGAGGAGTTCTTCCGCTATTTGTGGAATGAAAGTGAGTAATGATGATGGCTCAAGGGGATGAAACAATTACCATTACGCAAGTAAACAAGGAAAACGACAAAAGCAGTATTTCCCTCAGGAGGTTTCTATTCCTCTTCGTTGAAAACCTGCTTTTGACGGGAATATTACTCTGTATTAGCGTTCGTATTATCGCTCGCGGCTATGTAAACGCATTTCATATTAGTCCTGATGGTACGCATTACCTGCGAATGGCAAGACAGCTTTTGCATGGGAATGGTCTTTTTATTTACCCTGATGAATGGTTTGCGACATGGCCGGCAGGCTATCCCGTGATAGTGGCAATCATGTCATTTATTACTCGCACGGAAGTCTATTTGGCAGCGATGATTGTAGCAATAATCATTATCTGGTCTATCGGTATTTCGCTATACCGGCGTTTCGGACACACTGCATGGGTGTATGCGCTATTCATGTTCAATGTTGGCTTTCTGTATATCTTCTATTTCCCTCTAAGTGATGGCGTTTTCTTACTGGGACTTATCTTATTCTCTTTTGGGATAACAGATATCATCGTTACTGATGAAGCAAAGAAGTCACAGTATATGAAGTTGGTTTTGGCAGTAATGATGATGTTCCTGACCCGTTATGTAGGTGTGTTTGCATTAGTTGTAATCGGTTTATTATGGTGTTTTATGTTGTTTACAGCGACCAGGTCAAAAGAGAGCAAATATTGGCAAAAGTTCCGTTATCTAACAATTGCTGGTAGTATCTCTTTAGTAATGGTTATGTCCTACCTCTTGATGAACTACCTTATGGCAGGGCATATGACGGGAATGAGCAGAAGTGCTGCATACACAGAATATGGCTTTGATTATTTTAAAGATATATTAGTGCATTTGGGCGAACAGCAGCTATTGGAGATGAGCCACGTCTTTGGTGTTTTTGTTACTATTGGTGGCGGTGTCATCGCTTTACTCTTGTGGCTGGCAACTATCACATTTGTTATTTACTCTTTTACCCGCAAGAGGAAACTATTTGCGCTACGGGATGAAAGCGTTATATTACCAATGGTTTTCATGAGTATTGGGATAGCTTATTTGATCGTAATGGTGGTAATGCGGTTCACCTCTTCTTTTAATTATGTCTATCATCGGCTACTATTTCCTGCGACAATGCTATTTTTCATCGGCTTTGTAAAACTACTGATGGGAAACAAGCAAATACATGATTTCACATCCGGTATCAGTGGGTTTCAGCCAGGAAAAACAAGCAAGGGAGTTGGCTTGTTGATAACGAAAATCATGGCAGTAATTTGCTTTGCGGCTTTTATCTTGGCAGAGTTAGTGATTGCGCCGATACGGACGACTCCATTTGGTTATCGAGAAATGAGGGATATTGTCACGACAGTTTATGAATCAGTACCAGATGGGGCGACGGTTTTGTGGGGAGAAGACGATGCCGGTTTTTTACGTTTTCTGCGTGATGATGTAGAGGTAGTGAGTAATATGGCAAACATAGGAACGACAGTGGAAACCTTGGAGTTACTCTGGGAACACCTGAGCGAGCGAATGGTTTACTTATTCATTCCCAGAATGAACATGTATATTGAACAGGATATGGCAGAGAATGATGAACTCTATCATTATTTCCGTCAATTCTTAACTCATGAAAACCACTATATCCGAATCAAGTAAACATTTTTCAATACTTAATTTTCATTAAGAATCTCCAGAAAAATGGAATGTAAAATGAAGATATGGTAAATTAGTGTCTTGTAATGAAGTGAAAAAGAAGTTAAGATAATGGAAGTGTACAGAGGTAAGCAAATGAAAAACATAAAATATAACAACCTATTCGCCATGATTTCCGCACTTCTAATAGTGATACTTCAGTTCGTGAATATCAGGATAGAGAGCGGAGCAATCAACGTGAAATTTCAACTGCCGATCAGTTACGGAACGAGTCTGCTTACATTGCTTGAGTCTTCGTTGATGTTCAGCATATATTTGATGTTGGCATTGTTTTGCATCTTTTTGCTGAGGGCAAAAATGCGAAAGCCCTATATTGCGGAAAAAGTAGGGCGTTGGCACATGTGGTTAATGTTGCCGTTTGTTTTCTCGATTTTCCGTATTATAGAAAAAGGTGTCTATCTATATCTTTATGAAGGACAGTTTTCACTTAGGTATTACTGGATAGATTTGATTCAAGTGGTGGTTTTGTGGATATCATATTTACTGATGGTATACGTAAAACATTCATTTGCCAGCACTCTTTCACTTCTCTTTGTCACCTTATGTTTTGCGGCGGCGTTGCTTGAGCTTGCTCGCCTTGTTGTCCCCGGCTATTCTCTCGATTATGTCGTGGGACTCAATGTTTATATATCGACCTTTGCCACGGCGATACTTTTCTATATAACTTACATCTTCGTGGGACTATCTATATATAGCGACCAAAAAGCACCTCTATCCGCAAACGAATGAAAGACGGTAATGAATGAAAGAACAAAATTTCACTTCCATAGACCACGGTTCTGATAATTTTAGTTGCCAAAATTGTAGCCATCAGGTTGAAACCACCGGTGCCGGCAGCAGTCACCGAAACCACTGTCCTAATTGTCTCTTTAGTCTTCATGTAGATGATGAACAGGGCGATCGTGCTGCTGATTGCGGCGGAGTGATGGAACCGATCAGTATCTGGGTCAAAAAAAATGGCGAGTGGGCGTTGATTCATCGTTGTAAGATATGTGGTGAACTCAACCACAATCGTATCGCCGCCGACGACAATCCGCTCAAACTATTATCACTATCCGTCAAACCGCTTGCTAATCCGCCTTTTCCGATAGAACGAATCAAAGATCTTCTTTAGACATAACTATTGCCGCAACAAGATTGCTCTGACGACTCTCGCCGTACTGCGCCGCAAATCATTTTCACTGATGATTCCCTTTTTTAGAGCACGAAGGATTCTCTTCTTATCCCGCTTCATTCCCGGCATTATCAGGTCATTTCCCGCCTTTAAGCAAAGAGCCGCATCGGCACATTTTTTGGCAGTAGCGAGCCAATCGGTCATTACGAGGCCGTCAAAGCCCCATTCATGCCTAAGCACACGGGTGAGGAGGTCGTAATGGTTGGCGGTATAGATACCGTTTAGCTTGTTATATGAAGACATGACTCCTTTCGGAGAAGATTCACGAACAGCAATCTCAAAGCCACGCAGATAAATCTCCCGAAGTGCGCGTTCACCGACATTGCTAGACATATAAAGCCGCTCAGTTTCTTGATTGTTACAGCAAAAGTGCTTTAGGGTGACGAAGTTGCCGGAGATACTTTGGACACCCTTGACGACTGCCGCCGCCAACTTCCCGCTTAGAAGCGGGTCTTCGCTATAATACTCAAAGTTGCGACCGCACAAAGGGTTGCGGTGAATATTCATTCCCGGAGCAAGCCAGAAAGTGACACCATACTCACTCATTTCACGGCTTATCGCTTGTCCGATGGCAACCGTTAGTGTAGTATTCCATGACTGTGCCAGCGAATGAGCGGCAGGAAATGCGGTGGTATATTGGTATACCAGAGTTCCCTTTTTTGCATTACCCAACATCCGCCGCAGGATAGTTTTGGGTAAATATGTAAACATCGCCAATGCCGGTTCGATGGGTTTCACTCTTTTACCCTGCACAACTGCTGCTTTATACAATCTGACTCCGGCAGGGCCGTCAGCAAGGGCGATATTGGTAAGCCCTCTATTTGCCAGTTTTGCGGTCGTATAACCGGCAGCTCCCGGGCAATGAAAGTCATGACTCTTGCCACTCAAATCCATGCCATCACCAACGGTTATATCGATACAATCATTTATAGTCAGCGAGGACAAGATTTTGCGGACATCTTCATTTTCATCATTAGTATAGTCAGCAGTTTGATAAATATTTTCCCAACGGACAGTATAATCGTCAGAGGTGAAATCATCAGGCTTGACAGTCAGATGAAAAATCGGGACACGATTATCAGTTTTCATAAAAGCACTTCGTGAACGGTCGATACTTTGGTTTTTGGTTTCCTTGTCCGCAGTACGAGCAAGTTCCGTTATCGAATCACGCATCCGTGCAAGCGGTAAATGATAGGAAATATAGACATCGCTGGCGATAGATACGAGGACATATGGAATTGTATTACGACTGGAGTTTCCAATCCGGATAATATATTCACCGGCATCAAGGATGAAAGCATGTTCTTTTTCGTCATATCTTGCCAAATCTTTCATATCAAAGAGCAGTTCCAGTTCCTCTGATGTTTGCGGGCGTAAGCTCTTTGACTTGGCAAAAGCTACCAACTGTTGATATGGACGTATTTTGCTGCCGGGAACACAGGCATAAGCTTGAATAACCTCACGACCTGAGTAATTTCCGCCGGTATTAGTCACCGATACCCGCATGGAAATCGCTGTTCCAATTGTTACAGCCGACATACACTGAATCATGAATGTCGTATAGCTTTGCCCGTAGCCAAACTCATAACGAGGGGTAATCCCAAAGGTGTCATAATAACGATAACCTACATATATACCCTCTTTGTAATCAGCTTCACGGACTCGATTTGCGAGCTTGCCATATGTACGCCCGAAAGGTACATCACTATAGTTCATCATCCACGTTGAAGCCAAATGTCCTGATGGTGTCGCCTTGCCGGTGACGAGGTCAGCGAGGACATGACCGCCGCTTCCCCCCAACATTCCCATGAAAATCAAGGAATTGATTCCTTTAATTTCAAACAAAGGACTTATATCCATACATGCGCCGCTGTTGATGACAACAATCATTTTTTTGTAGTTTTTTGCCAAAAAGCGAACTTGCTCAACTTCCTCTGCTGCCAAGTGGAATGAGATATCATCAGGGTGGCGATCCATGCTTTCCCCGGTCGGACGGCTGAAGACGAAGATACACGTATCACATGCACTTTCTTCCACATCGTAAGTAGTAATCATACGCCCATATGGGTGATAAAAAATCGTGCCTACGATTTCTGTAAAGACACTTAGCCGCAAGCTAAAGAGTGCCTTGCGGAGTGATGTTTGCATTTGCTCTTGATAAAGCCGGCATTTTTCTTCGTGCTCAATCCGGTAATCACGAAGCCAGCTTTGGTTAGTGACGGTGTAACCCGCACTTTCAAAGCCCTCGAGGACAGATACACTATGCCTTTCGTTGACCTCACCGCTGCCGGTACCCCCTTTAATCGTGAAGAGGACACCATTGCCGAAAAGAGCGATTTTTTTCGCTGATTTTGATTTTTTGAGCGGTAGTGTTCCGTCATTCTCCAAGAGCACCACACTTTCTAGAGCGGCTTCGTGGGAAAGACGAGCGTTTTCTTGTTCGCGAGAGGAAATCTCATCGCTGGTTTTGGCATTAGTCTTTATCTTGAGCATGTCTTGATTATATAGGAAATAAGGGGAAGTGTAAACTTTAATAGGAGGAATAAAACCCCACCCTCAAAAACGCAACACCCTGCGGATGAAATCACGGTAGCCGGGAACTATTTTTTCCATGAGATTGTCGTAATTGAAGACATAGGGAACACGATTGGGGAAGTAAAGGTACATACGTACCACATATAATACGAGCAACGAAACGGCGAGGATAGTGATACCGACAGTAAACCCGGGGACAGGCTTCCCCAGTCCATAGCGAAAGAAAAGACAATAAATGATGAAGAGAGCAATCACAAAAACCAGCGGATTCATGAAAAAAGCGCGAGCAAACTGGGCGGTCAGGAGGAAGCGGACTGCCCGCGACATACCACAGCCGGCACAGGGAACACCAAGCAGTTGATAAAAGGGACAAGTGGCAGAAAATAGCACCCGTGCCAAGAGTGCAGAGATAAAAAGGACGATAGAACCGGGCAGCAACCACCAGTATTCACGGATATCTGCGTATACACGACTCCATATGCGAGCGGGGAGTGATTTTATAGATGGTGGTATTGGCATCGTCATGGTTTGGCTTTCATATCTTGATGGTTGTTTCACGGATAGACATTAGCTATTAAAATCCCCATCTTGTCAATCATCACATTATATCATATGATAATATCAGGGTCAAAAGACATGAAAGTATGTAATTCCCGGAACAAACGATAATATCTTATTGAGGAAAAGAAAATGACCAGCACCGACAGAAGCCGGATGCCTGAAAAGAAGCGTGTAGTAATCAAGATAGGTACGTCCAATCTCACCCATGCGGAAACAGGGCATGTAGATTTGTTGAAATTGGAAAAATATGTACGTGTCTTTTCCGATATCCGCAATCGCAACAAGGAGGTCATCATCGTATCGAGTGGAGCAGTCGGGGCAGGGCGAAAAGTACTTGGTATTACCGAGCGGCCACGTGAGCTGGCAATGGTACAAGCGTGTTCGGCAGTCGGTCAGGCGCAGTTGATGATGATATATCAGCGGCTTTTTGCCGAATACAATCAAATGATTGCTCAAATACTCGTGACAAAAGGCGTTTTTGACAATGAAACCACCCGCAGTAACACCTTGCGTACTTTGGAGCAACTGCTGCAAATGGGTGTGATTCCGATTATGAATGAAAATGATGCGGTATCGACTGATGAAATCCAGAGCGAAAACTTTGGCGACAATGATACGTTGTCGGCGTATGTGGCAGAACTGGTAAGTGCAGACCTGCTTATTATCCTGTCTGATATCGACGGACTCTATAGCGATGACCCTCGGCGTGAGCAAAATGCGACATTTATTGACTGTGTCCGCAATATTGACGATGAAATAATGGAAATGGCAAAAGGGGTTAGGTCAGATGTCGGAACAGGGGGCATGGTTACTAAAATAGCGGCGGCGAAAATTGCTACTGCCGCAGGGATAGATATGATTATTGCCAATGGTGACAGGGTTCACAATATCTCTGATATTCTCGATGGGATTCCCATCGGGACATTGTTTATGGCGGAATAGTCGGTATAGAATACTTCTTTTCTTAGATTTTCA
Organism: Lachnospiraceae bacterium; assembly: GCA_031280955.1. Classification (GTDB taxonomy): domain Bacteria; phylum Bacillota; class Clostridia; order Lachnospirales; family Lachnospiraceae; genus UBA935. Next base: position 199,033 of record JAITGA010000016.1, read on the forward strand.
ATCAAGTGAGTGGATAAATAAGCCGCTACGGAGCTTGGGTTCAAACCAAGTTGACTTCGGCGGCATGAGAAATCCGGCATCGGCGACACGGAGCAACTCTTCCATTGATGTCGGGTGGAGGGAAAAAGCGACTGCCATATCATCAGGCAGCGAGTCCTTGGCAGCAGTTTTTTCTTCAAGAATAGTAAGCCCGCGAATACCGCCGACAAATTCAATCCGCCCATTTACCCGCGCATCATCTATCCCCAGTATCGGATTGAGCAAATGCTCTTGTAATAATGCTACATCCAACCCTGTCACCGGGTCAGAAGATATGATTTGCGCTTGGGCAGTCAATTGATACCAGACTCCCCGCAAATACATGCCAAACTCTCCCTTCTTTCGTGGAGAGACAGCTTTTTCACCAATACGCTTGACCAAAAATCCATGATTTTCGACAGCGGCGAGGAAGTCATCATGACTATAGCCGTTGAGGTCGGCAATGATGCGGTTATACGACATTATCTGTAATTGATCATCGGGAAATAGTACAGAAAGGAAACGGTTGTAACCCTCTTGCCCCGTGTGATGGGGATTTTCTGCCCGTCGCCTTAGCCCGACCCCGACGGCGGAAGCAGTCCGGTGATGACCATCGGCAATATAGGTGGCAGGAATAGTGGCAAGCGCCGTGTTTAATTCATGAATATCATTTTGGTCATTGATAATCCAGACACGGTGGCGAACACCATCAGCGGCGATGAAATCATAAAGAGGAGCTTGCAGTTGCTGACGAGCGATAATGAGGTTGACTGACGGAAGCGAACGGTATGACATAAATATCAAACCGGTATGGGCATTGGTCACATCGATGTGATTGAGGCGGTCGTGTAATTTTTCAGGACGAGTCTGTTCATGTTGTTTGATGATATTTGCCTGATAGTCAGCGATAGATGAGCAGGCAACCAGTCCTGCTTGGACATGGGGACCCATCGTCAATTCATAAATATAGTAGCAAGCACGATCTTCGGTTATATATGTGCCATCTGCCATCATTTCATCAAGCAACTCTTTGGCTTTTAGGTATACTTGGTCATCGTATGTGTTGATATCATCGGGGAAAGCGGTTTCAGCCCGGTCAACCCGCAGGAATGAAAGCGGTTCTTTGGCGATTTCTTCAGCTGCTTCACGGCGATTATATACATCATAGGGCAGCGCAGCGATTCGGGCGGCAAGGTCTTCACGGGGACGGATGGCGGCAAACGGACTTATGCTGGGCATAGGACTTTGAAACCTTTCGTTTATATTGTGCAAGTGTTGGTCTTATGTCGCGGTGATGGCGTTATGATTGCCACCACAATATATAGTATACCACACCTTGGGAATGATAGCTATATAGTATAAGAAGATAATTAAAAGAAAATTTGGAAAAAGTCTCTGAATTTTAGCGGGAATTTTTCGCCACTTCTTTGTGAAAAAAGTGTTTTGATTTCATTTTTTGTGGATTATCCAAAAATATTCACAAAAAATAATGAAAAAATGCGACAAATGGGTAAAATTAACCAAAAATGCGAATATTTACTATATTTTCCGTCAACACATCATAGCATAAAAAATGCGCAAATATGGTAAAATTCGTAATAATTCATCACAATTCGTAAAAAAAGCAAAAAAATTTGAAAAAACACAAAAAAAGACTTGCCAAGTGTAAAAAACTATTATATACTTTATCTCGCTGTGACATTTTCTGCACCGCAGAAATGGCGGATTGACTTAGAACTTTCATTGTTTGAATGTAAAAGCAATCACCACACCGAATAGTTTCAAGATGGACGGCATGTTGACATGCTAAGGTATAAACTACGGCAAGAGTCGGATAATTTTGTTTAATCATGACACACACGGACGAGTGTACACTCACCGGATATGAATTTGACAGGAAGCGCAAAGAGGAGGCAACTTTTTTATGGCAAGTCAAATAATGAGGATAACGCTAAAGGCTTACGACCATCAACTGGTTGATGCTTCGGCGAAGAAGATTATCGAGACCGTGAGAAAAAACGGTTCAGAAGTCTCAGGGCCGGTACCGTTGCCAACCCGCAAGGAAATTATCACGATTTTGCGGGCAGTCCACAAGTACAAGGATTCCCGGGAACAGTTTGAACAAAGAACCCACAAACGCCTGCTCGATATTATCGCTCCGACTCCGAAGACGGTCGATGCGTTGCAAAGGCTTGAAATGCCTGTTGGCGTATATATTGATATCAGAATGAAGCACAAGTAATGAGGCAAGGGCGATTGCGGCATGAGTCCGCAATGTCGGGAAGGATATGTTTCTTATGAAAAAAGCAATTCTCGCCACCAAAATAGGCATGACACAAATTTTTAACGATGACGGTACTGTCATCCCGGTTACGGTTCTGGAAGCAGGGCCATGTGTTGTGACCCAAGTGAAAACGACGAAGAGAGATGGATACAGTGCAGTTCAGGTTGCATTTATAGACAAGAAAGAACGAATTGTCCTAAAAGACAAAAGTGGGAAAAAAGACATTATTCATCGTCACGGCGTAAACAAGCCGATAAAAGGACATTTAGCAAAATCAGGCACGGGTGGCAAGCGTTTTATCCGTGAGTTTAAGTTGGAAGGCGCAGAGGATTATACTCTGGGTAGCGAAATCAAAGCCGATGTTTTCGTAGTCGGTGATCGGGTGGATGTCTCTGCCACGTCGAAAGGCAAAGGCTTCCAAGGTGCTATCAAACGTCACGGCTTGCACCGCGGCCCGCAATCACACGGCTCCAAGCACCACCGCCATCAAGGCTCAAGTGGAGCGGCAGCGTCTCCGTCCCGTGTTTTCAAAGGCAAGAAAATGCCGGGTCACATGGGTAACGAGAGAGTTACGGTTCAAAATCTGGAAGTAGTCCGGGTGGATGCAGAAAGGAACTATATCCTTGTGAGAGGTGCTGTACCCGGTCCAAATAAAACCTTGGTGACAATCAAGGATTCAGTCAAGGTTAAGAATAAGATATAAGCAATTATCCATTCGGAGTGAGGCATTCGCAGTTGATGGCGAAGAGTCTTTGAGAGGAGGCCATGAAAATGGCAAAAGTACCTGTACTTAATATGAAAGGGAGCGAAGTTGGCACGATTGAGTTAAACGATGCTATCTTTGGCGTTACCGTAAACAAGCAGTTGGTTCATCAAGCAGTCGTCTGGCATCTTGCCAACAAACGTCAAGGTACCCAAAAAGCAAAAACCCGCTCCGAAGTCAGGGGTGGCGGTCGTAAGCCTTGGAGGCAAAAAGGCACCGGCCATGCTCGGCATGGTTCAATCAGATCACCACAATGGCGTGGTGGCGGCGTAGTATTTGCCCCTGTTCCTCGTGACTATAGCTTCAAAATGAACAAAAAGGAAAGACGGTTGGCGTTGAAGTCAGCCCTTACTAGCCGGGTGCTGGAAAACAAGCTGATTGTCCTTGATGAACTCAAGTTCGCAGAAATCAAGACGAAGAGCTTCCGTGAAGTCCTCAACAACCTAAAATTAACCAAGGCATTGTTCGTTATTGCCGACAATGATGAAATCATCGTCAAAAGTGCCCGCAACATCCCCAAAATCATCACAGCACAAGCAAATGCAATATCTGTTTACAATATACTGAAAGGCGACACTTTGGTTGTGACCAAAGATGCTCTTGCGATAATTGAGGAGGTGTATGTCTAATGGCGGCATTAAAATACTACGATGTGATCCTAAAACCGGTTATCACCGAAAAAAGCATGGCCAACATGGGCGAAAAGAAGTACACATTCCTTGTCCACCCCGAAGCCAACAAAGTTCAAATCAAGGAAGCCGTTGAGCGGATGTTTGAGGGTACGAAGGTGGAAAAAGTCAACACGATGAACCTCATCGGCAAGGTGAAGCGGCGCGGTATTATTTATGGGCGTACTGCAAAAAGAAAGAAAGCAATCGTGAAGCTGACAGCAGATAGCAAGGACATAGAACTGTACACAGGTTTATAGTATAAACGTAAGGAGTAGCATATCATGGGAATCAAGACTTATACCCCATACACGCCATCGAGAAGACAAATGACGGGTTCGGATTTCTCGGAAATCACCAAGAACGAGCCGGAGAAGTCACTTTGCGCTCCCCTTTACCGACAGGCAGGGCGTAATAACCAAGGCAAGATTACGGTTCGTCATCGTGGCGGCGGGGCAAAGCGGAAGTATCGTATCATAGATTTCAAACGCATCAAGGATGGAATCCCGGGTACGGTGTTTGGCATCGAGTATGACCCCAACCGCTCAGCCAATATCGCACTTATCGCATATGCCGATGGTGAAAAGAGCTATATCATCGCCCCTGAGGGTTTGACTGACGGCATGAAAATCATGAATGGTCCGGAAGCGGAAGTAAGAGTCGGCAATTGCCTACCCCTTGACCGGATTCCGATAGGTACTAATATCCACAATATCGAGCTTTTGCCGGGACGAGGTGGGCAGATGGTACGTTCAGCAGGAACTAGTGCCCAGCTGATGGCAAAAGAAGGAAAAAGAGCAACACTTCGTCTTCCCTCCGGGGAAATGCGAATGGTTTCGATACAGTGCCGTGCGACGATCGGCGTTGTCGGCAATGGCGACCACAACCTCATCAATGTGGGTAAAGCCGGTCGCAAACGTCATATGGGTTTTCGTCCGACAGTCCGCGGTTCAGCGATGAATCCCTGTGATCATCCTCATGGCGGTGGTGAGGGCAAAGCCGGTATCGGTCGCCCGGGACCCAGCACTCCTTGGGGAAAACCGGCACTGGGACTCAAGACCCGCAAAAAGAAAAAGAACTCCAACAAGATGATAATCAGGCGTCGTGACGGACGCGCCATGAAGTAGGAGGATAAATATGTCCAGATCATTAAAAAAAGAGCCATTTGCTGATAAGAGTGTCCTCAAAAAGATAGATGCGATGAATGCATCGGGGCAGAAACAAGTATTCAAAACTTGGTCACGGCGTTCAATGATTTTTCCCTCATTCGTTGGACACACTATCGCTATCCATGATGGTCGCCGTCATGTCCCGATATATATCACCGAAGATATGGTCGGACACAAACTGGGCGAGTTCGTCAGCACAAGGACGTACCGTGGACACGGCAAGGATGAGCGGAGATCACGGGTGAAGTAAGCGGTAGTAACAGGAAAGGATAACCATCATGGCAAAAGGACATAGATCACAAATCAAGCGTGAGCGTAATGCAAAAAAGGATTACAGACCATCGGCGAAGCTTTCATTTGCCCGTGTGTCTGTCACAAAGGCGTGTTTCGTCCTTGATGCCATCCGTGGCAAAAAAGCAGAAACAGCTCTGGCACTTCTCGATTACAACCCTCGCTATGCTTCCAGCCTCATCAAGAAGCTGTTGCAATCGGCGATGGCCAATGCCGAGTATCTATATAGTCAAGATCCGGAGAACTATCCCCAGCCGACAGAGCTTTATATTGTCGAATGTTATGCCAATAAAGGTCCAACACTCAAAAGAATCAGGCCACGTGCCCAAGGTAGAGCCTATCGGATTGAGAAAAGGATGAGTCATATAACAATCGTGTTGGACGCAAAGAAGTAACAAGGAAGGAGATAGAGCGAGAATGGGACAAAAGGTTAATCCCCACGGGCTGAGAGTAGGAGTAAACAAGGATTGGGATTCCAGATGGTATGCCGATGCGCAGTTTGCTGATTATCTGGTCGAAGACTACAAAATCAGAGAATATCTGAAGAAAAAACTATATGCCGCCGGGATTTCCAAAATAGAAATTGAAAGGGCTTCCGACCGCGTTAGAGTCATCGTTTTCACCGCCAAGCCGGGTGTAGTAATCGGTAAGGGGGGTGCAGAACTTGAAGCCACGAGAAAATCATTGCAGAAACTGTCTAGCACTAGACTGTCAATTGACATCAAGGAAATTAAACGTCCGGATCGCGATGCCCAGCTAGTAGCGGAAAATATTGCGGGACAATTGGAAAACCGTGTTTCCTTCCGCCGGGCAATGAAATCAAGTATGGGACGGACGATGAAAGCGGGAGCATTAGGAGTCAAAACCGCAGTATCGGGTCGTCTGGGCGGTGCAGATATCGCCAGAACCGAGTCATACAGCGAGGGGACGATTCCCCTGCAAACCCTACGAGCGGATATCGGCTATGGTTTTGCCGAAGCGAATACGACATATGGAAAAGTAGGGGTCAAAGTCTGGATTTACAAAGGTGAAATCCTCCCGGAAAAGAGTGAGGAAGCCAAGCAATCAATAAATGCGGAAGGAGGCGATTCATAATGTTAATGCCGAAAAGAGTAAAACGCCGCAAGCAGTTCCGTGGAAAAATGCGCGGCAAGGCGACACGCGGCAATACGATATGTTATGGTGAGTACGGACTAATCGCCACCGAACCTTGTTGGATCAAATCCAATCAAATCGAAGCAGCTCGAATTGCGATGACCAGATATATCAAGCGTGGCGGAAAAGTTTGGATTAAGATTTTCCCTGATAAACCGGTCACATCGAAGCCGGCAGAGACGAGGATGGGTTCAGGTAAAGGAACTTTGGAATACTGGGTCGCTGTAGTCAAGCCGGGTCGGGTAATGTTTGAAATTGCCGGTGTTCCCGAAGATACAGCCAGGGAAGCCTTACGGTTGGCAATGCATAAACTCCCTTGCAAATGCAAGATAATGTCCAAGGGGGATTTGGAAGGCGGTGCGACTAATGAAAACTAGCAAATATCTTGATGAGTTGCGGGAAAAGACAGATGCAGAGCTAGAGAAAGCACTGGTAGATACCAAGAAGGAGCTTTTCAACCTGCGCTTTCAAAATGCAACCAACCAACTCGATAATACAGCCAGAATCAAGGATGTAAGGAAGAACATTGCCCGCATCCAGACGATTATTACCGAAAAAGCAAGGGTGAAGTAGGCGAACCCCGAATGAGCAATGGTGAGAGGAGCAGATCGTGAAAAGAAACCTGCGCAAAACCCGTACCGGGAAAGTAAGCAGCAACAAAATGGACAAAACGATAGTCGTAAAGATCGAGAGTCGGGTAAAGCATCCACTTTATGGCAAAATCGTTAAAAGAACATACAAACTAAAAGCCCATGACGAGAACAACGAATGCAAAATCGGCGATATGGTCAAAATCATGGAAACCCGCCCTGTCTCTAGAGAAAAAAGGTGGCGACTAGTCGAAATTACGGAACACGCGAAGTAACCCTCGTCATTGCGAGTGAGCCGGATAGCGGCGACGAAGCAATCCATGAGTGAGCAGGAAGCGAGTCTGTGATGACGAAATACACGAAGTAGAAAAACCTCGTCATTGCGAGCGAGCCGGATAGCGGCGACGAAGCAATCCATGAGTGAGTGGGAAGCGAGTCTGTAGTGACGAAATACACGAAGTAGAAAAACCCTCGTCATTGCGAGTGAGCCGGATAGCGGCGACGAAGCAATCCATGAGTGAGTGGAAACGAGTCTGTGATTACAGAACATGCGAAGTAGTACATAAAGAGAGGAAACCAAGATGATACAACAGGAAAGCAGATTACGGATTGCTGACAATACCGGGGCAAAAGAAATCCTCTGTATCCGTGTCCTGGGCGGCTCAAACAAAAAATATGCCAATATTGGTGACATCATCGTGGCAACGGTCAAGGAAGCTAATCCCGGCGGCGTAGTCAGAAAAGGTGAAGTCGTCAAAGCTGTTGTCGTAAGAACGGCAAAGGGTGCGCGCCGTAAAGATGGGTCATATATCAAGTTTAGCGACAATGCGGCGGTTATTATCAAAGAAGACAAAACACCGCGGGGAACTCGCATTTTTGGCCCGGTGGCAAGAGAACTTCGGGAAAAGCAATTCATGAAGATTGTCTCTCTCGCTCCCGAAGTACTGTGATGTAGCTTTAGTATTATAGAAAGGCGTGGGTTTACTCATGGCGATGTTAAAAATCAGAAAAGGTGATACGGTAAAGGTAATTGCCGGCAAGGACAAAGGAAAAGAGGGTAAAGTCCTCGATATAGACCGCAAGCGTGGTCGGGTTCTGGTCGAGGGAGCAGGACAGATCGCCAAACACACCAAGCAGTCAGCAAGCAATCAAGCAGGCGGAATTATCGTAAAGGAAGCGCCGATTGATATATCCAATGTAATGTATGTCCACAAGGGCAAACCAACCCGTATCGGCTTCAAATTTGTAAATGACAAAAAGGTACGGTTCGTAAAGTCGACAGGAGAGGTAGTAGACTAAGAAACAACAAAGATACCATTGATGGAGTAAAACAAGAAGGGAGGGTTTTCTCGTGAGCAGACTCAAAGAGTTATATAACACCGAGATTACCGATGCGATGATGAAGAGGTTCGGCTACAAAAATGTACTGGAAGTGCCGAAACTCGAAAAAATAGTGCTTAACATGGGAGTGGGCGAAGCCAGGGACAACATCAAGACGTTGGAAGCGGCGGTAAGGGACATGGAAACAATTGCCGGGCAGAAAGCGGTTATTACCAAGGCAAAAAGAAGTGTCGCCAACTTCAAACTCCGTGAGGGCATGAGTATCGGTTGCAAAACCACCCTGCGAGGAGTGAGAATGTATGAGTTCCTTGACCGTTTGGTGAACTTGGCACTACCTCGTGTCCGTGACTTTCGCGGGGTCAGCCCCAATGCTTTTGACGGACGTGGTAATTATTCGTTGGGAATCAAGGAACAACTCATTTTCCCTGAGATTCAATACGACAAGATTGACAAAGTACGTGGTTTGGATGTAATCATCGTCACTACTGCCAAAAGCGATGAGGAAGCACGAGAGTTACTGTCTTTATTTAATATGCCGTTTGCGAAGCAAGGATTATAGAAAGGGAAGGTTTTCATGGCAAAAACATCCAAAAAGATAAGGCAACAACGCAAACCCAAGTTTTCCGCACGCGCATACAGTCGCTGCCGGATTTGCGGCCGTCCCCACGCATACATGCGTAAGTACGGAATTTGCCGGATTTGCTTTCGTGAATTGGCTTACAAAGGACAGATTCCCGGTGTCCGCAAAGCCAGCTGGTAAAGCGTTATAGTAAAGAGGAGGTACCAAGATGACAATGAGCGATCCAATTGCTGATATGTTGACGAGAATCCGTAATGCCAATATGGCAAAACACGATACAGTGGATATTCCCGCATCCAAGATGAAACAGGCGATTGCCCAGATTCTGTTGGATGAAGGTTATATTAGAAAATTTGATTTGATTGATGAAGGATCATTCAAGACGATTCGTATTTTGATGAAGTACGGAGCAGACAGAAACGAAAAGATTATTTCGGGACTCAAGCGTATTTCCAAACCCGGGCTTCGTGTTTATGCCGGTACGGATGAACTGCCAAGGGTTTTGGGTGGTTTGGGTATTGCCATTATTTCCACCAACAAGGGTGTTGTCACCGACAAGATGGCACGGGAAATGAAGTTGGGTGGCGAGGTTCTGGCATTCGTGTGGTAAATGAACAGATAGGATAAAGGAGGTATGGCATGTCACGTATCGGTAGAATGCCAATCGCAGTTCCCGCCGGGACGACGGTGGAAATTGCGGAGAAGAATAAAGTAACGATAAAAGGCCCGAAAGGCGAGCTTTCACGTCAGTTAGTTCCGGAAATGGAAGTTTCCGTGGCTGATGGACAAATAACCGTTGCCCGCCCCAATGACCTTAAACGGATGCGGTCGATGCACGGACTCACACGGACACTTATCAACAATATGGTAGTAGGTGTCAATGACGGTTACGAAAAAAAGCTTGAAGTAAACGGAGTCGGATACCGGGCAGCAAAGGCGGGAAATGTACTGACCCTTAGCCTTGGTTATTCACATCCGATCGAAATGACAGATCCCGATGGTGTGGAGTCGGCGGTAGAGGGCAATATCATCACCGTGAAAGGCATTGACAAGGAAAAAGTCGGTCAATATGCTGCCGAAATCAGGGAAAAGAGAAAGCCTGAGCCTTACAAGGGCAAAGGAATCAAATATAGTGACGAAGTAATCAGACGAAAAGTCGGCAAGAGCGGAAAGAAGTAAGGAGTAGGAAATGATTAAGAAGAAATCCAGGCATGAGATTCGCGCCAAAAAACGCCTGCGGGTTCGCAGTCGGTTTAGCGGCACTCCCAATAGACCGCGACTGGCAGTATTCCGTAGCAATGAGCATATGTACGCCCAAATCATTGACGATGTGGCAGCCCATACCTTGGTAGCCGCCTCGACGCTGGAAAAAGATATCAAAGCGAAGCTAAAGAAGACCAATGATACGGAAGCAGCTACATATTTGGGGAAGATAATCGCCGAAAGAGCTCTCGAAAAAGGTATCACCACCGTGGTTTATGACCGTGGCGGATTCGTATATCATGGAAAAGTTGCCGCCGTGGCTGATGGAGCCAGGGAAGCCGGCCTTGTATTCTAAGAAAGAAAGGTATTTGTATGAGGTATAATGCAATCGATGTCAGTAATATGGAGCTAAATGACAAAGTAGTCACAATCAAGCGTGTTACCAAGGTCGTCAAAGGTGGTCGCAATATGCGGTTTACTGCCTTAGTCGTCGTTGGTGACGGAGAGGGTCATGTCGGGGCAGGACTGGGCAAAGCCAATGAAATCCCCGAGGCAATCCGTAAAGGCAAGGAAGATGCCGCCAAGAATATCATCAAGGTGGCAATGGATGACAACGGCAGCATTACCCATGATTTTATCGGTCGTTATGGCGCAGCGCAGGTACTGCTCAAAAAAGCTCCGGACGGCACAGGGGTTATCGCCGGCGGGCCGGTCAGAAGCGTATGTGAAATGGCAGGAATCAAGAATGTCCGTACCAAGTCGATGGGTTCTGCCAACAAACACAATGTTGTCCGTGCCACGATAGAAGGTTTGCGGCAGTTACGGACACCGGAGGAAGTAGCCCGGATGCGCGGCAAGACGGTAGGAGAGATTCTGTCATAATAAGGAAGGTGAAACAAATGGCTGACAAACTGAAAATAACCTTGGTTAGGTCAACGATTGGCGCAAAGCCCATGCATAGAAAAACCGTTGCCTCAATGGGACTAAGAAAGCTAAACAAGTCGATTGAGCTGCCTGACAATCCCGCTACGAGGGGACAGATTGAGCAGATTAAACATTTGATTAAGGTTGAAGCGGTATAGAGTATTGCCGAAAAGCGAAGTGGCTGTTCTGATCAGATGAACGGCGAAGTATAGAGGAGGTACTAGGATGAGCAAAGACACAGCTGAATATGAAGCCTTGGATTTGTCAAACCTTAAACCCGCAGAGGGGGCAAAAAAAGATAATTTCCGCAAAGGACGCGGACACGGTTCCGGCAATGGCAAGACCGCAGGCAAAGGTCACAAAGGGCAAAAAGCCCGTTCCGGGTCGCCGCGTGTCGGCTTTGAGGGCGGTCAAATGCCTCTTTATCGCCGCATCCCTAAGCGTGGTTTCAAGAACTATAATTACAAAGACATCGTCGGTGTTAATGTAGGTGTGCTTGATTGTTTTGAAGATGGAGCGACAGTATCGATTCAAACATTACTCCAGGCGGGAATCGTAAAACACCCTCGTGACGGACTCAAAATTCTCGGCGATGGGGAACTGACCAAGAAGCTTCATGTTGAGGCAGGTGCTTTTAGCAAAAAAGCAGAGGAAAAAATCGTTGCTATGGGCGGCACGGCAAAAGTAGAAAGATACTCGTTCTGATTTTATAGACGAAAATTGCCGTTCGCTTATTTGGAAGGAGTCATTGATAATGCTCACAACCATAAAAAATGCCGTCAAGATTACGGACATCAGGAATAAGCTTCTCTTCACTTTTGCGATGCTTATTATTATCCGACTTGGTTCGCAACTACCCGTCCCGGGAGTCAACAGGGCGTTTTTTGCTGACTGGTTCGCTCAGCAGACGGGTGACGCATTCAACTTCTTCAACGCTTTTACCGGCGGCTCGTTCCTCAATTTTTCCATACTGGCACTCAATATTACCCCTTACATAACCTCCTCAATTATCATGCAGCTTCTGACAATTGCGATTCCCAAGTTGGAGGAATTGCAGAAAGAGGGGGCAGAGGGACGCAAAAAGATTGCCTCGATTACCCGCTATTTGACCGTAGGCTTGGCACTTGTGGAGTCGGCGGCAATGACGATTGGCTTCCGCAATCAAGGAATATTGCAACCGGGGTACAATTGGATAGATATCTGTGCGGTCATATTTGCCTTGACAGCAGGTAGTGCATTCCTTATGTGGGTCGGTGAGAGGATAACCGAAAAAGGAATCGGCAACGGAATATCCGTGGTCTTGGTAATCAATATCATATCCTCAATACCAAGAGATCTCACCAATCTCTATGACCAGTTCGTCCGCAACCGGGCAATGCCGACAGGACTCATCAATGGTGCGGTAATTCTCGCCATAATTTTGGGAATGATGGTTCTCGTCATCCTCCTCAATGGCGGTGTACGGCGGATTCCCGTTCAATATGCCAAAAAAGTACAGGGTCGGCGAATGGTCGGCGGGCAGACATCCTCAATTCCTCTAAAGGTGAACACTTCAGGGGTTATTCCGATTATCTTCGCCTCGTCACTACTCCAGTTTCCGGTCGTGATCAGTTCCTTCTTTTATCAAGGCGGCAACTCGACATGGGATACGGTAATCAATTTCGTCAGTTCTTCTCACTGGTTTCGTCTGGACGTGCCGGGTGAGCGAATATATACATTGGGAATGTTAGTGTACATGGTATTGGTCATCTTCTTTGCATATTTTTACACGGCAATAACCTTTAACCCTCGGGAAATATCCGAAAATCTGAAAAAACAAGGCGGCTTTATCCCCGGAATCAGACCGGGCAAACCGACGAGTGAATATTTGACACAGATACTCAATCATATAGTGTTCATCGGGGCAACATTCCTGGCACTCATTGGCGTTTTACCGTTTATCTTTAACGGATTGTTCAAAGCCTCCGTCAGCTTCGGGGGAACGAGTTTAATCATCATCGTCAGCGTCATACTGGATACGATTAAGCAGATAGAGTCACAAATGTTGGTCAGAAACTACAAGGGATTCCTAAGTGATTGACGGTGACGGGAAGATGAGGTGAATCAGATGAGAATAATAGTACTGGGCGGTCCCGGAGCAGGAAAAGGGACAAGAGCATCACTAGTAGCGGAGCATTTCGGTGTTCCCCATATATCGACCGGAGATATCTTTCGTGCCAACTTAAAAGCAGGAACACAGCTTGGGTTGGAAGCAAAGAAGTACATGGAAGCGGGGCAACTCGTGCCGGATGAACTGACAGTCAAGCTATTATTTGACCGGGTGGCGCAGGATGATTGCCAAGGCGGCTATATCCTTGATGGTTTCCCGAGAACGATTAACCAGGCTCAGCTACTGGAATCAGAACTGGTCAAAATGGGGGTCAATATCGACTATGTTATCAATGTGGAAGTCCCCGACCAGAGAATCATCGAAAGAATGTCGGGACGGCGTACATGTTCAGATTGCGGCATACCTTATCATATCGAGTATGCACCGACTGCCGCAGAGGGTGTTTGTGACAAATGCGGCGGCGAAGTAGTCATGCGAAGTGATGATGCACCCGAGACAGTCATGGGACGGCTAACGGTTTATCATAATGAAACCTCTCCGTTGATTGAGTTCTATGAAAGCCGCGGCAGTCTCAAAAATGTAAATGGCGACGTAGAGATTGAGGATGCACTTTCTTATATATTGAAGGTGTTGGAATAGAGCATGGCAGTTACCATCAAATCCCCTCGTGAGATTGCGCTGATGCGTGTCTCAGGTCAGGTGTTGGCGAATGTTTTTCTGGAGTTGGAGCAAATGATTCGCCCCGGTATCTCGACCAAAGATATTGATGAACATGCGGCAAGATTGATAGCGGCAAATGACTGCAAAGCCAGCTTCCTTAATTACAAAGGTTTTCCCGCCTCAATATGCACTTCCGTCAATGAAGAAGTGGTGCATGGGATTCCTGACCGTAGACGTGTTTTACAAGCGGGTGACATCGTCAGTATTGATATCGGTGTGAATTATAAAGGATTTCATACCGATGCGGCGCGGACATTTGCCGTCGGACAAGTAAAAAGTGAAGTACTGGCATTGATTGCCGCTACAAAAGAAGCTTTTTATATAGGGTTAAGACACGCACGTCAGGGTAGCCATGTACATGATATTTCGCGGGCAGTAGACGAGTTTGTGACCGCAAAGGGGTATGGGATTGTCCGTGATTTGGTCGGACATGGGATAGGCAGGGAGATTCACGAAGACCCGCAAATCCCGCATTTTACCCAAAGAAGACGAGGACTAAAACTTCGTCCCGGGATGACGATATGTATCGAACCGATGGTCAATATCGGCTACGCTGAGGTAGAATGGTTAGACGATGGTTGGACGGTAGTAAGCGAGGATCGGTCGTGGTCAGCCCACTATGAAAATACTGTCGTCATCACCGATGGCGAACCGGAACTACTGACAGTAGTGAAGTGAGCGATATGGAAAGAAAGAATCTCGGTTGTTTTGCCGAATCGCGAGCCGGTCACGATCGGGGGCGGATATATATCATTATCGGGGAAAAGGGTGGACTCATTGAGTTAGCTGACGGGAAGAAGAAGACCGTGGAAAACCCCAAGCGGAAAAACCGAAAGCATATAGTGGTGAGCAGACATGAGGCTTCAGCCGCTATCAGCGAAAAGTTGTTCCATGACCTAAGCGTCACGAATGAGGATGTAAAACGCGCAATTAAGTGTTACCACCAAAGAAAGGAAAGTCCCAATGCCTAAGGCGGACATGATAGAAATCGAGGGCGTAGTTATTGAAAAGTTGCCAAATACTCTGTTCAAGGTCGAACTGGTAAACGGTCATCAGGTATTGGCACATATCAGCGGGAGATTGCGGCAAAACTTTATCCGTATCCTGCCGGGTGATAAAGTGACTATGGAGCTTTCGCCTTATGATTTGACCAAGGGACGGATTATCTGGCGGGACAAGTAGCTTGTGGGGTAAGAAGCTTACAGAACAAGAAGAAAATTTACATGTATCTTATAAGATAAGTTTAGCTTGTGTAAGCGGTAATGATGTGGTAGAATGGAAAACGGTCTTTTTGCGCCGGGAGAAAGGTATTAGTCATGAAAGTACGTTCATCAGTTAAACCGATTTGCGAAAAATGTAAGATTATCAGAAGAAAAGGGAGTGTCAGGGTCATTTGCATCAACCCGAAGCACAAGCAAAGGCAAGGGTAATAGCGATACAAATATCGCTGCGATATAAATATCGCAACGATACCCTTGTGTTCAAAGCTCAAATATAAACGCTCCAAGTAATTTATGCTTGGAAGCGAAAGTACCGGATAAATGAGGAATATATTGGAGGAAATGAAATGGCTCGTATTGCTGGTGTGGATTTACCGAGAGAGAAGCGTGTTGAGATAGGTTTGACCTATATCTACGGTATCGGTCGTGTGACATCGAACAAGATTTTGGTCGCAGCAAAGGTGAATCCCGACACGCGTGTCAGGGAACTTACGGACGTGGAAGTGAAAAGAATTAGCGAGGTAATTGAAAGGGATGTGACCGTAGAGGGTGATTTGCGGCGTGAGATTGCGCTCAACATCAAACGGTTACAGGAAATTGGATGTTACCGGGGAATCAGACACAGAAGGGGTTTGCCGGTTCGAGGACAAAGAACGAAAACCAATGCCCGTACCAGAAAAGGACCGAGACGCACCGTTGCTAATAAGAGGAAGTAGGAGGGGTCAGGAATACCCATGGCAGCTAAAAAAACAACCAAAAGAACCACTAAAAGAAGAGTCAAGAAAAATATTGAGCGCGGGCAAGCGCATATTCAAGCCTCGTTCAATAATACTATCGTTACATTGACAGACACGGCAGGTAACGCCATCAGTTGGGCAAGTGCCGGGGGATTGGGTTTTCGCGGCTCGCGCAAATCCACTCCGTATGCCGCACAAATGGCAGCGGAAACGGCAACCAAGGCAGCGTTGATACATGGACTCAAAACCGTGGATGTCTTCGTAAAAGGACCGGGTTCAGGACGTGAAGCGGCGATTCGTGCCTTGGCAGCCAATGGGTTGGAAGTCATTTCCATCAAGGATGTGACTCCGGTGCCGCATAATGGATGTCGCCCGCCGAAGCGCAGAAGAGTCTAGACTTGGAAATGTCTAAGGCACTAAGGAGAAGTGCCTAAGATATTTTACCAAGTCTGAAGTACAGCGAAGCTGTTCTTCAAGCATAGCGAAGCTGTTCTTCGAGGTATAGTAAATTTTAATGCAATTACGGAGAAATCCGGGGAGGTTAGTCAGTATGGCAGTAAACAGAGTACCGGTTCTAAAAAGAAGTCGGGCATTGGGGATAGAACCCGCTTTTTTGGGTTACGACAAGAAATCAAATCGCTCCGTTCAAAGAAGCGGCAGAAAACTTAGTGAGTACGGTCTCCAATTGCGGGAAAAGCAAAAAGCCAAGTTCATCTATGGCGTTTTGGAAAAGCCGTTCCGTACTTATTACGAAAAGGCAGTCCGCATGAAAGGTCTCACGGGTGAGAACCTGATGGTGATGCTTGAATGTCGTCTTGACAATGTCGTCTTTAGAATGGGATTTGCCCGGACGAGAAGAGAAGCCAGACAGGTAGTGGGTCACAAGCATTTCCTTGTCAATGGCAAACGTGTCAACATTCCCTCATATCTGGTCAAGGTCGGTGACGTGATTGAAGTAAGGGAAAAATCACGCCCGTTGCAAAGATACAATGATATCCTTGAAGTTACTGCCGGCAGATTGACTCCTGATTGGATGGAAGTCGATCATGAAACGTTTAAAGGCACGATTAAGAGTCTGCCGACCAGAGAAGCGATTGACGTACCGGTCAATGAAATGTTGATTGTTGAGCTTTATTCCAAATAAGGAGGATATAGCGTGTTTGATTTTGAGAGACCGAACATCTTGGTTACAGAGATTACCGACGATAAAAGGTATGGGCGCTTTGTTGTTGAGCCGCTGGAACGTGGCTATGGGATTACTCTTGGCAACTCGCTTAGAAGAATAATGCTCTCTTCATTGCCGGGAGCAGCCGTCAGCCAAGTCAAAATCGACGGTGTGTTACACGAGTTCACAACGATTACGGGAATCAAAGAGGATGTTACCGAAATCGTTATGAATATTAAGAGTATCTCTCTTAGGAACTATAGTGAAAGCAATGAACCCAAGTTGGCTTTTATCGACTTCGAGGGTGAGGGTGTGATTACGGCAGCTGATATTCAAGCTGATTCCGAGATAGAAATCGCCAATCCTGATTTGGTCATTGCTACCCTAAGCGGTAAGGATGCGAAGCTCTATATTGAGCTTACGATTACCAAGGGGCGCGGCTATGTCAGTGCTGACAAAAACAAAGGCGAGGAGCTACCCATCGGCGTGATTGCCGTTGACTCTATTTATACTCCGGTTGAACGTGTTAATATAACCGTCGAAGATACCCGTGTCGGACAGATTACTGACTTTGACAAACTGACCCTCGATGTGTTTACCGATGGAACTTTGGGTCCAGATGAGGCTATCAGTCTTGCCGCCAAGGTCTTGAACGAGCATTTGCGCCTTTTTATTGATTTATCCGAGAATGCCAAAAATGCCGAGGTGATGGTGGAAAGAGAAGAGGATAACAGGGAAAGAGTACTGGAAATGAGTATTGATGAGCTTGAACTTTCCGTTCGTTCTTATAACTGCCTGAAACGAGCCGGTATCAATACCGTCGAAGAACTCACCAACAAAACCTCCGATGATATGATGAAAGTTCGCAATCTGGGACGTAAATCACTTGAGGAAGTAGTCGTGAAGTTGGCAGAACTGGGACTGGATTTCATGAAGGTACTTGAGATAGAAGAAGGCGACGAAGAGGAAGTAGAAGAGAGCTAGGAGGAGTAATACAATGGCGAAGTATAGAAAACTAAGTAAAACAGCCGACCAGAGAAAGGCATTGCTCCGCAATCAAGTAACGGCTCTTCTTTATCATGGTCGTATCATTACTACCGAAGCTAGGGCAAAGGAAGTCCGCAGGATTGCTGAGGGTTTGATTGCAATGGCGGCGAAGGAAAAAGATAATTTTGAGATGGTCAAGGTAGCAACCAAGGTTGCCCGCAAGGATAAAGACGGAAAGCGGATCAAAGAGGTAGTCGATGGTAAAAGAGTGACCAAGTATGATATCGTTGACAAAGAAATCAAAAAGGATTTGCCCTCACGCAACTTTGCCCGGCGAAAAATAATGAGGGTACTCTATCCGGTCAAGGATGTGCCGTTAGCGAAAGCCGGTCGTAAGCGGGAAACCAAGGAAGTAGACCTTGCCGCCAAGCTGTTTGATGAATACGGACCTAAGTATGCTACCAGAAACGGCGGTTATACCCGAATCATCAAGATAGGTCCTCGCAAAGGCGATGCCGCAATGGAAGTAGTGCTGGAGTTAGTCTAATACCCAAAGCTCGGAGGAATCTCCGGGCTTTTATTTTCCGGTATAGCAAAGAAAAAAGACAGGTGAAAAATGATCTTAATCAAAAACGCACTCATCGTTCCCTTCTATCAAGAGATGGAAGTGATTGATAACCTCCATTATGATATCCTCATTCACGAGGAACGAATAGTCATGATTGAAAAAAAATTGGATTTGGATATCGCGATTAAGGCTTTGGGTTTAGAAGAAGCCGCTCCTTTCATAGAAACAATAAATGCCGCCGGTGCGTTAGTTGCCCCCGGTTTTGTGGATATCCATGTCCACTTTCGTGACCCCGGCTACACGGACAAAGAGGATATCGAAAGCGGAGTTCGTACCGCTGCCAGAGGAGGTTACACCAGTGTCGTCATGATGGCAAATACTAATCCATGTCCCGATAACACGAAAGATCTAGCCGATATTGTAATGCGCGGACAAAAGGCGGATATCAACGTCTATACTTGCGCCAATGTCACTATCGGGGGCAAAGGGCGGGAAATCGTGGATATGGAAGCACTGGCTATCGCCGGAGCAGTTGGGTTCAGTGATGACGGTATGCCTTTGCTCGATGAGGTCTTGGTGAGGGAGGTGTTTCAGAGGGCGGCACAGCTGGGAATCCCGGTTGCTCTCCATGAAGAAGACCCTGCGTATATTGAAAAAGATGAAAATGGTATCAATAGTGGCTGGATTTCATCAAAGTTGGGAATAAAAGGCTCAAAGCGGGAAGCGGAAATCACGATGGTTGAACGTGATTTGCGGATTGCGGAGGAAACAGGAGCGACAGTTATCTTCCAACATCTTTCCACGGCAGAGGCAGTTGAACTTATTCGCCAAGCGAAGAAGACCAATGATCGTATTTTTGCCGAGGTGACTCCTCACCACTTCAGCTTGACGGAGGAAGCGATCCTCAGCAAAGGCACGATGGCAAAGATGAATCCGCCGCTTCGTACTGAGAAAGACCGCCTTGCTATTATCGCCGGTTTGGCGGATGGGACGATAGATATTATTGCGACTGACCATGCTCCCCACACCGCTGCCGATAAAGCAAAACCCCTGTTGGAAGCCCCCAGTGGGATTATCGGCTTGGAAACGGCACTTTCACTTGTGATGAGAGAACTGGTAATGCCCGGACACCTATCATTGACCGACCTAGTCTACAAAATGAGTGTAAACCCGGCAAAAGCCTTCAAGTTGGCGGCAGGAGAAGTGAAAGTTGGCATGACAGCGGATTTGGTTATTTTCAACCCAACGGCAACGAGGAAGATTGGCAAATTTTACTCAAAATCAGCGAACTCTCCTTTCGTGGGCGAAACCATGCCGGGATTGGTGCGTTATACGATAGCAAAGGGCAAAATAGTTTACGCCAGGAACAAAAAACATAAACCTAAGGGGGAGATACCCCCACCTCTATAGAGGGGAGTTTTGGCATAATCTATAATTCCATGAATGATGGTTTGATAGAGTGATGTGCCAAGGAGTAATATGGTCAAAATGAAGACAAAAGGGATAGTCGTTTCTCAGGAGAAGCTGACGGATGATGTATATAGCTTGTGGCTTTCTGCTGCTGTTGCCGAATCTGCCCAAGCTGGTCAGTTTATCGGTATTTATCCTCGTAATGAAGCCACACTTTTGCCACGCCCGCTTAGCATTTGTGAAGTGAGTGATGACCGCCGCCAACTTAGGTTGGTTTATCGTGTCGTTGGTCAAGGGACGACTGAATTTACCACATACAAGGTGGGTGACATAGTTTCATTTTTGGGAATACTCGGCAATGGCTTTCCATTAGATGAAAGTGAATTATCACAAAAACAAGTCTTTTTGGTCGGCGGCGGCATTGGCATTGCCCCATTGGTAGAATTGGCAAAGACATTACCCCTCAAAGTACAAGCGGATGCAAAAGATAATACTGCCTGTTCTCTCGATATTTTCTTAGGGTATCGTAACCAACAAACTTTTCTTACTAATGAACTAAAAAACTATGGAAATATCCATATCGCCACCGATGATGGCAGTATTGGTATTCATGGCAGTGTCATTGATGCGATAGAAGCGCAAAGAGCAAAAGCGAAGCTTCCCGATTTGATATATGCTTGCGGCCCGTTGCCAATGTTGCAGGCAGTTAAGGAATACGGCGAACGAGAAAATATCAAAATCTATCTTTCTCTTGAAGAGCGGATGGCTTGCGGGATTGGAGCTTGTCTGGGTTGTGTTTGCAAGACCAAGGAAAGAGATTATCATACCGGGGTCTATAACACCCGCATTTGTACTGAAGGCCCTGTATATGAGGCGGGACGGGTTATCTTGTAAGGATGGTTGTTAATGGGTTTACTAACAAGCCTGATTTTGTTATTATAGTTTATGAACAGCAATGATAATGGTTGTGCGATATATATGAAAAACTTTAGCTAATTATCAAGATAACATTATTTCAGCAGCAGAAGAGGGAGGCACTTATGAACAAAAATGCGGATAAAATTACTTTTCCCCGGACATCGGTAGCAGGAGTGTCATTACCACGGATGCTGATCGGCACCAACTGGATACTCGGTTGGAGTCATCGTTCAACGGCGGCGGATGGCATGATTGAACTGCGCAACCGCAACAAAGAAGCGATTGCTGATATTGTCGAGGTGTTCTTGTCACATGACGTCAATGCGATGATGGCACCTGTCTCTCAACATCCGGTGGTTGCCGAGGGTGCAAAACTAGCCGAAGACCGCACCGGGAAGCAGGTGATTTTGATCGACACGCCGATTATCAATGTCGATGACACAGCCGAGGCGCGCCGTGAAGCGGAAGCGACCATCAAGGCTTGCCGTGATATCGGGGCGACATTTTGCCTGCCTCACCATAGCTCAGTAGAGGAACTGGTCAACAAGAACAAGCGCATTATTGACCGTCTGCCTGATTATTTGTCCATGATTCGTGAGCAGGGGATGATACCCGGCTTGTCAGCGCATATGCCGGAGCTGATTGTTTATTCCGATGAACAAGGTTACGACGTGGAAACTTATATCCAGATATACAATTGTCTTGGCTATATGATGCAGGTCGAAATCGAGTATATCCACAAGGTAATCTGGAATGCAAAGAAGCCGGTGATGACAATTAAATCAATGGCAGCAGGGCGGGTAACACCGCTTGTGGGGATTACCTTCTCATATGCCACGATAAGGCCATGTGATATGGTGACGGTCGGTTGCTTTACACCTGATGAAGCTCGTGAGGATATCGAGATTGGACTGGCAGCAATCGAGAGACGAAAACCTGACCTTGAGGGTAGAAGCAGCCCGAACAAGACGGCGGCGATGTCTGAGTAGTAGTTTCGTCATTGCGAGGCGGTTTTACGCCGAAGCAATCCATGCTCAACTTTTACCGAAACCAGAAGAATGACACGCTCTTTTGTCATTCTTCGCACTAAGAACTTTGCAACGCAAAGTTCGTGTGCTGTCATTGCGAGGCGGTTTTACGCCGAAGCAATCCACTATAAGGTTGAATAGTAACTATTGTTTTCGTACAAAGGGTAGTAGCTTGGAAAAACTAGCAATCAATATCGCCGGAATTGACTTGAAGAATCCGGTCATGACTGCATCCGGTACTTTTGGTGCGGGACGTGAATATAGTGAGTTTGTGGATTTGTCACAGTTGGGAGCGGTTGTCACCAAAGGAGTCAGTCTGGAAGCATGGGAGGGCAATCCTACTCCACGTATTGCGGAAACCTACGGGGGGATGCTCAATGCAATTGGTCTTCAAAATCCCGGGGTCGATGTTTTTATTGAACGGGATTTGCCATATCTGCAAAAATATGACACCCGTGTCATTGTTAATGTCTGCGGAAAAACAGTCGAGGAATATCTAGGCGTTGTCGAGAGACTGGCAGATACTACGGTTGACATGTTGGAAATCAACGTCTCCTGCCCTAATGTAAAAGAAGGTGCATTGGCTTTTGGACAAAACGCTGAAAGCCTCTTTTATGTTACCAGTCAGATTGCGGCAGTTGCCCGTCAGCCTGTTATCATAAAGCTAAGTCCCAATGTCACCGACATCACGGAAATGGCAAAAGCCGCCGAAGCAGGCGGAGCTTCCGCCATATCCCTTATCAATACCCTGATAGGAATGAAAATAGACATTCACCGCCGTACATTTGCCCTCGCCAACCGCACCGGCGGTCTCTCAGGTCCGGCGATTCGTCCGGTTGCCGTGCGGATGGTTTATCAAGCAGCGCAGGCAGTTCGTATCCCCATCATCGGGATGGGAGGAATCATTTGCGCTGATGATGCCATCGAATTTATCTTTGCCGGGGCAACGGCTATCGCCGTCGGGACGATGAATTTCACCAATCCGGCGATAACCACGGAAATAATCACGGGTATCAGCGATTATCTGGATAAACATGACATCGCTGACATCACCGCTTTACGTTTAGCACTTAATCACTAAGGCTTAACGATTGCTCCACCAAAATTTCACGATAATATTTACGCAAGATTTATTCGGTGGAGCAATAACAAACCCTAGATTTTAACCCTTCTTTAACTCAGCTTCTTCTTTCATTCTGTCAAAACCGGCAAGTACGGCTTCACGGGTGCGTTGGCTAATGTCAGGAAGCTTGCCTCCCCATGTTTTTTCTGCCATCTTAAAGCCTTTTTCAAATGCGGCTCGCATTTCATCTATCTTTTTGGGATCGCCGCCGGTTAGGGCAACAGCGAAATCAAGGATACGCTGTGAGGTCTGATTGACACCCCAAAAGCCATCATCAGCAATGTCACGCATTGCTTTTTCCCTAGTTGCCGCATCGACATTTAATGTACCCTCACGCAGTGCCGCCCAGATATCATGAGCTTGCCCTTGCCCTGCCAGCATCTTTCGCACCATTTCCAAAAGCTGTGCTTTCTGGTTCTCGGTCTCGGCTTTCAAGCGGGCGACAGTCTCGGCATCGGGACGGAATTTTTCCGTTTTCTTCGACTCGTCACTTGCTTTTTTGGACGGCTCATAAATAACACCGCTTTGACTCGCTGTGTTATCTTTCTTCTCCTGCGTCTTGGTTTCGTTTTTGGGTTTGCTTGCTTGATAAGCATACGCGCTGCCGGCGGCTGCGCCCGTAACTCCATTTACTCCCATTTTCCCCTCCTTGGTGGTTTTGGTATCACGGCATCGAGATGGTGACGTGATATATACATTATAGTGCCATATATTGCCGTGCCGTATCCCGTATACTATATAACAAATAAGGAATAATCGGCACATCAGTAACATGAACAGCAATTTTGCGGTCATTTACTGTTATCTGATATATCGGACAAATTGAGCAAAAAATGAAGTGGGTTTGCATAATTATGTAGAGCCAATATTAGTTGACACCCCTTGTTTCTTTTGTTATGGTTACACAAACATCGAGTTATACTAGACTCGTGAAGTACCTCGTCAAGTATAACTAACGAGCAAACATCGAGTTATACTAAGTTCGTGAAGTACCTCACTAAGTATAACTAGCGAGCAAACATCGAGTTATACTAAGTTCGTGAAGTACCTCACTAAGTATAACTAGCGAGCAAACATCGAGTTATGCTAGACTCGTGAAGTACCTCGTCAAGTATAACTTTCGATGTCGCAAGAATACTACGTATTCTTGTAGGAATACTACGTATTTTTGTAGCAAACATCAGGTTATAAAGTGCGCCGGAAGAATGACATGTTCTAACGTCATTCTTCAGCACTAAGAACTTTGCAAAGCAAAGTTCGTGTGCCGTCATTGCGAGCGAAACGAAGCAATCCAAACAAGGTATCCCATGAAAACCATCACCCGTAAAGCCTACGCAAAACTCAATCTTGGACTTGATGTCATCGGACGCCGCCCTGATGGGTATCATGAGTTGCGAATGATTATGCAGACGATTGATTTATATGATGAACTTCGCTTTGAGGAGATAAAAGACGAAAGAGGAACAGTCCGCTTGTATGTGGAGGATGAAAGAACACAGGCGGCAGTTCCCCTCGCCACCATCCCTGCCAACGAAGAAAACCTCGTCCACCGCGCCGCAACAGCTATTCTCTCCCGCTTCCATCCTGACGGCGCGGTTGCGATTACCCTGACGAAGAGGATACCCATAGCCGCCGGACTGGGTGGCGGCAGTAGTGATGCTGCCTGTGTTTTTCATGGACTGAACTCATTATTTGACCTCAATATGCCGATAGATATAATGATGCAGATGGGAGTCGCAATCGGAGCCGACATCCCCTTTTGTCTGCTTAGCGGTACGGCTCTGGCAACAGGTATCGGCGAAAAGCTGATATCATTACCGCCACCGCCGCCGTGCCACCTTGTAATCGTGAGACCGGCGATAGCAGTATCAACACGAGAGGTTTTTGCGATGCTTGACATCGGCGCAATTACTAGGCATCCCAATGTTGATGAAATCGCTACTGCTATTCAACAAGGTGACTTGCTCGCGATCACCAACGAGATGGGCAATGTCCTTGAAACCGTGACGATACACGAACATCCGATAATCGGCACTATCAAGGAGGAATTGGTCGAGTGGGGGGCGAAGATAGCGATGATGAGCGGCAGCGGGCCTAGTGTTTTTGCTATTTTTACCGATAAAAAGCAAGCTACCCTAGCATATAAAGAAATGAAGAAACATTACGAAGCCTATCAAGCGGCTTGGGTAGATGTTAGCTGGTAAAGTTGGTTTGGCGGCGAAATATTAGTAATATTAAAGATAAGCATGGCGAACGCTAAAACAATAAATAACACATGTTATTTATCACCGTTTGCTACTGCTCCACATATACTACTTTTTACGCTGTTTGGCATTACCCCGCTCCTTAGCCATATCAGCTACTCGCTGCATGAACTTCTTTTTCTTTGGTGGAGCAGGATTGTTTTTGCCGAAGAGACCACGGACTTCGGTGATATAGATACCACTGACAGTGGCTTTGACTTCCTTTTTGATGGGTACGGAGTCGAATATTTTTTCCTCGCAAACCAGCGATATGATTTGCGGCCCGACCTTTGCCTTGACGATTGGCAGTTTCGCATTGCGCATCAATCTCGGTGTTTGATCAATTACTGCTTGCGGCAGATTGGCATCCTTTAGCCTCATGCGCTTTTTGTCAATGATTAGCATCGAAACCGTTTGCTTCATGGCATCGATTTGCTCTTTTTGGGCATCCTGCTTCTTTTGCGCTCGCTTCCCCAGAATATAGAGGATGACAGCAGCGACGAGGACAACGGCGAGAATGATAATGGTTACGAGAAGGGGAGTACTCATCATAGACCTCCTGGATCAAACAATCAACAATGCAAGCACTTATAAGTAAGGGTATAATAACACTTTTGCGAGAAATAGTAAAGCGGGGAAAGGACAGATATGGGTATCATGAGAGCGATATTTGAAGTTATCGGTACAGGCATTGCTTTCATGTTTGAGTATTTTCTTTTCGTTAATTTCTTTTTGGCAATAATTGTTGTCTTCTTTCAACGAAAAGACCCGAAATCCACATGGACGTGGCTTTTATTCCTTTATATCATTCCTGTTTTTGGTTTTATTATCTATCTCTTAATCGGTACGGATATGCACAAGCGGCGTATTTTTCGCACCAAGGAAATAGATGACCGCCTAAGCCAAGCCATCCACAACCAACGCATGGGTCTTCGCAACAAGGAAGCCTTGTCTGACAATGAAACTGTAGTACAATATTCTGATCTGATTCTATATAATCTCGAAACCTCGGGTGCCATCCTTTCATCCGGCAATGATGTTCACATCATAAATGATGGCAAGGAAAAATTCGACCTACTGCTTGCCGATATGAAAAATGCCAAAAAGAGCATCCATTTTCAATACTATATCATTCGTCCCGATGAGGTTTTCGACAGTATTTGTGAGGTCTTGCGGGAAAGGGCAAAGGCGGGGGTCGAGGTACGTATCTTATATGACAGTATGGGGTCACGCTGGGTGCGAGAGCGTTTTTGGCGGATGCTGCGAAGTGAAGGTATCGAGGCGGTCGGCTTTTTTCCGGCTCTGCTTCGTTGGTTTCATTTGCGTATCAATTACCGGAATCACCGTAAAATAGTTGTTATCGACAGTCACATCGCCTATGTCGGCGGCTTCAATGTCGGACGTGAATATCTGGGTAAGGATGAAAAATATGGTTACTGGCGTGATTCACACTTACGGATTATCGGTGAGGCAGTTGAGGCTTTGCAGGCACGTTTCATACTAGACTGGAATCATGCAGCCAAAAAGAACCTTAACATGGAGCGATATTTAAAAGATGAAGCAGAAAACCTATCAGAAATTCCAAAGGAATTTCTGCCAGATAATCCAACGGATTTTCTGGCCGATATCACCACCCCCTCCTACGGCTGTGATGTACAAATCATCAGCGACGGACCCGACACCCATATCAAGAATATCCGTGATAACTATCTGCGCCTGATCAGCAAGGCAAAGAAGCGGATTTACATCCAGACACCCTACTTTATTCCTGATGAATCCATCATGTCTGCACTTCTCTTCGCCATCCACTCGGGTATCGAGGTTAATATCATGATTCCCGACCGCCCTGACCATCCCTTTGTTTATTGGGCAACATATTACCACATAGGCGAGATGGTGACAGCAGGGGCGAATTGTTATACATATCGTGACGGTTTCATGCACGCCAAGGTGATGGTGATAGATGATGAAGTAGCCAGTTGCGGCACTGCCAACATGGATATTCGTAGTTTCACCCTCAATTTTGAGGTCAATGCGATTATTTACAGCAAAGAAAAAGCTAAGGAGCTGAGCGACGCTTTCCTCGAAGATGTGAAAAGAAGCCGCCAAATTACCAAAGACGCATATCTATCACGACCGCTCAAGATACGCTTCAAGGAGCAAACTTGCCGGATATTGTCGCCGTTACTTTGACAGCATCCCTACCCGGCTTTAAGTATCATCTCTCGGCTCGTCATTGCGAGGCGTTTTATACGCCGAAGCAATCCATTTATTTAAGGTTAGATTCTGCGACTAATCTGCGTCAAGCAGCGGTGCAGAATGACGATTTTTTTATACTATTTCAATATAGGGTTGAACAGTAAGCTTAGATATATCGGGGTAATATTACGAAATTTCATCAAAAGACTATCTTTGAAGAAAGGATTGTGTTATAAATTAAACATCAAGCAAACATCGAGTTATACTAAGTTCGTGGAAAACCTCACTAAGTATAACTAACGAGCAAACATCGAGTTACACTAGACTCGTGAAGTACCTCGTCAAGTGTAACTAACGATGTCAACAAGAATACTACGTATTCTTGAAGCAAACACACAGTTGAAACAAGCAATTTTAGTTAGGAGAAGGAAATGAAAAAACATTGGAGTTGGTTATTGGTCACATTATTATTGGCAATCATGGTAAGCGGTTGCAAGAACAGCAATGATGCTGATGAGGCAGAGTATCTAAAGGATATCAAGATTGAAAATTATGTGACATTGGGCGCATATAAAGGACTCGAAATATCCATAGATTCACCGGAAATACTGGAAGAGGACATCGACGAAGCAATGATGATGTTTATCGATAGATTTCCGATGTTGGAGTTTGTGGACGGGCCGGCGGTATCAGGTGATGAAATCAATATCGACTTCGTTGGTACAGTAGACGGTGTTGCTTTCGCCGGCGGCACGGCAGACAATGTCATCTACACCCTCGGTTCATATCAATACATAGCCGATCTCGATGATGGAATGATAGGGATGACTGTCGGTGAGGTAAAGGAAGTTCCGGTCACTTTCCCTGAAACCTATCATAGTGCTGATTTGGCGGGACAACCTGCCATCTTCACCGTTACCATGAACAGTATCGAACGTCCAATGACAGATCAGTCCTGGACAGACGAATACGTGATATGGCTGACGGAAGGACAGTTTACCACCATCAGCGATTTTCGTGTATACATCAGGGAAACCATGGAAATGGATATGCAGGCGGGATATGACAATGCCCTTGCTACTTATATTGCCGATGCCGTACTTTCTGATGCGACATTTGCCGAGCTTCCGAGCGGTATGGTCAGACGGGTTACAGAAGGACTAATGGCAAACATCAGCTTTTATGCAATGATGAATGGCATGGATGTTGCCACATATATGTTGATGTCAGGAATGATTGATTATTATGATGACCCTGATGCCGTGCTTGCAGAACAGGCAGAGCTTAGTGTCATGCGCTATATAGCATATCAAGCAATAGCCGACATTGAGGGCTTGGGCGTTACTGATGAAGAGTTAAATGCCGCAATCGCAGAGTTGGCAAGCAATGCGGGGATGGGTATAGAAGAGTACAAGAAAGAGATGGAGATGGATGAGGAGGGATACCGGGAATATTTGATGTTGTCACGAGTATCCGATTTTTTGATAGAAAACGCAATTATTACTATAATTGAACGATGACCTATGGCAGCATTGCTTTTCAAATTAAACTTTGCCACGTTTAGTCGGGGAGCATATGGGGTAAGCATATGAAAAAGAGTACCGTCAAATGGTTTTTGCCGGTCATTTTCGTATCAGCGTTGGTGCTGGCAATCATTATGGTGTCGCCCGTAGATGCGACTACCATTAGCGACCTCCAAAGGCAGCAGCGCGTACTACGTCAACAACGTGAGGAAGAGCTAAGGCGACGTGCCGCCGAGCAACAGCAACTTGACAATGTCACAGGAAATATCGGTGGTATGGAGCATGATGCGGGAATAATTGCTGATGAAATCGCTGAGATTGATGAAGCTCTGGTTATGGTTATCGCCAGCATTGATATCCTGACGGAAGAAATAGAGATAACAGAAGAAAACATTATCATTACTACTATTCTTTATGAAGAGGCGAAAGCAACCGAGGAAGCCCAGTACCTAGCCATGAAAATGCGTCTCAAACATATGTATGAGACTTCAACAGTATCACTTTTGCAAATGTTGATTGATTCTACCAGTCTGGGTAATATCCTCAATCGCCTTGAGTTTATGGAACAACTAAACGGTTATGATGAAGTTCAACTGGAAGCTTATATTAGGGTCAAAGAAGAAACAAATGCCCTAAGGGAGCAACTGGAAGATGAAAGAGCTTTTCTCGCCGCCCAACAGTATGAGTTGGAAGTGGAAAAACTTGACATGGAAATTTTGCTGACGGAGAAAGTAGCTCTTTTTGAAAACTTCGAAGCGATGATTGCCGAAGCCAGACGTGAAGCTGCCCGGTATACAGCCAGCATCAGGGCGATGAACGACCAAATAAGAAGACTTGAACGCGACGAAGCTAGTGCCAGGGCAAGGGAACAAGAACTCATCAGAGCCGAGGAAGAAGCAAGACGGCTTGCCAATCAATCTTCGGGGAGCAGAAACTATTTGCCACCTAGCAGCTTTAGCGGCTCGACAGGAGAACGGATTTCCGCTTATGCTCGCCAGTTCGTGGGTAATCCTTATGTATTCGGCGGTACTAGCCTCACGCAGGGAGCGGATTGTTCAGGATTCATCTGGCGAGTTTACCGTGATTTCGGCTTCAATGTACCACGGACATCAGCATCGTTTCGCACCGCAGGGACAGGTGTTGAGTTTAGCAATGCCAGACCGGGTGATGTCATCTGTTATGCCGGACACGTCGGGCTTTACATCGGCAATGGCAATATCGTCCATGCGAGTACCGAGCGGACAGGCATCGTAATCTCACGAGCGACATATCGCCCGATTCTTGCCGTTCGCCGCTTTGTTTGATTAGGAACAAAAGGAATATCTTCGATGCAAAAGCAAAACCTCACTCTTTTGACTGACCTATATGAACTGACAATGATGCAAGGGTATTTTCGCCACAAAGATCGCAATGAGACGGTCATTTTTGACATGTTTTATCGTACCAATCCCTGTAGTGGCGGTTATGCCATCATTGCCGGTCTGGAGCAGTTGATTGATTTCATCGAGAACATTCATTTTTCTACCGAGGACATCGAATATCTGCGGAGTCTGGGTATTTTTCATGAGGACTTTTTGGAATACCTAAGCGGTTTTGGATTCTCCGGTGATATATTTGCAATCCCTGAGGGGACGGTAGTGTTCCCTCGTGAGCCACTGGTCAAGGTCATAGCTCCGATTATGGAAGCGCAGATGATCGAGACGGCGATACTCAACATTATCAATCATCAGAGCCTGATTGCCACCAAAGCCTCACGGGTCTGCCATGCGGCAAAAGGTGACAGCGTTCTTGAATTTGGACTGCGGCGGGCGCAAGGTCCAGATGCGGGTATCTATGGAGCAAGAGCGGCGATTATCGGCGGTTGTGACGGGACATCCAATGTCCTTTGCGGTCGGCTCTTCGACGTTCCCGTGCGCGGCACTCACGCCCATAGTTGGATTATGAGTTTTCCCGATGAATATACGGCATTTTTGACATATGCAAAGCTCTATCCGCAAACGCCGATACTACTGGTCGATACCTACGACACCTTACGCTCCGGAGTTCCCAATGCCATTCGTGTCTTTTTGGAGCTTCGTGAGTCAGGCATGGAGCTAAG
Organism: Lachnospiraceae bacterium; assembly: GCA_031280955.1. GTDB lineage: Bacteria > Bacillota > Clostridia > Lachnospirales > Lachnospiraceae > UBA935. The sequence goes on from JAITGA010000016.1 coordinate 230,068, forward strand.
GAACTATGGTATCCGCTTAGACAGCGGTGACTTGTCGTATCTGTCCAAGGAAGCCCGGCGGATGCTTGATGAAGCGGGCTTTACCGATGCCGCCATTCTCGCTTCCAATGACCTTGATGAGTATCTGATTGAGAGCCTAAAGGCACAAGGAGCGATGATTACGACTTGGGGAGTGGGAACGCACTTGATTACATCAAGAGATGACCCTGCTTTTGGCGGTGTTTACAAACTGGCAGCGATCATGGGTGATGATGGTGAGTTCATCCCCAAGGTCAAACACTCGGAAAATTCCGACAAGGTGACGAACCCGCACAACAAAAAGATTCTGCGGATATATGACAAAGTAAATGGCAAAGTCAAAGCTGATTTGATTTGCCTCGTTAGTGAGGAATATGATGAAAATGAACCCCTCTTGCTCTTTGATCCATATGAACCGTGGAAGAAGACCTATCTTCACGGCGGCAGCTACACGCTTCGCGAGCTGATGGTGCCGGTATTCGAAAATGGCAAGTGTGTTTATCAATCACCGTCGGTGATGGCAATCCGTGATTATTGCCGCCGCGAGCTTGATACCTTGTGGGAGGAAACCCGCCGTTTCGTCAACCCCCACCCTGTCTATGTCGATTTGTCACAACCACTTTATGACATCAAAATGAAACTGTTGAAGCAGGAAAGGGACAAGCCACACTAAAATCCTACCACTACCGTTGCGACCGTCTTTTCATCATATTGGGTGGAAATGATGTCACCATCTGCCATGCGTGAATACATACCCCGAGCTTTGCCGTTATAACAAAACACTCCGGTCAAATTGCTATAATTGGCAACGACGGGATTTTGGGCAGCAAAGTCAATGTTGGCAGTAAGATAAGGTCGATGAAAACGCTGTAAAATATAGTCGGCATTCAGATGTTCCCGGCACACTTCGTACCATTTCTCCTTTGTGAAGTTTTTGCCGGCAAAGAAACCCTTTGCCCCATATGAATCACAAGGCTTGATAATCCAGTTTTTATGCTCTTCATAGTTATCATGAGCAAGCATATCTGTAAACAGATGTGTTCGCAGGTTTACCTCAGTCAAAGGATAGGTGGCAGGGAAGTGGCAAGTAATGAACTCACGCTCCGACTCTGAAAGAATAGTCTGTGTCAGCGGATGGTGGATAATATAGAAAAACCGCTTGTTGTGGACGATTTGGGTGACGAAATCACCAATCAGATGAACGGCACGGGAAGTTACCGCTTGGAGAAATGGTGCGAGCTCCTTTTCATGCCTCATGATGTCGCTGGTAACGGCACGGCGGTAAATGGCATCTATCACCATGCCGCTCTTTGTCCGCAGTACCCCATCAGCAAAAGTCAGCTCCCGGATATCACAAATTTCACATTCTATCCCTTGGCGCAAAAATGCCGCTTGGAAATGCTCAAACTCAACCAGATAACCGACATCAAGGAAGTCAACGATGGCTACCCGTGGGGATACCCGCTGGGCGTTCTTTGCCGTGGTGCTAACATCATCAGCCTCTGAGCTATAATCCTCAATAAATGCTGTCACCCATGAATCAAAAAGTTCAAAGAGACGATATTCCCTGCCGGCGACAAAATCTTGAAAAGCACTATTGGCAGTCAGGAGTTTGCCGAGGGTATTGTCTTCGTACATAGCACTGGTGCCATCGGTATTGATTTCACACATCATGATATCGCCGCTTTTTTGTTCAAGGAAAAAGTCTATCCTCGCCATTGGCACCCATGAGTGGCGGCGGCGGGAAGCGAGAATCAGAGCCTCCAGCTGCGGCGGGAAGGCAAATAAGGAGCGGTAGTTTGGGTCACGAAAATAGAGTTCGATTACTTTGTCAAAGAGCAAAAACATCTGCTCGATAAAGGTCTCAATGATACGATACTGCTCTGCGGATATCACTTTTGGTATTGCCAAAGTACGGACGTAATTACCCTTATAAGCGAGATTGTTGTCACGTATCAGTTGATTGATATTGAGAAAGTCATTTTTGCTCCGCTCAGGGTTTTTGTTGATTATCTTAAGTATGGTTTCTTCATATGTCATTTTTCATCTTCCTTATCGTTTCCGCCGCCTTAGCGAAATCAAACGCCTCAATTTGGCGGACGAGTTCTTCTGTTCCGGAAATGGCGGCGAGGTCATCCACCAACAAAGCGGCTTCGGGGTTTAGGGTATCCAGCATCACGGATAGCTTGGTCAGCAAATCCTTTGACTGCTCAGAATCAAGTGACTTACTCATCTCCGCCGTATCATTACCGATGTTGCCCAGCTTATCTATGACCTTTTTTAGTTCACTCTCAAGGCGTGCCAACAAATCTGCAGGCAGGGGAAGTATATTACGGCGCAGCAAGACCTCGACTTCCTCAGCGGCGTTTCGCAACTCTTGTTCTTCAATCAACCCGGCGTTACCCTTTAGTGAATGAGCAAGACGGTGTGCCAGTTTCGTATCAGCGGTGGCGATAGCATGATGAATGTCGTTGATGATATCTCGATTGTATTTGACAAAGTTTTGTTGCAATTTATCGAGCAAGTCATCGCTTCTCTCTCGGGTTTCAACGGCAGCAGTACAGACAGGGGTAAGGTACTTGCCCAGAACCTGCCATAACTCCTGAGTCGTGAAAGGCTTGCCCAGACATTCAGGCATCCCATGACGGGCGTACTTTTCCCGCTCTCCGGTGAGCAGGTTGGCAGTCAATGCCACAATCGGTGTTCCTGTTCCGAGGGCGTGTATCTGTGTTGCTGCTTCCATGCCATCCATGACCGGCATGAATATATCCATGAAAATGAGGTCAAAAGGTGCTTCCTTGTTTGCCGCTCTCTCCTTGACCAAGTCAACCCCTTCTTTGCCATTTTCGACCGTTACCGCTTTTAACCCTACTCGTGTCAAATGTTCAAGCACTACTTCCTGATTGAGGGGATTGTCGTCACATACCAGTACCAAGCCAACGAAAACAGGCTTACTGTCTGTGGCTTGATCAGTAGCAACTTTGGGAGCATCCTTTACCGGGAATTTGATTTCAAAGTAAAAGCGGCTACCGCTACCAATAGTGCTATCGACTGATAAAACACTTCCCATCAGCTCGACGATATTTTTTACTATCGCCAACCCCAAACCCATCCCGCCGTAACTGCGGGTCGTACTGGAATCAGCTTGAATGTAGGGTTCGAATACCTTCTCGATTTGCTCTTTGCTCATTCCGATACCGTCATCTTGAACCTCAAACAATATCTTCGCATGGGTATCTGTTAGTTCCGTCGTTGTCGTACTCAGCTTGACCACGCCATGCTCAGTGAACTTGATAGCGTTTGAGAGGAGATTGACCAGTATCTGGGTAAGTCTGACGGCATCACTTTGTATCATCTTGCCGCCGGTGGAATCGGTGCTGATTTGTAGCAAAAGACCTTTTTCCTTTGCAGCAGGAGTAGCAATTGTCTGGCACTGCGATATGATTTCATGCAGATGGAATGTCTCACTGGCGATATTCATTTTGCCGGCTTCAATTTTTGAGATATCGAGGATATCGTCAATTATTCGTACCAACCACTTGCCGCCATCGGTGATTTTGTCGCAATATGTGCGGATATGTGCCAATGAATCGCTGCCTTGCGCCAACTCAGCGAAACCCATGATACTATTCATCGGCGTGCGGATTTCATGGCTTAGGGTAGCCAAGAACTCAGATTTGGCATGGTTTGCTATTTCGGCGGCTTCCTTTAGGATTTCCATATCCTGCTGTTTCTTTTCCAACTCCGCCGTTCTTTGCCTTACCAGTATCTCCAGTTGCTTGCCGGTACTGCTGCTCTTGCGCCAGAGGAAGAACACCAAAGTGAGGATGGTCAGCGACAGAAAAATCGCGAAAAACATATACGGGCGTTGCGCTTCCAACAATTGATAGCGGTAATCAAAGGAGCGGTTCTTCCATTCATCAGTAATAGCATTGATATCGACGAAACGCAGTGCCTTGTCAATGATACTGCGGAGGATGGTCTCATTTGCCCGCAGACCAAAGGTTGATTCCTGGAGGGTGTCGGTGAAGACGATATTAGCTTTGAAACCGGTCAGTTCCAGATAATTGGTCATTACGAAGAGATTGGCAGTACTGGTCATCACCAAATCAACCTCGCCATTTCTCATTCCTATCAGCGCATCTTGCGTATCGTCATATTCCACGGTATAGGCATGGTCAGGAAACCAACGGGAAAAGGTCTCGGCGGGAGCTGTATTTCGTACCATGCCAACAGTATAGTTCCTCACCTCACTAAGCCCAATCAGACGTTGCTTTTGCTCAGATACCAAGGTCAGGTATTCCGATGCAATCATCGTGTCAAGCCAGATATATTGTCCGTTTTCGACATCGGTTTTGATGAGGTCGGTCACGAATGATGCCTCGCCGCGGTCGATTATCTCCAGCAGGAACGGCCATCTGATGAACTCGTCTTCATGGGCAAGCTCAAAAGCCAGACCGGTAAGCCGTTCTACTTCCCGCAGCAAATCAAAAGAGATACCTTGCCATTCATGCTCATTTTCATTGTAAAAACTCATCGGGTAGTTGCTATACTGGGAGACAAAGGGGATGACGGGATTGTTCTTTATGTATTCACGTTCTTCATCTGTCAGCGAAGCCAGAAGCCGCTGGCGCAAATACTCGTCATAACCGCGACGGTGAAGTTCAGCCAGATAAGCCGCCTCTCCATGCAGTAAGGCTTTGTTTACGATACTGATAATAGGTATCAAGGCGGTGTTGTTAGTCGTCATTGCGATGGGGCTAAAGGTGGGGGGAAAGAAGTGCCGTCCCTCGATATAGTCATAGGCATCAAATGCGGCAGCAGCAGTCTCCTCGCCAAAGAACGCATCAATAGTTCCCCCCAATAACAATTCATATGCTCCCTCATAATCGCCGACATAGATAACTTCATAATCATCAAGTTCATTGAGTGCGGGCATAACTTTGCCGATAGTCACCGAACCTGCCAGGAATCCATAGCGTAGCGGACGAGTCATGGCAATGTCAGCAAAAGAGGGACTATCTTTTATTCGGAAGTAATCAACCATCCGATTGGCAATCGGCTCAGTCATGTGGAATGTTTCACGCCGCTCACGGCTAGGCGTGAAATCGCCGGTGAAATCAATGTGATTGTTGTTGATGCCCGCAAGCATTACTTCCCAAGGATGGATTTCGAGATGGAAGGGGATATCAAACAGATTTTCCAACCACTCACAAAAATAAGCGGCGAAGCCCCCGATTTCACCGTCATAACCATAAAAAGCTTCGGTACTAAGAGTCATTGCATAGATGAAATGGTCATTTGCAACCCGCAGGGCTTCAATTGCCGTGATATCTTCTGCGGTAACTCCGGGAATATCACGATATGAAGAGAAGCCGCCGTCACGTTCGCTGTTTTCATTGGCGACAGTATCATCGTTGCTGACACACGCTAAACTCACTAACATCAAAAAGACCATTGAAAAAAGAGTACAGATTATTTTTGCGTAGGGTCGTTTCATGACATTTCTCCGGTTTATTATCATAGAATGAGGTGGTGAACCTCATTCCTATACTTACACAAAATGTGTACTTAATACTGTCGTGCTTCTTCCTCGCCACGCATTACCCTAAGTGCGCCCTCTGCCAGAGCGAGGAGTTCACCTTCGCCGGGATAGACTAAAACGGGGGCGATGAAACCGACACGGCGGGTAAGCTCTGCGGTAAGTTTCTTGCTAAAAGCGATACCGCCGGTAAGAAGAATGAAATCAACATCACCACTCAGAACACAAGCCATTGCGCCAATGTCCTTGCTTACTTGCATGATAAAGGCTTCACGAACCAGCTTCCATTCACTATTGCCGGCAGCGGACTTTTCATCCACCTCAGAGAAGTCATTAGTGCCAAGATAGGCATTGATTCCGCCTCCGCCGGTGATTTTTTTGAGCATTTCCTTTTCGGTATAACGACCGGAATAACACATTCTGACCAAGGCACCGGAGGGTATCCCGCCTGCCCGCTCAGGTGAAAAAGCTCCATCGCCATCAAGGGCATTGAAAACATCAACGACCCTGCCTTTTTGATGCGCACCGACGGAAACCCCGCCACCCATATGAACGACAATGACATTGAGTTCATTGTATGCCCGACCGACTTCACGGGCGTGACGTTTGGCGATGGCTTTTTGGTTGAGGGCATGAAAAATACTGACCCTTGGTATTTCAGGAATGCCGGAGAGCCTGGCTTCGGGAATCAACTCATCGACGACAACAGGGTCAACGATGAAAGCGGGGATATCGAGCAAATCGGCGATTTCCTTGGCAATCAATCCCCCCAGATTGGATGCGTGTTCGCCGCGTTCATGATTTTCCAAATCGGCGACCATTTTGTCGCAAATCGTATATGTGCCGCTTTCGATGGGGCGAAGCAGTCCGCCGCGCCCAACCACCATGTTGAGGGAATGGATGTCGAAATCATTATCGGCAAACATTTTGACGATGATATCTTTGCGGAAGCTCTTTTGTTCAGCAATCGAAGCAAAAACTGACAGTTCTTCGGTAGTGTGCCGCAGGGTTTCCTCCAACAAGAGCGTTTCATCGTCAAAAACAGCGATTTTGGTTGATGTCGAGCCGGGGTTGATGATAAGTGATTTGATGGACATGTTTGTACCTCTTTCATTGCCTCATGGCATCAGCGACTACTGCACCGAGGGCGATGGAGTTGACCTTGCTTTCGCAATCATCGGAGCGTGATGTCAGGATAACGGGAGCATTAGTGCCTGTCAAAATATTGCCATTATGTACTTTGGCGGTATTGACGAGTGTTTTATAAACCAGATTGCCGGCATCAATATTGGGGAAAAGCAGAACATCGGCATCACCTTGTATATCACGGTCAGTAGCCCCTTTCATGGCGGCGGCTTCACGATTGATTGCCAAATCAAGAGAAAGCGGGCCGTCAATGATACAACCGGTAATTTCACCCTCACGGTACATTCTTGTTAGCTCAGCTGCGTCCATGGTCGGTGGCATTTTCGGGTTGACCACCTCTACGGCGGCAAGCGGGGCAACCTTGGGATTTATGATCCCGCAAGCTCCGGTGATGACGAGGGTATTGCGAATAATGCTGACTTTCTCCTCCAAAGACGGATAAGGAATGAAAGCCACATCAGTCAGGAAAAGGAGCTGGTCAATTCCCTCAATCTCAAAAACACAGACATGGGAAAGGGGAGAACCGGTACGCAACCCGATATCACGGTCAAGGACACTTTTCAGGAATCCTCTCGTATCTATATGACCTTTCATATACATATCAGCTGCCCTATTATGTACCAATTCCACAGCTTTGAGTGCAGCCTCGTAATCATCGCTAATATCCAGAATCTCAAAATCATCGAGGTCAATTCCAAGGGGGTCGGCGGCAATCTTGATTTTTTCACGGTCGCCAACGAGGATGGCATCGGCGATACCACGCTCCTTGGCAGTTTTGATTGCTTCCAATGCTGCTTGGTCTTGGGCGCAGGCAACAGCCACCTTTTTCATCGGAATGTCATTTAGTTTGGCGATGAGTTCAGCAAACGTTCTTTTCATGAATTATCTCCCGTAGCTCTTTTTATTTAGTGATAACTTAAGAAATGATAATTTGACAAATGATACTTTAGCAAATACCAAGTTATTAATTGTGATTTTGTAAATTATCATTTATAGTATATACAACCTATTACTTGATTGCAAGTTGTGTTATGATTGATATTGTTACATTACTATTACCCTCGTAAAAGGAAAGCCAAATGAAAACCAAATCATTAAAACGTTCACTTGCCAACATCGACATATCGAAACCGTTTTTATTGATTGTCATCTGTGTCTTCGTCAAAATGCTGACACTCAACTTCCTCACTCCGTTCATAAGTGATGATTTTGCTTTTGCCCGTGCGACTTCGGTTATTGATGCCGCAAAGATAGAATACCAACATTACTTTGAATGGGGAGGCAGGAGTATAGTTCAGTTTTTGGCGCGGGTGAACCTGCTATCTCCAAAGGCAGTTTTCAATGTTCTCAATACACTAATGTATGTTATCATGAGTTTGCTAATCTATAAAATGGCATCGTTAAAAGGCTATCGTCACGTTCCCCTCTATCTTTTTATTGTCTTTGCCATTTGGTTATATACTCCCGTATATGGTCAGGTGGTGCTGTGGCTGGTTGGCTCTTCAATCTTCCTTTGGGGGATGGTATTTACATTACTCTTTTTACTACCATATCACAAATACATTTTTCGAGAAAACAGTATCAATACAGAAGTGTCTGATACATCAGCACCGATTAGTACACGCCGTGATATCCTCTATATGATAGGGATGTGTTTATTGGGGTTGATTGCCGGTTGGGGCAGTCACAATACATCAGGGGGAATGTTGCTCTTGGTGGTTGCCTATATTGTTTACTGCCATACAGCAAAGCTCAAAATTGCCAAGTGGATGATTAGCGGCATGATAGGTAATATTATCGGCTTTTTGCTAGTAGTTTTAGCACCGGGAAATCAAATCAGGGCTTTGAATTTCATTGATGAAAGACCGTGGGCAGTAAAAATAGCGGATCGTACCGTTACATACACCAATGTCATTCGTGACGATTTTACTCCGCTGATTATCATCTTCATAGTTTTAGTGACGTTACAGATAATTTTTGTCAGAGAAAAAAGACGGACATTTATTGCTTTTGCATATTTTGTGGCTTCCATTGCCACAATCTATGCGATGGTCTTGTCTCCTTCCACGGAAACGGGCAGGTCTCTTTTTGGGGCGACAATATTTTTGATTATTGCCTGTGTCATCCCCTTTTCATCATTACCGTTAAAGATACCTTCATATAGAGCGGCGATAACAATATTCATTGCCACTTTGTTTTTTATGTTTACGACTACATTTATTGTCGCCTTTATAGATATCACCGCCACATGGCGCGTTTCTGTGGAGAGAACTCGCTATATCGAAAACGAGATTGCCGATGGAAATATGAATATTGTTCTGCCGAACCGCATGATAAAGGATGCACATGTAAAATGGAATCCCCAACATGGGCTTGATAATTTTGGATACGATGAAAACCACCATCGCTATTGGGTCAACCAATCATTTATTGGTCTGCATGGCTTAGAATCGCTTCGGGTGGAAAGAGATTGACTCGTTGGTCTGATTGTTACAAAAATAACAGTATTCCCAAGAAATGACATACTGCTCCCAGACTGACGAAGAAATGCCAAATCATGTGGAAAAAGCGTTTTTCTTTCTTGGCGTAAAAGAATACACCCGCCGAGTAGAAGATACCGCCACCGGCAATCAAGAGTTGAAGTCCGAGACTGGCGTGGCGAAAAAACATAGGAGCAATGAAAATAACCGACCACCCCATTACGAGATAAATAGTCAGCGATATCTTGGGAATCTTTTTCCGGCTCAGTGATTTATGAAGCACCCCGAAGACCACCATTATCCATTGCAAAGAAGCGACGACAATTCCGACCCAACCGCCGATGACCACCAAGGTGATGGGGGTATAGGTACCGGCGATGGCAACATAGATGAAGATATGGTCGAGAATTTGCATTACATGTTTTTCGCTTGATTCGGCGGACATGCTGTGATAAAGGGCAGATGAGAGGAACATCAAAAAGAGCGAACACATAAAAATCGACACACTGGTTGCCGCCAAAGCACCGATTTTCGTATAGGCGTTGATAGCAGCCGGGGCAATTCCGCCCAAGACGATTAGTGCCATCACCCCGTGACTGACGGCATTGCCGATTTCCTCGCCAATGGTATAAGGACGTGGAAGCTTTATGGAACGGAGCTTTTTGCCTGCTCTTTCTTTCATTTGCAATATCTTTCTATCCGTCAATTCGACTAAAGCACAAAGGCGAGCAAGTTCGTCATTGCGAGAAGCACAAAGTGTGGTAAGTTCGTCATTGCGAGAAAACCACAAAGCGGGTAAATCCGTCACTACGAGAAAACTACAAGGCAGGTAAGTTCGTCATTGCGAGAAGCACACAAAGTGTGCGACGAAGCAATCCAAAGTAATTCAATCACACCTCTAGCTACTACCGCCTTTCCCAACCAGTATAACAAAAACAATAAACCTACGCAAATCACCTTGCCCTCAGTCCCAAATTGAGTTAAACTGTAGAAAGACATGGAACATGAAATACTGACTTCTAAGACACCCTCCCCCTTTTTTAATTCGAGGAACTCCTC
>JAITGA010000034.1 GCA_031280955.1 Lachnospiraceae bacterium
AGCGTATAGCTTCGTCAACTCCTCTTAATGTGCCAAAAGGCCGTGCCTTAAGGCACTAGTCATCGTCGTTTCCTTGCTCTACACAAAAATTCCTCGCAAATCTTTTGGCAAAGTTTAATCGTCGGAGCAATAACTAGCACAAAAAGGTGAGCTTTGCTTGCTGACATTCCATTTTAATCATGCGGGTGGGGTCTTCGACCTCGCCATCGGTATGTACCCACAAAAGGGCAGACACTTCAATGCGAATCGACCGACAACGATAGGAATCAATGCCGGGGAAGATGAAATGTTTACCCGAAAAAGCCGTTGGCAAGGCGCATAAGAGGAATAGCCTTGGCAAACCGCCGACAATACAAATATCGAGCAATCCATCAGTATGGTCAGCGTCAGGGCAAAATTTGAAACCACCACCCTCATATTTGTGAACCATAGCGGCGGCAAAGAGAAATTTTTTGTAATGAATAGGTTCTTTGTTTTCGTCTAAATAAATGTTGGCGGCAACTCTTTTGGCAAAGAGAAGTTGCTTTAAAGCTATCGCCAGATAGATGAGTTTGCCGAGTTTTACTTTGTTGAGTGCTTTTTTCAACTTGGAGGTAAGTACCTCGGCGCAGACAGCCGCATCAAAGCCGATTCCGCTGCTGACAGCAAAATACCGCCCCGGGCGTGAGTTATCATTGGCGAATGATATTGCTCCGATATCCATCACCCGCCGTGTTTCGTCCGCTAGAATTACATCCAAAATCTCCATGATATCTTTGGGCAGTCCCAAATCACGCGCCATATCGTTACTTGAGCCGGTAGGAATGTAGCCGATTTCGGCTCTGGCAAAATCCGCAACCCCTTGCAGAGTTTCATTGATAGTGCCATCGCCGCCGAGAATCACGATTTTGAGCGGTGGACGAGCAGGATCGCTGTTCCAGTTGCGGGTCAGTTCCTCAACATGCTTGGTGACGAAGCCCTCACGCTTGGAGAAATATACATCATATTCCACATTGCGGCGGATGAGTTCAGCCTCCAGCCGTCCCCACATCTTACGCCCCCGCCCGGATTTGGCGGCAGGATTGACAATGAAATGATACATAAAGATTCTCCTTTTCGTAAAATGACGCTCATGATGCCGATAGCAATAATAGAGTATTTTCCGTATTTTTGCGCAATTTACACCTCTTCATCAGCATGATGAACCATGACTAGTGTAACTGATTGTCAGGATTATTACAAGATAGTTATTCACGGACACTCCCCACTTCTTACAACATTTACTTTAATTTTGCCCAAGTTATGGTATACTGACGATAAACAAGGTATTTATTTTAAGATTTACATTCGAGGGAACGATTATGTACGATTATAATGAAGCAGTTATGCGGGAATTGACCGTGGCTGACCCTGAGATAGCAGAAGTAGTAGGCAAGGAACTGGAGCGGCAAAACCACCATGTCGAGCTTATCGCTTCGGAAAACTGGGTCAGTAAAGCAGTGATGGCAGCGATGGGCAGCCCTTTGACCAACAAATACGCTGAGGGATATCCGGGTAAGCGGTATTATGGCGGTTGTGATTGTGTCGATGAGGCGGAAACACTGGCGATTGAGCGGGCAAAGAAGTTATTTGGCTGTGAGTTTGCCAATGTCCAACCCCATTCCGGCGCACAAGCGAATTTGGCGGTTCAGTTCGCTGTTTGTGAACCCGGCGACACGATAATGGGAATGGATTTGGCGCATGGCGGGCATTTGACCCACGGCAGTCCTGTCAATATTTCCGGCAAATACTTTCGCATCGTCTCATATGGTGTCGGTGATGATGGCTTCATAGATTATGATGAACTGAGTCAAATTGCCATGAAAACACGTCCGAAGATGATTATTGCGGGAGCAACGGCGTATGCCCGTGCCATTGATTTTGCGAAGTTTCGTGCTGTTGCCGACCAAGTTGGTGCAGTTTTGATGGTTGATATGGCTCATATTGCCGGGTTGGTGGTTGCCGGTGTCCATCAAAGTCCGCTCCCTTATGCCGATGTTGTCACCTCCACGACCCACAAAACCATGCGCGGCCCTCGTGGCGGTCTGATTCTTGCTAATGCTGCTGCCGCCGAACGCTTCAACTTCAACAAGGCGGTTTTCCCCGGTATTCAGGGCGGCCCGCTGATGCATACCATCGCTGCCAAAGCAGTCTGTTTTAAGGAAGCAATGAGTGATGATTTCAAGGTTTATCAACAAAATGTCGTTGCCAACGCCTGCGCCCTCTGCGATGGTTTGTTGGCACGAAAGATAAAGATTGTTTCCGGCGGTACTGACAATCATTTGATGTTGGTTGACTTGACCGAGTTTGATTTGACGGGCAAAGTAGTGGAAAAATGGTTGGACAAAGCCTATATTACTGCCAATAAAAATACTATTCCCAATGATCCGAAGTCGCCGTTTGTGACCAGTGGGATAAGGCTTGGCACACCTGCGGTTACGACTCGTGGCATGGGCAAAGCCGAGATGGATATCATCGCCGCCGCCATCACAGCGGTAATCCGTGAGCAAGAGGGCGGAATCGCTGCCGCTCGGGAAATGGTGAGTGAACTAACGCAGAAGTTTCCGCTTCCGTAGTCAGGTAGAACTCAGACTGTGTATGTGATTGCAGTCTGACCAATCGGTGAAGAACAACCGATATGGTCAAGCCCTGTAATCTCATCCATTCTGAGAAGAATGACAGAAAAACATGTCACTCTTCTCGAGACGGACGAGATTACAGTCTGACCAATCGGTGAAGAACAACCGATATGGTCAAGCCCTGTAATCTCATCCTACTTGAGAAGAATGATAGAAAAACATGTCACTCTTCTCGAGATGCTTGAGATTACAGTCTGACCTGCAATCTCATCCTACCCTATACAATTTGTACACATTCACGCCATATTATGTACAGATTGCACAAACACAATTTCTTTACCCTTTCTCAATCTACCACAAAACGAAAATTATTAGCACAAAAATGAAAAAAAGTAAAAAATTTTCGTAAATTTTGAAAAAAAGTGTTGACAAACATTTTTATAGTGTTATAATAAACCCATAAACAGTTTCATTCATATAGATAAATTCTACGAAAAGGAGGAGTTTTAACACTAACTGATAGTCGGATTTTTCAAAAGTGAGTAAGATTGTTTACAACTGGTAAGGTCTGGCAGTATCGAGCGTGTTCGAGTATATCAGATAGAGTAACGAAGGTCATGAAGATGCCTGTTACCGGTACTAGAGTACCATGAAACGATGAAAGAAGTGACGCACAGACTTACCAAACTTCATATCGGATAAGCGAGCGGGAAGCCGCATATCCAAGAATCCAAGGGACGGAGGTTTAGACCATTGGACAAAGTAGTGTAGGAGCGGGTGTTGATGTCTATCGGCACCCGCTTCGAATGTGTGGTCACTCCGCCGCGGACGTTGAAAGTATTCAGCGTCCGCTTCGATTGTGTTCACTGATACTACGCCGGAAGAATGACACGCTTTTTTGTCATTCTTCGCACTAAGAACTTCGTAACGCAGTTTTGCGTTGCAAAACATGCGTGGCAAAGTTCGTGTGCTCTCATTGCGAGGCAGTTTTATCCGCCGAAGCAATCCACTCAATTAAGACTGGATTCTACAATTACTCCACCATAGACAGCAGTATAGAATAACGAGTTCTTACATTATTTCAACATAGAGCCAAACAGTAACTAAAATTTCCAACATTTTCTAAAAAATTAGTTTTTTTAGTGGCAAAAACACTAAATATAGTGTATGATATCTATATCTAGTGATTGGCGCATAGTTTAACGATAGAAATTCGTTTCACCGTACTTGAATTATGAAGAGAAGACAGTACATGACCGGAGTTGAAACAATAAAAATATTTTATCCGAACCACAACGTTTCCAAGAGTAAAGTCTAACGAAAAAGGAGCAAAGAGTGGAAGACAAAGACAAAAAAGACATAATTGATGACAAAAACGGACGGCGCATTTATCGGCGGCGACGGCGGATACGCAATCAAATTCTGGCGTATTTGGTGGCACTTTTGCTGGTGGCAGGTCTCGTGGTTGGGGTTGATTACGGAATAAAACTGGCGATGGAGCAGTACAGGGCATGGCAGGAAGCCGAAGAGGAAGAGCCGGAGCAGCCGCCGATTGATATAGTCGAGGAAGACCCGTACCCGGAAGACGAAGATGAAAATGGTGATGGCGGCGAAGAAGAGGAAGAGCCGCCGGATGATGACCCTGTACCGCAGTTGTCAGAACTTGATATATTTGTGGAAGACAAGATAAATGAGATGTCGCTCGAACACAAGATAGCGGGGCTATTCTTCATCACTCCCGACAGCTTGACGGGAGCTTCCCCGGCAGTAAGAGCAGGGTCGGCAACCGAAGAGCGGATGCAGGAATACCCGGTCGGCGGCTTGATTTATTTTGCCGGCAACATCCAGTCACGAAACCAACTTACGGAAATGCTTGCCAATACTCGTTCTTATAGCCCTTATCCGATTTTTCTTGCCGTTGATGAAGAGGGTGGGAGTGTCGCGCGGATAGCACGGAGCAATCTCGCTGAAAATGTCGGCCCGATGGGTGATATTGGCGCAAATGGCGATTTGGGAGCAGCTTTTGAAGCAGGGCAGACCATCGGCGAGTATCTGAGTGAACTTGGTTTTGATACCAATTTCGCTCCTGTTGCTGATGTCTTAGCTGATGCTGATAATCAGACAATCGGCAACCGTTCTTTCGGGACGGATGCCAGTATGGTGGCAGATATGGTTGCCGCTTTCATCGGCGGGGCAAAAGAGGCGGGCATCCGTACCAGTGCAAAGCACTTCCCCGGTCTGGGCGGCACGACTGTTGATACCCATGTCGGCATGGCGACTAGTGAGCGTACCCTCGAAGAGATGCGCTCCTTTGAACTGTTGCCTTTCATTGCCGCGATTGAGTCGGGAGTTGAGTTCATCATGTTGGGGCATTTGCTTTTGCCTGCTATCAGCGGTGATGACACTCCCGCTTCACTATCTTCAATAATAGTTACTGACCTCTTGCGTGAAGAGCTGGGTTTTGGTGGTATTATTATTACCGATGCCCTCAATATGGGTGCTCTCAACGATTATGCATCTGCCGAAGCCAGTATTATCGCTATCAAAGCGGGTGTGGATATGCTTTTGATGCCGGCGAACTTTATCGAAGCTTATAATGGCTTACTGGAAGCGGTGACGAGTGGTGAAATCAGCGAAGAGAGAATCAATGAATCACTGCGCCGCATTTTCCGGGTGAAGTACAGTATAGCAGATTGAGGTGTATACACCTCAATCATGCTACTGCAGATTAAGGTGTATACACCTCAATCATGCTACACTTGATTAACCGATGACTTCATCGACGACTCCGTCTTTCATACGGATGATATAATCATAACGGCTTAGGTTTTCCTCGCTCAGATTATGGGTAATGGTTATCAACGTCAAATCCTTGATAGCGAGTAAGCTGTTTTCGATATCAAAAGCCGTCTGGGTGTCAATTGCCGAAGTTCCCTCATCAAGCACGAGTATCGGTTTGCCTTGGATAATTGCCCTGGCAACGGCGATTCGTTGTTTTTGACCACCGGAGAAATTCGCTCCATTTTCATGGGCTATAGTAGCAAGCCCCTCAGGAAACTCGTTGATAAAACCAGAAACCCCGCTCAAATCAAGGGCATTTTGCAAATCGCTATCACTATATTCTTGATGCAGACAAATATTATCACGAATACTTTCGTTGAAGACATAGACATTTTGGTGAATCGAGGCAGAAAGCCCAGTCAAGCAGTCATAATCAAGCTCTTTTAACTCTTTGCCATCATAATACACCCCGCCCTGATAATCAGCGTAATAACCACAAAGCAATTTGACCAGCGTAGACTTTCCACAACCGTTTTTGCCAATTAGTGCGTATTTGCCGCCTTTGTGAAAATCAACAGTTGTTCCTTTCAGAACTTGCTTCGTTCCGTCATACGAAAAAGTGAGATTCTGCGCCGAGATACTTTTGCTGTGGGAGGGAGTAGCTGTTCCTATGAAATCCTCGCTTTCGTAATCAGCAAGCTCATTTAGCCGCTCAATTATCGGTTTTGCCCCTTTTAACTTGGGGAGGTTTTGGAAAATGATGGTAAGCGGTTGAAAAATCAAGCCTGTTGCCTGAGTCATGCCAATCATGACCCCGACGGTAATCCGTCCCGTAATGATGAACCATGCTGCCAGAAATATCACCCCGATTTGGATAAAAACCCCGAAAAACAGCGATACCATTTCATTTGCCGCCATTATTTTGTCAACGCCGTATTTGGCTTCGGTAGTATCACGGTTACTTTTGCCGAAACGTCCGGTGATATAGAGGGTCATCGCAAAAGATTTGATGACCTCGAAGCCGGAGAGCATATCCTTGGCGTGAATGGTAAAATCGGATAATTTGCCGGAAAAATACTCTTGTCTTTTTTGGATTGCATTGCCAAAGAGGCTTGGTACTATCAACATCAGTAAAATAGAACCCAAAACGCAAATTGCCATGATGACATCGAAGTAAAACATCACCGCTATCGAGGCGATGAGCATTACCGAGAACTGGATAATAACAAACAGCGGTTCAAGGAAGTTATCCTCAACGAGTTTGACATCATTGGTGAGAGCAGACAGATAGTCGGCGGTGTTTACTTTGTTGAAATCTGCATAGTTTCGCTTGATGATTCCTGTGAATACTTTTTGGCGGATAGAGTTGATAATCACGCAGATGACCCGTTTATATGTCAGCATTGAAAAATACGTGATTAGGGAAAAAACAGCGAAATAACAAGCGGAGAAGAGTAACATTCCGAGGAAACCATCCCTGTCGCCGCCGACAGCCGCATCCATAATCCTTTGCAAAAGCACAGCGATGAAGGTGTTGATTAGCGACACCAGTACCCCCAGGAACACCGTGAGCGAGAATAATCCTTTGTGTTGTTTGATGTAGTAACCCATGTTTGCCTCCTATTTATTGATTTGCATTATCGTGTAGTTTTTGCAGCAGAGCCAAATATCTTGGTTGGTCATGAAGTACGGATAGTGATGGCAATGCCAACATGCTTTCAATCATTCTTTGCTTCAGCATTTTTTCATTGTAAGGTATGGTAGAACCCAACTCACTGGACTCCAACCAGTTATCAACTGCCGAGAAGAAAGAGTCACCCTTGATTTTCAAAGGGAAAGTAAAGGTCAAGCACAAATCCGTATATAATTCGAGGAACTCAAAGGTCTTTTCATACATGCCTTGGCGGCAATATATTTCTGCACCGAGTAAATATGTATTTGCAGTTTCGTTGACATCAAGGTCGGTAAGATTGAAAAGGCAAACCAAACCCATCAATCGGTCATGGGCAGTACGAGCAACTTCAAAGGAATTTTCGTAAGTCAAACCCACATATGTAAGGAGTGAGGTGACTAGCTGTATCAAATGCTCGTAGATACCGCATTGGGAGATTTCTTTGGCTTTTTCCGTATTTCCGGTAAGTGCGAATGCTTCGGAAATTAATTTGTCCTCGGCGATATTGCCGTGATGAAGTGACTCGCCGAGTAATGAAAATACTTCTTCCGCTTCTTTCAGCAAAAGGCAGCAAAAGCACTGTACATTGAGAGCTTGTTTGGCGAGTTGAGGGTTATTACTTTCAACAGCTACTCGTTTACAAAGTGATTTTGCCTTGTTTATCAGCTCTTCCCGCTCTTCATCTGCGGTAACAGACAGGGAGTGATTGAGAAGCAAGACTGCCATATGATAAAGCAGGGCAAAACAGGAATAATACTTTTTGATGATTCCTCGGTACTCGACCATTACCTCAGCAAGGGGTTTGGTGGCAAATTCCGCTGACAGCTTCACGCAAAGTTTGTGGATATCCTCACGGGAAAGCTGCGGTGCATAGCTGAATAATTCATCAATGCTGATGTTGAAATACGCCGCCAACTGCGGCAGCAGGGTAATATCAGGAAAACTTTGCCCCTTTTCCCACTTAGAAACGGCGGCTTTCGACACGCCGATGTATTCCGCCAGTTCCTCTTGCTTGATACCTTTTTCCTGCCGCTTTTTTGCCAGTACCGCCGCTATCATGATTTCATTCATAAACACCTCCGCCAAGGGAATATAATATTCTTCAAATGTGTTATATGTATATTTATAATGTAAATAAGAGACAAATGCAAAGGAGTAATAGTTGATTTTTGTGGAGGCAATCAACTGATGGTTGACGGTGTGGGTTCAGGCTCATGACGAAATGCCACGTCTTCGTCATTGCGAGGCAGTTTTATATGCCGAAGCAATCCACAAGTCATGTAATACATGGATTGCTTCGTAAGAAATGCGAAAAACTGCATTCCTTCCTCGCGATGACAAAACCTTGTTTAATCAACGTAAATATGCTATGATTACATCTTAGTTCGACCACCAAAAATAATATCGTTGTGACTGAGATGAGGAGATTTTTGTGTCAAGTACCCCCATGCCAAGAAAGATACTTATCATAGTAGAAAACCTGCCGGTTCCCTTTGATACCCGTGTTTGGCAGGAGGCTACGACTTTGGTGCAAAATGGCTATATCGTATCGGTGATTTGCCCCAAAGGAAAAGGATTTACCGAAGAACGGGAGATAATTGAGGGGGTAAACATCTTTCGCCATGATTTGCCATTCGAGGGGAAGGCTGCTTTTGGGTACTTGCGTGAATATATGAAAGCTTTAAGAGAAGAAACCAGATTGGCAAAACTTATTTACAAAGAAATCGGATTTGATGTAATTCACGGTTGCAATCCACCCGACAATATCTATTTGGTAGCGAAGAAGTTCAAAAAATATGGGGTCAAGTACGTCTTTGACCATCATGATATCTGTCCGGAGCTTTTCGATGTCAAGTTCGGCAGGAAGGGTTTAGTCAAAAAACTGCTCTATCTTAGTCAAATCTACTTGGAAAAAAAGACATTTAAGCACTGTACTTTCTCTTTTGCGACCAATGAATCATACAAAGAAATAGCCGTCAATCGTGGAAAAATGACACCGGAAAAAGTCATTGTCCTCCGCAGCGGTCCGAAATTGGAGCGGATAATAATTAAACCACCACTTGCAAGCATCAAACGTGGAAGAAAGTATATGGTGGGGTATCTGGGTGTCATCGGTGCCCAAGAGGGGATTGAATATATCTTGCAGGCTGCCGAGTATTGCAAAGAGGTAGTCGGGCGTGATGATATATTTTGGGGGATAGTCGGCGGCGGCAATCATCTTGAAGCAATGAAAACCATGTGTAATGAGATGAATCTCGAAGATTGTGTCGAGTTTACCGGGCGGGTATCAGACGACGTGATGTTAGATTACTTAAATACAGCAGATATCTGCGTAAATTCTGATTCCTATAACAGTATGAACGACAAATCAACGATGAACAAGATATTGGAATATATGGCTCTAAAGAAGCCGATCGTGCAATTTGACTTAAAAGAAGGTCGCTACTCCGCTCAAGAGGCTTCACTTTATGCCGAACATAATAACGCCCGTGATTTAGCGGACAAAATCATTTATCTGCTGGAAAACCCTGATAAACGAAAAGAAATGGGCGAATATGGCTTTGCACGGATAGTAAATGAGCTTAGTTGGGAACATACCAGCAAGGCGTTGTTAGCTGGTTATGAGAAACTGTTTGCCGGTGAGTTTGAACAAAAACGCCCGAGAATTGCCATGATTGGTCATAAAAGGATACCCTCCCGTGAGGGAGGGGTAGAAATAGTCGTGGATGAACTGGCAACTAGATTAGTTGCCCGTGGCTATCAGGTGGATGCTTACAACCGTTATGAACGCCCGGATGCGCATAAGAAAAGGGTGAAAGAGCCAAAACGAAAACTCCATAATGGTATTAGGGTAATCAACATCAAGACATTTAGAAACGATAAGTTAAATGCGATTGTTTATGCGGCTTCAGCTACATTGCAAGCTATTTTTGGTGGATATGACGTGATTCATTATCATGCTGAGGGACCTTGCATCATGTTACGTATCCCGCGCCTTTTTGGCATCAGGGTAGTGGCAACAATCCACGGTCTTGATTGGCAACGTGCTAAATGGGGCGGGTTTGCATCGAAAATGCTCAAGTTCGGAGAAAAAACAGCGGCAAAAAAAGCCAATGAGGTAATAGTTCTATCACAGAATGTAAAAGAGTATTTCCAATCAACTTATAGACGAGAGGTGAACTTTGTCCCCAATGGGGTTGTAAAACTAATGAATCAGTCACCATGTATTATTACTGAGAGATATGGATTACAAGGAAATGACTATATCTTATTTCTGGCGCGCTTGGTACCGGAAAAGGGTTTACACTATTTGGTGGATGCTTATAATCAAATAACCAGTGAAAACAAAACCCAAGGAAAAAAACTGGTGATTGCCGGCGGGCATGGACATGTCAGCGAGTACGCAGAAAGAATCAGAAATGACGTTGCTGGTAATGAAAATATTATCATGGCTGGTTTCATTCATGGTAATGAGCTTACAGAACTTTGTTCTAATGCATATCTTTTCGTTCTACCCAGTGATATTGAGGGAATGGCGATTAGCCTTTTGGAAGCGATGAGTTATGGTAATTGTTGTTTGGTCAGCGATATCCCGGAAAATGCCGAGGTGGTTGAGGAAGCGGCGATAAGCTTCCAAAGAGGTGATGTGGCAGACCTAAAAGAGAAAATAGAGTTTCTGTTGACAAACCCGGAAATAGTAGAAAAATACCGCATCGGCAGCAGCGATTTTATCTGCAAAAAGTATGACTGGGAAGAAGTTGTCGAGCAAACAGTGAGGCTTTATTCATGAAAATATTGATTATAAACAAATTCCTCCACCCAAATGGCGGTTCGGAGACATATATCTTCGGTATAGGAAGAGGTTTGGCGAGCTTGGGACACGAGGTTGAGTTCTTTGGCATGGAGCATCCGCAGCGGATTGTCGGTAATAGAGCGGAGAGCTATACTGCGAATATGGATTTTAGAGCCCGGGGAGTCAAGCGTCTAACTTATCCATTTCGGATTATCTATTCACATGAAGCACGGAAAAAACTGCGGGCTGTTCTTAGTGATTTCCGACCTAGTGTAGTTCATCTCAATAACTTCAACTTTCAACTGACACCATCTATTTTATATGAGATAAGGTCATTTGCGAAAAAAACCAAGGATAGGATAAAAATTGTCTATACGGCTCATGATTATCAACTGCTTTGCCCTAATCATATAATGAAGCAATATATTTCGGGCGAATGCTGTACCCGCTGTATCAGCGCCAATACTTTCAACTGTACCAGATACAAATGTATTCATGGCTCATTCATAAAGAGCCTGCTTGGTAGCATCGAGGCATTAGTGTATCGGAGGCTTAGAACTTATCGACTAATTGACGTAATTATTTGCCCCACCAACTTCATGAAGAAAGCATTAGCAAATAGTTCCATCCTAAAAGAGAAAACAATCGTCCTGCATAATTTCATTGAAGTAAATGATGATTCCCTCACTGATGAAGCCCAAAACAAAGACACTTATGTTCTTTACTTTGGTCGTTATTCGCCGGAAAAGGGTGTGGGGACACTACTTCATGTTGCCCGCCAACTTCCCGAAGTACGTTTCATTTTTGCCGGGATGGGTCCGCTTAATGATAGCGTGAATGAGCTTTTGAATATAACCAATAAAGGATTCCTCGGCGGGCGAGAGCTTAATGATTTGATCAAAGGGGCGCAGTTTGCCCTGTTTCCCTCAGAATGGTACGAAAACTGCCCGTTTGCGGTGATGGAAGCGATAAGTCTGGGTACTCCGGTGATAGCAGCAGATATCGGGGGTATGCCGGAACTCATCCGTGCAGGAGTAAATGGTGATTTGTTCATCAGCGGTGATGCGGAGGATTTACGGGAAAAAGTTTCCTTATTATGGAATGACCGGGAACGGCGCGAGGCATACCGTACGGCTTGTAACCAATCGCTGTTTCTTTCACTAGACGAATATTGTAAGAAATTGTTGGAGGAAATATATGTCTAAGCTAAACGGAACAGTTATAGTCACCTATCGCTGTAACGCCCGCTGTAATATGTGTAATCGCTACAAAGAACCGTCACGCCCGGAGGACGAGATTACCATCGAGACTATCAAAAAGTTGCCGCGGATGTATTTTACCAATGTTACCGGGGGCGAGCCTTTTTTGCGCGAGGATTTGCCGGAAATCATCGCTGAACTATACAAGAAGAGTGACCGCATCGTCATCTCGACCAATGGTTTTTTTACCGACCGTATCATCAGTTTGTGCGAAAAGTTTCCCCAAGTGGGAATCAGAATTTCGATTGAGGGGTTGGAAGAAACTAACAACAAAATCCGCGGACTTGATGATGGTTTTAATCGCGGTTATAATACTCTAAAGAAGCTGAAAGCCATGGGCATGAAAGATGTTGGTTTTGGCATGACCGTCCAAGATATGAACTGTAGGGATTTGCTGCCGCTTTATGATATTTCTGACGAGTTGGGGCTGGAATTTGCCACCGCTGCCCTGCATAACAGCTTCTATTTCGTGGAAACGCAGAATGTTTTTCATGATAAGGCTTTGGTAACAGAGCAGATAGCGGGACTGATAAATAAGTTGCTTACGTCAAAAAGTCCCAAGAAGTGGTTCAGAGCCTACTTCAATCATGGTTTGATCAACTACATAAACGACAAACCGCGCCTTTTGCCTTGTGATATGAGTTTTGACACTTTTTTCATTGACCCTTTCGGTGACGTGATGCCTTGTAATGGAACGCAGGAAAAAGAAGTCATGGGGAATCTGGGTAACGCTACGTGGGAAGAAATATGGAGTAGTGAGGCTGCTGATGAAGTGCGGGCAAAAGTGCGTAGTTGCGAACGAAACTGCTGGATGATTGGTTCGGTATCACCAGCGATGAAGAAATACATCTGGATTCCGACATGGTGGGTGCTGAAGTACAGGTTTTTGCGGCGGGGTGGTTATAGGGTAAACCACAAAGCATTTGGAGTTTAACATGATTACAGTTTTGACCCCAACTTATAATCGGCAGATGAAACTGCTTGATTTGTATCAGTCGTTGTGCCAACAGACAGTCAAAGATTTTGAGTGGTTGATTGTCGATGATGGCAGTACTGATGATACAGAAAGTGAAGTGTCAAGGTTTATATTAGAGGCGGATTTTTCGATTCGTTATATCTATAAAGAAAATGGTGGGAAACACACAGCACTTAATGTTGGAATTGCTATTAATGAAAGGGAATTGACTTTCATTGTTGATTCGGACGATAGACTTAAAGAAGATGCAATTGAAATCATTATTGACTCACATAGTCAACATTCAGATAATGAATCACTTTGTGGCTATGTTTTCTTACGATGCTTTCCAGATGGAAAACTCAACGGAAAACAATTTGTCAGGGATGATTATATAGCTTCATACATTGACACCAGAATAAATAGCAATGATACCTGTGCTGATAAAGCTGAAGTGTTTTTAACCAAATGTTTGAAGGAGTTTCCTTTTCCGGAATATCCAGGTGAGCGATTTTTGGGTGAAGATATTGTTTGGATTCGTATGGCAATGAAATATAAAATGGTACATATTAATAAAGTGATTTATATTGGTGATTATTTAGCAGATGGGTTGACAAAAAATCGCCGTAAACATAATATTGCAGCACCGCTAGGGTGCATGTACCGAGCGGAAGAGTATATGCGAAATGAGTTGAAGTTAAGGTATCGCTTAAAAGGTGCGTTGCAGTACGTAATTTATGGGAAATTTGCGGGATTCAAACTTTCTTCACTTATTAGGAAAACAAGCTATAAAACTCTAGTTCTAATTGTTTGTCTACCTGGGAGTTTACTTTATCATAAATGGGGTTGAAGCTGAGATGGAAATAAACCAAAAAATAAAAGTTGTTACGATTATTTCTGAGCTAAGAATGGGAGGAGCCGAAGTTCTAGTAAAGGAATACGCTTTATTAATTGATGAGTCAAAAATTGATTATATCGTTATAGTGGATGGTACAAGAATAGGCTCTCCTATAGAGAAACAGTTAGATGAAGCAAATAAGAAAGTGATATATTTATATAGAAATCCCTTCTTCAGATATAGTCTTATCAAACGAATAATCAGAAAAACAACTCATCGAATACTACTATATACTACATTAAAAAAAATAAAGCCAGACATAATTCATGTTAATCTGGGTTCATATGGTTTTTGGGGTTGCAATAGAACAGCTGATAAGTATGCAAGAAAGAATAGGTTGAGGATTTTTGATACTGTACACAACGAGCCAATCGTTCATCTTGATTCCCCAAAAAGAGGCTATTTACTTAAGCATAAAAATGTACGCTTCATCGCTTTACATGAGGAAATGAAGCGTGAAATCGAGGAAATATTTTCCGTTAGAAACACAACTGTAATCAGAAATGGTATAGATATTCAACGTTTTATGAGCTTGTCGAAAAGCAAAGAAGAAATGCGGAGAGCTTTAGGTATTCCGGAAGATAGTTTTGTAATTGGGAATATTGGCAGAATGGTTATGCAAAAAAATCATCACTTCTTAATAGAAATTTTTCAAGAATTACTAGAAATGAAGCCAAATGCTTATCTGTTACTAGTCGGTGAGGGTGATTTAGAAGATGAAATCCGAAATCATCTTTGTAAGTTGAATTTAGAAAAAAAAGCAACAATTATAAGTAATCGTCATGATATTCCCGAGATTTTGAATGCAATGGATGTCTTTGTTTTCCCATCACAATTTGAAGGTCTGGGGATTGTTCTGATAGAAGCACAGGCAGTTGGAGTCAAGTGTGTGGTCTCTGACCGAATCCCCAAGGAAGCATTTGTTACTAACAAGATATGGGAGTTGAGTTTAGATGCTCCTTTGATTGATTGGTGCAATGCAATACTGGATTCAAGTTCTGCGAATAATTTGTGCCTTGATAACAGATTAGAAGATTATGATATTCGCAAAATAGTAAAGGATTTGGAAGCTTTGTATTTGGAAAACTCATGAGGTGACAAATGCTAATAATCCACATGGACTCCGGCTTAGGCAATCAAATGCTTGATTATGCTGAATACCTAGTCATCAAGAAGATGAACCCGGAGAGAGACTGTTACTTGGAAAATCTCATCTATGAGCTTCCTCATAAGGCGGGAATGTTTTCGATGTGGAATGGCTATGAGCTGGAACGCATCTTTGGGATAAAAGTACCGAACATCAAGGAAAAGTTTGGCGAGGAAGCATGGCAGCGGATACTAAAGAGCGTGGAGGAAAGTGAGTTCTGGCATGAAGACTGGAATTTTGCCCCTTATATAATAGAAGCTTTTGCCAAAGAGGGTTTAACTCTTGTTAATTTTTGTGGCGATAAAAGAGTAAAGATAAATCGAAGGAAAACTCTTCTTCATGTAGCAAGAAGTTGGTTGACGAAGTTTTTTCAAACCCGATTCGGTTATACGGTTAAGAGATATCTACGGAAACTGTTGCGGAGCTATATCATTGGTAAAGAAAATAAAATAACAGGTGATATTTTTCAATCATATCCGAAAGACTCTTTTGTTGGTCATTCACTTGCGCTTAGATTTAGAGGCTTCGGAGTCGAAATAATCATTGATGAACTGCGTGAGGTTTTTTGCTTTCCCCCGATAACCGATGCCAAGAACCTGGAGATACTGGGAAAAATCACTTCCACCAATTCTGTGGCAATCCATGCCCGCCGCAGTGATTTACTGTTTATGAATGATTACTGTTATCGCTTCGGCTACTTCAAGCGGGCGGTTAGGTATATCAAAAAAAAGGTCAAAGAGCCGGTTTTCTTCTTCTTTTGTGATGAGCAAAGTGCCGGATGGTGCGAGGAAAATGAGAAAATCTTCGGCTTGGATTATAGGAAGGATAAAGTGTTCTTTGTTGATTGGAATAAAGGGACTGATAGCTTCCGTGATATGCAGCTGATGGCGGAGTGTAAGCATAATATTTACACCGAAAGTTCCTTTGGGATTTGGGGCGGGTTACTGAATCGCAATCCTGGTAAGATTACCTGCGCCCCCGACCCATTGATAGTGGCAATGAAATCGTTTTAGCGGGAGAATGACATGGATAAGATTAGGATTACCATCGGTGAACTTTTCTATTATCTGTTTTGGTGTCTAATGCTAGTGGTGAAAGGCTTTGGCTTTTATGATGGGATGACCATTTACAAGATTTTCATGGTAATTGCCGTCGTCTTGATTGGCATGAAATTGTGCGTCACCAACCACACAGTAATAGAATGGCTCTTCATCTCTGCCTTGTCATTCATGGGGGTGATTGCCTATCTAAACTCCAAGGAAAAGGGTATTTTACTGGCGATAATGGTGATAATCGGTATAAAGGGAGTACCCATCGAGCGGTTATTCAAGATCGGATTGGTAGTTTGGGGAAGTTGCTTTCTGGTGATGAATATTGCCGGAGTCTTTGATTTGGTAACAGGGTCAATTGTGGTGCATGATAAAGGAATATTGGGAATCGTGCTGCGAAGGGGTATGGGCTATCCTCATCCGAATGTCCTGCATATCAGCTATGCGTTTTTGGTTGCTTTGATTCTCTATCTTAGCGCAAACAAGCAAATATGGAAGTATCTCGCTTTATTCGCGGGAAACATATATATCTTTCTTTATTCATATAGCTATACAGGGTTTTTGTTGGTATGCATATATATGATGATTGATATTTATCTGACTTACCGAAAGAAGCTTAGCCGGAGTGAAAAGATTTTTATGCACACTATTTTACCGATTTGCATGATTTTTTCTATTGTCGGTCCGCTGGTGTTAAATCTAGATGGAGCTATATTTCAACTAATCAACAGGTTAATGAATACCAGGTTTTTTATGTCGCGGGTATTTTTACACCAAAACCAATGGTCTTTGTTCGGTACTGCCAATGTAACACAGGGAGCATATCCCGATAGTTCTTATGTCATCTTGTTTTTATTTTATGGGATTGTCTTTTTTGTTCTCTTCTTTGTCCTTCATTTTGTGTTGATAAACCATTGTATCAAGCATGATAAACGAAGAACCCTAACGATTGTCCTGGCATTCATTATTGCCGGATTCTTTGAACCGTTTCTCGTCAATACTTCACACAAAAATTTGATTTGGTTGTTTGTCGGGATATATATATTTGACTCGGTACTAAATCAAGCTCGCTTTAGTGAACACAAGCTGCTGGGATTTTCTGTTAAACTTTTTGACAAAAAAGACATCACTATTGCTGTGCCATCTTTGGATTTTGCCAAAGGGAAAAGTGCATTATCACACACCAAACCTAAGTGGCATAAATTCTGCTTGCTTGTGGCTTTAGTCGTGAGTTTTATCGCCGCAGCTTTGTCATGGACAGGACAGGATAAGTCATATGATATATACATTGATACCGAAAGAACAGATATTGGCGATGATTTGGAAGAGTTCTTTTTGGACAAAGATAATTTACCTGCTGATTTTCATGGTAAGATTTATGCTTATACTGATGCTGAAAGCCCGCTATACCGGATCGGAAGTGATAAGCTTAGTTATGAATATGTCAGAAAAAGCGTCAGTATCGGGTTAATGTTTGGGGTGGGGTTTTACTTGTTGGCGGTGTGCTGGTTGGTTAGGCGTGGTGCGGGAAATGGTATGCGGAAAACCGCCTTAAATAAGTAGACTTACAATAAAAATCATGCTACAATACCTAGAGATTACGTTCAATTTCTTTTTATCTTGGCGGTATGAGGAGATATGTAAATGTATGATAAACCATTAATAATTCTGGAAATGGCGAACAACCATATGGGAGAACTATCTCATGGTTTACGAATAATAAATGATTTTAAAGCTGTTACAGCCCCTTATGAAGAGCATTTTGACTTTTCATTTAAGTTACAGTTACGAGATACTTCTTTTATCCATCCCGACTATCAAAACAGGATGGATATATCTCAAATTAAACGGTTTACAGAAACGAAACCGCCACAACATGAGTTTCAAATGCTAAAAGATGAAATTGAGCGGGTTGGATTCATTTCAATGTGTACTCCATTTGATGAACCTTCGGTAGCTGTAATGCTACAAATGAATTTTGATATGTACAAGATAGCAAGCTGTTCATTTGCTGATTGGCCACTAATGGAGGAGATAGTTCAGATAGAGAGACCTTTCATTATTTCTACGGCAGGAGCGCAAATATGTGAAATAGACAATGTAGTATCTTTTTTTACTAACAGAAAGAAATCTTTTGCGATTATGCATTGTGTAGCAGCATATCCTACAGAAAATGCCGGTCTTGAACTTAACCAAATCGATTATCTCAAAAATAGGTATCCCGATGTATCTATCGGATACTCCACCCATGAAAAACCGGACAATTTATCCGCTGTTCAAATGGCAGTTGCAAAAGGTGCGGTTGTATTTGAAAAGCATGTTGGTGTACCTACGAAACAGTATATGCTTAATGATTACTCGTGTACTCCCATACAGTTTTCTAAGTGGCTGACAGCTATGAAAGAAGCGTATGAAGTATGTGGAGTTACCAATCGGCGCATGAGTTTTTCAATTAAAGAAGAAAGAGCGTTGAAAGGACTTTATCGCGGTGTTTTTGCAAAGAGAGACATGGATAAGGGAGAACAATTTACTCCACAGGATGTTTTTTGCGCAATTCCTGCCATAGAAGGTCAAGTAATCGCCCGTCAATTATCAAAATATGTAAGTTTTATTGCAAAAACAAAAATAAAAGCAAACGAAGCTATTATACTGAAAAATGTTGAGTTGATTGATAAACGCGAAACAGTGCGAAAAATCGTTCTATATATCAAGAAAATGTTAGCGGATGCTAATGTGTATGTTCCCGATGGTATTTCCTGCGCCGCTTACGCTCATTATGGTTTAGACCGATTTGATGAAGTGGGTGCTGTTTTGATAAATCTACTCAACAGGGAGTACAGTAAAACATTATTGATTATGTTTGCCGGACAACGTTACCCCTTGCATTCCCATAAGAGTAAGGAGGAAACTTTTTATATATTATCAGGAGAGTTGATTGTTGAACTTGACGGTGAAATACATGAACTCAAGAAAGGTGACATGCTTACAATTAATAGAGAGCAAAACCATTCGTTTTATACAAAAATTGGTGCAATTATGGAGGAAATATCGACAACGTATATAGCTGGTGATTCTTATTATGATGATACGATGGTGTTGAGTTCAGATGAACGAAAGACTGTCTTTGGGTTATACAAAGACTAGGAGGCTACTTTGTTGATTAAAGTTTCTGACTATATATTCAAATACTTATCTTTGCTTCATGTGAGGGATGTGTTCGTTTTAACTGGTGGTGGAGCAATGCACCTTAATGATTCACTTGGAACAAGCGGAATGTCCTACATATGTTGTTTGCATGAGCAAGCAGTAGCGGTAGCAGCGTTGGCATATGCGCAATATAAAACCGATATTGGTGTGGGACTGGTAACAACCGGGCCAGGAGGAACAAATGCTATTACGGGTGTTTTTGGTGCATATGTAGAGTCAGTTCCATTATTACTACTGTCAGGACAAGTTAAGACATCAGATTTGACGGGGGATACTGGAATCAGGATGCGAGGAGTTCAAGAAGGTCCAATTGTCGATATTATTAAACCGATTACGAAGTATGCGATTACTATTACTGAACCGTCATCAATCAAATATCACTTGGATAAGGCTATTCATATAGCAAGAGAAGGAAGACCGGGACCTGTATGGTTGGATATTCCTTTAAATGTTCAATCGGCAATGATTGACGAAACAACACTAGCAGGATATATTCCTTCGTCAAAGGAAAATGATTTACAGATTGATGAAGTAATTTCGTTTATAAAAACAGCTAAACGTCCCGTCATCATAGGGGGAAGTGGTATTAGGCAATCTGGCGCGTTAAATGATTTCCTTCAATTGATAGAACGCTTAAATATTCCGGTTTTACTAACATGGAAAGCAATGGATTATTTGCCTGAGGAGCATCCTCTATTTATGGGGCGCCCGGGGACGGTTGGTCAACGCGCTGCGAACTTCATTCAGCAAAACTGTGACTTATTGATTACAATAGGCGCACGTTTGGATTCGCCACAAATAGGATTCGACCAATCTAAATTTGCTCCCAAGGCAAAAAAAATAATTGTCGATATCGACCCTTGTGAGTTCAAAAAATTCAGTTTTAAGGTAGAGCTACCAATTGTTTCTGATGCCAAAGATTTCATTAAAAAACTCCTCAACTCATCAATGCAGTTACCAGATAATACTACATGGTTGGATAAATGCCGAGCATGGAATCAGAAATATCCGGTGATTCTGCCTACATATTATGAAAAAGAAAAGTATGTAAGCACATATGCCCTCGTTGATACACTTTCGAAACATATGACGGAGGAGGACATCTTCATTCCTAGCAGTTCCGGTATGGGTGGCGATATATCGATGCAGGCTTTTCGTATTAAGCAAGGGCAGCGTGCATTTAGTTTTCCCGGAATCGGCTCAATGGGGTTTTGTATTCCTTCTTCAATAGGTGCTTGTATTGCCTCAGACATGAGGAATACAGTTTGTATCAGCGGTGACGGCGGATTTCAAATGAACATACAGGAGTTAGAAACGGTAGTACGTCTCAAACTTCCTATTAAATATTTTTACCTTAATAATGATGCTTACGCAAGCATTCGTAGTACCCAAAACAACTATTTTAGTAAACGCTATATGGGAAGTGGTAAAAAAAGCGGTGTAACACTACCTGATATAGAATCTATTGCTAGCGCATATCATTTACAGTACTATAAGATAGAATGTGCCTCACAACTTGAAGATATAGTATTGCAAGCACTCAAAACAACAAAACCGGTGATCATTGAATGTATGATTGACCCATATGAAGTACCACAGCCAAAGGCTTCTTCTATGATAATGGATGATGGTACAGCTGTTTCTCGTCCCCTGGAAGATTTGTTCCCCTTTTTACCGCGTAACGAGTTTGAAGAGAATATGTTGATTGAGGTGTAACTATGAAATATAAGTATATATTGTTTGATTTGGATGGAACGCTCGTTGATTCTGAACCCGGAATTGTTAGTTCCGTAAAGCAAGCCTTTGAGTACTTTGAAATAAACTATGAAACCATTGACATGAAGCAATTAATAGGTCCGCCGTTAATGAACTCTTTAGTTCATGTGATGGGGATTGAAGCCGATAGAGCGGGTGAAATAGTCAGAATGTACAGGTTATTTTACGAAAAAAATGGAGTATATAATTCATCATTATATGAAGGTGTGCAGAAACTACTTATAAAACTAAAAGAAGATGGCTATATCCTAATGATAGCAACTTCAAAGCCGTTTCCATATGCAAAAACAATGCTTGAACACTTTGATATTCTTCATCATTTCACCTATGTTTCCGCAAGTGATTTGAACCGCACTTACGATACGAAGAAGAGAATTATTCAAAATGCACTCAAACAATGCGATGTCAAAGACAGTAAAGATGCGGTAATGATAGGGGATAGAAAATATGACATTGAAGCGGCGAAGCTTCTGGGGCTTGACACGATAGGTGTGCTCTATGGATATGGTGATAACAACGAGCTGTCTACAGCAGGAGCGGACTATATTGTTAAGGATATAGTTGAGTTGTATGAGGAATTAGTAGCACACGGCTTTGAGAGCAGATTATAGACTTTATTTGAGAAGCCATTTATTAACAGATGATGATACAGTACTTTACGCAATTTAACTTTGATTGTTATGAGAAGGGAATGTTTAGTGAAAAGAATTATTATTACTGGCGCAACGGGAATGATTGGCGTGGCATTAGTGAATTATGCCGTCAGCAAAAAAATCGAGGTAACATGCTTGGTAAGAAAAGATTCGGACAGACTTAGAAATCTTCCTGACTCGGAGATGGTTCACGTCAGGTATTGTGGTGTTGAGGATTACAGCAATTTTTATCTTGATGAACAGTATGATGTTTTTTACCATTTGGCATGGGACAAGACACTAGCTGATTTGCGTGATGATATCGATTCACAATTGTTAAATATTAAGTATACATTAGCTGCAGTACGTCTTGCAAAACGTTTAGGTTGCAAAAAATTCATCGGTGCCGGATCACAAGCTGAGTATGGGATTGCTACAGAACCTCTTGGTGTTGCCACTTCGGTCAACCCGTTAAGTGGATATGGTATTGCAAAATATACGGCGGGCAAGTTAAGCCGTTTACTTTGTGAACAAGTCGATATTAACTTTAACTGGGTGAGAATATTAAGTGTTTATGGTCCATTCGATGGGGGTCATACATTGATAATGTATACGATAAATGAGCTACTGACAGGGAGAACACCTGAGCTTACCAAATGTGAACAGACATGGGATTATCTACATTGTGATGATTCAGCAAGGGCTCTATTGGCTATTGGGGAAAAAGGAAAGAACGGAAAGATATATTCCTTAGGTTCAGGAGAACCTAAAAAACTATCGGTATACCTTGAAATTTTGAGGGATATAGTCGCTCCGGGTATTGAGTTACAGTTTGGAACGAAAGAATACTATCCTCATCAGCCGATGTTCCTTTGTGCTGATATTTCCGAACTGATTAATGATACTGGTTTTAAGCCAATAACTAACTTTGAAGAAGGTATTCGCATGACGGTAGAGTTTGTCAGAGCACAAAGATAATTGATAATCAGTTGTGGAGGAGATAGTATGAAAGTAGTAATACTAGCCGGTGGCATGGGGACCAGAATAGCTGATGACTTAAACCCTGTTCCCAAACCGATGTTGGAGATAGGCGGGATGCCGATTATATGGCATATAATGAAAGGGTATTCGTATTATGGGTACAATGACTTCATTATTTGCGCCGGCTACAAACAGCACCTAATCAAAGAGTGGTTTGCCGATTATTTCTTACATACCTGCGATATAACCTTTGATTTCACCCAAGGTAATCAAATGACTATCCACAACCAACGCTCTGAACCATGGCAAGTAACGATAGTCGATACCGGACATAGCACTATGACAGGCGGGCGGATTAAGAGAATTAAGTCATATATCGGCGATGATTCGTTTATGATGACGTATGGTGACGGAGTTTGCGATGTAAATATCACAGAACTGGTAAAATTCCATCATGAGCATGGAAAAATCGCAACAATAACAGCTGTTATGCAAGAACAGCTAAAAGGGGTATTGGAGATTGATCACAGTAAGTCGGTCAAATCATATCGAAAGAAAAGCATCAATGACAGTATCCCTATTAATGCCGGATTTATGGTTTTAGGTAATGAAATCTTTGACTTGTTAGTAGATGATTCAACAGGATTTGAAGCTGACGCACTAGAAACCCTGGCGGAACAAGGGGAGTTAAAGTCTTATATGCATCATGGTTTTTGGCAGTGCATGGATACAGCGTATGAGAAAAAGATGCTTGAAACCTTGTGGGAAGAGGGTGTAGCTAAGTGGAAAAAGTGGTAGGGGTAGGATAGATACATGACAGAAAAGGAAATGAAGAGTTAAATGTGACAGGAGGAGGAACATGAGGATTTCAGGTATATCTGATATAGCCGACAAGAAAATAATCATTTATGGAGCAGGCGGATGTGGACACTCGGTATATGCTTTGCTAACCCACAAAGTAACAAATGCTAATATCCAATATTTTTGTGACACTTTCAAAACCGGGATTGATGACTTCACAGGAGTAAAAATAAAGTCTCTTAGTGAAATAGAAGATGTTAAAGGAAAACTCTTCATTATTGCTTTGTCTGACTATTTAAAACCTGATGATGTGTCTGATGTTGAGTCTAAACTGGTTAATATGGGTGTATCATCGGATTGTATCCTCAAGTACAGTCAGTTTATGTCTATGTATGAAATGAAATGTGATTGGCAGAATTTTGCTGATAATATCTATAATTTCGATACAAATAAAGTACTTATAGAAGAGTTAGCGGCTTATATAACGACAGGCGATGAAAGCGTAGTTGATCTAGGAGCCGGCAACATGAATCTTAAAATGTTTATTCACCCTGATATAAGTTACTATCCTGTGGATTTTAAGAGTCGCTCAGATGAAACAATTGTGTGCGATTTAAACAAAGGTGAGTTTCCCGATATTTATGCTGACGTGTATGTTTTATGCGCAATGCTCTATTACATGGAAGACCCTGTAGCCTTGCTCAAACAATGCATTTTATTTACCGAGAAGAAAATCATCATTGCTCTTAACAGCAAAAACATGGCTGATTCTCCTTTGGCATTTACGGGGGGGGGGGGTATAAAGAATCATATCTACTTTGATGAAATAGATGATTTACTCAAGCAATATTGCTTTGAATCTACAAGTGATATTGTCATTGAAAGTGTAAGTCGTAGATTTGTCGTTTATGAAAGAGTAAACACTTATAATATAACAAAAGCTGAACCAATAGCCGTTTATGGTGGTGGATATATTGGATTATCATTGACAAGAAAACTACTTGCCGCTGGATATAATGTTTGCGCTGTTTTGGATATAAATCCTGCCGCAGTAATTGACTCACCGATTCCCGTTGTTACAGCGGAGGAGTTTTACTCAAGTTATGGAGCTGCTTTTGTTTTCGTTTCATTAGGAGATGGTGTAGTTCATGCAGCGGTGGCAAGAAGACTGATAACGATAGGATTTAGCAGAATTTTGTTTTTACCACTCTATTTAAGAACTACGGCGGCAAAGCAAATGGTTATGAGTTGGAATATTTTTTTCACAGGTAGTTATAATGTGATAATGCCTACATATGATAGTTTGTGGGATGTTTATGCTAGTGATTTTGTTTTTTATGATGATGGAAATTTTGTTTTCGTTTTAATCCATAAGGATTTTGTCCGTATCGGGAAATGGATATCGAGAGAGCAAATATCAGACCACCTTTATTCTAGCTATTATGAAATGGAAACAAGTGTGAAAAAAAGTTCATTAGGCAAAACAATAGAAAGCATGGAAGGGGATAGGTATAATGAGGAAAAAATAGATTTTTATGAAAATTCATTATTCTATGATCCGCAGTCTTTTTTTGTGAACTGCGCTGCCGTTGCTATCTTTGATAATAAAACGGGTTACTTTAATCTGGTTGATGGCTGGCATCGTTTGAGATATATGCTAAAGAGTGGCTTTTGCGGAATGCCTTTAAAGATTAGGAAAGCTGAATGGGAACTGTTTTTCAATGAACAACAAGCAAAGAACCTGATGAATCATTGTAAGAACATAGAATACCTACCGTTTCAAATTAAACACCCCGCTTTTTTTCATTTGCCGGTGAAGGAAGGGAAACCCGATGAAGTGTTCTTGCAGTTGTATGGGAATTTATATCCTGAAGGAAGTGATGTTAGAGAGGACATAAATGCGAAGCAAAAAATCATATAATGATATACGAAGTGCCTGTCCTTTATGTGAATGTGACGATTTAACACATTACAAAACACATAGGTTTTCTATGATTGAAGACGCAGGGGTTTATGATGGTTATGATGTAGTTTCATGTGACCTGTGTGGGATGATGTTTGCAAATAACATTCCCTCACAAATCAGAATTGATGATTATTATCATCATTTTAGTAAATATGAAGTATGTAACACAACGCCGATTCAATCAGAGTATCGTTCATTTTGTATAGAATGTATTACTGAGCTAGTTGATATCAATCATAGCATCATCGATATTGGGTGTGGTTATGGAGACATATTAAGGAAATTAAGAAACCGTGGTTTCAATAATCTCATCGCAGTTGATACATCGGCTGGTAATATAGCGAGCTTAGCTACAAATGGAATAAATGGGATTAATAATTCATTGTTTAATCTTGAAACACTAGGAGTTAAAGAACATGACTTAATCATTTTGATGGCTGTCTTGGAACACATTGTTGATTTGTCTGGTGCGCTTGACATTATCAGTAAAATAACAAAAGAAAACGGCTTTGTGTTCGTTACTGTACCTGATTTGTTAAAGTTCCAGACATCTGCAGACTTTCCTTTTCGAGAGTTTAGCGTTGAGCATATTAACTATTTTGATATAAGTTCGCTAGTTCATTTGTTTTTGCGATACGGTATGGTTCTTGAAAAACAATGGAGCTTCCCTGATACAATTATTGCTGCTTTCAGAAAAACACCGCACGTGAAACCTTATATAGCTGATTATATCAAAAAGTCTGAAGAGCAACTTGCGAATTGTGTTGCAAAAGTGAGTAGATTTTTGACAAATCAGACACCTCTATTAGTTTTTGGAGTGGGAATGTTGACACAGTATCTGTTAGCAAATACTACTTTTTCTTCTCTTAATATAGTCGGATTTGTTGACTCGAACTCCAACTATCATGGGAAACAACTCTTTGGAAAAGATATAATGTCTCCTGATTGCTTGAGGAAGGAAACATATATAGGAATGCCGATAATAATATCATCATATGTTCATAATGAGCAAATAATGGCTTATATCGAAAAGGAATTGCATATAGAAAATGAGTTAGTGCCGCTTCTATAAATTTCTCAAACAATCGGTATCAAGCGGCTTAGTTGATTTTCCATCACCCATTTAATGCTTTTCATTAGTGTTAATAATAAACAGGTTTTCCCTAGGAAGCCTAAGGTCATTTGCCATTTGAATCCTTTCATTAATAGCACAACCAGCAGCAGTAATACATATTTCTTCAGCAGGCTTTGTTTTTAGCATCGCTACTGGTTTGGATATATGGCCTGCGAATTCTACTTCACGGTATGCATCGTAAACATTAACAAGCGTAGCGTTTTGGTGGTTGGTACTGATATATTCATATATATCCATGTTAGTTGGTGACACTCCCCAAATAGAGAACTTATATTTTGAGGCTTTATCGGGAAACAGTCTATCAATCTCACCACCTATATTTTGTATAAAGGAAGAATAATCTTCATTCTTATATTCATGCTTTACTTCGGGTAGGGACTTCAGCTTTTCTCTATCATGAAGTACCTGAGCTTGATGATAGGCGGCACGAAGCATATTCGCGGCACAGTTTATCTTATCTTCATTGAAGTCATCGGGTATAGTGATTTCCGGGGGATCGAAATCCACCTCCTTCCATTTCTTTCTATCGTATACGGGGATAAACTCATCGATGGCTGATAGTCTGGTTACATAGTGTTCACGCATCATAACGACCGGAATCCCGTGTAGAATACAAAAGAAGGCACAATGAAGGCGCGATGTAATCACCAACCTGGCTTCGTGAAAAAGTGTATCATAGTACTCGTCAGCAATTCGTTCAAAATCTTCTTCGGACTTATACTCAGCAATTTGCGTCAGGTATCGTGCATCTTTACGGAGCGAATCGGGAATATACTCCTCTGCACCTTCGGGTAAGTCAATCAAAAACACTTGATTGACTTTTTGATTTCGTTTTCGTTTTGGCAAAACCGTTGTTGTACAGCCAAATAAAAAAGCGTCTATCCCGTTGTCAAGACATTGGTTGAGCGTATAATAATCACGACAACCAATCGGTTCATGTCTTTTCAGATGCTCAATTTGAGCAGCGTTTAGTTTTTGATAAACAAATAAACCTATATAACAAGGGATTATTTGTTCGGAGTGGGATAGGATAATGTGATGTGTGTTTAATATCAATGGCTCGCCTTGGTAACTCTCAACTTCATAATTCGACAACTCGACTACATCATTTTCCTTCAAACCCATGCTACGATAGATATGACGTTTGGACTCCAAAATGAACATATCACCTATGTTAAGGAAAGTTTTGTTAAGTGTGTAATAAGACGCAAATTTCATCTGTGATTCTCCTGATGAATAAATGGGAGCATGTTATTTTTCATTCTTTTCATAATACAATATTACTTCCTTGCAAAATACATTAAGGTCAGCTCCAAATCGCAATATCGTTTCTTTAATTTCATCGCAATATTCGTCTATATATAGTAATATTCGATAGTCTTTACCTGTCATAAATCAATACCCTCTCACTCAAAATAGTAGACCTCATATAGTCTCCTGCTTTTCCATCTCGTTCCATTAGTCCATTAATAAACACGATGTCAATTTTCTTATTAAAGGTATTCATTAAGTCCTCGAATAAACCGCCAAAACCAAACATCTTTTGAAATTTATAGCTATTTTCATCATCAATCATAATATCTATATCACTATCATCATTAGCTTCACCTCTAGCATATGAACCAAAAAGATAAACTGCCGGCAACTCGTATTCTATCGCTACTGGTTCAATCATTTTTCGTATTTCATCAATAGTATAAGTCATAACTAGGGATTCCT
The DNA here is from genome assembly GCA_031280955.1 of Lachnospiraceae bacterium. GTDB lineage: Bacteria > Bacillota > Clostridia > Lachnospirales > Lachnospiraceae > UBA935. The sequence continues at coordinate 28,369 of JAITGA010000034.1, forward strand.
TTCTGGCTTTTTCAATTGAAAGTATTTTCATTGCGACTTATAGCATTAGTGTATCATAAAACAACTAAAATTACTACAGAAATTGAAGCATATAAAAGACGCATATAAAAGACGATTTTCATTTTAGTTTCACCCCCGCCTTGAAATTAGTTGAGTTATCAGATAAAATGAAATGGTTAGAAGCAAACAAAACCATTTTGGGGAAACCACATGAACATCAATATAACAGCCTTAGTGCTCGCATACAACGAAGAAAAAAGAATTGTAAATGTTATCAAAGCTTTATCTGGATTTAATGTTATAGTCTTAGACAAATCATCAACAGACGATACTGCATCTCTTGCCGAACAGATGGGAGCAAAAATTCTTAGAGTACCATATTACAATGATACTACTCCCAAAGAAGTCCGCTTACAAATTAAAAAGTATCTTATTGAAGAACAGGCAAATGAGTGGATATTTTCGATGACTTCTTCGGACATCATCCATCATGGTTTGCTCATGGAAATGAAAAGAGCAATAGAACTAAACCAAAACGAATTCGATGTTATCGAAATTCCATTATACCGATATTCCATGGGGTTGGCAGGAAAGAATACATTTTTTGGCGGATTAGACTATAAACCTCTTTTATGGAAAAGAAATGCTTTTCCAACCGATACCACCATGATCCACGAAAGTTCGTTTGAAAACATGCCGAGATACCGCATGACTCCATCTGACCCACGGATAGCTGTATATCATCTTACTCATCCGAACCTTGACTTAGTTATGGACAGAACCTGGCGTTATGCGGTTCAGTATATTGAAGATGCGGGAAGAAGAGGACGGGGAAGAGAGCGGGTAATGCGTTATGCGGTAAATGAATGTATCCGTACAGTTTTCCGCTATTTCCGCAGGAGACTCTGGAAATCCAAGGAAACAGGAAAAGCGCAGCTGATGATGCTCATCATGTATAACTGCATGATTTTCCTGAATGCTTTTTTTAGCAAAGAAAAGGAAGCAGAAATAAATGAAATCTATCGGGGAATTATCGATGAATGTGTGAGTCCGGATAGAGATAAAATCCCATAACAAGGAAATTTGATTAAAAAGCCACCGCAAGATGACACTTGGGTGATATGCGTATCGTAGTCATGGAACGCATAGCCAGACTCCATGCAGGTAAATTTTCAACCATATAAATCTGACGTAGTGCATTTACATATGAAGCTATTGAAAGAACACAGTATCATCATACATGTCACATCCGAGTATGTTAATATTATACATCCGAGTATGTCAACATCGTATGTCAACATTATGCTTCCAATGCTCCGAGTATGTCGCATACTTGATTCTCTATTTGATTCATAAATATCGTATGACTATCGGCTATCGAATCGACTATCGAATATCAACAGTCAACACAATTATCGAATATCGAAGGTCAATGGCTTGACTAAAAAAAAAATAAAGTATAAAATAGTTTATTGATGATACCTAGAGTTATGGGAGTTACTTATTTTAACAGAGGACATTATTGCTAAACTAATAGTTTTGGAGGCAAAATGAAGAAAATTGTTATAAATGTTATCATGTATTTGCCGCGTAGAATCAGAAAATTCATTATTGGTAATATAGAAAGAGAGCTAAAAACGGTTCTGGAATCAACATTATTATTTCAGCAAATGATATTAAGCCAACCTATTAGTCTGGAATTTCAAGATATTAAGTTTCGTGGACAGATAAGACAAGATTTGTACGCATTTGTTTTTTTTAATGGCAAAAGAGATGGGTTTTTCATTGATATTGGCGCACATGATGGGATATGTTTTAATAATACATATTTCTTTGAGCAAATTGGATGGAAAGGTATATGTATTGAACCGCAAGCTGATATATATGAAATATTGAAGAAAAACAGAAACTGCGATGTTTATAATGTGGCTATAGGGAATGAGACCAAGGATGATGTTGATTTTGTAAAGGTACATGGTGTTGATATGCTCAGTGGATTGAATTCAGAGATGACAAAGGTACACAAAGAGCGCATAGAGAGAGAAAAAGGAAGAATAGAATTAATTAAGATAGAAACATTAAGCTTTAACGATTTGATGAAAAATTATCCCAATAAAACGTATATAGATTTCCTATCCATAGATGTCGAAGGTGCAGAAATGAGCATACTAAAAAGCATAGATTTTAGTAAATATAGTTTTGGATTATTGACTGTTGAAAACAACAAAGAAAGAAAAAATAACGATAGAGAGATGAAAAAATATATGAGTGTTCAAGGGTATGAGGTTTTACATGATCTCGGACTAGATATAATGTTTATGAAAAGTAATTATACTTGATAAAGATAATGTATGAGTTTTAGTGAAAAATGTAAAAACATACAGAAATAGGTGAAAATCTCTAAAACCTTGGTGATTTTCCCTTGATTTTATTCTTACACAAAATTCCATATTAAATGTCCCATGGAATTTAGTGAGAAACACACAGTATAAACTTAACACTTTCCACCCTACATGGAGTCTAAACATGTTGATAATCATCCCCCGCAGCGGATTAGCCAGTAGAATAATCACCATTTGTGATGCTTACGAGTTAGCAAAAAAATTTAAGCGTAAATTAATCATCCTTTGGGTTATGAGCTCAGATTGTAACATTGGTTATCATTATGTGTTTGCAAAAGAACAGTTTGCCGATATATGTGTAAAAGTAATAGAGTTCAAAAGATTTTCTTACCATCTAAGAGGGGGGGGAGTAACAAAGATAGGAAAGGAAGTTTCCATCAGACTTTGGTGTTATCTATCTTATTCGCTTACTTACTTTTACTATAAATTTCGCTCAAAAGGGCATCACAAAATCCATGATAATAACAATTACCGTATTGATTCCAGTTTTATTAGAGATAATGAGTCTTGTATGATTAAGGCTTTTTGTGGGTTTTGTGGCGAATATGATTTGAAAAATGTAAGTTTTCGTGATGATTTGATACATAAGGCTAATGAAATCATGAATCCTTATCAAGGAAAGTGTATTGGTGTCCATATCAGAAGAACAGACCATTTACCGGCGAAATCTAACAGTCTGACAAGCGATTTTGAGGAAAAGATTAGTAGTTTATTAGCTAATGATGAAGAACTATTTTTTTATGTTGCGGCTGATGATATAATAGAGTTGAGAAATTTGCAAAATGAGTACGGCGAACGGATTGTTTGTCAGACGGATGCAGTACAAGGTCGTGATAGTGAGGCAGGAATGATTAGTGCGGTAATTGATATAATATGTTTATCCATGACTAACTATATCATCGGCAGCTATCAGAGTGTGTTTTCTAAGTTTGCAGCTACACTTGGCAATATTGAGTTAATTATCTAACAGCTACCCCGGAGACTACCATGAAAAACAAAAACGAACAGCAAGCCCGTGAGGAAATCCTGAGCCTTGTAAAAGCCTATTATGAGTCATATCATCAAAAGCCTCCCTACCAAAGCGGCGACCGGATTCCCTATGCTTCCCGTGTATATGACCATCACGAAATGACCAATCTCGTGGATAGTGCCTTGGAGTTTTGGCTGACAGCGGGGCGATATACAGAACAGTTTGAATGCGAGTTCGCAAAGCTCCTCGGGGTGAGTTACTGTTCAGTTGTTAATTCCGGCTCTTCAGCCAATCTATTGGCTTTTATGGCTTTGACTTCACATTTGCTCGGTGAGCGGCGGGTCAAACCGGGCGATGAGGTAATAACCGTAGCCGCAGGATTCCCGACCACGGTGACACCCATCATCCAGTATGGGGCAGTTCCGGTGTTTGTAGACATCACCATCCCTCAGTACAACATTGATGTTTCGCAGTTGGATGCGGCGATCTCCGACAAGACCAAAGCTGTCATGCTCGCCCATACCTTGGGAAATCCCTTTGATATCAAGGCAGTCAAGTCATTTTGTGAAAAGTATCACCTTTGGTTGATAGAAGATAATTGCGATGCTCTGGGAAGCATGTATAAACTCGATGGAAAAGAGATGATGACCGGCAGCATCGGCGATATCGGGACTTCGAGCTTTTATCCTCCTCATCACGTGACGATGGGTGAGGGTGGGGCGGTATACACTAGCGACCCTTTACTCCATCAGGCGATTCGTTCGTTTCGTGATTGGGGGCGTGACTGTATCTGCGCTTCGGGGCAGGATAATCTTTGCGGCAACCGTTTCAACAAGCAGTATGGTGAAATGCCGTTAGGCTATGATCACAAGTATGTCTATTCTCACTTTGGTTACAACCTAAAAGCGACTGATTTGCAAGCGGCAATAGGATGCGCCCAAATACCCAAAGTTGGCGACTTTACCATGCGGAGAAGGCAAAATTATCAAAGACTGTATGATGGATTGAAGCACCTAGTCCCTTACTTGGTTTTGCCGGAAGCGCATCCGGATTCTCACCCCAGTTGGTTTGGTTTCTTGATTACCTGTCAGACAGGCATCGACAAAAATCGCATTGTTTCAGAGTTGGAAGAGCGAGGAATACAAACACGAATGCTTTTTGCGGGCAATCTGGTGAAACAACCATGTTTTGATGAGATGAGAAAGAGCGGAGAGGGTTATCGGATTGTAGGGGAACTTACCAATACCGACATCGTCATGGAGCGTTCTTTCTGGGTAGGCGTATATCCGGGGATGACAGATGAGATGATAGATGATATGATAAAGGCTATCACAGATGTACTTTGAATGAAAGTAATGCAACATAGACATAGGAGCAATAACAAAGTTAATCATGATTATTCGGGCAAAGACGAAAACTCTTTTTAGTGGCAAGGAACTGACCGCGAGGCAACAAAAAAACACGCAGCTAAACATAGCAGAGATGGAAGCAGGCAAAAGAGTTCTGGAGTCTCTCCCGCGCCGCTTGGTATTGGAACTTACTAACGCTTGCAATCTAAACTGTGTGATGTGTGGGCGCAATGCCGCCGATTTTGAGGCTTCTTTTTTTGACATCGATGATTTTCGCTCATTTGAACCGTTGCTGGATGTTGTCGAGGAAGTAACATTGATGGGTTGGGGAGAACCCACCATCCACCCTCATTTCGGGGAAATGTTGGAGATTATAGATAGATATTCTGCCCGCAAGTACTTTTGCACCAATGGCATGACTCTGGGAAAAATCAAACAAGCAATCTTTGATTATCAGGTAGATGTTTTTGCGGTTAGCCTCGATGGCGCTACTGATGAAACCAACGCTTGTATTCGCCGCGGTTCAAAAATAGACGTAATCGTTAGAAATCTGCGAGATATCGTAAAGCACAAAAGAGACAATCAACTTGATTACCCATGGATCAACTTCGTTTTTTGCGCCATGAAATCTAACATCCATGAGTTACCCGATTTGGTCAGATTAGCTGCTGATATCGGGATCGAAGAGGTGAAGGTGGTTTATCTGACTATCTTTGAAGAGAGCCTGCTTGATGAAAGCCTTTGGGGTGAAGATGAATTGATACGTCAGTTTTTTGAAGAAGCGATACTCGTGGGCAAAGAGCTTGGCATTATCCTCAAATTTCCTCATTATATCGGTGAAGATGAAGCGGGAGACAAACTGCACAAAGATTGCTTCGTCTCTTGGCGTGACTTTTTCTTAGGTTCGGATGGATTCGTCCGTCCCTGTATGTCTACTCCGGTCAAATTCTTAGAGTATGATCGCACCAAGGATTTTTTGGAAATATGGAATGACCCGCAGTATCAAAAATACCGGACTATTGTAAATGACAGTACGAAAATGGATGAACCATGTACCCGTTGTTACCAGTCCTCGCATTGCAACTGGAATCGCAGGGAATCATTTATCCAAACGCAGACACTTTTTTCACCTGATTGGGAGAAGAGCAGATGAAACTTATCAAGATGATAGCTTATGTTTTCACCAAAAGGCAAAAAGCAGGTATTGCTTTGCTATTGTTGGTCATCATCATCGGGGCGTTTTTGGAATTGGCGGGGGTTGCTATTATTATGCCTTTTATGGATGCGATTATTGACCCCAATTATGTAGAGTGGAACAAATATGCGGCTTATATCTATCAGCTCTTTGAGTTGGATTCAATATTACAGTTTATTATCTTGGTCAGCATTGCTTTGATTTTCATTTATATCTTCAAAAATATATTCATTATCTTCATGGGCAAAATGCAGTATCATTATTTGTGCAATTACCAAAGACAGTTGGCGGAAAAGATGCTCAAATGTTATATCCGCCAACCGTACCTCTATCATCTAAGGCATGGGAGTACGGAAATGATTCGTAACGTAAATGACGATGTTCGTAGTTTTTTCAATGTCGTCATCAATAGCATTCAACTCATCACTGAGGTATGTGTCTGTTTGGTGTTGGTCATTTTTTTGCTTTATCAGGATAGGTCGATTACGATCGGCATCTGTCTGGTACTGGTTTTTTTCACCTATGCTTATTTGTTTGTTATCAAGAAGAGAGTGAGTTTCATGGGTGAGGAAACCCGTAAATATATCCACAATATCAACAAAGGAATAGTCAATTCATTTGCCGGCATCAAAGAGGTGAAGATCCTCGACCGTGAGAGGCATTTCGTCAGTAATTTCCAAGCAAACTACAAAGACTATGTCAACTTCCAGATAAAGTACTTTTTCTATGGACTATTACCCCGACCGCTGATGGAAACGGTCTGTATCGTGGGAATGTTGGGAGTGATAGTCTTGAAGCTGATCAGTGGTACCGACCCGACCTACTTCATTCCCACTATCTCTGTTTTTGCCGTGGCATCCCTGAGGATGATACCTTCCTTTAGTAGAATCGCCGTCAATATCAACAACATTACCTTTAGTATGCCGGCGGTGAAAGCGATTCACCGCTCATTAAAAGATATGGAAGAGTTGATGACGCAGATGGAAGAAAAAACTGTATATGAAAAAGAGCTTACATTTAATGATTCAATAACCATAAGTGCCCTTGATTTTTGCTATCCCGGGGTGGGAAAACATGTTTTGTCAAAAGTTGATTTAATGATACCTAAGAATAAGTCAGTTGCTTTCGTCGGTCCGTCGGGAGAAGGAAAGACTACTTTGGCAGATATCGTTTTGGGCTTGTTGGTCGCCGAAAGCGGAGCGGTGATGGTAGACGGTATCGACGTTCGCCAAAACATTACTGCCTGGCATGAGAAGCTGGGCTATATCCCCCAAGCTATCTATTTAATGGAAGATACTATCAAGAGTAATATCGTCTTTGGCTTGCCGGAGGAAGAAATTGATGAAGAGCGTTTGTGGAAAGCACTCGAAGACGCACAGATGAAGGAATTTGTCCATGAATTGGTAGATGGTCTCGATACCGAGGTGGGGGAGCGTGGTATCCGTTTGTCGGGAGGACAACGCCAAAGGATAGGGATCGCCAGAGCCCTTTACAACAATCCCGAGATTCTCGTTCTCGATGAAGCGACATCGGCTCTCGATAGTGACACCGAAAAAGCAGTAATGGATGCGATTGAGCGTTTGGCAGGACAAAAGACCTTAATTATTATTGCTCATCGGCTGAGTACGATTGAAAATTGTGATATGGTCTATGAAGTGAGCAGGGGCATGGTCAAATGTACAAAATCCTAAAAAAACTAGCTTCATTCGACAATCCCATTCATAGAAGATATATAATGTATAAATGGCGAATGAAGAAGAAATCATATGGCAGTGAAAATTCCGATAAGTGCTTTTATATCGTCCGCCGCTCTTCGGGAAATACAGGACTTTTTTCCTATGTATGTACCAATATGGGACAGGTAGCATATGCCTTGGAAGAGGGTTTCATTCCCATCATTGATATGCAAAATAATGCTAATATCTATTTACACGAAGAGGAAATAGGGGTAAAAAATGCTTGGGAGCTGTTTTTCGAGCAGCCATGTGGCTTCCGATTGTGTGATATCAGTAGAAGCAAAAACATTATTTTGGGTAATGGTATCATCGGTGATGTACCTTATCCCTCCATGAAAATGATAAAAGATGAAGCAGAGCTCATGAAATGGCGGACTTTGTTTCACGGCTACTTACAGATTAAAGACGAGATAGTATCCGAAATCGAAGCAAAGCAACAAGAGTTATTGGCGGGGAAGAGAATACTGGGGGTATTATGCAGGGGAACTGATTACACAAATGTGAGACCATCCAGGCATCCGGTTCAACCGACTTTGACGCAGATATTCGAAAAAGTAGATGAAGTTCTAGAAAACCAAAAGTGTGATATAATCTATCTGGCTACCGAAGATGAAGATGTTTACCAGGCATTTCTTTTACGTTACCAAGAAAAGCTCGTGACCATGCAGACACAACGCTATCGCAATACCGGTGCAACCAATATCAATGAATTTATCGTAAAAAACAGTAATATTTATCAAAATAGCAGGGATTACTTAGTAAGCATCGCCCTTCTTAGCAGATGTAACTGTTTGGTAGCAGGTTGTACCAGCGGAACATACGCAGTACTTGCCATGAGTAAGGGATATGAGTACCAATACGTGTTTGATTTGGGGGTGTATGAGTGAGTGATAGGGTGTTAACTGATGCGAAAAAGCGTTGTTTGTTCAGTTTTGGGGTTTGCATCGTTTTCTTTCTTATAGTAGGTTATATCTTCCCGGTGCAATTTACGATAAATGATGATGTAGTGCAGATGTATATATTTGCGGGGTATTATTCGGGTACACCCCATTATTTCACCCCCCATACATCCATGTTTTTTGGTTTAATCATCAATGGCTTATATCACATTTTACCGCTGTTACCAATGTATACCATTTTTCTGGTCGGGGTGATGTTCATTTCCTGTTGGATAATTGTCTTTTGTGTTTTAGAAACTGCGAACCAACATATGACTCCCTTTAGCATCGCTGTTTCATTAAGTGTTTTTTTCCTGACTGTGTTTGCTCTGCCGGCGATTATATCTATACAGTATACATTGGTTGCCGGTTTGGCAGCGGCAGCCTCATTGGCATTAGCCATCATCTATTCACCATCTGAACATCGAATATTCTATCCCATCTTGATTATAGGTATGTTGATACTATCATATATTGTACGTGAAGATGTTCTCTATCCGGCGGCGGTTCTTATGGGTACCGTGATTATCTACAAAATAGTGAAATCGCGAAAAATAAAGCGTGATATGTTAGTTTTATCATTATTGCCTATCATTACTGTTTGTTTAATTGCATCCCTTGTGGTAGTGGAAGCGGTGGTAGAGAATACACCTTTTTATCATGAGCTTAATGAATATAAACAAGAGTCTTATGCTTTCATGGATTATAATATGGGTAGTGTAACGGCAGCAGAATTGGGATTGTCAGAGCATGAACTGGCAGTAATACGTGGTTTTTGCTATCTGACAGAAAATATAGGTGTTGAATTTTTCGCCAAGGCGAATGAAATAGCGGAAAGTAAGTCATTGAAATATTTTTCGAGGCGTGAATTTATTTTCGCCGCTTATAGATTATTTAGAGTATATGCTTCAAGTTACATATATTTATTACATCTATTAACTTTTTACATTATTTTCTCTTCTCATTATCTCGATCCGCAAAAATCAAAGTCACATAGAATCATAGGATATCATAACTTAAATGGTCTGTTTGCCGGTGCGATATTGCTAGTTATTCATGCGCTGATGGGGTATCTGTGTTTAGCAGGGCGCTTCCCCTGGCGTGTATTTTATGTATGTATTATCCTTATAGTTCCTTTTATGGTAATGAGTCTATGCGCAATTATTGCAAGATATGCTGACAATAAGAAAATCACTCATGTAATTATTGTCACCTTGGCTTTTACAACCTTACTAAGTATTACATGGTATGATTTTAAAGGAGCTACAGAGAGTAAAGAAAGAAACTCATATAATGTTGAGATTATTGAGTCATATGCAAGAATACATCCCAACAATATATACATATATGATAACTCAGTAATGAGTCAATATCTCCCGGCACCGTTCAAGATTTATCGGGAGAAACCACCGCTCAATTTGATGTTTTGGGGAGGTTGGAACGCATTTACACCTACATGGTATAGTCAGCTTGAAGCAAATGGCTTGGAGAGTCTGGATTTTAGGTCATTTACAAAAGAGAATGTTTTCTTAATGACCAAAGATCCGAGTTCGTATCATACCAGAGCTTTTACTAGTTATGTTGAGGAGTACTTCGGGGAAGCAGAGCGATACTTTAGAATAGTTGATGGCATATATGGGAAGGGTGCGTATATATTCATATTGAAGTATGATTATTGGGTTGATGACGGTGATGAGTAGGTAGTAACGGTGACTCGTCATTGCGAGCGTACTCCGTGCGCTACGAAGTGTAATTTAACTCGCTGCGCGAGTATGCGAAACAACCCAACTCGTTAGCTAGTATGCGAAGCAATCCAAAGAGAGAGGAGTTTCATAAATAAAGAACAGGATACACAACAAACTACATAAAAGTCCTTATTTGCTCTACACAATATTATTCATATTGATTTGGGCGATTATTTCATTACCCTTTATCTTGCGCGGGAATGGTCTGATACAAGAGGATGATAGCTTCAATCAATGCTTCCCTGTATTTATTTATACAGGCGATTACATTAGAGAAATACTGAGAGGGCGAGTTTATCAGTTTGATTTTCGGCTTGGCTTAGGCGATGATGTAATTTCCACACTCGCATGGCATGGTTTGGGTGATATAATCAGATTTGTACCGTTGGTTGTTCTGAAAAATCATGCAGAGCTGTTATATATTTTAACAATGTTGCTCAAGTATTATTTGTGCGGAATTTCTTTTATAGTTTATAGCCACAAATATATAGATTGTAACATGAGGAATTACAGCTTATTAATGAACGCTGGAGCTTTACTATATGCCTTCACTATTTTTGGATTTGTGGAAGGACTATGGTTTTGGGTAAAAATAAATCCAATGATTATACTGCCGCTAATTTTACATGGCATTGATAATATTTTAGAGAATAGAAAAGAACTGTCAAAATGGCTTATAATCAGTCTGTTTATACAAGCTTTGAATGGTTTTTATTACTTATATATGACAATTATCATTGCTGCCATTTATTTTTTGGTAGTTTCCTTTGTCAGAAAAAAAAGCATTATCAAATATGGTTTTGCTGTTATGCGTCAAGGGTTTCTCGGAGTATGCCTTGGGGGTATCATCTTATTACCATCAATTATCGGTTTTTGGTCCAGCTCCAGAATTTCGGGGGGGGGGGGGCGATATGGAGTGAGTTTATATAGTTGGGAGTTTTACTATAACTCATTCAAATACTTGTTTATCCCCTCAGCATATGAATCAATTACTACTATCTCAATAGTCTTATTGGCAGGAGCAGTAGTTATAATTACAGGAAAGAAACTAAAAGGCAATGATAGTGTTGAAAACAAGGAGTTTGCAATACTATGGGGGATTTGCGGATTACTTGTTTGTTTACCAATATTCAACAGTATCATGAATGGATTTTCATATAGTACCATTAGATGGTATTTTGCGATATTGTTGTTTGGAACAATAGCTACGGTTCTGGCAATGCAAGGTAGTAAACCATTCTCCCGAAAACCGACTACTGTTTTTTACATAATAGCTTTTTTATCGTTGTTTATCAATCTGATATATAGTGATAGAGGACTAGGAGATATCCTACGCACGCTTTTCTATACTATAGTGATAATTATATTTCCATTTGTATGGAATCGAAAAAAGAACAGAGAGATATACCTGTTAACATATATAGTTGTCACTGTAATCGCAAGTGGTTTGTTAGTTTTCGGACCGAAAGTACTTGGCGGTTCTGGATTTAGTGCCGGATTTAAGCTTTATGGTGCTTCGCTTTCGGAAATGAAGGAGAGTGTTGCCTCAATTGAAAGAAATGAGAATGAGTTTGAACGATTGGATGTTTATAGTTCATCACTTGCAACCTCTTTAGTTTTAGATTATTATGGGACAGCTGCTTATTTTAGCATCCAAAATGCTTATATATATGAGTTCTTTCAAGAGTTGTATATTTCGCCAGGAATTCGTAGTGCTTCGCACATTATTAGAGGTTTAGATAGCCGAGTTGAGTTAGCTTCACTACTAGGGGTTTCTCAATATACAGATTTCGCTTTAGATGATGAAGATGAGCTAGAAGTAATTATTAGAGCAAATGAATATAAGCTGCCTCTTGCTTTTACTTATGATAACTGGATTAGCGAACATGACTTCCGGTTATTAAACCCATTGGACAAAACAAGTAACATGATAATAAATGCTGTATTGGAAGGAGAGATAGAGGGAAGCACATTATCAATGAACATACCAACGGTTTTTCCAAATGAAAGTGTTAGCATTGGCATTGAGTTACTTGATATTGATAGTTTAGATGATAGTTTTATGGTCATGAACAGCAGTACTATCAGGGTGTGGTTACAAGATTTTAACTACTATAATGCAATAAGGAGTAAAGAATCAGAATTATTTGTAAAGCTCTCAGATTTTATTGTATATAATGGTGTAACTTCTGACATAATAGTAGGTAATAAAAACTTACAACTGCGGAATCCAGATATTATCTACTACTTAGGTGTAGATGATTTTTGGGTTAATGTTACGGAGTTACAGGAGTTAAATAATGAATACTACTTTGACATTCGTTTTCTCGATGAGAACCAATACTCACTATCAAACATCGAGGTTTACTACCATCCGATAAATATAGAGAATCTGGAAGAAAGAGCTAAAAATAGTTTGACGGATGTATATATCGGAACAAATGAAGTATCTGGACGAATTGTAACCGAAAAAGAAGAATTGCTATTCCTTTCCATCCCTTACAGCAAGGGTTGGACAGCATATGTGAATGGGGGGAAGACACCCATTTATCGCACCAACATTGCCTTTAGTGGCATACTGCTAGATCCGGGAGAGCATAATGTGCGTATGGTTTATCGGAGTCCGGGGCTTTATGTGGGGATGGTTTTGAGTGTTACATCGTTGTTGTTGATTTTAGTTTGGATTTGGTGGGATAGAAAAAATAGGCTAAGTGCGAAAATTAAGTTTAGGTAAAGTGATTTACACACTTATCTTGGCAAAGCCACACTATCATGTTGCCGGCTCTCAGGAAAGAGGCCGTACTATTACCTCTCCGCCTTTGCCGCCTTTGCCACCTGTTGAGTGATTGCCATCACTGCCGTTATTTCCGTGATTACCGCTAGCACCGCGCTTACCTGGGCTTCCTCCGCTACCGCCCGAACCGCCTCTCCCTCTCTTTCCGGGTGTACCGCCATTTCCTCCGCAGGACTTTATCTCTATTATGCGTTGAGAACCGGTTCCATAGAGTACCGTAACATTAGCTCCGTTACCGCCGTTACCGCCTGATCCGCCTTCTCTACCATCACCGCCGTTACCGCCGTCTCCTCCTCTGCCGTGATTTTTGTTGTTTGTACCACTACCTCCTCTTCCGCCATTGCCTCCGTTGCCGCCATCGCCGCCATTGCCGCCGTTGCCGCCGTAACTGTAAATTACTGTATCAGTCGTTATTTCTTCGAGCATATGCGTAACAGAACCGGCATTGCTTCCGACACCACCATCGGTTCCTCTTGTTCCGTCACTGCCGCGCCCTCCGTTTTTAGCGTTGTCGCCGTCCTTCGCTCCATCAACGCCGTTTGCTCCTGAGGCACCGTGGGTTCCGTTTCCGCCGTGTCCGCCGTGTCCGCCGGATGCGAGAATAGATGCCTGCGGAGTTACTCCGCTCATGGTTTCTCCAACAATCTTCTTTATTTTGTTGTGAGCGTTTCCGTTTAAAAACGAAAGTGTTGCTTTTCCGCAAAATGTGATAGTTCCAGCTTCAAAAGCAATCGTGCCGCCTTTCGCATCTACTGTTAGAGTTTTACCGTTTGCTATGCGGTAGTCGGTTGACGAGCTTCCGTAGTAATCTATTGTCAGCGGAAAAGAGGCTTTGTTAATGAGCTTTTCGTGCTGTTTCACCTTTCGGGAATCGCCAT
>JAITGA010000021.1 GCA_031280955.1 Lachnospiraceae bacterium
TAAACGCTACATGCTATATGCAAGGCATCTTTTGTTCGAATATTATTTTTATATAATAATTCCGCATAATCAATAATTTTATCATTTTCAATACAATGTACTTTTGCGATTTTTTTCCAGTCATAAATGGCATTACGCCTGTCATCAAATTTATTTTGATTATTTTCAAATTCTAAAATATAAGACCAAACCAATTCATAAGATCCATTTATAATACCTTGTTGAATAAATAGTTTTGCCTCAGTCTCAAGCCTAATTTTCAATTAATTCTGGTTATCAAATGGCCTACTGAAGGCACATAAATCTAAATAAATTCTCAATATTTTATCTCCTAATTAAGATTACCTGAATATTCTACAATAAATGCTTCATTATTTCAATAGAATTATCAGGTATTTACCGGTATTTACCGGAATTTATACCGCAGTGTATTTATACCGCATGTTATACCGCAGACGATTTGTCACACTCATATGGGTGTTATTTCGCCATTTCCCAAAAATGTAGTATTGCACTTAACGTTCTAGGTTGGCGACGTTTTGACGGCACATCATGAACTATTATACCTCATATCCTGAAGCCGTCAAAATGTGGTGAGGCAAACTCCGGTTTACACTATAAATCCTCACTTTAACCCGCCTAGGTTTTGCTCCACCCGTACACTTGCTTCTGCAATTACACTTGCTTCTGCAATTACACTTGCTTCTGCAATTACACTTGCTTCTGCAATTACACTTGCTTCGCAAGTGGGCGTATACCGCTTGTTATGAGCAGTACGGACGGCTTGCACAAGGTTTGATTAACACGAAAGAACATCGGCTTAGAACCACAATAACCGATTAATTTTTCGATGAACTCACTTATGTCATAATCGCCGTAAATATGAGTACTGTAGATAATGCTCTGCTTATACTGCCGTGTTTGATTTTTCATTCAACGGATACCAAACTTCCATTAAGGAGTCAGGATTATCTGCGCCCACGAATTTTTCTTTGTAATATTCAAGCTGACATTTTGAACCATCATATTTAAGCCAGTTGTATTCTTTATTTTTCTTAACCCAGCCTTCCACTTCTTTATCACCAGATACCCACCATTTTGCGGGACTGACTTCAAAAATCGCCCATACACACGCAGGTATTTCAATCGTGGTAAAATCACTGTCGTTTATTATGCTACTGGTTTCATATCCGAAAAAGAAATTCTTGTTCTTTGGCATATTCCACAAATAGATATGACAGTTATATTTATCAGACTTTTCATATGGTTTGCTGTTATAGTATTCATTAAATTTTTTGTGCAGCTTGCCCTGCTCCTTTGTAGGAAAAATACTGCCAAACATCCCTGTAAAGTATCGTTTATCCATTTTAATTATTTTTGGCTGTACCATAATCATACTCCTCCTCCACATGATATAAATATCTTACAATACCGCAGACGATTTGTCACACTCATATGGGTGCTATCTCGCCGTTTCCCAAAAATGTAGTATTGCACTTAATGTTCTGGAACCCGAGGGCATGAACAGCACCTGTAGCGTTAATCGTGTGTTATATGCAGTTGCACTTTATACAATTATTTCACGTTATTTTCATAATTATTTTTTATGATTTCAAAATTATTTTTTATCAATAAATCTTGCTGAGTCCCAATACATAAAATTATTATTTATTCCATTATATTTTTTTATTGCATCATCATATGCAACTACTTTATTATCAGGTTTTTCTACAATTTTTGGTTCATTATTATCTATATAATACCAATGTATTTTGTGTCCATTTTTTTTCAATAGTTTGTACACCATTTTATGCCACTTCAACTGTTCGTCATTAATATTATCCCCCCAAGTATTTGAAATCCTTCCAACTCGTAAATTTTTGGAATTTTTTGGATATACATCACAACCCAAAAATTGCATTTGTCCTATTCCAACAGAAGAAAAATGGTAATAACCACTATACATTGCAAAATTATTCTTTAAATTATTTTTTTTAATCAAATCAAAATTTACAATAGAAAAAGATGTACTATCTGATTCTGAAGTAGATTTATATGACCTTTTATCTATATTTCCTTCAAATGTTGGTTTTACATCTAAAAACATAATATTAGGAAATTCTTTTCTTAAAACATTACAAAATACATCTTCATCGATTTTAGTCATGAAAAATCCTGATTGATCTTTTAATTCCATATATTATTCCTCCAAAAATATTTTTAAGTCAATTACATCATTATAATTAATTATAGTTCACCCAATTTAAGTGCAATTGCATATAACATTTGAGGTAGACGACATTTTGGAAACCTTATTCAAAACAATGCGTAGCATTGCCATTCAATCACCGGAATGTGGTGGAGCAAACTCCGGCTTACACTATAAATCTTCACTTTAACCCGCCTGGGTTTTGCTCCACCCGTACACTTGCTTCTGCAATTACACTTGCTTCTGCAATTACACTTGCTTCTGCAATTACACTTGCTTCTGCAATTACACTTGCTTCTGCAATTACACTTGCTTCTGCAATTACACTTGCTTCGCAAGTGGGCGTATACCGTTTGTTATCAGCAGTACGGACGGTTACGTAAAGTTTGATTAACACGAAAGAACTTCGGTTTAGCCCGCACAATTAAAAACTCAAGTTTCTATCTTTCATTGCTATGTATTGGTGTTTTTTTGCCTTACCTTCTTTTATCTCGCATCTTCTTAGTTCAACTAATTTTTTTGCGCATTCTACTTCATTGGCATCAGGGTTAATAAAACGAATAGATCCTTCACATGCGTAGTCAAACTTTCTTCCAAAAATCGCTATAAGCTCCAAAGCACACTTGCCGCATCCACCGCACGTTTTTTTGTTAGCCCACGCAATTTCCTTAAAGTCATTGGATAAAGAATCAGCTTCATATTCACCAATAAAAGGTATTATATGCCATGAGCCTACTTCGAGATTATGATAATCTGCCGAACCATGTAACCTAATAAAACACACTGTATATGTTTTATAACTGACCTTCCACGCATTCGTGGCAGACCACACGGGATTCATTTTATTCTCTCTCAAGTATAAAACAAAATCCAACGCATTCTTCAGCGCATCGCCAAAGAGTGCATCATTTATAACGTCTTCGATTTTTGGTTTTACAATTTTTCCATACATTCTTAGTTCTCCTGCCCCTAACATAAATTATTTTAACGATATCGTAGATGCTTTCGCTTGTTCGCTCTTATGGGTGCTTTTTCGTCGTTCTCCTTAAAATGTAGTATTGCTGATAACGTTCTAGGTATATGACGTTCCGGACACCTTACAAAAAACAATGCGTAGCATTGCCATTTAATCACCGGAATGTGGCTTTAGCCCAAGCCGTCCGCAGACGGCGCAGCGTATACCGTTTGTTGTATGACGTGCCACGTTCCTTTACGCAAAATATGCACTTTTCAATCAATATCAATTAATACTCATAGTATTGATCGATGGTCAATTTATGGGTAACCAACTACTCCATTTGTTACCTTTTTGTTGTGAATACATAACAGATGATATATACATCAATGATAGCGGTGTATGTAAACTTAGTTGAAAAACGCTCGGCAGTGCTTTTGCACGAGCTATAGCGTCATCTGCGCTAATCTTCCCTTTACAATAAAAATCTACCACATCAGCGACCATGTCATTTGCGATTGGTCCAGAGACTATATCATAGGAGTGTCTTGGTTCAAAAGTACTGTTTATAACTATATCAGTGCGCCTATTATCTCGAATAAAGTCCAACCATTCTGCTGTAGGATTATCGAATCGCTTATATTCTAACTCACTATCAGAAAATATAGTGTTATTGATTTCGTAACGCATTACTGTTGGTATACCAGAAAACCCAGCTTTACCAATCGCCCAATCCTGTGCAGTTCCACGCTTGCTAGATATATAAAAACCTCTTCCGAAATCAGTACGCAAACGACTTTTGCTGAAATCAACACTAAAGATAACCTCTGTTGTACCATGGTAAAAAATCATTGTGATACCACCATCTGTGCCTTGCGTAATTCATCCGTCAGCATTTCAGCCATATATTCGTAACCCTGTGTATGAAATACATGGTAACCACTCAATACAGGTGAGATAAGATCGTATTCATCCAACAATCTGGCGGTGTCAGAAATAGACATACCTAACGCTTCGGCTGTATATGATACACAGTGTATGAGCCATATCGCTTTAACTGATTCAGCAGTTTTACTTTTATTCATGGCTAACCTCCAAATTAAGAGTTCTCACAACTATTATACGTCAAAACTAAAAAAACACAATATCTTCATTTTCAACCATATGTCTGAGACTCTCGAGTCGTGGCATGTTACGTTCTAGGTATACGACGTTTTGACGGCAAATAATGAACGTACCCCACGACCCGAAGCTGTCAAAATGTGGTGGAGCAGCGTATACCGTGTGCTATGTGACGTGGTTTGTGTCAGTGTTGCTGTAAAAAACTTGCCGGTGTCATGATAAAAGACTCATTTGGGTAGTGTTTAATGTTTCCGGTGATTAGTATAGCTTCGCTTGTTTTTGCGGTTTCGTAAAATATACGATCCGTTTCATCTAGTAATATGATGTCACTGGAGGTCGGCTTTATCAGAACACCCAGCTTTGTTATCTCATTAATTATTTTGAATTGTGTTTGGGATGCTATATTTAGTTTATCATACGACAACACTGTCTCATATTCCCTCAATATCTCAGGGCAATAAATAAGCGTTATTTGCTTGTTTGATATCTTCTCCATTACTCTCGCCGGATTACCATCATACGTAAGTATTGATGATACGAGGACATTAGTATCAATTACGACTTTTTTCATTTTTGACCTCGTATATCTCGCCGTACTTCTGCGATAATAGCATTAATTTCATCCAATGTCATATCGTATGTTCCACTGATTATTGCTTGGTCTTGAGCTTCTCTTAGCGCATCCATTAGCGATGAGCCGCGTTTTGCCTTAGGTTGAAACGGCAAGGCTTCTTCCAAAAGGCATTGTTTAAAAAACATATTTACTGCTGTACTAATGTTCATACCCATACTATCAAACAAAACTTCAACGTTTTGCTTTACGATTTCATCAACTCTTACGTTTACTGTAGTTGTTTGTGCCATAACTATATCACCTCCTGTTTCGTGTGCACAGTGTAGCACACAACGTGTACATTGTCAATACTCTCTCGTAAATCTTAAAGTTTAGGAATACTAGAGGAATAGACTATTTTTACTACACTGTAATAAAAATATTGAAGTACAGTATACGCCACAAATCATGTTACATAACGTTCTAGGTAGCTGACGTTTTGCTAGCCCGAATAAGCGAAACCGTAGGTTTTGCAGGGCTGGCAAAATGTGGTGGAGCAAAATCCCACAAAGGCGCTTGCGCCGACTGGGGTTTTGCGGAACCCGAACCGCCCGAACTGGGCGGTGAGCAGCTACCGTTTGTTATGTGACGTATCGCCGTTTCCCATTATTTTTATTCCCATTTTATATTTTTACCCACATACCATCCTGTTACCATATCCATACAATCGCCAATTATATCCATTTCATATATTTTATTTTCTTTTTCATATTGTTCATAATATTTATTAAACATTGCATAAATCTCATCTCTTTTTTTTCCAGCATCTTTTAATTGATAAATTATTTCTTTTAGTTTCATTATAAGAAATTCATACTCTCTTCCAGAATTTAGTATTTCGGCAATTTTTTTATGAATATAATCATTACTGGAAATCTTTTTTAGATCAGACTCATGCATTATGCCTTTCTCATCAATTTGACAACACCATTTAACATGATTCCAACATTTATATTTGCTCAAATCGTATTTTATTGCGATTCCATCTGCTATTAAATTATCTATTTCTCCATTTTCTTGATCATCTGAATAAATACTGACGGGCATACCTTCATAAAATTTTATTATATTTCCAGTTGAGTCAATTTTTGAATCGTCTTTTGATAAGAGAACGATTGAGTTATTTACCATTTCATTAAAATCCACATATATTCTTGGTTTATCCATTTACCCCCCCCACATTATCATTATATGCATATTTTTAGTATTTTTCAATCCACTTAGGCGGTATGTCACATAACGTTCAAGGTATACGACGTTTTGACGGCTCATCACGAATTACTGTACCTCATAACTTGAAGCCGTCAAAATGTGGTGGAGCAAAAGCCCGGCTTACAACTATCTCTTCATTTTTAATCTGCCGGGGTTTTGTGGAACCCAAGCCGTCCGCAGACGGCGCAGCGTATACCGTTTGTTAAGTGCAGTACGGACGGCTTGCGCAAGGTTTGATTAGCACGAATGAACTTCGGCTTAGCCACCACAATTTACAACTTACTTTTCAGGGAACTCGCTTATGTCGTAATCGCCGTAATTTAAGAACTGTAGAAAATGCTCTTAGAAATTATCTGAGATTCAGCGTAAAAATCGACGGGATAGCCATTGATATTAACCCGTCGAATGTTAGATAATTTACAGAACGAGAGTGCTCTATGAGAAAATAATATTTCCCTTCTCCCCCAAGGCTTTTGAGGTATTATATCACTTTCGCTACTACCGCGCAAGCGGTTTCGTTCTGTTTATATTGTTCACTTTAGCTCAACATATTTGCTTAATTTAATACCTTTATTAACTTCAGCAAAGTAACTGCTTGAGATCCCAGAAATATTTATTATTTCCTGAATGTTTAAGCCATTACTTCGTATTTCACTTGCATATTTTATACCAAACAAATGAATGTGTGTTGTAGCTTCTTTTTTGGGTAAGCCTATTTCATACATCTCTTTCAATTTTAGACCTAATTCATTCTCAGTCATTTCAACCTCCGCTAATATAAATTATCTTAATTATACCGTAGATGATTTCGCTCGCACGCTCTTATGGGTGATTTTCCGTCGTTTCTCTAAAATGTAGTATTGCACTTAACTACCCGATAGACGCTATAACATACATTATACACATCTTGTTACCCCTTGCAACTACACATTTTTATAGTGCTGATTATTCAACATATGTTATTTATCAATCTAAACATCTATACAAAATACGCCATACCTTACTGCTCATTCATACCGTAACAGCAACCTGTTACAAATAATCAAGTGGGCTTTTTATTCCTTTTAGATTTTTTTGTGCTACTCTTGTGTATATAAGCGTAGTTATTATGCTACTATGACCGAGTAATTGTTGTATGTAACTGATGTCAGTTCCACTTTCGAGCAAGTGTGTGGCATAGCTGTGGCGGAGTCCATGTATACCTACATCTTTATTGATGTTTGCTTTCTTCATTGCAGATTTGAAGACATTTTGCACACTACGTATACTATACTTTCCCCCGCCTTGCCCTTCAAATAGATACTTGACAGGGCGATACTGTTTGCAATAGCTATGCAGCTCATCTAATATACTTTCCGGCAAATTTACATAACGGTCTTTTTTACCTTTGCCTGAGGCTATTAACACTTGCATATTTCCACTATCAATATCGGTAATTTTGAGATTAACTATTTCAGATACCCGTAATCCCATTCCATAACACAGCTTTAGCATTAGTGCATGTTTTTGATTTGTTACTACAGAAAATAATTTCTTTATATCACGCACACTGATATGCTTTGGTAACTGTGACGGTCTTTTGGGGCGTGGTAGGTTAATTAGAAGCATGTTTCTTTTCATCACTTGCTCATAATAAAACTTTATTGCGTTATAACGGCTATTTATTTGGCTTTCTTTTAACTCTAATTTCTCAAAACAATATAGAAAATAGCTTCTTAGTTGTGTATCATCAATTTTGTTAACATCATATTTTCCTAATAGATATAGAAATTGAGAAAATTCACTACAATATGTGCGTTGCGTGTTTTTGCTATATCCCCTAAGTATCAGCTCTTTTCTAAGCTCATCAAGAGCGAGCTTGTTTGATTCGCTTATCTTCGATGTATCCTGTTTCATATTGCACCTATACTAGTGTTGAAAGTGTTTGTCGATGAAGTTATAGAACGCTTACAGAAATTCTTATTTTCGGCGTAGGCATCAGAAACCTACGCCGCTATTGATTCTATCCAAACTACTTCCACAATGCTCCCAAATACTTTTCGCTCACAGCACCCACCTTAGTCATGACAAAATTTAGTGAAGATTTGAACTCGTTGGAATAGATGTATTTCATTCCGATGGAACTCTGGGAGCTTTTCGTGACTCGTCTCGTCAAATCGTTACCCTCTTGGAAATCAATCACCTTGACCTCTGTTAGTTTTTCATGCTCATGCCGCTTTAACCTGCCGCTGTATCTGTTTTTGATAGTATAATAAAACACCGGTCCGGCGAGCAAAATCAAGTAGATGAGATAATTCATATCCTCGGAAACCACCCCGAAGAAGACTAAAGCTGCCAGAATACCTATTACACCGACTATTTTCATACTTCCTCCTTACAATATAAAGAATAACAACACAAATCCTAATATCGCCAATGCTTGCATTATCAACGTGCCAACCCATAATCTGACTTTATTGAGGGGAATACTTGCGGCACATTTTCCTGTTTGGGCGTTTACGCAAATGTACGATATCTCCCCGTTTTGGTCACGGTATGAGTAAAGCCATGCCGGAGCAAGGATGCTTGAATACTTACCCGCTTCTTTTTGTGCCGATACGAACTGAATATCATAGCCGTGGGAATACTGCGCAAGTGATGGCAGGGTATTATGTACCATTATATCTTTTATCCGGCTTTCAATCGTGCTTCGCATCGTTTCGTCCAAATTGAGGTCACGGAACTCCGCACGGAAATCACCGTTTAAGAACTTAGGTGTATAATCAACTATCGCTTCGGTATTGAATGGTTGAATCGAGTTGATAATGTTCTTCGTGCCGATCGACGGACATACTCCCGGTGGTACATAGTACGATGAATGAGCTTCAATGAGGAGATTGTTGGTGCTTATCTTGAATCGCCGCCAAAATCTGTATAAGTCATAATCATAATACTTCTTCTTACTATTTTTGCTTCCTACAGTATATGAGCGGATTCTTATCGCCGCATCGCCGCCTATCGCACATTCACTTCTTACCCTTGTAAGTATATATGGTAAGAAAACCGGTTTGATCATCTCCGGCTTGAATGTCTGCACGAACTCACGGCAACTAAAAAGCCGACGGCGTTTGAGGTACTTCGTTACTTCTGCAGCTGCTTGCTCCTTGGTCAGCACAAAGGGAATGACTCCATCCGGTCTGATGCCACCGGTGACTTTGTCGGCAATTGCTATCTGATGGCGGCACCAGTGGCATTTGAGCCCGCCGACATCGGTTTCATTACCGACCGTCAACGTCGCCTTACATGACGGACAATGAAAGGACAGACACTCTACCTCCCGCGGAGCAGCATCATCTAGGCCGGGTGATATCGTAAAGCCTTCTTTTTCCTTTATTTCCTGGATATCACCGGTAATCTTCCCCACTGTTGCTGTTTCCGGGGCAGTCTCAGTACGGCAAAAATCACAAACGAAAACCCCTCTGTCGGGATTGAAAACCACTTCGGTTGCTCCGCAACCACGGCATTTGATTTTTTTGATGCTATCATCACGTTCTTGACTGCCATCGGAAACTTGGTTTTCCGGATTTGCGCTCGCTCCGTTCCATGCAAGATCACCTGCTGGATTACCTGCTCCTGCTTCGTTTTCCATATACACTCACTCCTATATTCTGCTAAGTATCTCTTGTCGTTTCGCCTCAAACTCCTCAGCGGTAATCAATCCTGCATCCGCCAGACCTTTGAGCTTGGTCAAAGCCGTCATCGGGTCATCCGCAGGAGGTGCAGTTGGTGCTACCGGCGCAACCGCTTCCGGTGGTGGTTGTATCGGTTGCGGAGGTGGTGGTGGCGGTGCTGTCGGCTGTTGCATCATGCCGCCCATCATACCCATTGAACCCATTCCTGCCATCCCTACACCCATCATTCCTGCTCCCCCGGTATTGTTACCGGCAGCATTGAGTCCATCGGCAACTGTTACCTGGGCATATGCATTACCGACATTGCCTTGCATCATCATGCCGAGGTTGAACTTATTGACCAGTTCAATTGATGGATCGTCCCAATCAAGGCTTCGGGGTTGAACTGCGACTATTTCCAGTCCGTATGAACTTGCCCATTGATAGCTTTCTTCAACCGCTTGATTGATTTCGCGGGCAAATTCCACTGTCCCATGTTGAATATCATCTATGCTTTTGCCACCCTTGGTAAATGCGCTGAGGGCAACCGCCAATGAACCGATGAACCCTGCAAAAAGGCTTTCGGAAACGCCTTTGTCCTTGCTGATGTCAAATACCTCTCCTGTTCCCATCGCAATATTTATGGGAACTAGGTTTTTGACAAGGGCAATCGGGTCAATGACCCTTAGTGAGTAATTTCCAAATGAAGTGACCGCCAACATGATATTATTATAATTTCCGTCACGGTAACGAATCGGGTTTTGTGTGCCGTAACGAAGTCCTGCTATTTCCTTTAGGTTAATGTAGAGTACCTTTTGCTGTGCTGCCGGGCGACCGCCAAATTTGAACCTGTCCCATGACTGGCTGACCAAACTGTTCCAAAAACCATTTCCGGCAAAAACGGATTGTGAATGTTGATTACTTGAATCATAAACATAGCCCCCGGGTTCTGTTGACATGAAAGAAATCCCCCCGGCTTCAATACCGATTATTGCCGTCCCCTCGGGAACAAGAATCAGCGAACCGTTGGTGATTACGTTCTCTGATGCCTTAACATTCGCTCCCCGTCCCGCATTTTGTCCTGACTTTATCCCCGGAGCAACGAGAACATGATCGGTAAGTCCCGGCGGCGGAGCGACGAAATCTTTCCATTGATCGGCAAAAGTACCGCTAATTGCACCTGCAAATGCTTTGATAAGACCCATAATTTCCTCCTTTGAATGTGACGACCACCGCCTTATGGCATCTTCCTTATAGCGGTGGATGAAGTGTAATAGATGTCAAAGAGTAACTGAACTATTGCATTATACCATATTCCTTTGTTTTTGGCAAGTAAAACTTGTATCGCCCCCAAATCTGTGTTATTCTTTATATATTGCTCCACCAATTAAACTTTGCCAAAAGGTTTGCGAGGAATTTTAGTGTAGAGCAAGGAAACGACGACGACACATACCGTTAGGTACGTTAGGAGGAGTTGACATAGCTATACGCTAAAATTATCGTAAATACTTGGTAAATTTTAGTTGGGGGAGCAATAACACAAAACAAGCAATAGGAAAAACTATGAGCGAGCAGATGAATAACAAGAAGTCCATCATGATCGTTGATGACGAAAAAATGGTCATTTTGGCATTGACGCAAATACTCAGTCCTGACTATACCTTGTATGTGGTCAAAGATGGTCGTGAAGCCGTAAGGATTGCCACCCAGTTTGCACCTGACCTTATTTTTCTCGATATCGTGATGCCTGACATCACCGGATATGAGGTTTTGGAGCAGCTAAAGGCTGACGAAGCGACTTCCCATATCCCTGTTATCCTTGTCTCCGGTCTCGACAACGAAAACGACCGCAGCAAAGGCTTTTCCCTGGGTGCATGTGATTATATCACCAAACCATTTAACAGCAAAATCATCCGTGAACGGCTTACACATCATTTGCATGATGGCTCATTTACATGATGCTTCAGGGGAGCAATAGTGGTTTAAACGATTCCCAGCCAAGTCATTAGTGGATATAAAAGAAGCGGCATAAAAATAGCCGGGACATAATTCATTATCCGGAGTTTGGTAATTCCCATCATATTGAAGGCAAGTCCAATCAAAATCACCGAACCTACGCATGTCATTTCCGCAATAACGATATCAGTCAGCATCGGCGCAACCCACTTTGACAGTAGGGTGATTGCCCCTTGATAAATAATTATCGAACCCGCCGAGAGCATCACCCCCACACCCAAAGTTGAGGCGAAAATAGCGGCGGCGACGAAGTCAATCATTGACTTGTTGAAAAGTATCCCATGTTGACCTGTCAATCCACTTTCCAACGAACCGATAATCGCAAGCGCACCTACGCAAAAGAGCAAACTGGCACTCACGAAACCCTCAGCGAGGGAAACACGAGTGGTGGCAGATTTATTTTTGCCAAAACGGTTTTCCAGTTTCTGTCCGAGGCGGTTAAGCCGAGCATCAAGGTCAATCGCTTCCCCGATAATGATACCGATGACGACTGAGAGTATCAGCAACAGAGTATTTTTTCCGCCCAGCGACCCCGTTATTCCAAGAAAAAGCGTACAAAGCCCCAACCCTTTCATCAAGGTATCGGACATTTGCGGCGGCAATCCTTTCTTGAAAAGAATCCCGACTCCCGCTCCCACGATTATTGCTATGGCATTGACGATAGTTCCAAGCATGATTTTTCCTATTGATTATTTTGACCTAAAGTTATGTTACCTTTTTTTGCAAAAGTGACACGCCTGTCATTTCTTTCGGTTGTTCCTCACCCATCATCGCAATTAGCGTCGGCACGACATCAGCCAGACACCCACCCTCACGCAGGGTATACGCCGGGTCATAATTTATCAGGATAAAAGGAACCGGATTGGTGGTATGGGCAGTAAATGGCTCGCCGGTCATACTGTCAATCAGCTGTTCGGCATTGCCGTGGTCGGCACAAAGGAACATCGCTCCGCCTTTTTCCCGAAGAGCGGTAACTGTCCGTCCAATACATTCATCGACTACTGCAATTGCTTTAATGACGGCAGGTTCGACCCCTGTATGCCCGACCATGTCAGGATTGGCGAAGTTGATGATGATGACATCGTATGTATCTGCGGCAATCGCTTCAATGAGACGGTCGCAGACCTCATATGCACTCATCTCAGGCTTCATGTCATATGTCGCCACATCCTTTGGCGAATCAACTAATATCCTCGTCTCCCCGGGATTGGGAACTTCGTTGCCGCCGTTAAAGAAGAACGTAACATGGGCATATTTTTCCGTCTCGGCAAGCCGTAGTTGCTTCTTTCCTTTCGCCGCCAGCCACTCACCAAATGTGGCGGTAATAGCAATCTGGTGAAAAGCCACATCTTTATTGGCAATCGTCGGGTCGTAGTCAGTGAAGCACACGTATTTGACATCAAGACGACTGCCGCGAGCAAAACCTTGGAAATCATCATCACAAAAAGCACGGGAAATCTCACGGGCACGGTCAGGGCGGAAGTTGAAGAAAATAACCGAATCTCCATCCTTGATTTGCGCTACCGGTTCTCCCGCTTCGATAATCACCGCCGGCTTCATAAACTCATCGGTTTCACCAAGGGCATATGACGCGGCAATCGCCTCAGATGCAGTTGCCATTTTTGCGCCGCTTCCTTTGGTCATCGCCTCATAAGCAATCTCGACACGGTCATAATTATTATCACGATCCATTGCATAGTAACGCCCCATCACCGTTGCCACTTTGCCGACCCCGATTTTTGCCATCTGGCTTTCCAGTTCTTCCACATAACCCTTGCCGCTGGATGGTGGCGTATCACGCCCATCAAGCAGACAGTGGACGAATACCTGGGCAAAATCGTTTCGTTTCGCCATCTCGAGCAATCCATAGATATGGGTATTATGACTATGGACACCGCCATCAGAAACGAGACCGAAGAGGTGGAGGGCGGCAGGATTACCGTTTTTGGTTTTTTCTTTGCAGTTGGCAATGGCACTAAGCAAAGCCGCATTTTCAAAAAAGACTCCGTCGTTTATCTCTTTGCTGATTCGAGTCAGCTCCTGATAGATAATCCGACCTGCGCCAATATTAAGGTGTCCGACCTCGGAGTTCCCCATTTGTCCCTCGGGAAGACCGACAGCAAGCCCACTGGCTTCACCCTTTACGAAGGGGTAGCTTCGCATCAGCTCATCCATCACCGGGGTGTTCGCTATCGCAATGGCATTGTGTTCTTTGGTGTCGCTGAGTCCATATCCATCCAGTATCATCAGTATTAGTGGTTTTTTCATGTTAATCCTTTCTTTATATGAAGTTTGTCCAAATCACTATAACAGGAAACAACTATATTCGCTAGGGTTTTCTCCTGCCAGAACCATTATACCCTATTATGTTGAAAAACTCTCCAAAAATTTACCCTGAAAAACTCTCCAAAAATTTATTTGAGTTTCAGCAGAATGTAATTTTTTGCGTTCCCTGCTTGTATGTTTTCAATCCATACCCACTTATGTACCACTAAGCCCCCCGCTTAATGCAATATTGTCATTTTACGAGACTC
>JAITGA010000013.1 GCA_031280955.1 Lachnospiraceae bacterium
CTTGATATATTCATAAGCCGAATGTTGCGAACGTCGGCACTTAGGCGGCGTATAGTCACGGCGTAGCTGTGGCTGCCGCCTTAGTACCGCTACGTTTGCACCATAGCGCAAGCGGTCGGGCGGTGAATATGTCAAGCATAGCTTGTGTAAAATGCCTGACGGCGCGAGCGGTCGGGTGGTTAATCCAGTCTCAAGTAAATGGATTGCTTCGGCGTACAAAACCGCCTCGCAATGACGAAATCTGGAGTATTTCATCATGAGCCTGAACTATATGTAATAACTGTACCATACAAGCGGCTTGATATATTCATAAGCCGAATGTTGCGAACGTCGGCACTTAGGCGGCGTATAGTCACGGCGTAGCTGTGACTGCCGCCTTAGTACCGCTACGTTTGCACCATAGCGCAAGCGGTCGGGCGTTGAATATGTCAAGCATAGCTTGTTTCATAAGCCTGACAGCACAAGCGGTCGGGCGGTGAATGTATCAAGCATAGCTTGTTTCATAAGCCTGACAGCACAAGCGGTCGGGCGGTGAATACAGTCTCAAATAAATGGATTGCTTCGGCGTATAAAACCGCCTCGCAATGACAGCACCTAACAAGCGGCTTGATATATTCATAAGCCGAATGTTGCGAACGTCGGCACTTAGGTGGCGTATAGTCACGGCGTAGCTGTGACTGCCGCCTTAGTACCGCTACGTTTGCACCATAGCGCAAGCGGTCGGGCGTTGAATGTATCAAGCATAGCTTGTTTCATAAGCCTGACAGCACAAGCGGTCGGGCATTGAATGTATCAAGCATAGCTTGTTTCATAAGCCTGACAGCACAAGCGGTCGGGCGTTGAATGTATCAAGCATAGCTTGTTTCATAAGCCTGACAGCACAAGCGGTCGGGTGTTGAATGTATCAAGCATAGCTTGTATATAACACCTTACCTATCAATCAACCATCTCACCCAAATAATAAAAGCCGCACGCTTCCACCA
Source organism: Lachnospiraceae bacterium (assembly GCA_031280955.1). GTDB lineage: Bacteria > Bacillota > Clostridia > Lachnospirales > Lachnospiraceae > UBA935. Next base: position 984 of record JAITGA010000013.1, read on the forward strand.
ACCGCACCACCACTATCTCTCCAATCAAATCCCGCTCACCGGCAAAATGTACCAACACATTACATGAGAGTCGCCCATCAAGGAGACCTTCTTCCTGTGAATTGACCCCCTCCACCAATACCTGCAAAGACTGCCCGACACGAGTAAGCAACCGTTCTTTTGCCGTCTCCCGTACTGCTTCCACGAGGCGCAAGAATCTCTCTTTTACCACCTCACCGGACACTTGGTTATCCATAGTCGCCGCTTTAGTTCCCGTCCGCTTCGAGAAAAGAAAAGTGAAAGCATTATCAAATCCCACCTTTTCTACTACATCAAGCGTATCAGCAAAATCAGCATCAGTTTCACCGGGAAAACCAACGATGATATCAGTAGTGATGGCAATCTCAGGCAGTGAGGCACGAAGCTTTCTGACCAGTTCCAGATACTCTTCCTTGCTATAATGACGATTCATTGCTTTGAGTAACTTCGTTGAACCTGATTGTAACGGCAGATGCAAATGATGGCAAATCTTCTTTGATTCGCCGATAGTCCTTATTAACTCATCAGTCAAATCTTTGGGATGTGAGGTCATGAAACGTATCCGCTCTAAACCCTCGATTCCCTCTATCTGCTTCAAAAGTGTGGCAAAATTCATCTGACCGTGGGCAACCACACCCTCGCATAAATCACACGCTTTCACCTCGGAAGACGGGATTAGGCACGATTCGAGCGTGTTGACCGAACCAGTCAATCCGTATGAGTTAACATTTTGCCCCAACAACATCACCTCTTTGACCCCATCAGCCACCAAACCCCTTATTTCCTCTAAAATAGCATCCGCTGAGCGACTGCGTTCCCGCCCCCTTACATAAGGAACGATGCAATAAGCACAATAATTATCACAACCATGCATGATAATGACACCGGATTTGAAAGCATACTTTCGTTTATTGGGAAGTTTTTTCAACTCCGCCGCATCTGTCTCATGCTCCCATACCTCGATTACCCGCTCCCGCTCAACGTACATTGCCGCTAGATATTCAGCAAAATACTGTACATTATGTGTTCCAAAAATCAAGTCCACGAAGCCGTAATCACGGGTAAGCTTTTCAACTACCGTCATCTCCTGCATCATACAACCGCAAAGAGCTATCTTCATCTGCGGATTTTTGGTTTTCAAATAACCCAAATGACCGAGCCGTCCGAAAATACGGCGGTTGACATTGTCACGGATAGAACAGGTATTGTAGACGACTAGATCTGCTTCCTCTTCGTTTTCTGTCAGCGAAAAACCTGCGGCGATGAGAATCCCTGCCAACATCTCTGATTCACGGTCATTCATTTGACAGCCAAAGGTTTTGAGACTGGCAAGCGGCAACTGCCCCCGGCATGGAGGGGTGGCAGTCAGATAATCCTTGATTTGCCTGATATAGTATTCTTGATTTTCGTGTTTCATGCTACTATGTAACAATACTCTTTACCCCTGTTTGCGACCCGCTTTATTGTTCCCAGATGACAAAGGACATTTAACACATAACCGGCACTACGGTGGTTAATCTTCACTCTCTTTGCAAGCTCCTTTACCGTAAACGGTTCTGCCAAATCGTAGGGGATGAACTGCAAATAATCCTCAACACACTCAATATGCACCTCATCTGCCAAACAAATGGGGATGCGGTCATAACGATGAGAACCACGCTTCTTGTCACGGCTGTAACCATCAAGGAGACGATACTCCTCGACATCCACAATCGGAAAGGAGAAACGGATATTATCGTCAGTCAAAAAAGATTTTATCCAGTATAGCTCCGCAAAAGCATGATAAACCGTTCCCTGCCTCGTAGACTTACGCAGTTTTGACGAAGCCCCGGTTTCGGTATCTATCCAACCAAGCCATTTCGTCCGCACGAGTGGATATACGACCGTGACGGGATATGACGGCAAATAACTACTAAGCTTCGCCCGCAGATTGAAAAGTTTGGCAGTTTGGATTTCCGTAATCATCCGTCCGTCAAAAATATCGGCAATATATGACCCGATGGGAATCTCGTGTGTTTCTTCACAAGGCGCATAATAGTACTTGAGGACGGCATGGAGGGTTTTCTCCTGCATCGTGCCGATTCCTTCACGCTTATGGAGAATATTGGTGACTCTTGCCCTAGCTTCCAGAAACCTTTGCCCGTCCATCAAGGAAAACCAATCTTTTCTTTGACCGTCTGTAAGGTTTGGTTCGCCACCAAAGCGGCTCTGGCGGCATTTTCCTTGATTATGCCATCGACATATGCTTTGTCACTTTCCAGCTCCGCAAACCGCTTCTTTATCGGTTCAAATGTATCGGCAACAGTTTCACCTACGGCTATCTTCAGCTCCTTATATCCACCTCCGGCAAACTCAGCTTCGATTTCATCAGTATTTTTCCCTGTACAAGCAGAATAAATATCAATCAAATTAGATACTCCGGGTTGATTTTCCTTGTCATATTTCACCTGCATCAGACTGTCGGTGACGGCTCTTTTACACTTCTTGATAATGACATCACGCTCATCACGGACAAAAATGCAAGCATTCACGTTTTCATCGGACTTGGACATCTTCTTCCCGGGGTCTTGTAGGCTCATCACCTTGGCGGCGGTTTTTCCCAACCATGCGGCAGGAATAGTGAAAACATCACCATAAATCATGTTAAACCGCTCCGCTATATCACGGCATAGCTCTAGGTGCTGTACCTGATCACGCCCGACAGGCACAGCATCGGCTTGAAACAAGAGTATGTCAGCTGCCTGGAGAACGGGATAGGTGTGGAGACCGGAGTTGATATTGCTTAGGTTTTTGGCGGTTTTGTCCTTGAATTGGCTCATGCGGTTAAGCTCGCCAATATAGGTGAAGCAACCGAGTATCCAAGCCAGTTCCGTGTGGGCAGGGACATGGGATTGATAATAAATACAGCATTTATCCGGATCAAGCCCGGCGGCAATGTAGAGCATCAGCACATCACGTGAACTCTTCCTGAGAACTGCCGGGTCTTGACGTATCGTTATCGAATGTAAATCGACCACCGAATAAAAACATTCATATTCATCACTAAGCGTAAGCCAATTACGAAGTGCTCCCAGATAATTGCCGACATGAAGCGACCCCGTTGCCTGCATCCCGCTGAATAGTACCTTTTTTTTCTCTGCCATATAATTACTCCACCAACTAAATTTTACTATCTGTTTTGTTGTTTATTTTATCATTTAACAGTCATTTCGTCAATGAAGAATAACGACGCTGCAATTGCCACGTTATAGCATCCGTGGTATACTGGACAAACTAATTGGTGGAGCAATAACGAAATGATAGCCTTAAAGCATGTTGATGACGGCAACAGATGGGATTTTGGTAATGTTGCCGAGGACTACGCCAAATACCGGGATATTTATCCCGAGAGCTTCTTAGAAACCCTGCTGCGCTTTGATATCGGCACGGCGGGACAAACGGTGCTTGATTTGGGTACAGGAAGCGGGGTTATTCCTCGTTTCATGGAGATTTATGGGGCGAAATGGACAGGTACGGACTTGTCACCATCACAAATTGAAATGGCGAAATCTCTTGAAAATACAGGGAATATAGACTATATTACCTGCCCTGCCGATCAAGTCCCCTTAGCTGATGGGAGTTTTGATGTGGTAACTGCCTGTCAATGCTTTTGGTATTTCCCGGTTGAAACTACCATCCCCGAAATCAAAAGACTATTGAAACGGGGAGGAAAACTGGCAATACTCTCGATGATAGGTCTACCAAGAGAGAGTGCCATCCTAGCTAAGTCAGAAGAACTGGTGCTAAAATATAACCCTAACTGGAATGGTTGCAATCTTGACCGTGTGAAGCTCACGCCGCCGGATTGGTTGGGAGATTCTTTTTCGGTAGTGGCACTTCATGAATACGTGGAAGAAGTGGCATTTACCCGCAAAAGTTGGTGCGGACGGATGCGGGCTTGCCGTGGAGTCGGGGCGACATTGCCGCCGGATTTGGTCAAAGAGTATGACAAAGAACATTTTTATGCCCTCTGCAATATGGCAGGTGAAGTTTTTACGATACCTCATCAGTTTCTGTTTCAGATATACAGAGTAAACAAAGAGTGACCAAAGATGAATTATGACAGCAAACATACATACTTTGCCCCCTGTGCTAAGGGAGTTACTGTGTTCGCCGATAGTATCGCTTTTGCCACGGATTTGGTCAGCGGTGACGATTGTGGGGTGCTAATCTTCGATGGTGAAGAGCTACTTTGGCGGATACCTTTCTCGGCAAAAGGGAAAAGAGGGTGTCTTCTTGGGCTAAAAGTGAAGCTCACCGTGACTGCTTCACATTCTTATCTTTATTATCAAGGAAACGAATCCATCATCGATACTGATGCCAGACTCCTCATCGGCAATAAGGATTGGGGGGTTGGACATGTAAATGGGGTGCGCTGTGGTTTTTATATTGATGATTTTGACTGGGAAGACAGCAAATCCCCTGAAAATAGCAAGGATAACTTCGTTTACGGACTTAATGTCCGCAGCTTTACCATGCACAAAAGCTCGAAGGTGAAAAAGAAAGGTACTTTTGCCGGAGTCATCGAAAAGATACCTTATCTAAGCGAACTGGGGGTTACGGCAGTTCACCTGATGCCGGCTTATGATTTCGATGAGCGGGAAGAGGTAATTGACAAAGTAACCGGTAGCCGTATCGTCCGCAGCAATTGCTGGGGATTCAAGGATGCCTGTTATTTTGCCCCGAAAAGTGCTTATGCGGACAAAGACCGCCCTGACCATGCTTTCAAGGAAATGGTAAAGAGCTTACATCAAATCGGTATCGCCGTTTATATGTACTTTTATTTTTCCCCATTGGTCAAACCTTCGGATATCTTGGAAATCCTGCGCTTTTGGGTGATTGAGTACCACTTGGACGGCGTTCATATCATGGGTTTTCATCTTCCCTTTGCCCTGATTACCAAAGATCCCGTGCTTTCAGCGACGAAAATCATCTTCTATGAACAGGATTATTCCCACTCATGGGATGATGATAGCAAACCCTACGCCAATACTGTTATCCTGCGAAGTAGTTTCAGAAATGATGTCCGCCGTTTCTTGAAAGGTGATGAGGATATGATAAATGCTTGGTTGGGTCATATGGGAGAAAACGATGCCAATGGTGGGATTATCAATTTTTTGACCAATTATGACGGCTTTTCCCTCTTTGATATGACTGCTTATGACCAAAAGCATAATGAAGCCAATGGGGAAAATAATAGTGACGGTACAGACTATAACTATAGTTGGAACTGCGGGATAGAGGGGGCGAGTAAAAGAGCAAAGATTGTCGCCCTTAGAAGCAGACAAATGAAAAATGCCTTGGCACTATTGTTTCTTTCCCAAGGGACACCGTATCTCTATAGCGGTGATGAGCTTGCCAATACCCGTTATGGGAATAACAATGCCTATTGTCAGGACAATGAAATCGGTCATGTCAAGTGGGCACAGGACAAAACAAGGCGTGAGATACAGCAGTTCGTCAAGGAATTGTCAGAGTTCCGCCGCCGTTATCCCGTCCTCTCCCTGCCCGGTAAGCCCCAACTCTTGGATTGGCTTCGCTGCGGATATCCCGATATGTCCTTTCATGGTGCGGAAGCGTGGCGACCTGACCTCACTCCTTACAGTCGCACTCTGGGGACGATGCTATGTGGCAGATATGCGCCTGATGAAGATGGTTTTCATGATTACTTCGTATATATCGCCGTCAATATGCACTGGCAGAAAAAGAAGCTGGCTTTGCCGCACCTACCGCCAAAAATGACATGGGAGCTTGCATTTTCGACCGCTGACAGCTGCGGGGTCGATGAAAATACAACAGCACCAACGAAAATCAGTTCTGGGAGCGTGGAAGTAAACGAACGCAGTGTAACTGTTTTCGTTTCGATTAAAAATAGTGTGAGCAAAGGTAAAGGCTTTCGATGAGATTCTTCAAACATCTAAAAACCGTGCTTCGTCACCGCCATTTCGTCATGTTTGGTTGCTTTCGTATCGGGCTTTACCGTCAAGGATTACTCCACGATTTGTCCAAGCTAAGCAGAGCCGAGTTTTGGGTCGGGGTCAAGTATTTTCAGGGAAGTCAAAGCCCCAACAACGCCGAACGGATGGAAAACGGCTATTCCGGTGCATGGCTTCATCACAAAGGGCGCAACAAACACCATTATGAGTACTGGATAGACTTTAGCTTGCGTTACCCCGGGGGGATGGCGGCAATCGCAATGCCATTTGAATATATCGCCGAGATGTTCGTTGACCGGGTCGCTGCTTGCAAGGTCTACGGAGCGGAAAATTATGATGACGGAGCGGCACTTCGCTATTATCAAAGCGGCAGAGACCCCGCCCCAATGCACGATGATACTCGGGCTACACTCGTACTGTTACTGGAAATGCTTGCCAATGACGGAGAGAAAAAGACCTACGAGTATATAAAGAAGCGACTGCGGGAGCGAGATTGATAACAGCTTTGCGGGTTACTTTTGCTCAACCAGCGGTTTGAGAAAACGTGACGGAACGAACTTGGTTGATTCCGTACAAGTAAGATAAAGTTCTTCTTTTGCCCTCGTCATCCCGACATAGAAAAGACGGCGTTCCTCTTCTATTTGCTCATCCGTCAACGATTTGTGACCGGGTAGAGTCCCCTCGTTCAGATGGGGGAGAAAGACAGTACGAAACTCCAAACCCTTGGAACTATGCATGGTAATGATATGGAGACCGTCTTTGTCTGTTTGTTTTCCCTTTTCTTCCTCAGTTTCATGCGCAAGTTTCTTCATTCCCGCCAATAAATCTAACCATTCCTCGTGGGTACTATATCCCCGTGCCATTTCTTGCAACTCATCACAGATTTCCATCCATTCGGGAAACTCACGCGGCTTTGCTCTCTCTTTCAAATAGCGTTCGTAACCTACCCCCATACGTATATAGTTGATTGCCAGATAAGGCGACATCTGCCCAATACGACGGCAAGCGGCAAAGAAACGGCGTACCTCGCCCTGAGCATCGGGGTTTCCATGATAATAAGCCAGTATCTCACTCTCGCTCACTTCGCCGCCAATATCAGCTACACACTGACGGCTTAGATAACGCATCGGTTTATTGATGATGTTGAGAAAACGGCTTCGCTCTTTTATCCCTTGGGAAAAGTGGATATAATCTAAGATATCCACGGCAATGAAATGAGTCAAAATATCCCTCACTTTTTCCGTAGTCCGTACTTTTATCCCCTGTTCCACACACTTAGCCGCCATAATTCCTACTTCAAAGTTAGTCCGTAGGATTATCGCTGTTTCGTTATGTTCTGTGGGCGATATCTCTTTAATTTTCTCGATTATCCAATCCTCTTCCGCTTCTCTTTTGGGAAAAGACAAAATAAGCGGCTCTGTGCCGTCACGAAGAGCTTCATAAACCTTGGGTAGGCGGTTTAGATTGCTGACGATTACTTTTTCTGCCGCCGTAATTATTTGCCTGGTACTACGGTAATTGATTGGCAACTGAACTTTCGCACAATCGGGAAAATCAATGAAAAAGTCCTGCATTACCTGCGGATTCGAGCCACGAAAACCATAGATAGACTGGTCATCATCACCGACAATGAAAAGATTGTTCCGGGGAGCGGCTATCTGCTTTAGCACCAGATACTGCAAACGATTGATGTCTTGAAACTCATCCACCAAAAGATAGGTGAAATACTCCTGCCATGTCCGCAAAACACTTTCACGCTCTGACAACATCTGATGACAAGAAAGTATCATATCGTCAAAATCTATTTTTCGTGACATTTTTAGCATGTCACAATACTCAGCGAAGATTTCATTCATCTTTTCTCGTTCGCTTATCGGTGGAAGCAGATTCTTTCGCAAACTAATCTCACTTAGGATTTCCCCATAGTCAGCAGAGCTAAATGTCTGAGCCGAGAAAAAGTGGTTCAAGATGCTTCTCAGGATTTTCCTTTTCTCCGCTTCTGTCACTAAGCTATAATCACTCAGATATCCCGACCGCGACATTATTTGATAATAGATGCTGTGAAATGTACCGAAGTTGACGGCAGAATACGAGCGGCGGATTTCCTTTAGGAAACGAGACTGCATTTCGAGAGCGGAAGCCTTGGTAAAGGTAATGACGAGTATCTTCTCGGGTGGAATCCTATGTTGCTCAATCAGATTGATAATCCGCTTCACAATCGTAAAAGTCTTCCCCGATCCGGGACCGGCGATGACCTCCATCGGACCGTGTGCATGATTTACCGCCTGTTGTTGGGCAGGATTGATGTTAGTTGCCATAGATACCGTAAACTCCATTTGACAAATTGCGATGATTAGATAAAAGACTATTACATGTTAAAGAAAGGTTGTTAGTTTCATAGATTTATGAATCTGTTGATTTTATAGAATCTATAGATATACATAATCTATGGATTTATTGAGTCTATGGATTTTACAGAATCTGTTGATTCTATATACTATAGATTATCCAGACTAAACAGATGATAAACAAAGAAATAGTTTAACTCTTTCCCGTACTGCCGAAACCGCCGCGGTCTTTAGCGGCAAGGCTCTCTACCTCGGAAAAAGTAAGGCGGGGTTGGTTCTCAACAATTCTAAACTGACAAATTCGGTCGTTTATCGCTATCTTCGTATCACGCATAGCAATGACAGGGACAAACCACTGATCGTTGTCACCGCAGTACGATGAATCAATAACGCCGTGATGATTGGCTTGGATGATGCCAAAGTTCTTGAAAGTGGAGCTGCGGGGAACTACATGGGCTTCATAGCCATCCGGTAATTCCATCGCCACCCCAAGGGGAATGAGACGGTATTCATTCGCTTTAAGAGTCACATTTTCCGCTGCCCGCAGGTCTATCCAGTCTGACTTACCGTCTATGTACTCCAGTTTCTCGATTTGGTCACTAAAATACTTGATTTTGATATTCATGTAAGCTCCTGTAGAAGTTTGCTATGATACATCGTGTAAGTATAATGACAGTAACTAACTAGCGGCTTGATATATTCATTGCCCGACCGCTTGCGCTGTCAGGCTTATAGAACAAGCTATGCTTGATACATTCAACGCCCGACCGCTTGCGCTATGGTGCAAACGTAGCGGTACTAAGGCGGCAGTCACTGCTACGCCGTGCCTATACGCCACCTAAGTGCCGACGTTTGTAACATTCGGCTTATGAACATATCAAGCCGCTTGTTAGCCACCTTCATACCGAAGCCGGAAGAATGACACGCTTCCCTGTCATTCTTCTGCACTAAGGATTTCGTAACGCAGTTTTGCGTTGCAAAACATGCGTGGTGAAATCCGTGTGCATTACTTATGCTGTCATTGCGAGGCGGTTTTATACGCCGAAGCAATCCATTTATGTGAGACTGGATTTCTTACTCACCCCTGCCACAAAATCGGTTCTTCACCCAATGCACGAATAAGCGATTTTTGCACATCGATAACCCGCTGATTGCTACTCCCGCACCAGTGAAGCTTCACATCACGCTCACCCTCAATATACTCACCGTCAACCAGGACATCTATCTCACCCATCAACGGCTCATTACACACTTCCTCCCATTTGTAACCGCTATAGAGCCAAATCGTCTTCTCCGGATACCTTGCCCGCACTACGCTAATCAAATCAGCGACCGCACCGCGGTTTTTGTCTGATAAAGGATCACCACCCGAAAGCGTGAGCCCAGCGATATAATCCTTATCGAGTTGTGAGAAAATCTCTTCCCTCGCTACATCATCAAACTCCAAACCACAGTCTGCATCCCACGCAAAAGCATTGTGACAGCCCTGACAATGACGTTCACAACCCGACACCCAAAGGACTACCCGCAACCCCTCGCCATTTAACATATCATCTTTGGTGATATTCAGGTATTTCACATTGACCTGCGTTCTGTTATCTCTATCATCTTTGCTTTGTTTAGACGAGTATCGCCATGTACCCGTGAATACGACAAATACCCATTCATTCGATCGATTTTGGTCAAATTACTGCTGGTGCATTTCCGACAGACATCCATCTCCAACTCTTGATAACCACAATCCTCACAATAAGCAAGGGAAAGATTGACCCCCTCATAAAATCCCATCGCCATCGCCCTTTTGATCAAGGTCTTGATGGCTTTGGTGTTATAATCAATCGGATATTTCACATACTGTATCTTTCCGCCATTGAAATACTCCCAGAAACGCAGTTCCTTGTCTTGCTTTTCTATCGGAGTGATATCTTCGCTTACATGACAATGGAAACTGTTGGAGACATACTCACGGTCACTCACACCCTCTACGATACCATAAAGCGCACGAAACTGTTTGACCTGCAAACCTGCCAAACTCTCGGCAGGAGTACCGTATATCGCATAAAGATGACCGTCCTCCTCCTTGAAGCGGCTGATTTCCTTGTTAATATACTTCATAACCTCGAGGGCAAACCCGCCATCTTCACAGATTGACTTACCATTATAAAGCTGTTGCAGTTCATTGAGAGCAGTAATACCAAAACTACAAGTGGCTGACTTGAGAAGCGGCTTAATTTTTTCATTCAACCCCAGATGACCGCCGAGAAATCCCCCCTCACAATAAGCCAGAGGATTGGTCGATGCCCGCATTTCCCCCAGATAAGCGTAGGTGCGGATATGGAGCTGACGGATCAGATTGAGGTAATAATCAAGGACTTCATAAAAATCACGGCTTTCCTGTTTGGCACGGGCAAGCATCATTGGCAGATGTAAAGATACCGCTCCAACATTGAAGCGACCGACATACACGGGACTATCGCTGTCATCGGCAGGATACATTCCTCCTCGCTCATACCATGGAGCAAGGAAAGCCCGGCAACCCATCGGCGAGATAACTTTTCCGTACCGTTTATATATGTCAGCTACATAACCTTCTCCCGTCAGACTCAACCAATCAGGATACATTGATTTGGCAGAACAAGCGACACCGATGTCAAAAACCTCTTCCAACTCACCACCGCTGCCATGCAAAGCCTCATCATAAAGGAAAATTATCTTCGGGAACAAAACCGGCTTCTTATAATCGCTTTTGCCCTGCCCATCATGCCTGACCTTTAGTAGAGCCATAGATGCCATTTTCCCAAAGCGGCTGTTTGCAAGTCCGGCGGTCACGGCGATAAAGGGATAATCACCACGACTGGAAGCTACGGTATTAAACTTATACTCCCAACCTTGAAAACCCTGTTCAAACTCACGTTTGACATCGGCAAGGGCTTCGGCTTCAGCGGAATCTACACCAATCCTTAGACGGAGATATTTTTCCAAGGATTTGTTGTATGTCTTTTCCGCATACGGTTCAAGGATTCGGTCTACCTCGGGAACGGTAAAACCACCATATTGCTGACTGGCGGCAGATAAGACGATATCACCGATGACATCAAAAGCAACATCAAGACTCTTCGGCTCATTGTACCAGATATTTCCCATTTCAAAACCACCTGACAAGACATTGGCGATATCGAAGAGACAACAATTCATCGTATCCCGCCGTGCCGCCATGTCATGGACATAGATATATCCATCACGGCAAGCTTGGATTTCCTCGGTAGTCATGAAGAACTTCTGATAAAGCTCTTTGTTAAACTGGTTGAAAATCAAGTTACGCTTAGTCGAAACCAAGGCAGAATCGGTGTTGGCGTTTTCCTTGTCACCGATATACATGATTGATTGACTCTTCTTGTAGACATCGTCCATCATCCGGACGAAATCCTGTTTGTAATTTCGGTAATCACGGTAACTCTTGGCAACGATCGGCTTCACGTTTTCGAGGGCACTCTCAACGATATTATGCATAATCGGGATTGGCACATCCTCGCCGCCCATCGCTTGTACTTTGCGGATAACGAATTGACAAATATCAACTAACTCGGCATCTGTGAACTGCGTAAGTGCCCGATAGGCACTCTTTCCGATTGCATTTATCACTTTTTCGATATCAAAAGCCTCACGGCTGCCGTCTTTTTTTATGACCCTTACTGTTACTTGACTGCTTAACTCCTGCGCCAAATCCATGATAGGGTATCCTCCTTTACCAAAAATGGAAAAACAGGGAATATAGGGTATTACTCAGATGTATCATCTGATGTGGCGGTCGTCTCCGCTTCTGCGAGAGCTGCTTTTTTGTCCTTGAACTTACGATAACGGATACCCAGCAGTAATCCCGTGACAACCAACGTGGCGGAAATGATGTAGAGAAGAAAGTAGGACAAGAATGTATTTGCAAATGAAATAAAGTTACTCATGCGATAATCCCTCCGATATAATGATAATACTCCAAGTATGGCAAAAAGTCAAGGGGAAAAATCCCACCACCTACGAACCACCTACGAATCAGCAGGCAAACGTCCCTCATCTTCCATCAGTTCTCCCGCTTCACCGGCTGCCGCCGCTTTGGCGAGTTCGTCACAACGTTCATTGAGGGGATTGCCATCATGCCCTTTGACCCACTCATAAGTGACTTGGTGAGGCTTTACTGCTACTATCAACCGCTTCCAGAGATCACTATTTTTGACCGCTTCCCTCCTGCTGTTTTTCCATCCCTTCTTTTGCCAACCTTCAATCCAGTTTTGGTTAAAAGCCTCGGTCAAATAGCGTGAATCGGTGAAAAGCTCGACAGCACAGGGTTTGGTGAGGGATTCAATGCCGATGATGGCTGCCATGAGTTCCATGCGGTTGTTGGTGGTGAGTTGAAACCCGCCGGAAAACTCCCGCTGATGTAATTGACCAGATGAGTCAATATACTGCACCACCGCTCCATAACCGCCGGGACCGTTGGGATTACACCTGGCTGAACCATCACTATAGATTTTCACTTTTTGCATTTATTACTCCCCCATCTAAACTTTATCAAGTATTTACGATAATTTTAGCGTATAGCTACGTCAACTCCTCTTAATGTGCCTAAAGGCCGTGCCTCAAGGCACTAGTCATCGTCGTTTTCCTGCTCTACACAAAAATTCCTCGCAAATCCTTTGGCAAAGTATAGTTGGTGGAGCAATTACCTTTTCTATTTACTTATAACTGATTTCTACTCCCTGCCACCGATGCGGGCAGCGATTTTGTTCGCATTCTCGTAGATATCCTCTACATCAATCCCGGTGGCAAACTCACCCTTTTCATATAGTATCTGACCGTTCACTATCGTCATTGCTACATTTTGCTTGCTGCCGCTATAGACGACATTATTGGCAATATGGTTGAGCGGTTGCATATTGGGTTGGTTTAGATCAATCATGATGAGGTCTGCCATGCTGCCGATGGTGATAGTCATTGCTTCATTAAGCCCCATTGCCCTTGCCCCATTTACACATGCCATTTGTAATACCGAGAAAGCAGGAACAGCAGCGGCATCCACTTCTTTCACCTTGGCAAGTCCCGTGACTAAGAACATTTCCCGGAAGAAGTCAAGGCAATTGTTACTGGCGGGTCCGTCAGTGCCGATGGCAACGGGTACTCCGGTACGAAGATAATCAGCTATCGGGGCAATCCCGCTGGCAAGCTTTAGGTTTGAAGCAGGGTTGGTAACAGCATAGAGCCCCCGTTCACGGAAAATGGCGATATCTGCGGCTGTCATATGGACACAGTGATAACCGCCGCCGCCATGATCAAAAATGCCAAGCGAAGCCAGATAAGCCGCCGGGGTCATATCGTTGTGACGTTCACGGCAACCCTCAGTCTCAGCGGCAGTTTCTGCCAAATGACAAAAAACCGGAGCTTTGTAGTGTTGTGACAGTTCCGCTACTTCAAGGAGTAAGGGCTCATCACAGGTATATTCGGCGTGGAAGCCCAAATGATATCCCGTCAGGGGGTGGACATTATTTAATGATTCATAAAGCTCGGCTACACGCTTGGGTGTTGTGCCAAAGTTGTTGGCAGCTCCAACTTGTACACAGCGCATCCCCATTTCCTGACAGGCACAGGCTATCATCTCGGGATTTAGGTACATTTCAAATATTGCCGTGATACCGCTGGTTAGATATTCGAGGATAGCCAGTTTCGTCAAATGATAGATGTCGTCTTCGGTCAGCTTTTCCTCAACCGGGAAGACACGTTCAAACAACCATTCCGAAAGCGGCAAGTCATCAGCATAGGAACGCAGGATGGTCATTGCTGAATGGGAGTGGGCGTTTTTGAAACCGGGGAGCAAAAGGTTTTGCTTGGCATCAATTTCACGATCCCAGATATTATCGTTTGTCGGTTTATCCTTACCGACATATGTTATCCGCCCCTCAGCTATGTTTACTTCGCCGATAAATGGCTCAGCAGTATCTGCCATCGTCAAAATACGAGCGTTGTGAATACGTATTTTCATGAAAACCTCCTATCCTTGTTTCCCAATTTCTTTAATCACTTCCATGAGCAGCTGCTTAAACCTCGGTGCAGCTTCATTGGCAGCTTCCTGAACCTCATCATGGGTAAGAGGGGTGGGTGAAAGTCCTGCCGCCAGATTACAGACACAGGAAATACCGCATATCTTCATCCCCATGTGATTGGCGGCAATCGCCTCTATTGCCGTACTCATGCCAACCGCAGAAGCCCCTGCTTGCTTAAACATCCTTATCTCGGCAGGAGATTCAAAAGACGGTCCGCCGGCTTGCACATAAATCCCCTCCGGCAAACGAATCGTAAGCTTAGCTGCCATATCACGGATTATATCATTTAACTCAGGACGATAAACAGTACTCATATCGGGGAAACGTGTCCCCAGTTCATCTATATTCGCCCCTGTCAAAGGGTTTGCCACAAAGCAAGCGATATGGTCGGTGATGAGCATCAAATCACCTGCCTTTAAATCAGCTCCGATACCACCGGAGGCATTGGTCAAAATCAGATATTCAGCTCCCATCAAACCCATTAAACGAATCGGCAAGACGACATCGGTAATATCATAACCTTCATACAGATGCACCCGCCCTTTCATACAGACAACGGCGACACCGCCGACATGACCCAGGATCAGGCGACCGTCATGTCCGGGTACAGTCGAGACGGGGAAACCGTCGATATCAGCATAATCAATTTCACCACAGATACTAATGCCATCAGCGAAATCACCAAGCCCTGACCCCAGTACCACCGCAACTAAGGGACGAAAATCACCAATCCCGGCTTTTTTCATCAAATTATCAACGCTCTCTTTACATTTTAACAGTTTTTGGTAAACACTCGTCATCGCTAATCTCCTTCCTGATATCACATGAAAATGATGCTGTAGGCGTTAAAGAATCATCGTAACACAAATCCAACTACTGATTACCTTATATTTTATAGCCGAAACATGCGGAAGTTTTTCTTACCGCGTCTAATCAAGATTCCCTCAGCGGCAAAATCCTCTCGCTTAAAGAGTTGCTTCGTATCAGTCACCTTGCTTTCTGCGGCAATTACTCCTCCTTGTTCGATGACCCGCCGCCCCTCGGAGCGGGTATTTACCAAACCACCGCTTACCAAAAGGGTTATGATATCTATTTCTCCATTGCAAAAGTCTTCATCAGCCAAAACCGTGGCAGGGACTTCATCAATATTGTCACTGCCGCCGGTAAAGAGGGTCTTCGCTCCCTGTCTTGCTTTTTCGGCTTCCTCGCTCCCATGAATCATGGTTGTCATCTGCGTTGCCAGAATTTCCTTGGCTTCATTTAATTGACTACCCTCCCACTTCTCCATTTCCTTGATTTCCGAAAGTGGCAAAAAAGTCAGTATCTTGAGGTAGTTTATCACATCAGCGTCAGCGACATTGCGAAAATACTGGTAAAAGTCAAAAGGCGAGGTACGGTCGGGACTAAGCCAAAGAGCTCCTTTTTCGGTCTTTCCCATTTTGACCCCATTAGTGTTGAGTAATAGCTGGATCGTCATCGCATAGACATTTTTGCCTAGTTTGCGGCGAATCAAATCTGTTCCGGCAAGGAGATTGCTCCACTGGTCATCACCACCTAGTTGCAAATTACAACCATACCTTTGATACAGGGTAAAATAGTCATAACTTTGCATGATCATATAGTTAAATTCCAGAAAACTTAACCCTTTTTCCATCCTTTGCTTGTAACACTCTGCCTGTAGCATCCGATTGACGCTGAAATGAGAGCCGACATCACGAAGTATATCAACATATTTTAGTTCCCGCAACCACTCGGCGTTATTGACGAAGATACCCTTATCATCGCCGAAGTCGAGAAACTTCTCCATCTGGCGGCGAATCGAGGCACAATAGTCATCTATCGTCGCTTCAGTCAGTACTGAACGAAGCTCAGTACGGTGACTGGGATCACCCACCATGCCTGTGCCGCCGCCGACTAGGGCAATCGGGCGGTTACCCGCCTGTTGCAAGCGTTTCATCAAGCAAAGGGTAACGTAGTGTCCGATATGAAGTGAGTCGGCAGTAGGATCGAAGCCGATATAGAAAGTCGCCTTGCCATTATTTATCAAATCACGGATTTCATCTTCATCAGTCATTTGGGCGATTTGCCCGCGTTCTTTTAGTTCGTCAAATATTTGCATCGGGAAGCGATCCTTTCTATGTCTGTCTAAGCCTGTATTTGTTTACTATCGTCTCTCTTCGTCTGTCCTTGTCTACTTTCTATCTGTATCTGTCTGTATCTATTCTATACTTACTTTTCTACTTACTCATTTTATCCCGAAAATCTCCTAGTACTCTTCTTTCCGCTCCCTTATCATCAGTTCACGGATAGCGGCACTGGGCTCTTTTCCTGCGAACAGTACCTCATTTACCTGCTCGATAATTGGTACGCTGACCCCGTGCTTCTTTGCCAATGCCAGTCCCGATTTGGCAGAATAAACTCCCTCTACCACCATTTCCACCTCAGCCATCGCCGCTTCCATCTTTGCTCCTTTGCCAATCAGGATTCCCGCACGGCGGTTGCGTGAATGGTGCGAGGCACAAGTGACGATCAAATCGCCGATACCGCTAAGCCCATAAAAAGTTGCCGTATTTCCTCCCATCGCCACCCCCAGACGGGCAATTTCTGTAATCCCGCGGGTAATAAGAGCGGCTTTTGAATTGTCGCCGTACCCTTGTCCATCGCAAATACCGGCTGCCAGAGCGACTACATTTTTGAGAGCAGCTCCCAATTCGATGCCCATTACATCACGGTTGCGGTAAACACGAAATACCTCATTCATGAAGATATTTTGCAAAAATTCCGCCGTTTCATCGTCATCTGCACCTACCACTATCGTCGTCGGAATACTGCGCCCGACCTCTTCAGCGTGGGAAGGCCCCGACAATACCGCAATCCGCACCGATGGAAGCTCATCGGCAATCACCTGTGACATCGTCATCAGGCTACCTTCTTCAATGCCCTTGGCAACATTAACGATAATCGTATCCTTACTGATGATATCCCGCAATTTGGCGGCACATGTCCGCACATATGGTGAAGCAACGGCAATTACAACGACATCCATCTCATTGACTGCATCAGTCAACACGGTAGTCAGTACTATCTCTTCTTTTATCCTGACCCCCGGTATCGCCGTATGTTCACGAGTTTTTTGTAAGCTGTCTATCTCATCGGCAAGTGCTGACCATACTGTTACTTGATGACCGTTCTTTTCCAGCAAGATTGCCAACGCTATACCCCAGCTACCTGCACCGATAATGCCTATCCTCGTCATTCATGTTCCTCTTTTTTCACTTGTTCTTCCTCTTCCTGCTTCTCCCGCTTGCGAATATAAGTCTTGCGTTCTGTTCCCGACCACAGGCGGGTAATATTACTGCGATGCTTAAAAATAGCCATCGCCATCAACAGAAACGTGATTAGATACATTTCATATAGATGTGCCGCCGTCATTTCCGCAAAGAAACCATTTTGCCCCATTATCACCATTTGCACGAAGAAACCGACACAAACCAGAATCGAGCCGAGCGAGACATAGTGGGTAATGAAGAAGTTCCCGACGAACAAAAGCAAGCCCACGGCTATAAACCAAGGATGAAAAGAAAGTACCACCCCTCCGGTAGAAGCAATCCCTTTACCCCCTTTGAAGCGCAGGTAAAAGGGATAATTGTGTCCCAGTACCGCCCCTGCTCCGGCATAAATGCGGATTAAGTAGCGCATTTCCGGACTGCCGCCGGCAAAAAGGTAGTCACACAGATAGATTACTGCCATACATTTGAGGATATCCCCTGCCAAAACTACCAGACCCGCCTTTTTGCCCAGAATCCGCAGAGCATTGGTAGTACCTGAGTTGCCGCTGCCGTGCTGGCGAATATCGATTCCCTTTATTCGCCCGTATATATACGCCGTTTGCAGCAAGCCGAATGTATAACCCAAAACTATGCAAAATATCCGTTCCATCTTATTTTTTTCCTTCCCCTCGTTCCCTTAGTACAAATCGCAGCGATGTTCCCATGAAGCCAAACGCTTCTCGGAGCTTGTTTTCCAGATAACGTAAATATGAAAAGTGCATTAGTTCCTTACTGTTAATAAATATCACAAAAGTTGGCGGTTTAACAGAAACTTGGGTGGTATAGTAAATCCGTAACCGCCGCCCCTTATCCGCCGGGGGTTGTTGATAAGCTACCGCCTCACTTATGATTTCATTGAGAACCCCTGTGGATATCCGCATCGCATGATTCTCACTGACGACATCAATCAGTTCAAAGAGCTTCCACAGTCGCTGCCCGCTTACTGCTGAGACAAATATCACTTTGGTATAGGGGGCAAATGACAGAACCTCACGGATACGTTTTTCATAAATCTTGATGGTATTATTATCTTTTTCTATCAAGTCCCATTTATTAACACAGATAATGATTCCTTTGCCACGGTCATGGGCAATACCGATAATTTTGGCATCTTGTTCCGTGACACCCTCGACGGCATCAATGATGAGGATGGCGATATCCGCCCGTTCGATTGCAGCAACGGCACGAATAATCATGAAACGTTCCAGTTCCTCTTTGATTTTGTTCTTTCGTCTGAGTCCGGCGGTATCAATGAAAACATAATCTCTTTCATTATAGCGGATATTCGTATCAATCGCATCACGGGTCGTACCGGGGATAGGCGAAACAATCAAGCGGTTTTCGCCCAACAAACGATTGATAATCGAGGATTTACCGACATTTGGCTTACCGACGATGGCGACACGGATACTATCGTCATCTATTTCAAGTTCGGCAGTAGGAGGAAAATGGGAAACCACTTCATCAAGCATATCTCCCATTCCCAGACGGTTGACCGCTGATATCGGGTAGGGATCACCCATTCCCAAGGCAAAGAACTCATATACATCAGCCTCATGCTTGGCGAAATGGTCAACCTTGTTCACCACCAAGATAACCGGCTTGTCAGTACGGCGCAGCAGATCCGCTACCTTTGTGTCATCATCGACCAGACCTTGCTTCACATCGGTGAGAAAGATTATCACATCGGCAGTTTCTATAGCGATTTGTGCCTGCTCCCGCATTTGCGTGAAGATGATATCTTCATTGTCAGGCTCAATACCACCCGTGTCAATCAGGGTAAAGGCGTTGTCAAGCCAGGTAACATCAGCATAGATACGGTCGCGGGTAATCCCCGGGGTATCCTTGACAATGGCAATATTCTCACCTGCCATAGCGTTAAAAAAGGTTGATTTACCGACATTCGGTCGTCCTACCACGGCAACAATCGGGCGGACACTTTTTTTGCCCATTTATGACCTCCAACGGTCAAAACCAGTTGATTTCTCTATTTATTTGCTTCTAATTATTGCTTTCACGAAATCACGTCCGCTTGATTCTACAATATCCACCGTGACTTGTAAAGCGTTTTGTAGCTTAGTAACTGTCATGCCATCAAGCAACGACTGACGATCATGACTGACGATATTAACGGGTAAAAGCAATCGCTCTCCCAGTTCGCACCCTTTTAACTGTGTTGTCAAATCCTCGCCCGTGAGTAAACCGCTGACGGTCACGCCCCCGCCGAAGAAATGATTTATAATCGGGTACACATGGATGGTAAGTCCCGGAAAAGCCGCTTCCATTTGTGCTGACATCATCTTGATATAGGAATAAGCCAACTCTCCCGTGGCAATGGAAATCACGGTAGGAGCGGATAATGATATCATCGTTTTCTGCTTGCTCTTTGCCATCTCTTCGGCGAATTCATCAAGGAAAAGCCGCATCATCCCGACTCCGTTTGCCAGTTGCGGGTAATTATCATAAGCTTTCATGGGCGGCAAATACTCTCCTGCCATCAGATACCATTCATCGGCAGCATGGACGAAGTGATTTTGATATTGGTCAAAAAGTGGTTCACGATAATTCTCAATGAGAGCCAAGACCTTTTTGGCATCCTCATGGTCATAAGCAACAAGCGGATAAAGTCCGTTTCTGTGTTTCGTCAGTCCCGCAGGAACGACGGATACACTTTGCAGATATGGTAGGTATTTGACGAGGTCATCAAGTGTCTGGGTGAGTTTGCTCTCATCATTGATGCCTTTGCAAAGGACTATCTGCCCGTTCATCGTGATTTCTGCCGCAAATAAACGGTCAAGCACCGCTAATGCTTCTCCCGCAAGGGGATTACCCATCATCAGCGTGCGCAGTTTCGCATCGCTCGTATGGATGGAGATATTGATTGGCTGTAAACGGTAGCGGATAATTCTGTCGATGTCCTCATCGGTCAGATTGGTAAGGCTTACATAGTTCCCTTGCAAAAATGAAAGTCTGGTATCATCATCTTTGAAATAAAGGGTCTCTCGCAGTCCCGGCGGCATTTGCTTGATGAAACAAAAGATACATTTGTTCCCGCAGGAGCGGTACTCATCCATCATCTCGGTGGCAAAAACTAATCCCAAATCCTCATCTTCTTCCTTGTCAATCTCCAGTAACCATTCCTCGCCGCTAGGCTTTTTGATCAATACCTCCAGACGAGTAGCGGCGGTCATCATGCGGTAATCAAACACATCGGCAACGTTATTATCATCAATTGTAAGCAAAAAGTCGCCCTTTTCAACTCCCATTTCGGCAGCGATACTATTGGCAGTGACTTCCTTGATTTGATGGGATTTGCCCCGTGGGGAACGAAGCATATTTTTCTCCTTTGTCAGCATTTTTTGTCCGTATGGACAATATAACATGATTTCACCCCCTTTGCTATTGACTTTTCCTATTCATCAATGCTATATTTATCATCATTCCTGTATTTCACGGAGGAACAATGTCTAGTAATGATGAACTCCTTGATTTGATCCCCGTTGCCCCATTAAAGCTTCATGTAATGGAATCGGCATTTCCGCTCGGGAGGCAAGTCAATCAGTATCTTGTTGATTTTCGCAGGCGCAGCCGCCATCCTGCCAAGGATGACGATGCTTTTTCAGGTTATGCGGAAAAATCCTTTTTGTTAAGTGCCGGTTGCTATCGCTTCTCGAATGGCGAGGGCAAGGCAATCGTCGATGAGTCGGTACGGGGCAAAGACCTCTTCATCCTCGTTGATGTATGCAATCACAGTATCAAATACCAAATGAACGGTTATACCAACCACAAATCGCCTGATGACCATTATCAGGATCTAAAGCGGATCATCGGTGCGGTAAATGGCAAAGCCCATCGCATCAATGTCATCATGCCCTATCTCTACGAGGGGCGGCAACATCGGCGTATGGGACGGGAATCACTTTATTGCGCATATGTGATTCAAGAGCTTCATGAAATGGGGGTAACGAACTTCGTCACCTTTGACGCCCATGATCCTCGGGTGCAAAATTCGATTCCCCTATGTGGTTTTGACAGCTTCACTCCCCCTTATCAGTTCATCAGTTCCCTGATACGCACCGAACGTGACCTCATCGTTGACAAGGATCATCTCCTCGTCATCAGTCCCGATGAGGGAGCGATGGACAGGGCAATCTACTTCGCTGATGTCCTCGGTGTGGATGTGGGGATGTTCTACAAACGCCGTGACTATTCCACGATAATTGATGGCAAAAACCCGATTATCGCTCATGAGTTCCTCGGTGACAATGTCGATGGCAAAGATGTCATTATCATTGACGACATGATATCCTCCGGCGGCAGTATGATTGACACGGCTAGGGTTCTCAAAGAGAAAAATGCGAAAAGGGTTTATCTTTGTGCCACTTTCGGTCTTTTTACCGATGGTCTGGAGATATTCGACCAAGCATATGAGAAGTGTTATTTTGACAAAATCGTCACTACCAACCTGACTTATCAACTGCCACGGCTAAAAAGCCGCCCCTATTATTTGGAGGCTGACATGAGTAAATTCATGGCTTCGATTATCAATGCGATGAATCATGATTCATCGCTTGATAATGTTCAGACCCCAACGGAACGCATCCATGCCGCCCTGCGTAAGTTCAATGCCCGTGAGTTGGAGGCAACGGCGGAGCTCTCGTAGGTTCAACTACGTAAACAAGTTGTTTCAAGCTCCGCCTGAGCTTTCATGAGATACTATATTACAAATTGATTCAAGCTCCGCCTGAGCTGTCGTAACTACACCATCGTAAACCGCAAAATCACCTTGAACAAATCACCATCTGTATTGATTTCAAATTCCCCCTGTTGGGCTTCGGTGAGGCTTTTGGCAATCGAAAGACCAAGTCCGCTTCCCTCGGTACTACGGGATTCATCACCACGGACAAAGCGTTCCGTCAGTTCATCAGTACTAAAGGTAAGCGTTTGTTCAGAGATATTCTTGAACACCAACTCAACATGACCGCTTCCTTTCTTTATCTTTTCAATATAAACACGAGTCCCCGGCAACGCATACTTACAGAGATTACTAAAGAGATTCTCTATTATTCGCCACATCCGCCTTGAATCAGCTTCAATATGGATATCATCTTCACCGCTCAGGATTACCTGCAAATTACGGCGGGTAATTCTGTCAGCAAACTCACCGAGTGATTGATTGACCAACTCAGTCAAATTGATTTTTTCTAGTTTTAGGGTGATAGTTCCTGATGATATCTTCGAGGCTTCAACCAAATCATCCGTCAATTGCTTTAACCGCTGTGCCTTTTGTTCGAGGACATCGACATAACCGCTTATTTTTTCATCTTCGATTTCCTCACGGCGAATCAAGTCAATGTAAGCAATCAACGAAGTAAGCGGTGTTTTGATATCATGGGTTACATTGGTGACTAAGTCGGCTTTCATCCGCTCATCACGGATACTGACTTCGACGGCGGCAGCGATACTGTCACCAATTTGATTGACACAAGTAGCCAGAACCAGATTGTCACCGTAGATATTAGCCGTGTCTACTTTGTGGTTTAACTCACCGCCGCTGATATGATTGATACCTGCAATAATATCCACCCGCGCCTGTGCCGCCTTAAAGATACGCCATCCACAAACAACATCGATGGTTAGCAACAATACTATCGAGAAAATAGCGAACGCAGGTGTTAGATATGATGTAATAACGATAATGATTATTAACACAAAGTGTACTACAGCAATTACCAGAAACGGAAGGAAATAGCGAGCAAACAAACCGCTGTTATCATGAATATAGACAAAGTGCCTTTGAAGCTCAGCGAACACACTCCTCAGTTTCCTGCCTATCTTCGACAACAGGGCAAAGAACTTGGAGAGGATGCTGTCAGTCCAGAGACTCCGTGCTTTAATCCTCCTGACGATACTGTAGTAAAAGAGTGATAGGAAGAGACTAACCACGTACATATAAGCAGCAAGCATATACGGCAACCATGAAAAGTTAGTGAAAAGTGAGCTATATGCATGAGGACGAGAGAATATCTCCACGAACTGAGCAACACCATAAACAGCGACATAAATCACCGCTAGAAACATCACTATCCAAAGCTCAGTAAAGAAATGGTCAAAACGGCGGAGTTTGACCGTGTAGCCATACTTCTTTTTGTTACTGTCACTTTCCGGCGGTAGCTGGGTCTTTACCCGACCCGTCAATCTGGTGAGGATGATGAGTAGCAGGAATGACAATGCCAGACAAATAGCAGCTACGATTAAATAATCAGGATAAATATTGAAGAACGCTTGATAACTATCATTAACATGACGGAAACTGTCATCTGCTCTATAAAGAACAGTATCTACTCTTATCCATATCGGAAATTCCTCTGCAAATGCGTATTTGTAATCTTCCAGCAGATAACGGAAAAGTCGTTCGCTGATACCGGTGTCAGTTATATACTCAAGAGTGTGGGGATCATAGTATATTGCTTTTAGATAATAATTGCTAAAAAGATTTTCAGTAGAAAACGAAAATAAATTGGACAACGAACTTACATAGTATCCATCAGTAATATATAGATAATAGAGTACATTACTATTACCACCTTCATATACCGCTTTCAACTCCTGGTAACGTTCATATTGGATGAACAAATCATTGGCAGCTGTGGTCAGAATATCAACCAATGAGATATAATCTGCTACATTATCGACAAAATCCTCTACTCCCCTGCCATCAACGGTCAGGTATTTATTATCCAGATAACGCAAACGCACATTATATTGATAACTATCCATGCTACGACGCTCTTCGCTGACTCTGTAGAACTGTTTACCGGCTCTGTTACGGGTAACATTGAGGTCATTGAAAAATGCTTTTAATTCCTCCGGTGTCATCACTTGGGTGGAAAAAGTAAACCCCTCGCTTGCCCACTTGAGCAAGGTCATCAGTTCATAAGTGGCACTGATATATGTCTCCGGCATCGCCTGGTTACGGTAGACATACGCTGTTATGTCTATTGGCTTTTTGCCGTCAAAAAACCCCTCATATTCGAACAGGGAACGCAGAGCGGCATATTCTATGACCTCGGCGATACTTTCCCTGAACATATCGTCAAACAGTTTCGTTTCTGCAAATACTGTCTCCCCGTCATTTATGAGTTGGTCAAAAATATAATGGGGATTGCGGTCTTCAATGATGACTACCGACTGATATATGACCATGGCAGAAAGAAAAATGGCTACGATAAAGAGCAATCTTTGTAAACTATGAAGATACCAGGTGCGAACCGGTTTGCCGCTAGTCAACAGCGGTGTTTCGTTGGTAACGCAAGTCGTGTCAGTAACGGTGGTTTTCTTTTTCTTTTTCTTTTTCATTGCTTCATCTCCTAACAAGGTGGTTTTCTTCGACATTTTACATGTTCAACATTTTATATAGGAATACTTTCACATTTATATCCTACTCCCCATACGACCTTGATGTAGCGTGGTTCTTTGGGGTTGATTTCGATTTTTTCCCGAATATGGCGGATATGGACGGTGACGGTATTTTCCGCTCCCATCGCCTCCTCGTTCCATACCATTTCATATATCTGACTGCTGGAGAAGACCTTGCCTTGGTTTTTGACCAGAAAAAGCAAGATACTATACTCAATCGGGGTCAAATGCACCCCCTCGCCATCTACGGTGATTTGCTTTTTGTCATCATCAATCATCAACCCGCCGCTGGCAAAGAGGGCGTTGTTTTCGATGTTAAGACTGCCAAGGCTCATATAACGGCGCAGATTCGATTTCACCCTTGCCATCAGCTCCAGCGGATTGAAAGGCTTGGTCACATAATCATCAGCACCGACATTAAGACCAAGGATTTTGTCAGTGTCCTCGGACTTGGCAGAGACAATGATAATCGGGATTCCCGAATACTCCCGGATTTTGAGCGTTGCTCTGATACCGTCAAGGATAGGCATCATGATATCGAGGATAATCAATTGGATATCGTTTTGTTTGAGAACATTGATTGCCTCAACACCATCATACGCCTTATACACCTGATGGTTTTCTTGGTTGAGATAGATTTCGATGGCATTGACTATTTCTTTGTCATCATCACATACCAAAACATTTGCCATATAGCTCCTTTGTGGGTAACCAAGTAAAGTTGGTCTTGCTCCCTGATGGTGTTATCTTACTTTACCATGAAATTATTAAGAAAAACACAGACAATTATTAAGGTTTTATTAAGATTCTGTCTCTAATACCCGCTCCTGATATAACTAAAGGCATCCCGATACCATGTAATCACATCGCCGCAGATCGCCACCACATCAAAACGGACAGGGTGGTCGTCATCTATCTGTTGGGTTATACGGTAATAATCGGCAACCTTGCTGATAGTTTTTTGCTTACGCAAAGTAACCGCCTCGGCAGGGTGTCCGCTCATGGTGTCGCGGCGGTACTTCACCTCCACGAAAACCAGATACTCCCCATCAACAGCGACTATATCAATTTCACCGAAACGGCAACGAAAGTTAGTGGTGATAACTTTTATGTCATTGGCAGATAACCATTTGACGGCTTTTTGTTCATAGATAGTGCCGGACTTGCGATTGTTCAAAGAATCTCACCTCATCGGGTAGTTTGGGTCATGTCAACGCTTTACCCGCTTCGTTTTTGCCTCGATTTTGTCCATTGCATCAACAAAAACTAAAATCTCCGCCACCACCTCATAAAGCTCGGGGGGAATCATGTCACCGATATCAAGGCGTGACAAGGTATCGGCAAGTTTCTCATCCCGATGGACGGGAATGTCAGCTTCCTTGGCTTTCTCAATAATCTTCTCCGCCATCAAACCCTTTCCGGCGGCGATGACCTGGGGAGCATCGTCCTCCAAATCATAAGAAAGGGCAACTGCTTGTTTGATGGGCTTGGGTTTAGGTTTTTGCTGTTCGCTACTTTTCAAATATACCCCCAATTACAAGCTATGCACGGGCATCAAAGGAGTAACTGCCGATAATGGTGCTGTTCTTACCGGCGGTGAGAATTTCATCAATTGGACGCTTTACGGTGGTACGAGTGGTAAAATTACTGGTGATAAAATACCCGCGTTTTTCCAGTCGCTTCGTCAGCGTTTCGATATGCCTGGAAACCAAGTCGATGATTCGTTCGTTTTGCAGATAAAATCCCGCCGTTACATTTTTGTTTTGCATCGTAACATGGATATCCATCGCTCCCAGATGTTCCATATCCAAATGAAGCAGGGCACTCAGATTACCGTCACCCCGTGCCAGATTTTCTTTGTTGGTATAGATGAAAAGCTCGCCATGGGTGCTGTCTTCGCCCAATTTTAACGGCAATTGCAAATATGTGAACGCTTGATTGAGTTGATTGATGAAATTGATATTGGCATTTAAGTTTTGGATCGTTTGTGCGGTGTTGCCCTCGCTGAGACCTGTGCTTTCATAAGCCGCTGCAAGTTGGGAAGTCTGTGTCAGTATCTGACGAAAATGCTCACTAATCGACTTATCTTGAAGTAACTCCTCCGGCTTTAAGAGCCATTTGTCGCTGATATCCTTTGTCATTAGTGTTTGAAACTCTTTTTGCCCCAGTAATTTAACCAGTTGCTCGTCATTTATGACGCCTTGCGGGTCAAAAACCGCTTGTGCCAAGAGATTGATAAGTGTGGGGGTTGAAGTAGGAGTAGGCGGGGTTGATACTGCAACAAACGGATTTGCTACTGCAAATCCATTTACTGCAGGGGGATTTGCTACCGTGCTATGTGTTTCACCCTGTTGTGTAATATGTATCGCAACATTCGGTGCAACATGCGGATTGATTAGTGTTCTGTCATTTGTCGTGTTTTTTATGTTGACCGAGTCAGTCAATGCGTTAATTGTCGCTCCTTCTTCTTGCAAATATGCCAGCAACTGTCCTGCCGTCATTTGCGGCAAACCGGTTAGCGGCGTACTCCCCGTCGCTGCTTCCTGTTGAGCAAAGATGGTGAGGATATTCTTGAATAAAGCTATTGCCTCACTCTTTGCCGCATCATTGCCATCTGCCAGTACCCCGATATCATTCATCATCGAGCTGCTGACCGTGCTGATGGCGTTATTTAGTTTATGTTCGTAACTTTGATATGCCTTTAGCTGTGAAAGATTGTCATTTGTAACCGGAAGTCCCAGACGGTTGAGGTAAGCAAGCGTTGCCACATCGCTGCCGGGAAATGAGTATAGCTGCCGTGACAAACTTTGGAGGGCGGCTTTGTCAATCGACATCCCCTCCCTCATCAGCAAAGCCACCATTTCCAGGTTTTTGGCTGTTGTCGGCAGTCCGGCTTCGCTTAGGGCTTTCAGAGCATTGGCATCATGACCCATATTTTCAAATAGGGGGCTTAGGACAAGGCGACTGCCATTATTTGACTTCACTTCCATGGTAATTAACTGCCCGATCAAGAGCGGGATATCCTTGGCGAGCTTGGCGTTTATTTGCCCGCCATTTTCCAGCAGTAGCAGTAGCTCATTATTCTTCATGGCTACTACTTCACCTTGGATAGTCTGTCCGGCAACAAAGGAACTCATGTCCGCCGGCGGTCCCGTGGGAATGAGGGAGTCAGTGGCGGTGTCAGCGTTTGCCGCCGAGGTGTTTCCATGGAGGTTGAAAAGGTAGTTGAGGTTCATATGTATTACCCTGCTGTGTAGTGGATTGCTTCGTCGCACTTCGTGCTTCTCGCAATGACAGCACACAGATTTTGCTTAGCAAAATCCTTAGTGCTGAAGAATGACGGTAAAACGTGTCATTCTTCTGGTTCTGATAAAGTTTTTTGCAATGACAGCACACAGATTTTGCTTAGCAAAATCCTTAGTGCTGAAGAATGACGGTAAAACGTGTCATTCTTCTAGTTATCCTAGCCGCAAAAACTACGCCGATGGATGGGGGTCATGCCGAGGCTAGTAATCGCATCAGTATGAAACTTCGTCCCATACCCTTTATGTGCCGCAAATCCATATCCGGGATAGACATTATCGTACTCTGCCATCAACCTGTCCCTTGTCACTTTAGCAATGATACTGGCGGCAGCTATCGAGGCACTTTTGCCATCGCCGCCAATGATTGCTACTTGCCTGATATCTAGCTCAGGGATCGTGACCGCATCGACCAACAGCAGGTTGGGAGCAAGTGTAAGAGCCAAAACCGCTGCCCGCATCGCCTCATAGGTGGCGTTCAAGATATTGATTTCATCAATCCGCTCCGGCGAGACGAAACCCAACCCATATGCCACCGCATTTTCGGTGATGACATCATAAAGCTCTTCTCTTTTCTTTTCGGACAATTTCTTGGAATCATTTAGATATAGTATCGGGGAATCATTCGCCAGAATTACCGCTCCTGCCACTACCGGTCCTGCCAGCGGCCCGCGTCCAACTTCATCGACACCGCATACATATCCCAAATGAGCAAACTCCCGCTCATTTTTCATCATTTCTTCCATACGTATGCACTCATGCTCATGAGCGGCAAGCCTTTTCTTCGCCGCCAGTATCAACTTTTCGACACTACTGCGGCTGTCGTTCTCGTACTCGTTTATCAAATCAGGCAGCGAAGATAACTTAGCTGCCTGAAATTTCGCTTTTATTTCATTTGTTGACAAAGCCAATCGCAAATCCATCTTTCCCTGCCTTTACTGATGTCTGACAAAACCCCACTCACTAATCGGCCATATTCTAACCCATACCTTGCCAACTATCTCATCACGTCTGATATTGCCGACGATGGCATCGCGGCTGTCAGTACTGTTATTACGGTTGTCACCGAGGACAAAATACTCATCTCTTCCCAGTGTCACTTTTCGCTCTGTCCGCCCCGGTTCACGGATAATCTCCCGTCCGTATGATTCCACCAGTAAGATATCATCTATGAAGATATCGCCATCTATATTTATTTGGATGGTTTCACCCGGCAAACCGATGATACGTTTGATATAGTGAATCTCGACATTGTGGCGATAGGGAAAGACGATGATGTCAAACCGCTCCGGTTCGGTAAAGCGATAACTGATTTTGTCAACGATTAAGTTCTCACCGCTATAGAGGGTATCGTTCATCGAGTCACCGTGTACCTCGGTGCGGATACCGACATACCTTACCAACAAAAATGCCACACATACTGCCGCCAAGATATAAAGACTGGTTATCAATATTTCTTTTACCAACTTGTTCATTTCATTCCCCCGGTCTGTCCAAACTAAAACGTCCTAAGCGTCCATTGCGAAAATCATCAGCAATCATTGCCGCCGCCCTTGTCAGATGAAGCTCGCCGCCTTTCAGATAACAATGACGGCTTTCACATATCTTCGCCAGTATCACAGACGGCGATTCCAACTCCCCATCTATCGGTCTCTGCGGCTCGATACTATATCTATTTGCCAATGAATCAGGATAAAATTTACCCAAAAACTTAATAATCATCAGCGATAGCTCGCCTACATCCAAAATATTTTCGTTAATCGTGCCTATCATTGCCAGTTTTTGCCCGACTGCTTGATCGGTGAATTTCGGCCATAATAGTCCCGGTGTATCGAGAAGTTCCAAATCTTTGCCCAAGCGTATCCACTGCCTGCCCTTGGTAATCCCCGGTTTGTTGCCGGTTTTGGCAGCGGCACGACCGGCATAGGAGTTGATGAAAGTCGATTTACCAACATTGGGAATCCCAACAACCATTGCCTTAATTGGACGCTTGTTGATCCCGCGTCTTTCATCTCGCTCCCGCTTCTCGGCACAGGTCTGCTCGACGATTTTTGCGATAGCTCCCAAACCGTGACGGGTCTTAGCATTAACCTCCAAAACGAAATGACCCTTGCGGCTAAATGTATCGATAAAATAGCGGCTAACTACTTCATCCGCCAAGTCAGCTTTGTTGAGGAGGATTAACCTGGCTTTGTCCCGTCCTAACTCATCAAGATCGGGGTTGCGGCTTGATATCGGCACCCTGGCATCGACCAACTCGATAATCATATCAACGATACGGATATCTTCGCGCATCTGCCGCAAAGCCTTAGTCATATGCCCCGGATACCATTGTAGGTGCATTTGCTTTGCCTTTATTCAATAAATCCCATCGGTGTATCTGCGAATGGTAGCTTTAACCACGCTTTGCCGGTAATGACCTCACGACTGACTACACCGATATTCCCCGAGCGGCTGTCCTCGCTGTTATTACGATTATCGCCAAGGACAAAAAACTCATTGTTACGAAGCCTGATTTCGTTGGCGGCGATACCGGCATCCTCCATTTTGTCAAAGGCCTCGGCGATGACTCCGTCTACATAGAGATAACCGCCGATGATTTGTACCGCCTCACCGGGTATGGCAACTACTCGTTTCAGGTAAAAGTGTGAATTAGGGTTTCCGTTAGGCAAAAAAACGATTACATCGCCTTTTTTGGGCGGTATCAATTGATAAATCAAACGGTCAATCAATACCTCCTGTCCATTCCTAAGCTCAGGTTCCATCGAAACACCAATGACATTGGTACGGATACCGAAAGTATATACCAGTACAAAAGCCAAGAAAACAGTTATCGCAGCGGCAAACAAAAAGGAAATCAACCCCACAATATGCGATTTCTTGATACGCTTTTTCTTCTCAACAAAGGTAAGACCTTTATTCTTTGCCATCGTGTATTTCCACGGAGACTAAACCGTTACCATGATAACGTTACAAACACTATACCGGTAAACGCTATGCTGCATTAACTATGCTACTAGCGCAGTTCTTTGACCTTGGCTTTCTTGCCCACACGGTCACGCAGATAAAACAGCTTCGCCCGTCTGACTTTACCCCGCCTTATCACCTCGACCTTGACGACATTGGGGGAATGAAGCGGCCATGTTTTCTCCACGCCGATACCGCCGGATGATTTCCTGACCGTAAAGGTCTCACGATTGCCGCCGCCCTGACGTTTGAGTACCGTGCCTTCAAATATCTGCACCCGCTCACGGTTTCCCTCTTTGATCCTGCCGTGAACCCTAACGGTGTCACCGACGGCAAATTGAGGTACTTCACTCTTTAGCTCTTTTTTTTCGATTTCTTGAATTAATGTATTCATTGTGCTTTCCCTTCGTCCCGCAGATTAAAAATACGGAATCATTGTGCTTTACTATATCATGTGACTTTGGTTATTGCAAGTTCTTCCATTTTTCGTACAAATCCGGTCGCCTTGCCTTTGTACGTTTGATTGCTTCATTCTTTTGCCAAGCGATGATTTTGGCGTGGTCGCCGGACAAAAGTATCTCGGGTACATCTTTTCCCTGCCAACTTCGTGGTCTGGTATATTGAGGCTGTTCCAGCAAAAACCCGCTCAAGCTCTCCGCCTCTATCGACTCGGCATTGCCAAGGACACCGGGTAAAAGCCTTGTTACTGCATCAATCACCACCAACGCCGCCAACTCACCGCCGGTCAGGACATAATCACCAATGGAAATCTGGTCAGTCGTGATTTCCTCGATTACCCGTTCATCGACACCCTCATAGTGACCGCAAAGCAAAATCAAATCATCCTCTGCTGCTAGTGAAGTTGCCACTTTTTGGTCAAAGAGCTTCCCTTGCGGGGTTAAATAAATCGTGCGCGGCTTCTTTGTCCCGATTTGCTCCTTGATAGCCATGTAAGCGTCATAAATTGGTTGCGCTGTCATCAACATTCCCGCGCCGCCGCCATATGGATAGTCATCGGTCTTCTTGTGTTTACAGGCACTATGGTCACGGATATTGACGGTGTTTACCTTGATAAAGCCGCTAGTGACAGCTCTCCCGGTGATACTCTTCGTCACTGCCTCGTCAATCATTTCCGGAAATAAGGTGAGGACATGAAATCTCATCATAACCCTTTCATGATATGTACACGCATGAATCCTGCCGCAATATTAACATCCAATATACACTCACGTATCGCAGGCAGGAGTATTTCCCCACCAACATTTTTTACGACATATACATCATTTGCCCCTGTGCGGAGGACATTGCTTATCTCACCGACCAAGACATCGTCAGCAGTAATTACTCGAAGTCCCAGTAAATCAGCGGTGAAGTACTCATTGCTTGCCAGCGGCAAGGCATCCTTTCGTTCAATCAAAAGCCGTGTTCCCTTTAGCTTTTCGATTTCCTCGATCCGGTCAATTGCCGCGAATTTGACGATTACGAACTTGCCTGCCACCCTCGCTCTTATCACCTCAACCGGTTGAAGCGGTTTTTCTTGCACAGGTGAGATCTTCATGTTTTCCGGCGGTGCGAACATCACGCTCTTTAGCTTCGCAAATCTTGCGGGATCGTCAGTAGTCGGAAAAACCTTTGCTTCGCCATGAAGTCCGTGAGGTGAAGCGATTACCCCCACCTGTAGGGTATCCTGCAAGCTATCTTGCAAGTTGTCCTGCATATCTTCCTCTTTCGCTGTTTACATTATTTCCACATCTACCCGCTTGTTTTCCTTGGTTGATGCCGCCTTGACCAGAGCACGGATGGATTTGGCTATCCGCCCTTGCTTGCCGATTACTTTGCCCATGTCAGTCGGAGCAACATGAAGCTCCAAAATGAGCTGATTGCCCTCGTCTCTTTCAATAACCACGACATCCTCAGGATTATCAACAAGTGATTTGGCGATTATTTCCACTAATTCCTTCATACTCGCACCCATCCTTTCCGACTCATCAGTCTTTTTTGATTCCGGCGATTTTTAACAGCTTGGCGACTGATTGTGTGGGTTGTGCGCCATTAGCCAGCCATTTTTTTGCCAGTTCTTCATTGACGATAATAGTACTGGGATCGGTATTGGGATTATATGTACCGATTTCCTCAATGAAACGCCCATCACGGGGCGAGCGTGAATCAGCAACGACGATGCGGTAATGCGGCACCTTCTTTTGCCCTATTCTCTTCAATCTGATCTTTACTGCCATCTTTCTTCCTCCATTTCTAAAAAGGTCGGGTCATATTAGACATATTCGCCATTCCCAGTCCTCGGCCTTTTTTGCCACCCATCAGTCCCGGCATTTGCTTCATCATCTTCTGTGATTGTTCAAACTGCTTGATGAAACGATTGACGATACTGACATCGACCCCTGCACCGCGGGCGATCCGCCCTTTTCGACTATAATTAAGGAGCTTGGGATTACGCCGCTCCTTTGGCGTCATTGAAAGAATAATTGCCTCCATATGGGCTAGTTGCCTGTCATCAAGGCTTGCTTCGAGAGTTTTCATTTGCTTACCCATCCCCGGCATCATTGAAAGCAGTGATGTCAAACCACCCATTTTTCTCATTTGTTTCATGCTTTCCAAATAATCCTCAAAGTCAAACTTGCCCTTTTGCATCCGCGAAGCCATTTCCCGCTGTGACTGTTCATCGAGATCGAGTTGGCTTTCCGCTTTCTCTATCAAAGAGAGGATGTCACCCATGCCGAGTATCCGCCCCGCCATCCGTTCGGGATGAAATTGCTCCAAGTCGGCAAGCTTTTCTCCCATGCCGACATACATAATCGGCTTACCGGTGATGAACTTGATCGATAAGGCAGCTCCGCCCCTCGTGTCACTGTCCATCTTCGCCAACACGACCCCATCGAGTCCAATTTGACGTTCAAACTCACTGGCGGCATTGACGGCATCCTGTCCCGTCATCGCATCTACTACCAACAAGGTCTGATGAACGGTGACAGCTTCTTTGATGGCAGCCAGTTCTGCCATCATCTCCTCGTCAACATGTAAACGTCCGGCGGTATCTAAGATGACTACATTGTGGCCGTTTTTTGCCGCATGTCCGTAAGCGGCGGCGGCGATATACGGCGGTTTTTCCTTGTCGCCTAGGGAAAAGAAGTCGATTCCTTGCTTGTTGGCATTTATTTCCAACTGTTCAATCGCTGCCGGGCGATAAATATCACAGGCAACCAGTAGTGATTTTTTGCCTTTCTTGATTAGTTGTCCGGCTATTTTGGCGGCGGTGGTGGTTTTACCCGCACCTTGCAAGCCGCACATCATTATAACCGTAATCGCCTTACCGGGAGCAAATTCCAGTTCTGCTGCTTCCTGCCCCATCAAGGCGGTCAGCTCTTCGTTGACAATTTTGATAACCATCTGCCCCGGACTGATACCGCTCAGGACATTGGCTCCCACGGCACGCTCTTCAACGGCTTTGATGAACTCCTTTACGACACGGAAATTGACATCTGCTTCCAGAAGTGCCATCTTCACTTCCCTTACGGCAGCACGGACATCAGCCTCGCTAAGCCGTCCCTTGCTCCGCAGGTTTTTGAAAACATTATTTAGTTTGTCCGTCAGGCTTTCAAAAGGCATATGCTTTCTTTCTTGGGGTTACGTCTCGATGGCGGCTTTATTGCTGTCGTTAGTTCGGGTTACGTCTCGATGGCGGCTTTTATCGCTGTCGTTAGTTCGTTGACTCGTTCGGTCAATGAGGATGTAATAGCACAGTTTGGCATGATTTCCTGCAATTCACGCTCATACGCCATGAACACCGCTGATAACTCGTCAGTTTTTTCCATGATAGTCCCCAGTCGAGCTATAATCCCCAGTTTGTCCTCATATTCTTGCAAAGTGTGTCCGCAACGGGTGATAACATCATGTGCCGCCTGCCTGCTGACCTGATACTCCTCGGCAATTTCGCTAAGCGACAAGTCATGATAGACGAAATCCTCAAATATCTTCCGTTGGTGGGGATTGAGCAGCTCACCGTAGGTATCATATAGTATCCCTTGTATGACTATCTTTTCCATCAAGATGTATAATACCACAAAAAAATGCCCTGTCAAGTGTTTTCTCTTGACAGGGGGTGGTGGGGTGGGCGGTAATCGTATCTTTCAACAGCATACGGGTATCTAACTCTTTCGGTCTTGGTATTTTCCCCGCAACTCACGATTTAGCCCTTACTAACAAGAGCAAAGCAGCAGACATACCAGATATGGTTGTCATCGCCAGAATCAAAACCATGACTATCAACGAGCTGCTGGTACTACGTTCGTATACAGAGTAATAAGTATCTTCCAATAATTCCCGGCACATATGTGACATCAAACGGATTCTACCATCAATCGTTTGGCTGTCAGAAGTGATATCTGCCATCAACGTTTCCATTGCCGTATCATTCCCGCTTTTGGCAAGTTCTGTTAATTCGCCTAGAGCTTTCTTATAGATGACCATCATCGCCGCTGTTTCCTCGACTATGTCATGTGAAGAGAGTAAATCTCTGGAAAAATTAGTTAGCGATTCATCTATACTTGCCATATTTACGGAAATTGCTCCTTCCAACCAGATAATAGCCTCGATATCACCGCTGTTATGGAGTATATTGTCGTTTATTCTTTTAATCCTTTCAAGTGACAACTCGATCGAATGTAGTTCATTATATTTTTTATTATATACCTGTATTCGGTATAGATTGCTTTGATAGTCTCTATTGTTGGCTGCCAAAAGCTGTAAAAGAACAAAAGAGAAAAAGATAACTTTCAATCCTATGATAACGAGAAGTATCTGTACTATCTTGATATATTTATTCATCAACTTTGCTCCCCAGATCAATCACTTTTATGACTATCTTTTCCATCAAGATAAATAATACCACAAAAAATGCCCTGTGTGGTGATGGGGTTATATCAAACCCAAATACTTCTCAAAAAATTTGCGTAATTTGGTAATCACTTTTTGTTTCTTTTCTTGCCTGTTACTGCCAAAACGTGACACGGGTGGCAGAATTTTATCAATGTCTGTGCCGGTTGTTTTCAAAGCTCCGTCACGGAACGAGTTGTTGATAAACCTTCATCATCGTCTTTATCTCCGATAAAAATTACTCCTACTCTGTCGATATGTTCACGAAATGCGACTGTGGTTATAGATTCGTAATTTACCACATCGAACTCGTAAATCACGTTCAATTCATCGAGAGCACTTTTGATTTTTTCGGCATCAAAAACATCCATTTTGCCGAAAACGCAAATATCTACATCAGAATATTTTTTATGAGTTCCTTTTGCTCTCGAGCCGAAAATAACAGCTTTTGATATAAAATCAAAAGAATTCATGGTGTCGATTATTTGAGTAAAAGCATTATCGGATATTCCGAATTTATTCATATTCCTAACCTCTTTACAGAGAAATACTCGTACACTTTGATTATTTCCGGAAGATATTCATTTTTAAGTTTTATCAAAGTTGCGTTGAATTTTGTTATGTCATAAGTATGTGACATCAAGTTTCGTTTTTCGTGCATATCAAGCAGTATTTCACCATCGACATCCATTTTTTCAAGCAAATTAGAACTTGCCGCCGCTTTGATTACGTTTTTGGGAGAAATAATTTCAATATCGACTTTTTCATTTTGCAAATAATCTTTCATGGTTTTCCAAAGCAATTCAAAGGTGTATTCAAACCTTTGAATTAGCCCCTCTTTTTGTAAATCGTCGAAATCATCAATCTCCTTTTCTTCCAAAGCACTACGTAGAAGCGTGTATGCCTTTGAAAAATTATCAAATCGTTGTTGCCAGCGAATATCTTGATTGTTCATCTTATTCATCTCCATTCAGATGGTTACAGATTGTAGTCTGTTTATTTCAGATGGTTAGTACCACTAACCGACTACTCTCCCTCAATCTCAACAATTATCTCATCAATCGACCGCCGCAGTTCATTAACCCTGCTCCCCAGCTCAATCACTTTGCCATCGCTCCACAAGCGTTCCAGATTATAGAACAAGCGGTTTTCTTTGTCAAAGATATGGATGATGATATCTCCATAGTCAAGCAGTACCCAGTTGGCGCTGTTTCGCCCCTCTATTTGCCGAAGCTTTTGTCCATGTTTGGCTAGTTCTCGCTCCACCCCATCGGACAAAGCCTCGATTTGATTGCGATTCGTCCCGCTTGCCAAGATGAAATAATCACCGAGACTGGATATTTGGTTAATCTCTATCACCCGGATATCCTCGGCTTTTTTGTTTTCGAGGGCAGTAACGGCGAGCTTCGCCAACATCAAGGAATACTCTATCGAATTACTATCACTAAAGCTATCAGCTTCAGAAGACCCGGTAAGCGTGTTATCTGCGTGGAGGTCATCATTTACTGATGTTGGATTGTTTGACTTTTCTACTTTGACATTCACGTTTCAATCTCCATTTTCTGTTTGGCGGTAGTACTCATATGTTTCCTTGGTCATCGGATCTATTTCGCTTCCATGTGAATCCAGATAGCTGAGGACATCGGCAACGATCATTGTCAGAGCCTTGTCAAGGTCAACAAATGCCTCACGGCGGATCGCCTCCAGATTCGGTTTCTGACGGCGACCGGGTTCAATGTAATCAGCAATATATACTATTTTTTCCAGCGTTGTCATCGCCGGGCGACCGGTGGTATGATTAAGGATAGCTTGAATTATCTCATCATCGACGATGCTGTACTTGTCCATCGCAATGAAACTGCCGACCTTGGCATGGAGTAAGGAGGGATTGCGGCGTTCAATTTCATTGATATCTACATGATGTTTTTCGCAGATGGCAATCTTTTTTTGATTCTCCACGCACTTGCCGCAATCGTGCAAAAGACCTATAATCTGTGCCTTGCGAATATCAGCCCCGTGACACATCGCCAAGGCAGCGGCAGTGTACGTCACCCCCAAGGTATGCTCATAACGCTTCGTGTCGAGGGATTTCTCGATTGAACGCCTGATTTTGAAAACATCTGATTCTTTCATTTTGCCCTCCTTTGTGAGATTGCGTAGCTCCACTTAGTGATACTGCTTTATTCACCACCCCTATATAGCCCATTATCAACAATATAGTCGATAACCGCTTCTGGCAACTGTGTCTTTAGTTTCGCAACTTCCATACCCTCTTTTAGCATCTGTCTGATACCCCGTGAGGAAATGTCGATTTTTTCCATCGGTATCATACGAATATCAGCATGATATTTCTTTTTCATACTGATGATATGTTGATCTAAACTCCCCTCTTCCTCATCACCACGGGCAAAAACACCAAGCACGGCATTTCTGAAAATCAACTCGGCATTTTTCCATGTCTCGATAGAGCAAAAAGCATCACTGCCGAGTATGAAAAAGAGCTTTGCCTTGGGGAAAAGTACGCCTATTTCCCTCAGGGTTTCATAAGTATATGACGAACCTGGACGATTCACTTCAATAGCAGAGACCGACAAAAGAGGTTCATTTACCACTGCCAGTTCGGTCAGATGTAACCGTATCGCCGCCGCCGTGACTTGATATACCGTGTTAAATCCCACCGTGTGTGGGTTTGGGTTTCCCTCTGACTGCGTCATGGTTTTCATATACGGATTGCCATTCGGAATCAAAAGAACCCTGTCGAGCTGCAAATACTCCTGCGCCGCCTTGGCGATACATATATGTCCATTATGTATCGGATCAAAAGTTCCGCCCAATATACCCAATCTCGATACTTGCATATTATTGTCCCTTGGGCAAACCATTCCACACCACTACTTGCTGCGGATTAGTCACCGCATCTGGTCTTAAATAAATGGATTGCTTCGGCGTGTAAACCGCCTCGCAATGACAGCACACGAACTTTGCTTTGCAAAGTTCTTAGTGCGGTAATTTCCTACCACGGCAATTTATTGCCACGGCAATTTATTGCCTGGGTAGTTTAATGATCGGCTTGTCCTTGTCCTGACGGAAAAGTACTATCTTTCTGCCGACTACCCTTACCACCTCGGAGCGAGTGCGCCCGCCAAGTGCCTCCGCCAACTCACGGGGGTCGTCGAGACAATTGTTGAG
The DNA here is from genome assembly GCA_031280955.1 of Lachnospiraceae bacterium. Taxonomy (GTDB): domain Bacteria; phylum Bacillota; class Clostridia; order Lachnospirales; family Lachnospiraceae; genus UBA935. Next base: position 40,510 of record JAITGA010000013.1, read on the forward strand.
TACCGACAGCTTCACCAGCTCACGGCAGTTGAAAGTCTCATTGACTGCCTCGGATAGCTCAGGAGTGAGTCCTGATTTGCCAATCTGAAGCACAGGGGTCAGCCCATGCGCCAAACTACTCAAATATGCCCTCTGTTTGCTTGTCAATTCTTTATTCATAGTATTCAAATGTGTTGCCGTACATCCGCACGGTTGCTCCCTCTTCTATCCCCAAATCAATAAGTTCCTGTAACACTCCCGCCTCTTTTAGAAAACGCTGAAAGAACAAAAATCCCTTTTCTGCTTCCAGATTCGTGTAGCCGAGCATTTTTTCTATCCGTGCCCCTTCCACGACATATTCCCTAGCTGCTTCATCATAAATGACTGTATATGGCTCATTGGTAAATGAAGATAATTCATCAACAATGTATTCCGGCGAAAAAACGGTAGGTTCATCCTTGATATCGTCGAGCATCCGCCTTACATGATAGAGAAGTTCACGGATTCCCTCACCACTTACCGCAGATATCGGATAAACCGAAATGCCCTGTGGCTCAAAATGGGCTTTTAATATTGATAATATCTCCGCTTCACCATCGTCTTCGGTTGGTCCGATTATATCCATTTTGTTTGCGGCTATTACCTGAGGGCGGGTGGCAAGCTCAGGACTATATGCCAGTAGTTCATTATTGATTTTGATAATATCTTCCAATGGGCAACGACCCTCTGAACCGGCAGCATCGATTACATGGATAAGCACTTTCGTCCGTTCCACATGGCGCAGAAAAGTGAAACCCAAACCCATACCCTCACTTGCTCCCTCAATCAAGCCGGGGATATCAGCAACCACAAACCCTTTGCTATCGTCTAAGTCTACCACACCAAGGTAGGGAATCAAAGTGGTAAAATGATAGTTCGCCACCTTGGGGCGGGCTTTAGAAATCCTCGTGAGTAGCGTTGACTTGCCGACATTGGGAAAACCAAGCAAACCGACATCAGCAATCACCTTGAGTTCCAGCAATAAATCAAGTTCCTGTGCCGCTTGCCCCGGTTGGGCGTACTTGGGGGCTTGCATAGTACTGGTGGCATAGTGTTGATTACCTTTGCCGCCTCTGCCGCCTCTTAACATCGTAAATGTCCGATTTTCACCCGACATATCTATAATTATTTTGTTACTCTGCTCTTCCCTGATAATCGTTCCCGATGGTACTTTGATGACCAAATCAGCTCCGCTTTTGCCGCTACATTTCTTTGCGCTGCCATTTGCACCGCTTTCTGCTTTATAAGCCTTGGTATAACGAAAGCTTGATAACGTGTTTTGTCCCTCATCAATGGTAAATATAACATTGCCACCCTTACCGCCATCACCGCCGTCAGGACCGCCATTGGGTACGTATTTTTCCCGCCTGAAAGAGACGTGACCATCACCGCCACGCCCGCTTTTCACACTAATCTTCGCCCTGTCAACGAACATGATTTACCTCTGATTAGAAAAGGCTTCAAACCTGCGTTTGAAGCCTGTCTGTTTAAACCTTTTCTTCAAGCGGATAAACGGAAGCTTGTTTCCTGTCCCGTCCCCGCCGCTCAAAACGCAGGACTCCGTCCACCAATGAATAAAGAGTGTCATCGCCGCCCCGCCCGACATTGACACCGGGATGAATTTTCGTCCCCCGTTGACGGTAAAGGATATTTCCGGCTCTCACGAACTGTCCGTCCGCACGTTTAGCCCCTAGACGTTTACTGGCGGAATCACGTCCATTTTTGGTTGAACCGACACCCTTTTTATGGGCAAAAAACTGTAAATTCATTTTCAACATCGTACTTTCCTCCCTCGTATATCTTCTCTGTTAATACTGTTAATCTCGTTCAAACTCCAAGCGTAGATACTTTTTGCCATAATGATTAAAAATTTCACTAAGACCTAATACATACGATTCCATCAACAGTCGGGCTTCGGCAGAGGTTTTTTGGGTAAAAGTAACTGCTATATGCCCGTTTTCCTCGTTTTTTTCTACCGTCATCGGCTCTTTTGCCAAGACCTCCAGCGAGTTGATGGTATTGATGGTGAGTACCGACAATGCGGCACAGATAATATCTTCACCACGCGGCCGATAATCGGCATGTCCCTCACACTTAAATCCGGCGAAATCGCCGTCATTAGTTCTCTTGATGACTACCTTGGTCATATCGCCTCATTTGGTATTGATTTTGTCAATCCTTACCTTGGTGTATGCTTGCCGATGTCCTTGCTTTTTGTTGTATCCGGTCTTGCTTTTGAACTTGTAGACGATAATTTTCTTGCCACGTCCATGTTCTGTTACTGTTGCCGTTACGCTCGCTTTTGCGGCTTCTTTGCCTACCTTTAGCTTTTTGACACTAAGCGCGACCACCTTGTCAAAGGTGACAGTCTCACCCGGTTCGGCATCTAACTTCTCCACCTTAATGAAGTCGCCCTCGGAAACCTTATACTGCTTCCCTCCGGTCACAATAATTGCATACATTCGCTACCTCCTGCTTTGCCGGCATTGCCGGTTTACTCGCTGATTGCGGTGACTCAATTAACCCAAAACCACGGTTTCATCGGTGCTTTGACCTCATCATGCGGCACACGAAAGAAATATATCACTATTTGAGGGTAATTGTCAAGTAGGGATTTTTGAGGGGGATAAATAGCTATAGATAGATATAGATAGACCTATAAATAGATTGCTTCGGCGTATAAATCCGCCTCGCAATGACGAAAACGTGGTGTTTGACATGTAAGCATGATGTATCTGATGTGTACGCACACTTGACATTTTCCCGCTGACAAGCTACGATTAGGACGTATTTTTGACGGATACAGTTTTTTATACAAAAAGGATAACTATATGCCAAATCAAGATTCAACCTTTATCGCCGCCGCTTCGGCGCGGCTTGTCGCCAATCATTGTCAGTTCATGCGTGATGAAGATAGCGGCGCATATCCCGACGTGGAACTCGCCATTGCCCTTGTTTATCAAGTCCGCTCCGCACTTTTCCCCCTTTGCTTTCCTGCCGGGAGGACTACTTCTGACTGGCATGTGGAGTTGCTTGATGAAATCCATACGGTGTTGACTTCGCAAATCCAAGCCTCGATGTTGCCGGACTCCGATGCCGAAAAGACAGCCGCTGCTACCGCTCGGGCTTTTATTGAACAGTTGTTCGATATTCAGGGGCAACTATGCAAAGATGCCAAAGCCGTCTATGACGGCGACCCTGCCGCAAGGAGTGTTGACGAAGTTATTCTTACTTATCCCGGGTTTTTTGCCGTGTTTATTTATCGGATAGCCCATTTCCTATATCGTCATAATGTGCCTTATCTGCCACGGATTATCAGTGAACATGCCCATAGTGTCACAGGGATAGATATTCATCCCGGGGCGCAAATCGGTGAATACTTCTTCATTGACCACGGCACGGGAGTGGTCATCGGCGAAACATGCGTGATTGGCAACAATGTCAAACTCTACCAAGGTGTCACCCTTGGTGCGCTTACGACCCGCAAAGGGCAGCAATTAGCGGGAAGCAAACGCCACCCGACCATCGAGGACAACGTCACCATCTATTCGGGTGCTACCATCCTCGGCGGTGCAACCGTAATCGGTGCCAATTCGGTCATCGGCGGCAATGTCTTCATCACACAATCCGTTTCACCCAACACCACCGTCAAAGACCCTGCTTAAATGAGTAAACTAAGCGTACCTGCCACGATTAGCATTAGTCCGAGGAACATTTTTTTGCTTAATTTTTCCTTTAGGAAGAAATAACTGAATAGTATCGTCACGACGATACTTAGTTTATCTATCGGTACTACGATACTGACCGGTCCCATTTGTAAGGCACGATAAAAGCAAAGCCAACAAAGACCTGTCGCCAATCCCGAGAGAGCGATGAAAACCGCACTTTTTTGATTGATTTGTTTTATTTGCTTGTGTTTGCCTTGGACAAGGACGATTACCCATGCCATGATGAAGACTATCACCGTCCTGATTGCCGTACCGAGATTGGATTCAACACCGACGATGCCGATTTTGGCGAATATCGCTGTCATACTGGCAAAAAGTGCCGACAGAACCGCATATATCAACCATTTGTATGCGGAAAACGTCTTGTTGCTCTCTTTCGTCTGCTCAACGGGATGCCCAGTTTCATCCTGACGGCGAGCAAGCATCAGATATGTACCGCCGGCGAGTAAGGTCATTGCTATAATCGTTATTAGGGTAAACGGTTCGCTGAGGATGATAAAAGACAGTATCATCGTCAGGATGGTGCTAGATTTATCAATGGGGACAACACGACTGACATCAGTTAGCTTCAAGGCACGAAAGTAGCATAGCCATGATGCTCCTGTTGCCAAGCCTGACAGTAGAAGGAAGACCAGACTGCGAGTGTCGATATCCTTTATATCCTGATGCGAACCGACGACCCCAACCATCAGCCAAGCAAAGACGATTACCACTACCGTCCTCAGTGCCGTGACCAAATCAGAATCGGTATCCTTGATGCCGATTTTCGCAAGGATTGACACGGCTCCGGCAAAGATTGCCGAAGCCAGCGCAAAAACTAACCACATAAGATTACCTTAATCTGTCATCTGAATCTATTCATCATCTTGCTCCGTATCGAGATTAACCGACGAAAATCCTGTTGCGGAAACTACTTCAAGCGGCTTAACCCGTTGGAATTTGACCAGTCCGGTACGGTTGAGGGCAACCATTATCGCCGGAATCACGGTAAGCTGGATGATAATTCCCGGAACTGCCATTAGGATTGCCCCTGACATAAATGCCGCCCACGTGAATACTCCTTGATTGAGCGTCAAAATGAGCATCATCGCCAGACCCCAGACTACCCTGCCGCCTACCATTGATATAATCAAAACCCGGTAGAGGGCAACCACACATTGCCAACGTGAGCGGGCATACAAAAACCCTGCCAAAAAGCCATATGTCGCCAGTTCAAAGGACATCGCAAAGGCAATAGGCACGATTGGCGGCATCCCGAAAGTATAACTGCGAAAAATCGGCAAAATGAGACCAACCGCCAGACCATATTTCCAACCACAGATAAGCCCGCACAGCAGCACGGGAATGTGCATCGGCAACAGCATATTTCCTATCTCGGGAATATTCATGGTAACTATCGGGAGCAACATCCCGATTGCCATAAACATTGCCGCCAAGGTCATCTTCTTTACCAAATCATTTTTCATTTCATCTCCTTCTGAAGTATCTAATATCAAACACAGGATAAAAATCATCTCCCTTTGAAATATATTGCTATGTTTGCAGGGATATGTCAAGTAAAACTGTAACTTGCCACGCCACCACGATTCCCCTATAATAAGTTCATGGAGAAGACCTCAAAGAAATCTCATGTTGATTTGTGGGAGGCGGCGGTAAAAGCTCGTCTCAATGCCTATGCGCCGATCTCCGGCTTCAAAGTCGGTGCAGCTTTGCTGACAAAAAGCGGCATGGTATACCAAGGTTGCAATATTGAAGACCCGTCAGGTATCGGAATTACCAATATTTGCGCCGAGCGATGCGCTATCATCAAGGCAATATCTGAGGGTGAGCGTGATGTTATCTCTATCGCCATTGCCGGGGGGCAAATTGCCGGTGGCAAAGATGGATTGATAACTTGCTTTCCCTGTGGTGTTTGTCGTCAGTACCTGCACTCATTTAGTCCGGCTGTCACCGTCATCTGTGGTGATGAAAACGGCACTATCAAAGAGTATGCGCTTGCAACTTTGTTGCCGCACGCATTTACGAAAAAATTCACCCACCAAGAGCAATAAGCTCTCCCGCTTCATTGATGAACGCTTGGATAGCTTTCACGGGATGGGGCGGTACGCTGCTGATGGTAATAGCCGCCGTGAGTATTGTCATTGCTGTAGCTATCCTCTCTTCATCATTTGTGTGTAAATAAGCCAGTATATCTCCTGTTTTGACGATATCTCCTGTCTTTTTTTCGAGAATTATTCCCGCACCAAAGTCTATCTCATCTTCTTTTTTAGTCCGTCCCGCTCCCAGGCTAAGTGCCGCCATACCGCAAGCCTCAGCATCCATATGGAAGATGAAACCGTCACTATTTGCTGTCAGCGGTACGATATGCTTTGCTTTGGCAAACCCGCTTAGAAGTACCGAAGCATCACCATCCATCGCTGTCACCATCTCTTTGAGCTTGGCAAAAGCCGCTCCGCTTGTAACTGCTTCACTTGCCATTTCCTTGCCGGCTTCTATATCCTTAGCCACCCCGCCCAAAACGAGCATATAAGCGGCAAAAATAATGCAAATTCCGGTCAAATCCTCCGGACCGCTTCCATGCAGTGTGGCGACCACCTCTTCTATTTCCAAGGCATTGCCAATCGCTTGCCCCATTGGCGTATCCATATCCGTAACCAGAGCCATCACCCGCCGCCCCGACTTCGTGCCAATTGAAACCATCGCCTGAGCAAGGGCAATCGCGTCATCAAGTGATTTCATAAATGCACCGCTACCGGTCTTGACATCGAGCAAAATCGCATCCGACCCTGCCGCCAGCTTCTTGCTCATGATCGACGAGGCAATCAGCGGGAGTGAGTCTACCGTCGCCGTCACGTCACGCAGGGCATAGATTTTTTTGTCAGCGGGAGCAATGTCACCCGATTGACCGATGATGGCAAGCCCTATCTCCCTGACAATTGCCTGAAAATCAAGAGGCGCAATATCAGTCCTGAGACCGGGTATCGCTTCCAGTTTGTCAATCGTTCCGCCGGTAAAGCCTAGCCCTCTGCCGCTCATTTTTGCCACGGGAACACCGCAAGCGGCAACAATGGGGGCAATAATCAAGGTCGTCTTGTCGCCAACACCGCCGGTACTATGTTTGTCAACCTTGATTCCGGGAATGGCGGATAAATCAACGCTGTCGCCCGAATTTTGCATTGCATTGGTCAAAGTAGCCGTTTCATCGTCATTCATACCCTTTAGGGAGATTGCCATCAACAACGCCGCCACCTGATAATCGGGGATTTCGCCTTGGGTAAAACCGCTGACAAAGAAGTTAATCTCCGCTTCTGTCAAGGCATTTCCGTTTTTTTTGTGATTGATGATGTCATACATCCGCATCGGTATACTCCTTTAGTTTGTAGGGTAAGGTGAATCCCCCACCTTTACAGGTGGGGGATTTGAGATAAAAAGAAAAGAGGGGTTCTAGTGCTTGCCTTCCTCATATGAGAGCATCCAGTTGACCCCGAACTCATCGACTAATATTGCAAATGATTTGCTCCAAAACGTCTCTGTCGGCTCCATTCCTACCTCACCGCCTTGCTTCAACACCGCAAAAACATCATGTACAGTGTTTATATCATCGAAATTGATATGAATAGCCATGCCATTGCCGAAAGTACATTTATTGAGTGGTGAGGAATCACACAAATAAATGACATCATCGCCAACGAAGATTTCCGCATGGAGAATTAAGTCGCCCGAATCGGCGATTTCCTCATAACCTTCTTCAGCGGGGGCATCCTTATATCTTATTACCTTTTTGACATTGGTGGCGAATGCCCGTTCATAAAGAGATATCGCATCCTTACAGTTTCCGTTAAACATGAGAAATGGTGCTGTTTTCATAATTTTCTTCCTTTCTGAGTGTTGGTTGTGTGTTATTGCTCCACTACCTTAAATTCGGCAAACCGGGTGAGATTATATGGTGGAGTAACATGTTAAGCTATATATAACGCACACATGGGAGTGTTGGCAGCAGTCTTATCTGACTCTTGATTCATGGTAAACCCCCGCCGCTATTTTGTCAATATTCCGGATTCGGTAAGGTTGAACATGGATTGCTTCGGCGTAAAACCGCCTCGCAATAACTGCACACGGACTTTGCCGCGCATGTTTTGCAAAGCAAAACTGCGCTACGAAGTTCTTAGTGCGAAGAATGACTAAAGAACGTGTCATTCTTCCGGCTTCGATAAAGGTTGAGCTTAAATATAGTCTAAGAGCGTTACAAAATTCGGTTTTTCTGCTGTTCCTGTGTTGGCATAGATGTCTTCTCGGCTAATCGACAGCGCATACTCAGGTAACTGTTGACCGATATAGTCAAAAAAAGCTTCAATAACGAACTGCGGTTTGATGCTATTGGCACTCGATGCATCAAGCAGCAAAGAAAGTGACGTATTTCCGCTATTATCCGTACTATACCCAGTCTTGTAAATGAGCGGGCGCAAATCAATTTCCCGCTCGCCTTTCTTGGTAACTTTGTGATAAATCATCTCCTGACGATTCATAAACTTCTCAAATTGACTCATCCAGTCAATAGGTAATCCCGCCTCTTCGCTTATTTTTACCGTATATGCTGCCGCCGCAACACTCGCCATTGCATTTTTTGCTCCCTCCGCAAGTGGCTTTGCGGCAACTATCAAAAACCCGCCGCACATTTCCTTATTTAACCGCTTCGCAAGCTCTGCTGCGACTGTATCCCTGTCTGCTTCCGGTTCATTGATTTCCAAGTCAAAATACTCCCCATGACCAGAGAGACCGAGTCCCAACGGAGCGGCAAAGGACATTACCTGATGAGGATTGAACCCCCGGGAATAAACCACATCTATTCCTGCTCGCCGTACCGCTTTCTGGAAAAAGCGCATCGTATCCAAGTGACCGATGTATTTTGCCGCTTTGGTTTTGGCAAATTTGATGCGAACTTTCATCTAAATCATCTCCAATTATCTATTTGGCCGCTGTGCCAGCAAATAATCCTTCGATACCCCACAGTCGATAAAATCCCAAGGCAGGATTTCATCAGGTGAACGCTCGCGGGTGGCAAAAAAGGCGATATCCAACCTGTTTTCTGCGAAAATTGCCTTAAATGCCGCTTCCCAGATAGCGGGATTTTGGTGTTCACCCCAGGCATCAAACCGCGCTCCATTTTGATACGCCCAAAGTATCACCGCTCCCAAACGACGATCACCCCTTGCCATCGCCGCTTCGAGGATGCTCTCATTTGTTTCATGCCAACTATACTTGATACTCTTTTGGTTGAGTTGTGAGGCGATTCCCTGCCGTGTAAGATTAGCTTTCTCACGGAACTCTTCCACCGTAGCCTGCCCCGCCCATTGCAATGGAGTGAAAGGTTTGGGGACGAAAAATGAGGTGCTGACACCGATTTCAACCTTGCCAAGGCGTTCACTCTTCGGTACGGTATCATAATACTCAGCGGTTATCTTGTTTGCCAGATCACCGATTGCGAGGATGTCTTCCTCTTGCTCTGTTGGCAAACCAAGCATGAAATAGAGCTTCACTCGCCGCCACCCACTACTAAAGGCAGCTCTCGCTCCCGTCAGTATCGTCTCTTCGGTAAGTCCCTTGCCGATTACTTCACGAAGTCTTTGACTGCCTGCTTCGGGGGCAAAGGTCAAACTGCTTTTGCGAACATCTTGAACTTTTTTCATGATATCCAGCGAAATTGAGTCAATCCTGAGTGAGGGCAAGGAAATATTCGTCCGTGTTTGTCCCAATCTGTCCATCAATGCGTCGGTTAACTCTTTGAGCTGCGAATAATCACTGGAACTAAGTGAACTGAGTCCGATTTCATCGTAGCCGGTGTTCTTTAGTATTTCCTCTGCAATGACCACCAAATCCTCTGCTTTTCGCTCACGCTTTTTGCCATAGACATGCCCTGCTTGACAAAAACGGCATTTGCGCGGGCAACCACGCATAATCTCAAGTACGCCGCGGTCATGGGTGGTTTGAATAAAAGGCACAATCGGCTTGGTCGGATAAAAGGTATCAGTCAAATCCGGGCAAGCTACTTTTTTGACCTGCATGGGTACTCCCGCCCTTAGCAGCCGTCTGGCGGCGATAGTATGGTCTTCGTGATACTCCACCTCATAAAAGCGGGGGACATAAACCCCTGCAAGCATCGCTGCCTCGTAGAGAAAGTCTTCACGACTGCCGCCGTTTTCTCTGTTTGCCTGATATTTGTCCATCAGTTCCCGGAGCATGACCTCACCCTCGCCAATATAGATAAGGTCAAAAAAATCAACAAGCGGTTCGGGATTGTAGCAACACGGACCGCCGCCGATGATAAGCGGTTCATCTTCACGTCTGTCTTTTGCCAGTAGGGTTATCCCTGCCAAATCAAGAATTTGTAAGATATTGCTATAGCACATCTCATACTGGATCGTAATTCCGAGGAAATCAAACTGAGAGATTGACTCTTGTGATTCGAGGGAAAAGAGCGGAATCTTCTGCTCGCGCATAATTTGTTCCAAATCATGCTGCGGCGAGAAAACCCGCTCACACCATACATCATCATAACTATTGAGTAAGCCATAGAGTATCTGGATTCCCAGATTGGACATTCCTATCTCATATAGGTCAGGAAAGCAAAGTGCGAACCTAATCGCAACTTTGCTTTTTTCTTTGATGATACTACCTACCTCATTGCCGATATAGCGAGCCGGTTTATCCACCTGCATCAATGTTTTTTCACTAAGTGCCAGATTCATTATATTGCTCCATCAACAAATGTCATTGGCGGTTAAGTTAATCGGCACTAAACTGTCGATATGGTTTGCCCCGCTATTTCCTAATAATACTGATACCAAATATTCTCGAGGACTTCAGTGGCGAAGAAGGCACTATAAACTCCAAATATCACGATGGCACACCATATGAAGAAACCGATTCCCCCCATGATAATTCCTGCAATTGCCAAGCCACGTCCCTCTTGCTTTTTTGTTAATGAGATGATACCCAGAATTACCGCCGCAATTCCTACACCAATTCCCGCATAACAACAAGGAAGTGAGACGATACCGCATACCAAGGATGCTATTGCCAATCCCCCATTTTTTCTTACGGCAGCAGTATTAGTTTGGGTATATACCGGCGGTGCTTGATAGGTGCTGCCAGGCTCACTTTGATAGGGATTGTTGGTAGTCGCTGATGGCGGTGGTGGTGGGACTACCTCACCGGTAACGGTGGGAATCGCCGCCGCTTCATACGCGGGATTCTGGTAGGGATTTTCGGTAACTATCTGAAGCCGTTCCCCACAATTAAGGCAAAATGTGTTACCTCGCCCTTGTTCGCTGCCACATGCCTGGCAAAAGATACTGTTGTTTTGCATACTAGCTTTCCTTTCTTGTTGTTTTCGTAAAGTTTTTCTCCATTATCCACATGAAAGCCCCCAATGCCGCACCCAAGAGTGCAGACACTATTGACAAAAGTACCATACTGAGGTCATAACTGGCAATATCGCCGTTTTCCAAGATTTTTCCATTCCATGGGATAATGATTACCGTCGAGGCGAGGATAAGCCCAATCACGAAATGATACATACCCGCATGATATTTTTTGAAGAGGCGGTCAAAAACTTTTGCCACCAAAAAGGCACAAACTACTGCCCCAATCATAACCGGAATCAAAATGGGTAGAACGAGATTGCCGATACCATCCATTACCTCGCCGTATATACCCAAGTAAATCAGCAATGTCCCTGTGCTAAAACCGGGAATGACTGCACTAAGCGCCATCAATGCGCCGACGAAAAACCACACCCACATCTGCTCAGTAGGGACGTTGACCGTCTCCAGTCCCCCCTGGAGAGCGAGCATCAATGCTCCCATCAGGATAAAGGAAACCACCGCTATCGCTAGATGGACTTTTCTTCTTCCGTTTTGACCTGCCTTGGCAAAAAGTCCCGGCATGATTCCACAAACACAGCCGACAAAGAACCATATCAGCGGTATCTCAGCGATTTTGAAGAAGTCGCCCATGACCCTTGAACCAAGGATTACCCCGGCGAAACCGCCGATACCTATCGGCAGGAAAAAGCGCAGGTTTTTGGTAAAGTCCTTGGTCAAATTGCCAACGAAGCTCAGTAGTTCCTCATAAAAGCCGAAAATTGCCGCCAAAGCTGCCCCGCTAATCCCGGGTACGATGAAGCCGATGCCGACGACTATCCCTTTTAACAATCGAAACAACCATTCAAAAGGGTTAAACCTCTTTGTATCATTTACAATATTGTTTTCATTCGCTTTATTGTCTGTCATTTTGGTCTTCTTTGCTTTCCTTGGTGACTTCATATACCACGCTCTTCTTTGATGCCGAATGTTCAACAATCGTGATTCCGGGAATATTGGCGACAAAGCGGGCAAATTGTGAGTAACCAAAGTGCCTTGGGTCAAAATCGGTGAACTTGCTATGTACTTTTTGCCCCAATTGACTCAAACCCAACTCCTTTTTGCGGACACTGGTAATAATGAAGCTCTCCACCTCATCACGATTTTCCTGATCGCTTCTGCGTTCCACATAGACGGCATTTTTCTCACTTACGACCACGAACTCTTTCATATCTTTTACAAAGGTAGTCATCGAAGAATAGCCGTAGTTGCGCTCATCAAAATCAGTATGCATTCGCTGGATTTGGCTTTTGACCCCGCCCAGTCCCGCCCGCTCACGGCGATCCTCACATTGTTGGACGATTTCCATGATGATATGCTTGATTTCACTAAGGGCGACAATTGCACTGCTGTCAGCAATCACCTCATTGTTCTCGCCGATGGTTTCCAAAATAATGTACTTGGTACAAGCGGCTTTCAGGGTCTTCGAGGCATCACTTTTGCCCATGCCAATAACCATCATTCCCCCCTCACGCAGACGATTGACGAGGCGGGTGAAATCGCTGTCAGAAGATACTATACAAAAGCCATCGACATTACCCGTATAGAGTATGTCCATCGCATCAATTACCATCATGATATCAGCGGCATTCTTCACTTTGGAATAGCGTGGTTGTTGAATCGGGACGATGGCATGTTCCATCGCTTGTGTATTCCAACCACGGAGGTTATCGTCGGTGAAATCACCGTACATCCTCTTATAAGTGACGAAGCCATACTCGCTAAGTTCTTTTAGTATCCCCGCCAGATATTTGACGCTGGTGTTTTCTGCATCAATCACGAGGGCGATTTTTTTGTTCGGTTCGTGTTCCATTTCTGTCATCATACCTTTTCAGGCGGTCAACGGGAAATGACCGCCTGTTTTCTAAATCGTAGTTTCATACTTTCGCTGTTACAAGTACTTCTAAAAACATCTTACTCGGCTTTTTCATCAGCAGTGGCTGACTTTTTGCCTGACAAAACTGCTGCCAATCCGGCGAAACCTACCATTGCCAAGGTGACACCACCCCAAATTGATGCGGTGAACAGCATCACTCCGGTTCCGAGTATCGGTCTGCCCAAAAGGAAGAATCCGCAGATACACGCCAATATACCGCCAATTATCATCCATAGACCGCTCTTGCCTGTTTGCTCACGCTTGTTACCAAACGCCCCGAAGATGTTGGAAAAGCCCATGTAAATCGCCCAGATAGCAACCATCACCTCAATCATCACGTATAAGCCCAAACTACCCTCGGGATTGAGAAGTATGATTACAGCAAAGACGATATTGATAATTGCGCTGATTAAATCCCAACCGCTTCTGCGTTCGCCCATTCTCAGATAACGAAGTAACAAGAACAGTCCAATAACACCGACAGTAAATGGGAACAAGAGAATAATCAAGCCTGGTTTAAAGATTAAAACGAATCCAACCGCTACCATTGCCACAAATACGACAAATGCCAATAGTTTCATTATTCCGGACATGCCGCTTACTTTTTCCTGTACACTTTGTAATTCCTTTGCCATTTGTTCCTCCTCTTTTGCTCTCACAAGACTGTGAATATCCAATTTACATTCTATATCAATGACCTTTGGTCAATTGTTTTCCCCGTCCATCAAGCGGTAAAGCTGCGCCAATGAAAGCGGCGGCAGTTAAAATGATTATCTCCTTAATGGGGAATAAAAGCAACATAATTAAAATCACGGCGATAGGCTTTTTGATGACGGCTGCGGATAATGATGTGGAAACCACCGCTACGGCAAACACGGCATCAACTCCGGTAAGTTTCGCCATCCCGAAACCGATACATACCCCCGCAAAAATCACGGGAAAGATATGTCCTCCCCGCCAACCGCTGGCGAGACAGACATTGGTAACAAAAAGTTTCACTAAGCCGATGAGGAGTAAGGCAATTGCCCCCATCGTTGTCCATTCATCAATAATGACAAACATGCCATGCTCACCGGAGAAGAGAGCATAAGGGTCAAAAATGGCAATCAAGCCCAGTAATGCGCCGCCGGTGATGGCGAGCCAAATGGGGAAACGCTCCAACGGGCGGATGCACCACTGCGTTCCCCTTGCCAGTAAGTGGTATAACAGACCAGATAATATCCCCACCAGTGCCAGCGGTACTGCCCAGATGAGTTCAGTAGTGCCTACCTGTGAAGTTTCAAAGCGGGCAATCGCAAATCCGCCGCCGATATAGTTTACCAAGAGGTAGTTCGTTCCCAGTCCGCAAAGAATGGTTGCCAAGTAAATTACCACTTTTTGCCGCTTGGGAAAGGTCAGGTTATCGGCTTCGCCCTCAATCGGGGCAATGAAGCCAAAAAGCGGGGCGGAGAAAAGTACCCCCAGCGTTGCCGAGATACCCATGACCGGCAGTTCTTCCATTTCTTTTGCCAGATACTTGAAACGATCACCCACGTAGGTAGCGAGGGCTGCTATCACGCAAACCAAACCTGCTTCAGGTCCAAGGCTTGCACCAAACAAAAGTGGCAGTAACGCCGCCACGAATATCACGATGACACGGTTGGAATCGTAACGTCCGTTTGCCTTTACTTTTGTCATTACATTTTCTAAATCTTCGGGGTAATCACCGAAGCGTTTGCGCCACCAACCAACCAGCAAGCCGCCGACTGTACATATCACCAGCGGATATGCAGAAAAGGAAAATTGCTCCGGCACTACTTCCCAGATGAACTCACTCCCCTGTGTCAGGACTCGCAAAAAGAGCCACACGATAATCCCCGAGGCTACACCAAGGATTGCTGCCACTAATGTAAATAACAGGTGTTTTTTTATTGTTTGTCTGTCTGGTTTCATTTTTGCTCTTGTAATACTGAATAGTTCTCGTTCATGGGTTCACATACTAGTAGCGATGGGGTAATATCTCCTACATAAAGTGTCTTACCCAATGCTCCCAATACCTTTAATACCGTATCAAGTTGTGGTATGTTTTCCCCCGTCTCCATTCGTGAAATGACAGGTTGTTTAACACCGCTTAGCCGTTCAAGCTCTCGCTGTGAAATGTTTTTTTCATTTCTTGCGGTAATTAACTCTCCAATTATGGCTACTCTCAAATCACTCTCTATAATTTCCTCAGTAGTATAAATATCCGCTCTGGCTTCTTTCCATGTTCTCATCTTCGTCCGCTCCTTTCACGAATATCATTCAGGTTGCGTTTGGCTTGATCTATTTCACGTAGTGGAGTCTTTTGGCTTTTTTTTATAAAGTAATGAAGTAAAATAAAACTATTATCTATCCAACTTGCAAAAAATATTCTTCCCCTTATCGGTCTTAGCTCCCATATATCGCCATCAATATGTTTTATGTAAGGCTCTCCCGCTGCTTTTCCGTATCGGCTCAATACCTCAATATAATCATTTATTTTATTATAGTTAATCCGGCTATCTTTATCTACACGTCCTGACAAAACTTGCAAATATTCATAGATAGGACTCTTTCCATCCTTATCTTCGTAAAAAAAGACCTCGTACACTCACTATCTCCTATTGATATCTATTATACGTTAAAGTATCAGTCCTTGTCAATATTTTTCGGCACAGGTAACTTTATACATTAATCCCCACAGCTTCCGACCGGATTTGAACCGGTGACCTACGCATTACGAATGCGTCGCTCTACCAACTGAGCCACGGAAGCGTGCACACGAGTTTGCGGAGCAAACTCTTAGTGCTAAAGAATAACAATAGAGCATGTTATTCTTTTGTGTTCTGGTTTACATTACAGAATATGCGGGTACACGAGTTTACGGAGCAAAGCTCCCTTACCCCTTCTTTATCTTTCCTGCCTTCAGCTTTTCGATATTCGCCGTCTTGGGGTGGTCTATCGAAAAGAGGCGGTCAAGCTCGGCGGCGGCTTTTTGCTCAGCACGAGATATTTCTTCGGAGATACGTTGTTTGGCTGCGGCTTTGCTGGCATTTATTTCCTTTTCCAAAGCCATTATCTCTGCCATCACCTTTTCTTCAACAGCAGCTTTTTCCTCAGCCAGTCGCTGTTTTATCTGTGTCTCACGCCGTTTACGGCGGGTCTCTCTTTCCTTTTCACTGAAAGGCTCATAAGTGAAGACCGAAAGTGACAAAGGCGCGGCTACCATCGTAAACGCATAAGGGAAATCATCCACTTCATATTCCTTAGTAATCAGAGCTTTCTTGTTCGTCCTGCCTCCACCGCCGAAACGCTCCTCGTCAGTATTCAGGACTTCACGATATTTGCCATCGTTCATGACCCCGATGTCAAAGCTTTGTCTGACATTGGCAAAATTGGCGATGATATAAAGGGTTTCCTCTTGCTTGCGGCTTTTGCGCATAAATGACAGCATACACTTGTCGGCGGCGATACAGCTTATCCACTTAAAGCCTGCCGGGTCATGGTCAAGCACGAAAAGGGCAGGGTTTTTGCGGTAAAAGTCATTCAACTCTTTGCACAGCTGATTGAGGTTTTGGTGTTCTTCATGTTCAAGCAACGACCACTTCACTTCACGGCTTGCCTCAAATCCACTAAATGCTGCCAAATCCTGTCCCATGCACAGTAGCTTTTTGCCGGGATGCATGATTTGATAAGCATAGGCAAGACGCAGATTGGCAAACTTATCCTTGATATGTCCGGGCATTCTGCCAATCAGTCCCGGTTTGCCTGCACTTACCTCTTCATGTGAAATAGCGACCATGAAACGCTCGCTATAAGCATAAATCATGCTAAACGTCAGCTCGGGATGATGATGGGCGCGGAAATATGGGTCAAACTCCAGATAACGGAGAAAGTCCTGAAGCCATCCATTATTCCATTTGAATGAAAAACCGAGTCCGCCTTTTTTGAGAGAGGTGGTAAGCTTTGGCCATCCCGTTTTTTCCTCTCCTATCAACAAAACACCGGGGTTTCTTCCGTGAACCATTGAACTCAAATGCTTCAGAAACTCGACTGCCTCCAGATTTTCATTGCTTCCATAGATATTGGCAATCCATTCACCTTCACTTTTCCCATAATCCAGATAAAGCATCGCCGCCATATCACCAATTTTGATTCCGTCAAGATGGAACTTTTCCAACCAATAAAGAGCATTGGCAAGCAAAAAATTGGACACTTCAGGACGACCGTAATTGAACAAATACGCACCATTATACGGATGCCGACCCTGCCTCGGGTCAAGGTGTTCATAAAGACATGTGCCATCAAATGCCATCAGGGCAAAATCCTCAGCAGAAAAATATGCCGGAACCCATTCGGCGATGACACCAATATTGGCACGGTGCATTTCATTGACAAAGTAAGCAAAATCTGCGGCATCACCATGTCTTGCCGTCGGAGCATAAAAACCAGTTACTAAAAACCCGCATGAATCATCATCATAATGCTCCATTTGCGGCATCAATTGAATATGTGTATAGCGCATTTCCCTCACATGTTCAATCACTAAGGGGGCTAACTCACGGTAATTAAGATAACATGTGTTATTTTTATTGTTGCTAACTTGATGACCACTCGTATCACTGTCATCCGCCTTGTGTTGCCGGAATGAACCCAGATGCAGCTCATAGATATTGATTGGTGCTTCCTCTCCCTGTCGGGCGGCACGAATCGACATCCATTCAGCATCATCAAAGGAATAGCGATGCGCTCCCCGGACTACCGATGCCGTATCGGGACGAAGCTGCTGTCCAAAAGCGTAAGGATCGGACTTCAAATACACCAAACCCCCGGGAACTTTGAGTTCGTACTTATATAAATCACCAACACTGACCCCGGGAATGAAAATGGCAAATATACCGCTGTCACCCAAGCGTTGCATCTGATGGATACGTCCATCCCAAGCGTTGAAATCACCAACAACGCTGACCCTAACTGCCCCCGGTGCCCAGACGGCAAAAGTAGTTCCTGCCACATTTCGTATCGTTTTCGGATGTGCTCCCAGTTTTTCATAAATGGTATAGTGAATCCCGGCACTAAAGCGTTCGATATCCCTGTCGCTGATGAAATCGGGAGAAAACGCATAGGCATCATTTATTTCCTTTTCCTCGTTTTCGCTGTATGTCACCGTTAAGGTGTAGCAATCCACCTTTTTGCCGGGTACGAGGCAAGCGAAAAAGCCCTCCTCATCGGCAAGGGACATCTTGTAGGTGGCAAGTTTGTAGGGATCATTGGCATCACGGACTGTTGCCATCACCTTTGTTGCCCCCGGCTGGAATGTTTGCAGCAATGAGCCTGTTCCTGCGGGGTGCGCTCCCAGTATTTCATGGGGATGATTGGTCTCGGAATAAACGACTGCCTCTATCTCCGGCCAGTTCATCATTTTGTAGAGTCTGTTATTCACACTCACTCCTATTATTTGCTTTGCTTTTAGTGAACACGGTTTCGCTAATAATTATAGCAACTTTTGCTTTGTTTTGCAAGCTTATTTCACCACTCTAACCCGCGACACACCCTCGATAACCTCTAGTTTTTTCACCGTATCAACAGTCGTCTCCGCTTCGATATCGAGCATCGTGTAGCCGTGCGCTCCCTTTGATTTGTTGACCATATCAGAAATATTGATACCCTGTCCGCCAAAAGATGCCGTCAACTGGGTGATGACATTGGCAACATTATCATGAAAAACTGCCACTCGTCCTTTTTGACGGCATATTCCCATATCAACATCGGGAAAATTCACGCTGTTGATGATATTACCATTAGTAAGATATTCCATCATTTGCTTGACTGCCATCCGTGCGCAGTTTTCTTCCGATTCCTCCGTCGATGCTCCCAAATGGGGGATGACGATACAACCCTCTTTCCCTGCCGTAATCGGGGTCGGGAAATCGGTAACGTATTTACGCACTTTGCCCGCCGCCAGAGCCGCAACTACTGCCGCTTCGTCAACCAGCAAATCTCGGGAAAAATTGAGTAAGATGACATTTTCTTTCATGGTCGCAAGTGCTTTTTGGTCAATGATATGACGGGTATCATCGGTGAGCGGTACATGAATGGTAATGAAATCACATTCGGAGAAAATCAGGTTGACATCAAAAACGTGTTTGACATCACGACTCAAATTCCAAGCAGCATCAACAGACAGATAAGGGTCGTAACCATAAACTTCCATTCCCATTTGCCGGGCAAGATTGGCAACCGGCCCGCCGATTGCTCCCAAACCGATGATACCCAGCTTTTTGTTCGCAAGCTCTGTTCCCGCAAAGCGGCTCTTCGTCTTTTCCGCAGCGGTGGCAATCTCCTTATCAGCCTTGTTTTCTAGTACCCAATTGATACCGCCGACGATATCACGGGCTGCCAGAAGCATCCCTGTTATCACCAACTCTTTGACCCCGTTCGCATTTGCCCCCGGGGTGTTAAATACGACTATCCCTTGTCCTGCATAGCGTTCATAAGGAATGTTGTTGACACCGGCACCGGCACGAGCTACCGCCAACACCCCCGTTGAGATATCCAAATCGTGCATCGAGGCACTACGGACAAGGACACCTTGGGCATTACTCAAATCATCTGTTTGTTGAAACTCGGGACGAAAGCAGATAAGCCCTGCCTCGGCAATTGGATTCAGACAATGATACTTAAACATAAAATACCTCTTTCTCTTTCTAATTTGCGTAGCTCAACCTTTAATTTTCTTCTCAAAACCTTCCATAAAATCTACTAGCTTCTCTACCCCGGCAATCGGCATCGCATTATAAATACTTGCCCTCATGCCGCCAACAGTACGATAACCCTTGAGATTGTCAAAGCCCGCCGCCTTGGCTTCGTTTACAAATCTTTCATCAAGTGCCGTATTACCGCTGCCAAAGCAGACATTCATCAAGGAACGGTCGGAGCGGCGAACATTTCCCTTAAATAGAGTGCTTTTGTCGAGATAGTTATAAATAACACCTGCTTTTTTTTCATTTTTTTCTTTCATTGCCCCCAAACCACCTTGGGCAAGCAGCCATGTGAAGACTTTTCCACAGATATAAATACTGTATGCCGGAGGGGTATTATAAAGTGAAGCGGCATCAGCGTGGGTTTTGTAGCGCATCATCGTCGGCGTACCCGGCAAGCATACTTCAGGAATCAAATCCTCACGGATGATTACCGTCACCACCCCTGCGGGACCGAAGTTTTTTTGCGCTCCGGCATAAATCAATCCATATTTGGTAATATCAAGCGGCTCTGACAAAAAGCACGAAGACATATCCACAACCAAGGGTTTACCCTTTCCATTCGGCATTTGCCAAAATTTCGTACCGTAGATAGTGTTATTTTCACAATAATGAAGGTAATCGGCATCAGCGGGTATCGCCAAGTCCTGACAGTCGGGAATATATGAAAAATTGTCATCAGCCGAGGAAGCAACAACGACTGCTTCACCATAAATCTGTCCTTCCTGCCATGCCTTTTTTGCCCATTCGCCTGTAATAATATAAGCCGCTTTCTTGTTTTTCATCAAGTTCATGGGAACCATCGCAAACTGCAGGTTCGCACCACCTTGCAAAAACAAAACCTTATATTCCGCAGGAATACCTGCCAAACGGCGTAGGTTGCTCTCGGCTTCCTTGATGATTTCATCGTAAATCTTGGAGCGGTGTGACATCTCCATCACCGACATTCCGCTTCCGGCAAAGTCCAGCATCTCATCCGCCGCTTCTTTCAAGACTGCTTCCGGTAAAACCGCCGGTCCTGCCGAAAAATTGTATACTCTCTTCATCTAAACCTCCATATCACTTTCGTCAAACACATCACTTAACGCTGCTCCCGGTGAGACCATCGGAAACACTTTGTTATCTTCATCAACGATACATTCAATGACTGTTGGCTTACCCATTGCCAGAGCTTTCATGAAAGCGGGGGCAAATTCCTCTTTCTTCGTCACCTTAAATGCCTCGCAACCCAATCCTTTTGCCACTACCGCAAAATCCACTTTGTCCCGCAAAACTGTCTGCGAGTAACGTTTATCATAAAATAGGGTTTGCCATTGCCGTACCATTCCCAGCACATGATTGTTGATGATGATTTGGATAATGGGGATATTATAGCGGCTTGCCGTCGCCAGTTCATTCATGTTCATACGAAAACAACCGTCACCGCCGATATTGATACAGATACTGTCAGGACACCCGCTTTTGGCACCGATAATAGCCCCCAGACCGTATCCCATCGTCCCCAAACCGCCGGAAGTGAGGAAAGTACGTGGTTTGGTAAAGCGAAAGTACTGTGCCGTCCACATTTGGTGTTGTCCGACATCAGTAGAAATAATCGCATTGCCATCAGTCAAACGATAGAGTTCTTCGATGATAAAAGGGCAGGACAAATCGTTTTGATTATAGTCAAGGGGATGACGCATTTTCAAATAATTAATAAAAGCCAACCAATCTTTGTGCTTCTTTGGTTTGATGGCAGGGATGAGCTTTTCCAAGACTTCCTTTAGGTCGCCTACGATTGCCGCCGCAGACAGGACATTTTTGTTGATTTCGGCAGCATCGATATCGATATGAAGTATCTTTGCCTTGGCGGCAAACCTTGTCACATTACCGATGACACGATCAGAAAAACGCACCCCAAGGGCTATGAGTAAATCACAATCGCTGACTCCAAGGTTCGATGCTTTCGTACCATGCATCCCTATCATACCGGTATAGTACTCACTCGTGCCGTCAAATGCTCCTTTTCCCATCAGGGTATCGCAAACAGGAGCATCAATTAACCCTATCAACTCTGCTACCTGAGAAGTCGCCGCCGCTGTGATGACCCCACCCCCCAGAAGAACGAAAGGTTTAGTCGATTCCGCAATCAGCTTGGCAGCACCGTTGATGTCTTCAGCGGTGAATGTCACGCCAAATCCCTGATTTGACGGCGGGGGATCGGTTCTTGGTGTTCTTTTTTTGGTAGTCATAGTAACGGATGTTATTTTATTCTCTTTAATATTTTTTTCTTCAACATACTCGCACATGGTGGCAGTGACATCCTTGGTGATATCAATCAGTACCGGGCCCGGTCTGCCGCTGGCAGCGATGGCAAAAGCCTTGCGTATCGTCGCCGCAAGCAAGGTGACATCCTTGACGATATAATTGTGCTTGGTAATCGGGGTAGTCACCCCGGCAATGTCAATTTCCTGAAATGAATCTTTTCCCAACAGCGGTAAAGCCACATTGCAAGTGATGGCAATGAGCGGGATCGAGTCCATGTAGGCAGTAGCAATGCCCGTGACCAAATTAGTCGCTCCCGGACCGCTGGTAGCCAGACAAACCCCTACCTTACCGGTTGCCCGAGCATAACCATCAGCGGCATGGGCAGCTCCCTGTTCATGAGCCGTCAAAATATGCTTGATTTGGTCTTGATAGCGATATAGGACATCATAAACATTGAGTATCGTCCCGCCGGGAAAACCGAAGACGGTATCGACACCTTGCTCTAACAGACACTTTACGACTATTTCCGCTCCTTGATATTTCATTTGTTTCACTCCTGATGATATTTGTGTAAATGTACTCAGCCTTTAGTGATGGGGTCATCTCTTTTTGAGATATGCTCACTAAAGACAGGTTAATCCTCTAGTATCTAAGTTCAATCAATTGACAAAACCGCACCTTCACTGGCACTGCCTACCAGGTGACGATATCTGTGCAAATAACCGTCGGTAATTTCCGGCTCAAGTGGTTTCCATGTGCTGCGCCTCTTTTCCAGTTCTTCATCACTAAGGCGTACATTCAACTGATTCATGGGAATATCGATACTGATGATATCGCCTTCCTCAAGTAAGGCTATCGTACCGCCAACTGCCGCTTCCGGGGCAACATGACCGATTGCCGCACCCCTTGAAGCTCCCGAAAAACGTCCATCGGTAATGAGTGCTACTTTTTCACCCAGACCCATTCCCGTAAGCATCGCCGTTGCGCTCAGCATTTCTCTCATTCCCGGTCCCCCTTTGGGACCCTCATAACGGATTACGACCACATCACCACTTTCAATCTTTTTGTCCGTCATTGCTTTTAGTGCATCCTCTTCACAGTCAAATATTCTCGCCGGGCCTTCATGAACCAACATCTCATCAACGACCGCCGACCGTTTGACTACACAGCCCTCGGCGGCGAGATTACCATAAAGAACCGCTATTCCTCCTGTCCGTGAATAAGGTCTGGCGGCAAATCTGATCACTTCTTCATCCCTATTGATAACACCTGTTATGTTTTCGCCTACGCTTTTGCGATTGACAGTAATGACCTCGGTATTTAACAATCCCAACGAGTCGAGTTCTTTCATTACAGCATGAACACCACCCGCTGTATGCAAATCCTCAATATGTGTCGCTCCCACCGGAGCCAAATGGCATAGGTTCGGGGTTTGCGCTGAAATTGAATCAATGAGAGCCAAATCGAGGGGAATCCCCGCTTCACGAGCTATCGCCAACAAGTGAAGAATGGTATTGGTGGAGCAACCAAGAGCCATGTCCACAGAGATAGCGTTGATAAACGCTGCTTTTACCATAATGTCAAGTGGTTTAATATCATGTGTTATCAAATCCATTATTTGCTGTCCTGTCTCTTTGGCAAGGCGAAGACGTGCTGAATAAACAGCGGGGATAGTACCGTTGCCGCTGAGTGCCATACCGAGAGCCTCCGCTAGACAGTTCATGGAATTGGCGGTATACATGCCTGCACATGAGCCGCAAGTTGGACAGGCATTGTCCTCCAGTTCTGCGAGTTCATCTTCACTTAGCTCACCTACCGCTACCTTGCCGATGGCTTCAAACATTGATGACAGGCTCTTTTCCTCCCCTGCCACTTTGCCCGCCAACATCGGACCGCCGGAAACAAAGATAGTGGGGATATTGAGCCGTGCCGCCGCCATCAATAGACCGGGGACATTTTTGTCACAATTGGGTATCATTACCAAGCCGTCAAAACCGTGTGCCAAGGTCATGCACTCGGTAGAATCAGCGATAAGCTCACGGGTTGCCAGCGAGTACTTCATGCCGATATGCCCCATCGCCAATCCGTCACAGACCGCTATCGCCGGGAACATGAACGCTGTTCCCCCTGCCATAGTCACCCCGACCCTGACCGCTTCGCATATTTTGTCCAAGTTCATATGACCGGGAACGATTTCATTATATGAGCTGACTATCCCAATCAAGGGACGTTTTAGTTCTGCATCAGTATATCCCAGAGCCTTCAATAAGCTCCGGTGCGGGGCACGTTCGTTACCGCTTTTGATTTTATCACTTCTCATAAATGCCTCTCACTCTCGCTTACTGCGGCAATGCTATCCTTGCCGCTACCAAACTTCCCATTTCCCCGGTAGCTGTCACCTTGCCGCCGCTATCGGTATCAATGATATCCTTGGTTCGATATCCATCACGCAAAACACTACCCACCGCTGTTTCGATTGCCGTCGCTTCGGCTTCCATGGCAAATGAATACCGCAGCATCATCGCCGCTGAAAGAATAGCCGCCAAGGGATTGGCGATATCAAGCCCGGCAATATCAGGTGCTGAGCCGTGGCAGGGTTCATAAAGACCAAAGACAGCATTGCTTCGTGATGTTTCATGAAGTGATTTTTCCCCGCTCACTGTCTTTGCAAATGCCGGGCTTCCCAGTGATGCTGACGGCAGCATCCCGATCGAACCGCTGAGAACACTGGCTTCGTCAGACAATATATCACCAAACATATTTTCCGTCAAAATGACATCGAACTGCCCCGGATTCATGACCAATTGCATCGCACAGTTATCAACCAGCATGTGCGTAAGCTTTACCTCCGGATAATCAACTGCCACTTCATTTACCACCGTTCGCCAAAGGCGTGATGAATCAAGGACATTAGCTTTATCGACACTGACGAGTTCTTTTTTCCTATCCATCGCTATCAAGAATGACCGTTGTGCCACCCGTCTGATTTCATTTTCATCATATACCAACGTATCTACGGCTTTTCTGACTCCGTTCTCAATGATTGTCTGTCGTTCGCCAAAATAAAGACCGCCTGTGAGTTCACGGACGATTATCATGTCAAAGCCGTCACCGATGATTTCTTCTTTTAGCGGACAGGCTTTGCGCAGTTCATTATAAAGAAAAACCGGACGCAAGTTGGCAAACACACCCAACTCCTTGCGTAAGCGCAAAAGTCCTGCTTCCGGGCGTAGCTGCGGCGGTAACTGATACCAAGGTGATGTCATCGCATCACCGCCGATTGCCCCCAACAAAACCGCATCAGCACTCCTAGCGATTCTAATCGCTTCCTCGGTAAGCGGTTCTCCATGTATATCAATGGATGCTCCGCCCATCAGCACCGGGACAAAAGTTATCTGATGCCCGAAGATATCTGCCATGCGGGTGAGTACTTTCCTCGCTTCGGTGATTATTTCCGGACCGATACCGTCCCCGTCTATATATGCAATTTGTAGTTTTTCTGACTTCATCTGCTATTCCTTGACAACCAAGTACACCTCCAACGTTAGAAAATGCCGGAGGTTATTTCCCAGAGGGAGATGGGACTCCCGCTATAATAAAGTGCCAGAACTCCCCATCAAACACTACTTAGTCAGTACTGGCTTTTTCGACTTGGGTAATAGCTGTTTTTTGCATGGGAATCCGGCAGTTCTTGTTATTGCCAAACTCAATGATTACCGTATCGTCATTGATATCAATAACCGTTCCATAAAAGCCACTGCTGGTCATCACCGCATC
This sequence comes from Lachnospiraceae bacterium, assembly GCA_031280955.1. Taxonomy (GTDB): domain Bacteria; phylum Bacillota; class Clostridia; order Lachnospirales; family Lachnospiraceae; genus UBA935. The sequence continues at coordinate 66,335 of JAITGA010000013.1, forward strand.
ACCAACCGCCAGTTGAGCCAATAAATCCTGCATTCGCTTGCGTTCTTTTCGTTGCGGGCGCATCATGAACATATATATGAAGCCAAAAATGACTATCAGATATATTATCATTCCCCCCATTCCAAAAAAGCCTGCTTCACCCGCTCCATTCGCTAATAAAATACCATTCATAATCTATGCCTCTCTTGCTCAATTTTGGTTGCAAACCACACTAACTCCCATCATACACAAAACACACCCTCGTGACAAGGAGAAAATAGTCGTTGCTCATGCATGGTTCATGCATTAGCTTCCTCACAAATCCTCCCATGCCGCCAGTTTTGTTCGCTTATACTCGCCAAACCGCCTTGCCGTTATCGCTTCCCTGGCTTCTTTCATCATTTGATTATAGAAGTATAGATTATGAAGAACACCCAAGCGCATCCCCAGCATTTCCTTACTTTTTAGCAAATGACGGATATAAGCACGTGAGTAACGCTGACAAGCGGGACAAACGCACCCCTCCTCAATTGGACGTTCATCACTTTCATATTGAGCATTAAAAAGGTTGATTTTGCCATGATTGGTATATAGATGTCCATGCCTGCCATTGCGACTGGGATATACGCAATCGAAGAAATCCACACCCCGCCCGATAGCTTCGAGGATATTGGCAGGAGTGCCGACTCCCATCAGATAGACAGGTTTGTCATCGGGGAAAAAGGGAATCACTTCATCGAGGACAAAGTACATCTCTTCATGACTCTCTCCTACTGCCAAGCCGCCAATTGCATAACCTGATAAGTTAAGCTCCACCATCTGTTTGGCGTTTTCTATCCGGATATCCCTATGAGTTGAGCCTTGATTAATTCCAAATAACACCTGTTCTTTATTTATTGTGTCGCGGGTATTGTTTAATTTTTCCAGTTCGCTCAGACAGGATTTGAGCCAATTCATCGTCCTGTTAGCGGCGGTGGCGATATAGTTTTTGTCTCCCTTTGCATCGGGACATTCATCAAAAGCCATCGCTATCGTTGAACCGAGATTGGACTGAATCCGCATACTTTCCTTGGGACCCATGAAAATCTTGCGCCCGTCGATGTGTGAGCGGAAATGAACACCTTCATCAGTAATTTGCCTAAGTGCCGCCAGCGAATAAACCTGAAAACCGCCTGAATCAGTAAGAATCGGTCCCTGCCATGACATAAAGCGGTGAAGACCGCCCAACTGTTTGATTATTTCGTCACCGGGGCGTAAGTGCAGGTGATAGGTGTTGGCAAGGCAGACGCTAGTACCGATAGTTTCAAGGTCAGTTGTTGCCACCGCTCCTTTTATCGCCGCTACCGTTGCCACGTTCATAAAAACAGGAGTTTGAATCACCCCATGTGGTGTTTCAAACTCACCTTTTCTTGCCAATCTGTCTTTTGCTGTGATGCGAAACATATTAGATGAACTGTCTCCTTTGTTACTGCGGTAATTTCATCAAAGCCGGAAGAATGATATGGTTTATCATCACTTTACATGCTTATCCCAAAATTCCTCCAGCGTCAATCCCTCTTCCTTCATCACCTGTGCCGCTTCCCTGCCGACATAACGGAAATGCCACGGCTCAAAATCTATCCCGGTTATATACTCTTTCTCCCGGGGATAGCGGAGAATAAACCCATACTCATGACTATGCTCATTAAGCCACTTCCCTGCCTTCGTATCGGCAAAACCGACATTGAAAACACGATACTCACTTGATAGGATATCAATCGCCAGCCCTGCCTGGTGTTCGCTTGAACCGGGAATGGTGACACTCCTCGATGTCCGCCGGAAAGCTTCTATATAAGAAAAACCACGGCGCATGAAGCGGTCAATATTTCTCGTAAAGAGATAAAGCTGATGATCAAAATCACGATAAGCTGAGATAATCACGAGATTGACCCCCGCCTCACTTGCTCCTTGCATCATCCTGAGCAAATCATCAATAATCCGTTCCTCACACATCATACTGCCGCTGATAGTCCCAAGGGTAAACTCATAATCGCTCGGCAGTGGTCGTTGCTTATTTACCAGTATCAAACGCCAGTCATCAGCATAAAACCCCGTAAAACCATCACCCGTCGCGCCTGCACCACCATTACTAATGTATCTGTCTACTATCAACTCATGGGTGGCAAGCAAATCCGCCAATGAATACTGCTCGCTTTCCAGAACAAGATATTCACTATCATCCACGCTTGACAGGAACTCTTCGGGGACAATCTCGGTAGAGTCAAGAACCGTCGTCTCTGCCGCCAGTTCAATTGTTGATTCCATGGGAAACAGCGATGACTTTATCGTAACTGTATCATGTACTTGTCCGATAACAGGTGTTATTGTTGTCGTGTTATTAGTTATCTCATCTTCATCTGTAGCTATCAACCCGCCACTTCCTGAGCCATCCCAATCACCGAAAACCGGATAAGCAAAACTTGCCCCTATCAAAATATTTATCAACAAGAAAGAGGCAAAAGCATACTTTTTCCAACCGCCATTGATAAATCTGAACCACATGCCATGAACAAACAAGAGAAAACCAAAGACGATAAGTGCCGGAATCCGCATAAAACGATTCTTTTCAACGATTACGTGAAAGGATGAGGTGATACTTTCCTTAAACTTTGACTCGTCGCGACCCATGCACTCCCTTTCTGCAACACACAAAATAATACACAGATTACCATACTGCGTACACCCAGACCAATCATAGCATAATATTTAGTGATTTTCAAGTGTGGTTTGGTTCTGGGGGTGTTCGCAATTCGCCCTTTAGTGGGGTGTTCTAGTGGGTCGATACAATAGAACTTATCTTTCTTCTGACTTTTGTGAAATTGCCGGAACAAGGATATGGATCCCCCCCTCCCCTACCTTCGCATATAGGTATTGTTTTTTCTCCACAAACATATTATACTTGTGAAAATAAATCAACTCGGTACGGAGGAACATACATGGAGAAAAATAACAGTCGTTATGTAGCTTATATATCGACCTACACCTCAGGCAGTAAGGATAAATGCGGAATCAAAATCTATGATGTCGATTTGGAAAAAGGACGTTTTCATGATAAAGGTGAAGTGGAAATCAATAACTCTTCATATTTGACCATCTCGCACAATCGCAACTTCCTCTACTCGATTACCGATACCGGCGTTGAAGCCCACCGCATCCTAGCTGACGGAATGTTGGAGAGCATCGGTGGCGGGAGCATCAATGGGATGCGTGGCTGTTATCTATCGACTGATTATGATGACCAATTCCTCTTTGTTGCCGGTTATCATGATGGCAAGCTAACGGTGCTGAGGATTAACGAAGACGGTAGTGTTGGTGAAATCGTTGAAGAAATTTACCACAAAGGACCGGGAAGTGCCGCTGAACGTTACAACCGCCCCCATATCACTTGCGCCCGCATGAGCAGGGACAACAAGTTTCTCTGTGAGGCTGATTCCGGTCTTGACCGCGTCAATATATATGAGCTGAACCACACAACCGGGAAGCTAAAACTAGCTGATATCATCCGTAGTGAGCAATCATCAGCACCACGGCATTGCCTCTTTTCTCGTGATGGTAACTACCTCTATGTCGTCCATGAACTGAAAAAATTCGTCGGTGTTTACAAATATACACATAGTCCTACCCTCGTCCCCGATTTTGAGCTAATCGAGACGATTCCCACCGTCAACAAATACCATGCCACGGGAACAACCGCCAGTGCCCTCAAGATGTCATATGACGGCAGTTATCTGGTCAGTTCCAACGCCGGTGACAACAGCGTGATTCTATATGATGTTGACAAAGAAAGCGGCAAGCTGACCAAGTCCTTTTGCCTGCCGATAAGCGGTGATTATCCTAAAGCAGCCTCGCTTTTCCCCGATAACCGCCATCTCGTCTCCCTCAATCACGAGACGAAGACCCTTACCTTTTTCAAGGTAGACATGGAGAACCATCAGATGGCAATGAGCGGGCGTGAGATGAAAATTGATCGCCCCAACTGCATCATTTTCCACCGCTTGGCAGAGGATTAGCGTCACTTCATCTCTTTTACATATATCCCAACCCGGTTTTCAATGATGACGAGAACTTCATCCAGCGATTTGCCGCCGCTAAAGTATGCTCCCGCCTCTTCCTTGATGATATTATCTATTTGCATATCAAAGTCACGGACTTTTACCGCACCCCGGCGAATGTCAAGATAAGCTGAAATTCCTGCATCCGAGATAGTAATGTCATACGAATTGGAAAGTATAGACCGATTGACCTTTGAATCAAGTCCCCGCATACTATTAGCCATTGCTATCATCTGCTCGGTGCGAAACATAAAAGCAAATCGACTCTCAGCTGATATCAATCCGCTGATGAAAGCCCAAGCCGCCTCTTTGTCGTTACTGTTAGAGCTAAGGGTAATATAATCAGCCACAGAAATCACAAAACCGCTGCCTGTTTCTGCCGGATAACCGACATAGCTAACCGCTTCGCCAAAAATAGCGGCATATTCATCAAAAAAGCTAGGTGTGGCAAGAGTAGCTTGAGATGCCAGAACTCTTACCTCACCTCGTTGTGCCCTGATATCTAGCAGTTCACGTTCGCTTCTTTGATACTCGCTTTCACAAACATAACGATTGGCAAACTCCAGTGCTATCTCGAGGAATTCTCGGTTAAAGCCAGTATCATCACTATCCCAATCGACGATGATATCCCCATTTGCCCAGAGACAAATATTTAGCACCTCTTGCTTGGTCGGAAGAAAAAAGACCTCTTCATCTGCACCAAAACTGTCTACAAACTCGATAAAACCATGCAAATTTAATGAATCCGGTATCATTAGCGCAATATGTTGATTAGAATCCCTTTGATTCGATGTAAATGTACTCCACAAAGGCACATCTGCTTCCCGGGTAATCATCGTGGTAATCATATAAGCAATCGGGAAACCTAGCAACTCACCCCCGACCTCAAATGCACGAATTTCATTTTCCTGATAGTCTGCCCAGTCAAATAGCGAGTCTTTGTCCAGAAAGGGATGCAAATCCTCAAAAACACCCATTCTCGCATATCGACCCCAAGCAATGGGATTGCGAAAGTACATAATATCCGGAGCTTGTCCCTTGATAATATCGAGATTGAGCGACAGCATTGCTATATTATATGCTGCCATCTGTTCGCCATAATCCCTAGCATGGGTAGTAGTACCATACTGGATTAGCTCAATACGGATATCAGGATTTTTGCGATTAAAATCAGATATCTCTTGTTGGAACATATGATCCATGTGTTCACCAAGCATCCCCAAAGTGATAACCCGCACATTTTCCTGTCTCGTTATTGCTTCTGCTATTTCTGAAGCAGTCATGTGGCGAACCAGAAAGAAAGTGGTTTTTCCGAGTGTGTTTCCTCTATGGCTATCTGTCACCAATACCCGATTATCTGATAGGGGAAAAGCATGGATTGATAGCGGGTAGATTCCTACCATTGACCATGTAAAGCGTTCGCTGCTTATGTCATTAATTAGTGAATAATCATATACCCCATGCTTGTCAGCGACAAACAATACATCACTTGTCTCTATGCTGATTTTGTTGATTATCTCATAGTTTTCCGTTGTTTCTGCTATGAATCGTCGTGTCCCTGTCAAAGACTGACCAGCAAAATCAACGATTGCCGTATAGACCGCATCTGCGATTCCTTCACGATAACTGACCCCGACATTACCCTCATAATCATTGAATAGCACCTGAATACCCCTGCCGACATTGAGTTGAAAAGCGATACTGCCGTCCTGATTCAAGACGATTAACTCATCGCCAAAAGCAAAATAAGCATTGCCTCCTTTGTCAATAGTGAAGCCATTGATGCTTACCGTACCATCAATACTGCTGAATATATCGCTGATATCAAAAACTCCCCTTACCTCACTACCTATGTTTTGGTAGCTGTTTTCATCATTGTTTTCTGCAATACTTTCCATTGCTATCTGATACCAAAAAGTGCTAGATATCTTCCCATTATTAGCATATGAATAAACGAGTATGTGTGCCACTTGCCCGTCATCTACGATATCGTCATTTACAACTATACGGACATATGAATCGGGAATGACCAAGTTGGAGTCCGGGTCTTGTTCTTTATCAAACAGAGGAATATCTAGCGGGAAAACATATGAAGAACTAGGGTTTTCGAGGTCAACCCGCACCAAAAGCAGGTTGTCGTCTTCACCAGTGACATAATATAGGTAATCACCCGATACTGTCGCCGTGAAAACCTGCTCATGGGGAATCGTAAGCGGTGAAGCCGTATACATAGAAATAACTGAACTATCGTTACTATTATCCAAGCTTTTTTCTGATGAGTCAGTACTTCCATTGTTACAACCAGCTATAACTAGTGAAAGTGTTAGTATACTCAAAAAACGAAAACGCATATTTCCTCCTGTAATCATAGTACACGATATCTTATTTACAAAGTTTTATGGTTTACATAATTGGGACAGCTGTTGACTATAGTATTATGTTCCCATTATTATGTAAACCAAATGTATACCAAACCAAGTTAAATCTTTACATAAACAAACCAAATTAAGTCTTTATATTTGTACTATAAACTGATATTATGTAAATAACAATAGGTTCAGAAGTTTAAGTATGCCAAAATGAAAAAAATCTTCGTCATTGAAGACGACATCTATATAAATAATATGCTATGCGAGCTTTTACAGCAGCATGATTACCTCCCCCATGCCGCCTTTTCCGGCACGGAGGCGATATTACTGTTGCAGAGCTACTCACTTTCCCCAAATGAAAAGAACTTAGAAAACAAACCTTTCTCAGAGAACATATCGTTCTCAGAGAACAGAATGTTCTCTTTGGTTCTTCTTGACCTGATGCTGCCGGGCAAGACCGGGATAGAGGTTCTCGCTGAAATAAGAAAGCACCACCACATCCCTGTGATCGTCCTGACTGCTGTTAGTGACAAAGAAAGCGTTACCGCTTTGCTGAAAGCGGGGGCAAACGATTATATTACCAAACCTTTTGACAACTCCGAGCTGCTTGCCCGGATTGAAGTCCAGTTGCGAGATAGTGTTCCCGTCAAAACCAAGCAACTTTGTTTTCAGGCGTTAATACTGGATTTGGAACAGTTTGATGGTTTTATAAACGCAAAAGCTCTGGGTTTGTCCAAGCGTGAATTTGAAATCATGCGCTTGCTCATGGAAAATCCGAAAAAGGTTTTTACCAAAAACAACTTATATGAAAGTGTATGGAACGATGAATATTTGGGTGATGATAATACCATAAATGTCCATATCAGCAAGATTCGCTCCAAAATCAACAAACATACCGACGATGAATATATCCAAACCGTATGGGGCATCGGCTTCAAAATGAACCACCAAAATAAATAACCCTCGTTCTTGGTAGGCACAGTGTGAGGGTATGTCCTGATAGCTTGCGCAAAAATTATTTAAGACTTTTTTAAGTTTTAGTTTATGGTTTATTTAGACTTGTGCTTTAAGATAATCACCAGAACCACCCTAAAAGGAGAAAAGGAGAAAATTGCATGAGTCAAATTGTATTACAAACGCACAGTATTTCCAAGCACTATGGCACAACTTGTGCTGTGGACAATGTCAACATCGTCATCAAAAAAGGGGACATCTACGGTCTAATAGGAAGAAATGGCGCAGGCAAAACCACGCTGATACGCATGATTACCGCCCTTACTTTCGCCAGCAGCGGCGAGCTTTCACTATTCGGGCAAACATCGGCATCAGGACTTAATGCTGCCCGTTGCCGCATGGGAAGCGTGGTGGAGATTCCCGCACTTTACCCTCATCTGAGTGCAAGGCAAAACCTTGAATATTATCGCAAGCTACGAGGTATCCCCAACAAATCTGCCGTTGATGAAGCTCTAACCGCTGTCAATCTGATGGATACCGACAAGAAGAAATTCAGAAATTTCTCCCTTGGTATGAAGCAGAGGCTGGGTCTTGCTCTTGCCTTGCTTAGTAATCCTGACTTCATCATCTTAGATGAACCGACTAACGGACTTGACCCGATGGGGATAGTGGAAATGCGGGAGATGATTAAGCGTTTGCGTACCGATCGCGGGATTACTTTTATGATTTCCAGTCATATCCTGAGCGAGTTGTCACTCATTGCCACTCGCTACGGGATAATCCATGACGGCAAAATGATTAAGGAACTGACCGACGCTGAATTACGTGAGAAATGTCAACGATGCTTGTCGATTAAAGTTGATGACACCAAAAAAGCGGCGGTAGTCCTGGAAACCGTACTTAACACCACCATGTACAAAGTACTAAGCAACAACGAAATCAGGCTGTATGATTATTTTGACAATATTGCCGAGGTGCCGCTGGCACTTAACACCCACGGCGTGCGTGTTTCGGCATTGACTGAAATCAACGACAATCTTGAAGACTATTTTATGTCACTAATCGAAGCGGTTACTCCCGCCAATGGAGGAAAAAAAGATGCGTAATATTATCAAAGCTGATTTGTACCGGATTTTTAGAAGTAAGGGAGTCTATATTGCTCTCGCTGTGTTTTTACTCTTGACAGTGCTGCAAGTTTTGTTCGGTGCCGATGGATTAGTGATTGGGGTAATGGTTGACAGTGATATTAGATATGATGTAGTTTATAACGCCGATGGTACTGTTAGTGAACTCATCCCGCAAGAAATAACCATGAACGGAAGGGATGCACCCTTCATTTTTGCCGATGTTACTGACAACTTGATTTATCTCATCCTTCCTTTTATCGTTTTCATAGTTGCTGTTGATTTTCAAAGCGGAGCGGTAAAAAACATACTATCGAGCGGTATATCGAGGTACAAATACTTCTTTGCCAAGTTCTCATTAATGGCGTTGGTCAGTGCTTCGCTGATGGCAGTTTATCTGTTTTTGCCAATTATCCTAGGTACGATACTCTATGGCTATGGCGGTGAAATCAATGGAGAATATATAAGCGCAATCGCCGAAATTTACCTGCCGCAGTTTTATTTGGTGTTTGCCTATGTTTGTGTCGGGTTGTTTGTATCGTTCGCTTTCAAAAGTGTTGCCGCTCTGAATACGATTTATATTATGCTTTCGCTTCTGCCGACAATTATCATTGCCATTCTCATAGAATATAATGAATGGTATGCAAAACTCTTGGATTATGTTATTGTCTTAGCAATCAAAACATTTTCCTTAGCCGGAGGCAGTGCTCCCCCCGATACTCCCAAGGCACTGATGATTGGCGGTATCTACATGATATTTAGTATCATCGGCGGGATACTTTTGTTCAGAAAGGCGGAAATCAAGTAATGCTAAAAAGAGATATCCGGCAAATTAACAAAGACCTCGAGTTTATCAAAAGCGAGGATACCAACAGCAAGCTCACCACGCAGGCGTTCGCCAAGGACGTTTGCGAGCTTTGCTGTAATATCAACGAAATTCTCGATGAACGCAGAAGTATTGTCATCGAGTGTGAAAAGACGAACAATGAGTTTAAACGGGCAATTACCAACATTTCCCACGATATGCGGACACCGCTGACATCTGCCATTGGCTATACCAAGCTGTTACAGCAACTACTCACAGATGAAAACAAATCTCCCACCAAACAGGCGGAGTACATTGATATTATTGAGCATCGTTTGCAGTCACTTTCCCTGCTGATGGACAATCTTTTTGAATATGCCCAAGTGATAGAAGGAAAGGAGCGGTTTGAAACGCAGAACATAAATGTCGCCAATATACTCCGTGATACACTATCTGAGTTTTTCTACGAATTTGAAAAGAAAGGCTTCAAGGTAGAAACAAATATACCCGATGAGCCGATAAACAGACTTTGCGACCCTGCCGCCCTCAAAAGAGTGTTGGCAAATTTACTAAAAAACGCCGCCACTCATGGTCACAAATACATCCGGGTGGGACTTGATGACTACGGAATCGAAATTGCCAACAAGGCTGACTTGCGTGAGGTTGATGTGGAAAAAATATTCGAGCGATTCTATACTGCCGATTTGTCACGATCAGGCAAGAATACCGGGCTGGGGTTGGCGATTGCAAGGGAGTTGATGACCAGAACAGGGGGAGCTATTTCCGCAAGCACCGAGGGGGAGCTATTGATAATGAAGGTATCGTTAGGTCGTGAATGACCTAGAGAATAAATTAGATATCAAAATGACAAAGTAATACCTTGCCGCTGCTTGTGACCTCAAAGATGATGTGTTCATGGGTTTGACAAATGAGTATGAATCCTCGCGATATTCTCAATACGACTGCCAAGCCCCATCAACATCATATCCACCAAAACCAAGGCTGCCATCATTTCCACCACCACTACTGCCCTGGGAACGATGCATGGGTCATGGCGACCCTTTAGGGCGATCGTTTTTTGTTGACCGAGTCGGTCAATTGTCTCTTGCGGTGCGGCTATAGATGGTGTTGGTTTAATGTGTACCCGCAGGATTATATCACTACCATCACTGATACCACCGCTGATACCGCCCCCGTGATTGCTTAATTTCTCGGCTATTCCATTCTTATTTATCCGCAGGTAGCCATCGTTATAGTTACTGCCAAACTTATTACCGCAGCCCATACCATCCCCGATTTCTACTGCTTTCACTGCTCCAATCGACATCATCGCCTGAGCGAGGCGGGCATCGAGTTTTTGAAAAACCGGCTCACCCCATCCCGGTGGCACGCCTTTTATCCGACATTCTATCACCCCGCCGACGGAATCACCCTTGGCGATACACTCTTTTATCAAAAGTTCTGCCTCACGGTCAGCTTCATTACATGGCATCCGAGTTTTCCTGCTATAAACATCATCACGGGAAAAATCAGAAGTTTTTGTCACTACTGCTCCTATTCCTCGGGTAAAGGCAAGGACTTCAACCCCTGCCGCCAAAAGAACCTTTGCCGCAATTGCTCCCGCTGCCACCCGCGCTACTGTTTCCCGACCCGAAGCGCGACCGCCACCACGATAATCACGCCATCCATACTTGGCTTGATAGCTGTAATCAGCATGACCGGGACGGAAAAAGTCACCGTCCTCTGTATATTCCTCAGAATTTGCCGACTTGTTCTCAATCAAAAGCGAAATCGGTGTTCCTGTTGTTTGCCCTTGAAACACTCCTGACAAAATTGTGACTTCATCGTCCTCATCACGGGGGGTGACGATATCACTTTGCCCCGGTCTGCGCCACCGCAGATACGGCATGATGTCCGCTTCCGTAAGCGAAAGCCCTGCCGGACAACCATCTATGACTACCCCTGTCGCTGTTCCATGAGATTCACCCCAGGTCGTCACCGCAAAAAGCGTCCCTATCGTCGAACCCGCCATAAAACCTCCGTTATCCTTCTCAACTCCGCCTACTGCCTTACTCCGCCACTCATTTTATCAGCAAATTCCATTTGTTGCTTAGGTATTAAAGTCAAACTGTATTGTCACCCCGCTCAGTTCACCTGTTTTCTTCTTTGCCTCGATAAATGACTCCAAACAGTCCTTAACATCAATCAGACGATGATACTCGTGATGCTTTACATAAATGACAAAACGGTAAACATCGTTGATTTTCGCTATCGCTGCCGAGGCGGGTCCGATAATCCCGAGGCTTTTGTCTTCTATGAGGCTTGTTGCTGCCAATACCAGTTCCCTGCCCGCCTGTCTGCCTTTTTCCTCATCATCACTGCCAAGCCAGATGGCGAGGATATGCGAAACCGGCGGATAAGCCGCCAACTCACGGTACATTATCTCCTCGGCAAAAAAGGCAGGGAAATCCTGATTCGCTGCATGGACGATACTATAATGTTCGGGTCTGTATGTCTGGATTACTACCTCTCCCGCTTTCGTCCCCCGTCCTGCCCGTCCTGCTGCTTGAGTAAGGAGCTGAAAGGTACGCTCTCCGGCACGAAAATCATTGATGTTGAGCGACAAATCAGCGGCGAGGATACCTACAAGGGTGACATTGGGAAAATCATGCCCTTTGACTATCATCTGTGTCCCGACGAGTATGTCTGCCATCCCGCTACCAAAGACCGAGAGAATTTCCTCATAACTTTCTTTTTTCTTGGTGGTATCGCCATCCATTCTGATGATTCTCGCCTGCGGCCAAAGCTTTTCCAGATTCTCCACTACCTGTTGTGTCCCTGCCTTAAAACCGAGGAAGTATTGGGAATCACACTGGGGACAACGTAGCAACTGCGCTGTTTTGTAACCGCAATAATGGCAAAGCATCCGCCCTCCTTGATGTTTAGCCAGAGAAACATCACAATGAGGACATTGATGGACATGACCACAGGAACGGCAAGAGACGAAGCCCGAATAACCGCGGCGATTGAGAAACAGCATTACCTGCTCACCTGCCGCCAACTTTGCGCTGATTAGCTCTTGCAAACGCCGACTAAACATCCCGCGATTGCCATCCCACAGTTCCTTACGCATATCGACAACACTCACCTGCGAAAGACATCCGCCGCCGGGGCGGCTATCCATGCGAAAGAGCCGATACTCACCGCTCATTGCCCGATGGTACGCCTCAAGTGACGGGGTTGCTGATCCCAGTACCAGACTGGCTTCTTTCATCAGGGCTATCTGTGCTGCTGTCTCACGAGCATGATAACGAGGTGTCTGTTCGCTTTTGTAACTGGTTTCATGTTCTTCATCAATGATGATAATCCCCAAATCCGGGAAAGGGACGAAAAGTGCCGAGCGTGGTCCGATAATAATGTCGATTTCACCACGGCGAGCTCGTTCACATTGGTCAAACCTCTCCCCTGCCGAAAGTGAGGAATTGATAACGGAAACCCGATCGCCAAAGTGTTTGTAAAAGCGAAGCAAAGTCTGATATGTGAGGGCAATCTCGGGAATCAACAAGATACATTGCCGTCCTTTTGCGATTACCTCCTTGATGAGGTGAATATAAACCTCGGTCTTGCCGCTGCCGGTAATGCCGTGTAGTAGATATGTTCCCCGCTTTCCGCTTTGGTAATCGCTAGTAATCTCGTCCACAATCAGCTTTTGATCCTGCCTAAGTACCAACGCTGCTTCCTTTGTTTGCTTTAGTCTAACGGGATTACGATAGAAACTAACCGTTTCCACCGCTATCACCCCCTGCTTTTCGAGATTGCTAAGTGTTGCCTTGGAAACCGCCAGTTTGACTGCGACCAATTCATACGGCAGCAGTTCTTCCTCTAATAATGCCCGCAAAATACGGACTTTTGCATTGTGTTTTTTGTTGACTGCTTCGGTCAATAGGGTGGTAATCTCTTCTTTTCCCATCAACCGCTGAATTGACTTTTTTTCTTTGGGGCGAAATGCACGTTTGGCAGGAAGAACCGTTTTGAGGGCGGCTATCATCGTCCCCCCGTACCGGGTTTTCATCCATGCCGCCAACTTGATAGCATCTGCGGTTATCCCCACTCCCGCCTTGGTGATACCGGCGATTTCCTTTATTTTTTCCTCCGGATATTCTGATGTCTCGTTAAGTTCGATGACAAAGCCGTTGATGAGGCGATTGCCCTTGCCAAAAGGAACCGTTACTCCCATCCCTACTGTAATAGTTTCGCTGAGGTCTGGCGGTATTTTGTATATAAAAGGTCGATCGACACTTTCGTGGGTAATATTTACGATTATATTGGCGTATCGCAGCATTAATACTTACTCCAAGTCTGCTTACTTATATTTAGTAACTATTCTGACGGCACAATTGCTTGATGATATCACGTTCATCCATCGGGTATCTTTGTCCTTTGATTTCCTGATAATCTTCATGCCCTTTCCCTGCCAGAACAATAATATCACCTGACCGTCCGTTTCCCAGTGCATAAGCAATCGCTTCACTACGATCGATAATTTCCACGAACTCTCCCGCTGTCGCCTCGATTCCGCTACGGATATCGTCGATAATCGCCTGTGGCTCTTCATTGCGAGGATTATCCGAGGTAATAATCGAAAAATCGGCAAGCTCCCCGCTGATACGACCCATTTGTAACCGTCGCTCACGGTCACGATTGCCGCCGCAACCAAAGAGGCAAACCAGACGTTGTGGCTGATACTCCCTTAGTGACAAAAGCAGGCTCTCAAGACTGAGGGCGTTGTGGGCGTAGTCGATTAAAACAATGAAGCGATCGGTAACGGCGATCATCTCCGCCCGCCCTTTTACCCTGATTGTTTGCAGCGCATGAGTGATGTCGGCGGCGGATACGCCTAAGTAGTGTCCGGTGAGAATGGCTGCCAAGGCATTGTAAACGCCAAAGCGGCCGGGGATGGCGATATTCACCGCTAACTCCACACAACCACTTACCACAAATTTGATCCCGATACTGTCATTTTCACGATAGAGCGACAAAGCCGAAGCGCATAAATGCGCTGCGAACAAGTTCGCTGATGGCGACATTTGCGTATCTTTATCATCCATTACCCGATAACGAATGATTTCACAGGTGCTCGCGGCGATGATTTGCTCACAGTACTCATCGTCATGATTGACGAGACCGATACGGCACTGACGAAAAAGCATACTCTTACATTCCCGGTACTCATCAAAATCAGTATGTTCACCATAACCAATATGATCGGGTGAGAGATTGGTGAAAATACCGATATCGAAGATGATTCCTGCTGTGCGGTGGAGCTTGAAGCCCTGCGAAGATGTCTCGATAACGACGATATCCATCCCCTCATCCGCCATTTCTCGCAAGTACCGATGCAGCAACAAGGACTCAGGAGTCGTGTTAAAGGCAGGATAGCGGTGTTCGCCAACAATAACCTCAATCGTACCAATCAGTCCGACCCGATAACCGCCTTGCTCCAGTACACTTTTTATCATATAAGCAGTCGTGGTTTTCCCTTTTGTCCCCGTTATGGCGACGGTTTTTAGTTCCTTAGCAGGATGACGGTAGCGATTGGCGGCTATGATAGCCATTGCGTAGCGAGTACATTTTACCTCGATAATAGTCAAGGAGTTGTTAGAAAGCAGGGTATTATCAGCAGAGAATTTCTCCGCAAAAATGTCTTCAGCGACAACAACGGCACGAACTTTACTTTTGATAACAACATCAAGAAAATCATGACCATCACTATGGAGACCGGATATGCAAATGAACAAATCACCAGCCATTACCCGGCGGGAATCACTAGTTACCTCACGAATATCAACGTCAACGCTTCCCCCGCCTCGACACTGATAATGAAGACCATCAAGCAAATCGGCAAGCAGCATTGTTCACCCTTTCATCAGCAAATCATCGCCAGTTAACCTACCACCTTGTTCTTACCGCTGCCTTTGCCAAGATGGAGATTCCTGTTCCCCTCGTTAAACACCTTTGACAGTTCATCATTTTGATGAGCGCAGGTAATCCCAAATGTAATCGTAGCCCGAATACTGTCTTCACCGCAGATAATATCGGTTTCTTCCAGTTCCTTGCGAACCGTCTCCAACAGCTCAATTGCATCTTTTCTTTCATCATGACAAAGAAGAAGCAAGAATTCCTCCGCTCCCCAGCGAGCGCATTGATTATTTCCTTTGATATGCTTATTGATTATAGCGGCAACTGTGCGGATTACCTCATCACCACCCTCATGACCGAACTCATCGTTGATAAGACGGAAATTATCAATATCACCGATAGCTATATGATAACAGGTGTTATTGTCAGTATTGATTTTGTGGGTGTCACGCAAATATCCTATCATGCTATGGCGATTCATGATTCCCGTCAAATCGTCGATTGCTTCCAAGCGTGACAGCTTCTCTTCTTTGTCGGCAAGTTCCTCTTGGTTGATTTTCTTTTCATGGGCAAAGACTAAAGAAGCGAAGATAAGCATCATCAAACACACGGAGGCATTGAACAGATAATACATTTCCGAAGCCCCCGGCGACAGCAGATAGTATGTCTCCCCCTCCGTGATATGAAGAATCCGGGTAAATAGGAGCATTAGTATTGCCAGACCGCTTAGCATGTATATATGGGCTTTGCGCTCCTTTGTCATTTCCTCGGTAAGGCGCAGAACATAAAACGCCATCGGGATCATTGCAAAGATATAGAGGGCAAAACCGCTTTCCCAACCCAAGAGTATCAATGCCAAGGTCGAGTGAATCATAATTTCATAATAAGCAATCAATGTACAAGTGCGCAAATTCGCCGCATCAATGACTATCGCCATCAGCAAGTAAACGATGACGCTAAAGCAATTAAAAATAGCCATCACATGGATACCCAAAGAAAAGAATGATATCATTAGAAACGAATGTACGACAACACAAGCAACGGCTGCCAATTTAATCCGGGCGGCGATTCTCTCCGTCCCTACGACTGCTTCTCCACCTTTCATAAAAATCTGCATTGCTATCCCTCCTGATAAACCACGGCAGAAATCAAACAGTTTCTCTGCTTAACTCCTTTTTTGCCATAAAGTATTCCATGCTAACCTGATATCCCGATTTGCCATAAACACTCATGATATCTGTATATGTATAACCTACAAATGAACTTTCAATCCCACTCTCCCATAGATGCTTTGTTCCCAATCGCACCATCATGGTGGCGATTCCCTGACCGCGGTACTTCGTCTTCGTTGCCGTACAACCCACCGCTCCTGAGCCTTTGACGGCATCATCAGTCGCCGCATAAACCATCAAAGCCCCGACTACCTCATCACCACGAAGGGCAATCAAAGCTCGCTGTCCGGTATCAGGATGATAGAGTTCCTCATTCATATAATATTTGACAAAAAAGTCCTCGGCATCAGCAATACATTCCCTGACTGCGTCCATGTCGGCGGGTTTTGCGAAGCGATAGCAGATACCGTCTACTATATCACCGAGATTATGACCGTCATCAATAAAATCCGCCAGTTTCATCTCCATGTCAAAACAGTCTTTTTCATTCCATGCGTGGAAAAATCCCCGCTTTTCAAAGAAACGGTAATGACCGCTTGGTTTCGGTATCCCCGGGGTGATATAAGCCTTTCCCGCTCCGATTACGATGTCATTATATCCTTTTTCTATCACATACGCTTCCGATTTAGCCAAAAGAGATGAACCGATACCTTGGTTTTGATATGATTTGTCCACGCAAAGCAGATATATCACATTGCCGTTTATTACCGATACCCCCACCAACTTTCCCTCGGCTTCATGGCTGATGATATGATTGTCCTTGTCACCCAGAATCCGCTTGACAGTTGCTTTATCCCTGATGACCTCCGGCATTGTTTCCCGAAAAAGCTTATAAATTTCCTTTATCATCGTTCAACTCCGCTAACGTCTAATGGGAACGTTTTCACGTTCCCACCAAACTTGTCCATTACTTTGCGTAATCAACTACTCTTGATTCTCTGATCACATTTACCTTGATTAGTCCCGGATATTCCATTTCTGCTTCCACCTGCTTTGAGATATCTCGTGCCAGCAAAATCATGTCGGCATCGGATATTTCCTCGGGACTTACCATAACCCTGATTTCCCTGCCTGCTTGAATCGCAAACGACCTGTCAACACCCTTGAAATTGTTGGATATTTCTTCCAACTGCCGCAAGCGGCTGGTGTAAGTCTCGAGGGTATCACGCCTCGCCCCCGGGCGAGCTGCCGATATCGCATCCGAAGCTTGGACGATGCAAGCCACCAATGATTGCGGTTCGCAGTCACCATGATGTGATTCAACAGCATTGAGTACTACTGCTGATTCCTTGTACTTGCGGCATAGCTCTGCCCCAAGCTGAATATGCGATCCCTCTGTTTCTTGGTCAATCGCCTTGCCGATGTCATGCAAAAGCCCGGCACGTTTCGCCATTCTGACATCAAGCCCCATCTCCGAAGCCAAAAGCCCGGACAAATGCGCTACCTCGATCGAGTGCTTTAAGGCATTTTGCCCGAAACTGGTACGGAATTTCATCTTGCCCAGTAGCTTGACCAGTTCAGGATGGACTCCATGTACACCTACCTCTAAGGTAGCCTGTTCACCCTCGGTCTTAATCATTGCTTCCACTTCTTTTTGTGCCTTTTCAACCATTTCCTCAATTCTGGCAGGGTGAATACGCCCGTCCACTATCAACTTCTCTAAGGCGATTCGTGCCACTTCGCGGCGAATGGGGTCAAAGGCTGACAAAATTACAGCTTCGGGAGTATCATCAATAATCAAGTCAACACCCGTCATCGTCTCCAGAGCCCTGATATTGCGCCCCTCACGACCGATGATTCTGCCTTTCATTTCGTCATTTGGCAGCGGCACCACAGAAATAGTCGTTTCCGTCACATGATCTGCCGCACACCTTTGAATAGCGGTTACTACATACTCCTTTGCTTTCTTGTCTGCTTCTTCCTTGGCTCTGCTTTCCATTTCTTTGATAAGCATCGCTGTTTCGTGTCTTACTTCTTCCTCAACGGCATTTAAGAGTTGTACCTTTGCCTGTTCAGTAGTCAAACCCGATATCCGTTCCAACTCCTGCAACCGCTGTTCGTTCAGTTTTGCAATCTCCGCACGTTGTTTCACCATGCTTTCTTCACGAGAGTTTAGACTTTGCTCTTTGCGTTCGATCTGTTCTGTCTTACGATCGATGGTTTCCTCTTTTTGTTGAATCCTGCGTTCAAATCTTTGTACTTCCGCGCGTCTTTCCCTGATTTCCTTGTCAATTTCGTTCTTCGACCTAAGTGTTTCTTCTTTCACTTCCAGTAAGGACTCACGCTTTTTCGTCTCCGCAGTTTTCAAAGCTTCGTCAATAATTTCCCGTGCTTTTTGCTCCGCATTGCCTATCTTCGACTCCGTCACCCGCTTGCGGTAACTGGTAGTCAAGGATATGACAATAGGAACGGCGACAACTAGAGTTGCTACTACTGTAATGATGATGTGAATATACGTCATTAAGGAGCACCTCCATATGAAATTTTTATTGTAAAATAACGCTACAATGAAAGAACCGCAACCGAATGGCGATTAGAAGCGAACAAACGGAGACTCCCCCCCGCTGATATATCAATCAATGATGGATTGCCGATTATCCGCCAACCCTTCATGCGCCTTCTACAATAATCTAATCTTATACGCAAAATCAAGTGATGTCAATGTTTATTCGGAAAGTTTTGGAAGCTGTTAAGAAAGTATAACAAAAGCATTAAAAGCATCCGTAACACATTGACATTGTGCGCACAATGTGCTACATTTTGGTGGAGATATTACGAGAAGTTCTCAAACAAAACATGAACAAACCGAAAATGTGAAAGGGGTGAGATTTATGCCAGTAAGTACAGGCGCAAACACCAATATAAATATCCGTGTAAACAACGAAGTAAAAAATAAGGCACAAGAAGTATTTTCAGCTTTGGGGCTTGATATGACTTCTGCAGTAAACATCTTTTTAAGGCAAGCAATCCGCAAAAATGGTATCCCATTTGACTTGATAGCAGATAAACCGCAAAGAAAAACGCGGCAATTCGGGAGATTGAAGGATAAAATGTGGGAAGCAGACGACCATGATTGGTTTGAGCCGTTAGAAGATTTTAAGGAGCATATGTGATGGAGATATTATTAGATACCCACGCCTTATGGTGGTTTTTGAACGGTAGCGATAAAATGCCGAATGCCGTAAAAGAAACTATTCTAACCTCTGAAAACACGATATATGTCAGCATTGCTTCCATTTGGGAAGTCGCAATAAAGATGAGCATAGGCAAGCTGAAATTTGACGGCGGAATTGACAGGTTCGTCGAAGCCATAGAAGATGAAGCTTTTATGTTACTCGATATAATCCCAAAACATATTGAAACGGTAACGAAAATGGATTATATCCATCGTGACCTCTTCGACCGTATGCTTGTGGCGCAAGCAATAGTTGAAGAATTACCTGTAATAACCATTGACTCAAACATGGTGAAATACGACATTACCCCGATTTGGAAAAGCTAAAAAAATGAAGTTATGTGATGAGTAAAATTGCTCATTATTCTTGTGCCGAACTCAAATATACCAAATAGTTAGGAATAATCCTAATCCTCCTGTAACAATCCCTGTTATTGCTTTTCCTCTGAAAGGCTCTTTCAATGAAAATATTCCAAGTAATATTGCGAAAACACTAAAGATATATGGAAACATGAGTGCTATAAGAGTTAATAAAACCATAGGGGAAAAAATGGCAATAAAAATTACTACTGATGAGAGAATCAAAAAAACCATTGGGAAAAGAAATGTAATAAACAATAATATTGAAAAAATACCCAAAACCATTGATGTAATTGCAAACCCCTTTCTATAACAGTATATCAGTTGAGGGTTTGTAGTGTCACTCTGTCGTTCATTCAAGTCGCTCATCTCTATCACCTCATTCTCAACAATATAGCTAACAGGTATGTCTACCTTATCTTTCTTACCTAAAGTTAAAATAGATTATTTCCCATTCCCTATTTGGCTTCCTTTCTAATTGAACTTGTACATGAGTAGTACTTTTCATGCCAAAAACTTTTATGATGTAGTTAGCCTCTGCAGACCCATCAGAGGAATAAACAACATTTCCGCTTGGAATAAGTCCATAACCTTTAATTTCACCAATCGTGTTTATAATCTCCGGACTCATTTCTATATGATTTACAGCTATAACATATGGTTGATCACTTTTGATTATTTTTGCAATTCCAAAAACCATTGCACCTATAAAAGTTATACCAACCAAAGCAATTGTGGCTATTATTAATGGTATTTTTACTTTATTTGATACACGGTAAACATCAGTTCCCACTATACTATCTCCTATTTTGGTCTTGTTTTCACTACAAAGGAGAACAAGAAACTCCATCGGCCATATAAACGTAAATATGTTTCTTATGAGTAATTTGTGAATGAGAGGTCTCTCTGAAGGGTTGTGCCTATTTCTCACCGCTATTCCTAACATATATTTCCCTGGACTTTGACCTTTCACAATATCCTTTAAACAGTAAACAAAAAATGCCACCAACATAACAATGGTAAAAGTTGATAATATCTTTGGAGGCTCGTTACTAACATTCCTAAAATAGAAAAACATAAATGGTAACAACAAAAACACTAGGATAAGAATATGATCTATTATAAATGCACCGATTCTAAATCCAATGTCTGCTTTCACAAGTTCTGATTGCTTTCTTTCATAGCAATTACTTACATTATTTCCCATCGCCTCATTCTTCCTCTTGTTCACCGCATAAGTTATCATTAATTTCAGTATTATTACTATTCATTTTATATTCATAAAAGACAAAGCTCCCTAGTCTATCTTCGGGAGAACGTAGATTTTCAAATACGAGAAATTGTCTTCTTTCATTGTTTTCATCAATAAAAGAAATTGCTCTGAAAGGAATAGAGCTACGATCTGTATATACAACAATAAATGGAGTTCCAGGCAATAGTTCTCCTGCCGAAAAGAGAACATCTTTTATAGAATACTGAACACCCAATACACCTTCTGTCATTGTTTGAACAACCTCTATCCATTGAAAATCACGTATCTTGATATATGGAATGATTATCCATTCATCACCTTT
>JAITGA010000017.1 GCA_031280955.1 Lachnospiraceae bacterium
GAAGTAATCTTGAAGAATGACATGTTCTAACGTCATTCTTTAGCACTAAGGATTTCGCAAAGCGAAATCTGTGTGCCGTCATTGCGAGAAGCACACGTAGTGTGCGACGAAGCAATCCAAATGTAGCACATAGACAACACAGCAACCCAGCATTAAACCAAGGCCCCTTGGTCAAGCGGTTAAGACACCGCCCTTTCACGGCGGTAACACGGGTTCGAGTCCCGTAGGGGTCATCAACATCGAGTTACTCTAAGCTCGTGAAGTACCTCGCTAAGAGTAACTAACGATGTCAGCAAGAATACTACGTATTCTTGGAGGAAACATCAAGATATGAAGCAATCCAGTACTACAAGCACAAGCCGATATGGCTCAATTGGCAGAGCAGCTGATTTGTAATCAGCAGGTTATCGGTTCGAGTCCGATTATCGGCTTTGTTATGACGGTTATCAATGAAAGCTACATATGGTCTTCATTGGTATCCACACGGACCCTTAGCTCAGTTGGTTAGAGCAACCGGCTCATAACCGGTCGGTCCCGGGTTCGAGTCCCCGAGGGTCCAGTTTTCGGCAGAATGTAAATCGCCAGAAAGCCTTGTATAAAGGCTTTCTGTAATATTTACACATTTTGAGATTATTAAACTATCATACAATTGTTGAACATAAGCACCAATATATTACTCTTGCCGCAGTGGCGGAACAGGCAGACGCACAGGACTTAAAATCCTGCGGGCTCAACACCCGTACCGGTTCGATTCCGGTCTGCGGCAGGCATGGAAATGGTGGGAATCCCTGTAATACGGGATTCTCGCTATTTTTATGTTTGCAAACGTGATTATATTTTTAATTACACTTTTGGTTTACTGGCTGTTATTGGTTGCTATTTTATGATTTTATAGTAATTTCAGCTGTTTTATTGTATGCTAAAAGTGTAATAGATTATTTTGTGTTTTAACTAACAATATTGAGGAGAGCATATGTTGAGTAGGCAAGTTCTGATAAATAAGATAGAAACATTACCGCCAAGCTTCATTGACGAGGTATATCAATATATTTCATTTCTTAGGGAGTTTAAGGCGAAAGAACCAAACGAGCTGACTTTGGCAAGCGAGCAATCTCTAGCGAAAGACTGGTTATTACCAGAGGAAGACAGCGCGTGGGAGTATTTGTAAAAAAGCGATATTGTAGTATTGCCCTTTCCTTTTTCAGATTTAAGTGCTAATAAAAAAGACCTGTGTTGGTTCTGGTCAATTTAGATGGCGATGATGTTATTCTATGTCAGATAACAAGCAAGAGTGTTAAAGATAATCTGGCGATTGCGATAAGCAATGATGATATCGAAAACGGCTCATTGAATGAAGTTAGTAATTTACGCTCGCAAATGATAGATATTTGGGAGGAGATTAACAAGTGTGTTAACAAACCTTGTAATTCTCTTGAAAACCAACTTGATTTAGTTCATAAGCTATGTTTGAAAATTTATAGTAATCCTAAAATTTCCGATGGATTTAAGTATGAGCTTAAAGTCGCTCAGTGGGAGTTATATGATTTTTGCCTTTGGGGAAACAGATGGAACAATAGCAAGGAATCTCTAATGTCAGCATGGTTTGATCTGTGGCTTTATGAAATAAATTATGACCTGCTTTAGCGTTGTTGGAAAGAGAACTACAGACGTTGCGGGTGTGTGAAAGTATATTCCTCAAATATGTAATGATAACCCCGAATGAAAATAGAGAGGATACTATTTATGCAGACACCAACTAAAGCTAGCAGAGAGTCATGGAATTTTTCCGTAGGTATTGTACAAACAGAGGGTATTAAACCGTCTGATTTTATGCTTAATCTCATAAAGCGGAAAAAAAGAAGAAATAACAACCAACGATATAAGGTGCATATTAATTGAACATTACACATCATAGGCGAAGGGCGTATTTCCATGAATGTCCTATATTTATATCCCAGTTATCCTCCCTGTCTGCGAGTCGGTGGAAATACAGTAGGAAGAGGGAACTATGAAGTTGTTTTCAGAGGAGTTAGAATAAAAATAGTTAGCGAGATAATCAAGAAGAGTTTCAATAAAGTTTTAGGAAAAGGTATTGCGGTGGGGATTATTAACGATTTTCATAAATCTACAGCTTAAAGCTTAAAGAATAGTTTGAAAAAGGATCGGCGGTTTTACCCGCCATTCCAACAGAGGGCCGGGGAACTTCCCCAACGATCCGGAGCGAAGTCATGCCGATTTATCGGCTATGACTGCACGACCCCCTGCTTGCTATAAACAGAATCGGAAATATAGAGTTTGGCGTAAACGGCCATTTTTTACGCAACCCACGCATAACCCATCATCGCTTGGTCAACGATATGTTGATAAACTCGGTCGCTCTTTGCCGCGAAAATATCGCGGTCATAACTTTCAGGCAAAGCGTCATTCAAACAACTGATGATAGCAGAGCGGACACGTTCTTTTGGCTTCGCGTCATTCTGCCAGCCGACGATAAACAGTTCGCTCTTACGCGAAATCAATGTCGCATATAATTCCTTCGCCGCTAACTTGACTCGTTTCTCTTCATCTTTGGTGAGCTTATCCTTGTGTAGTAAATCGAAAATTTCAAGTTCAGCTTCGGACAGTTCTTCCTTAATATGCCGTTCTTCTTCGGCGCGAAGCTCCTCCATAAATTTCAAAATCTTTTCATAGAAGTCGTCGGTTTGTGAACCTCCGGCGTTGTAATCGTTAATGATTTTTCTGAACCGTTCTGCAAAATCGGAACGAGTGACATTACGACGGAGCATCTGTTCAATTTTCTTTTCGATATGCTCGCGGAGGTTGGCGATTTCAAGGTTCTTATTCCGAACACGCTTGAACATTTCTCGTAGCTCGTCAACATCCATTTTGGATATGTCGATTTCTTTTCCGCTTTCATTGATGGTGTAGGTTCGTGCGGCTTCGGCAACCATGACACTTTGGTCGAGAAGCTCGTTAATCTTTTCCTTAGCCGCTTCTAATTTATCAGGTCTGATTTTACCTTCAACAATTCCGCGTAAATATAAAATCACATCTTTGTATCGCGGGTCAAAATCCATCTTGAAAATGTCCGGGCGCAGGGACCCATACAGATTATCAACTGTGTTGGCAAGCACCTTAAATTCATTGCGGATTTCGTCGTTGCCGACAATTATGTTTGCATAATCGGCGAACAGCGATAGGTTATGAAAAACATTGCTCTCCGTGACTATACTGCTTAGGTCAATGCCTTGTTTTACACAAAATGCCATCGTAATTTCAACCGCTTGGTTTAACTGGTCGAGCAACAGCTCAATATCTTTGACTGGCGTCGCGCCGTCGTCATCGGAAGCGTAGTCGGCAAGGGCGCGTTTGAGGTATTTGAACACATCAAGAAAATCAACAATGATTCCATTTTCCTTACCGGGGAAAACGCGGTTCGCCCGCGCGATGGTCTGCATGAGGGTGTGTCCTTTCATCGGTTTGTCTAAGTACATCGTTGAAACTGATTTTGCATCGAACCCGGTCAACCACATGGCGCAGACAAAGACGAGTGCCAACGGATGGTCGGGGTCTTTGAAGTTGTCCTCTATATCAGCGCCGTGTTTATCAATTTCGTTCATGCGCTTGCGGTGCGGCAGGACAGACAAACCTTCTTTTTTGAATTTTTCTTCTTCGCCGTCCTCGCTGCTGATGACGACCGCCATTTTCACCTTGCGCATATAATCTACAAGCTCTTTCAGCCGTAGTTTTTCTTCTTCGGCTCCGGTTTTTGTGATGGCGGCATTCAGCTTTTTTATTTCTTCCCGCCAGTAAAATGAAACTTTGTCATATAATTTTACGGCGGTGAATTTATCGACGGCGATTACCATACCCTTACCGCGAAATCCACGGCGCGGGAAGTGATAAACAATATGTTGCGCTACTGCGTCAAGTCTGTCATCACGCTTGATGACTTCAAGCACCTGCGAATAATAATTTTCAAGCCGTTTCTGTTCGGCATCGGTGAGGTTATCCTCCTCTAAAATCTCAGCGAAATCACTTTCAAGGAAATCATTTTGAAGCTCGACCTCCGGCACACGCTTCACATAGTAAAGCGGTACGGTGGCGTTATCTTTAATGGATTCCGCAAAGTTATATTCACTCACATAATCGCCGAACCATGAGTTAGTGAGCCGTTTGCTTCCCAAGAGCGGTGTCCCCGTAAACGCGATGTAATGCGCATTAGGCAAACCGTTCCTCATATTTTCAGCTAAATCCTTATATTGCGTCCTGTGGGCTTCGTCAACAAAGACGATGACTTCTTTCCCATTGCCGTCGTGCAGCACAGGATATTTCTTACCTTTGTCGTAGCGGAATTTATGAATCAATGTAAACAATATTCCTTTGTTGGACGCTAATTCCTCACGAAGTTTGGTGCCGGAGGCGGGTTGCACTTTTTCTTCCGCACTCATAAAGCCGGAGCGTAGGAAAGTCTTATATATCTGCCCGTCCAAATCATCGCGGTCAGTGACAATGAGGAACGTAAAGTTTCCGGCACATTTATGTTTAATCTTCCGTGCCAGCATCACCATTGAATAACTCTTGCCGCTGCCTTGCGTGTGCCAGAACACTCCGAGCTTACCTTTAAGTTCCTCGCGGTTTTCAAAGGCGTAGAAGGCATTGTTCACGCCGAGGAATTGGTGGTTCTTTGCAATAATTTTACTTTTGATGATACCACCCTTGCGCTGGTCAAACAAGATGAAGTTTTCAATGTAATCAAGCAGCACGTCCGGCTTGCATAACCCGCGCAGGAAGTATTCAAGGCTGATGCAATCATCTTTTATCGTGCCACGGTCGGGGTTTTCCTTTTCGTCCGACAGCTTCAACCACTCAAAGAAATGTTCGTACCCCGCCGAAAAGCTGCCGAGCCGGGTTTCCATGCCATTTGACAAAACGCATATCTGATTATAATTGAACAGGTACGGAATATCCCGCCGATAGTCGGTCAGGTTCTTGTCGTAAGCGTTTTTGACGTTGATGTTGGAATTTTTCAGTTCGATAAACACAAGCGGCAGACCGTTAATGAAAATAATCAAGTCGGGTCTGCGCCAATGGACTTCTCCGCGAATCCACATTTGCGATGCGACGATGAAGCTGTTGTTTTCGGGTGTACCAAAGTCAATCAGGCGTAGTAATCCCCGCGTTTCACGTCCGTCCTTCTTGAAATTGACTTGGATTCCGTTGCGGATTTTTTGATAGCGGTGGTAATTATCCTCTAATGGTTCGCCGTGGGCATTGCGGCAGAGTTCCTCCGCAGTCTGCCTTACGGTTTCTTCGGGAATATCGGGGTTGAGGTCGCAGAGCTTGCCGAAAAGAACCTCCGGCAGTACAACTTGCTTCTTGTCGCTTCTTCCTGTGCCGTCCGGCAATGCTTCCGGCTTTTCGGTATGGCAATTTATATGAGAGTACAGCGGCGCATACTCAGACACAAGCAACCCTATGGCGGCTTGCTCAATTTGTTCTTCTGTGATAAATTTCGCCACTCGCTACACCTCCATTTTTCCGCTCATCAGCCGGGGAAGAAGCAAATCCCGCTGACGAGCGAGGTTTTGGGCTTGCTTATGCAATTTTTGCTTTTCTGTCAGTATCGGCGTTATATATTTTGCAAAGCTGTCAAGGATAGGTTCGCTCGGGACTAATATTTTGAATCGGCGCATAAACGTCAATCCGACAAATTGCTGCGACGCGCCGTTTGTTTGCACGGACAAAATGTCTTGAATAGCTGGACTGGTCATCAAATAATAGAGATATGCCGTTTTGACTACACACTTCGGTTTCAGAATTATCACATTTTTAACGCTAAATTCTCTATCATAATCAACAACACAAATACTGCCGACAGTTCCAATATTGCTTAAAAGAATATCGCCAAAATTTAACCCGCTTCGACGACTAATCGCTATATGGTCGGCTTCGCTTATTAGGTATGCGCTGTCAAAATCAATAAATCCATTTTTAATGTGCTTTCCAGTAACAAGGGGAACGCCCATATCGGTTTGCTTAGGTGTGTCGTGCGTCCCATCGGTTACATGACAGAACTCACCTAATCGTTTTACCTCCCACTCATCCGGCAGTCCATTCACAATCTTCACACCCTCATGCCCCGGAAACCGCATACGAACGAACCACTCGCGGTAAAGCTCCCGTGCCGCTTTTTCGAGCAGAGCGATACGACGGTTGTTATTTTCGATGGCGTCATCGTAAGTGGAGAGGATTTCGGCAATGCGGGCTTGGGTGCTGTTATTGGCGGGAACAAGCACTTTTGTCTTTTCAATGTCAGTACGATTTATCGAATCGTAAACTGTGCCATTGCTACGACTAAGCATAATCGGCACATGGCACTTCATCAAGTAAAATAGAAACTGGAAATTCCCATTTTGAGGCTTTAGAGAGCAGACCCCGCGTCCTAAACACATTTTTACAGGCGTTATATTCAAGTCACCAACAGGCGCACGAACACTCATTATTACATCGTTTGCGTCTGCAATCTTATTTGGCGCAGTCGTAAAAGTATCGAACGTTGGGTATTTTGCGCCAAATGTCCGATTTCCTTGCAAAAAAGGCAGCCCATCACCATTTTCGTTGTATGAGTCGCTTGTTGGAGATTGTCCCATCGTAACAAGCGCAATCTCACTTATTCGCTTTTCAACCCATTCACCCATTGCTGTCACCATTCCCTATATAATCAATGGTTCCTTTACCAGCATCGGATATTGCATTAAAAAAATCTTTTATTTCTTTGCTTTCGTCCTCATTAACTGCTAAATAATCCGAACCCAACTTTGCTACAGCACTCATTGCATCAATCGCATCTTTGGCATCTTTTTCTGTAAATGGGCGGTTAGTAGCAATGCCGTGTAGTGCTTTACCAATAAAACTTGCTGCGTCCCATATATCGCTGATTTTCTCAAAATTAGTCACGCGGTTCACCTCCCACCAACGACCGCAAGTTTTCTACAATCACTCTTTCGAGTTTTTGAGCTTCGCCGTTCAATGTAAAAAACTCCGTATTTAGTGAACGCATTTCTGCCTTGAACTCCGCCTCGGTCATGCCGTCATCTTCGATGACAACACCGACATAGCGACCGGGATTGAGCGAATAGTCTTGGTCAATGATGCCGTCCTCTCCGTCGAGCTTCGCCGCTTTGCACAGTCCGATAACATCAACATACTCACCATCAGGGAAATGGGATGTCAACCAGTCGATTTGCTCTTGCCAGTATGCTTTTGGTGGAGTGTCCTCGTCATCGGAGGTTTCCGGCGCGGCGGCAAGCGCGGCGCGGTATTCGTCAAGTAGCGCGGCGAACTCGTCCGTTTTACCTTCATACAGCCTTGTGATAATGGCAAGGTTCTTGATTTGCTCGTCGGAAAATTTGCGGTGTGCGCGGGTTATTTGCGTGAAAATGTTACGGGCGTCTATGAACAGTATTTCGTCCTTTTTGGTTTTTGCTCGGTCGAAGAACCACAGTGTAGCAGGCAGGGTCACGCTTGTGAACATATTGGTCGGCAGAGTCACCATTTGGCTGATAACACCGCTTTCAATCAATTTAATACGAACATCTTTCTCGCTGTGTCCGGCATCGGATGCAGAGTTAGCCATAACAAGCGCGGCGCGTCCGTTTTCGTTAAGCGATGTAGCAAACAGGTTAATCCACAGGTAATTGCCGTTGGGTACGGTTTCTTTGGCATCGCCTTTCGCCTTTTTAGTCTTGTTTTGCGGTACGCCGTATGTATTATAACGCGGCTGAGGCTTCACTTGGTCAAGCTCCACGTCGTCCACGTTGAACGGCGGATTTGCCATAACATAATTAAACCTGCCGAAGCAGTCGTATGGGTCGCGGTAATATGAGTTGGCATATGTGATGCTTCCGCGTATATTATTCAGCACAAGGTTCATTTTGGCGAGGTTTACAGTCGCGGCGATTTTTTCAACGCCATAAGCGCGGAGGTTAATGTCGTTTCCTTTCGCGGCGTGGTGCGCGATATAATGCGCCGCCTGCACGAACATACCACCCGAACCACAAGCGGGGTCAAATATCTCGCCTTCGGTCGGCGCAAGCACTTCTACCATATAGCGAACAACGGTTGACGGCGTGAAGAACTCGCCGCCGCCTTGTCCTTCGGCAAGAGCGAACTCGCCGAGAAAATACTCATAGATTTCACCGAATATATCAAGGTTCACATCGGTGGGAATATCCTTGAACACCTTGAACAGCTTATTTAGCACAAGCGGGTCATCTTCGCTGTTGACGCTGTAATAAATGTCTTTGGGCAGGGTGTCGGCAAGTTCCTCAGTATATTTTTCGATTTCTTCCATCGCCGTCTTGGTTTTCTCTGCAAGGTTCACCGATTCCGGTAGATTGAGAAGATAATCAAATTTAGCTTCCGATGGCAGATAATATCCACATTTTTCGATGGCGATTTCGTGTATCGGACGTTCGGCGCGTGAGCCTTTCCCCTTTTCATATTCGGCGTTAATAACGGCTTCAAATTTGCTGTATTTGCTCTGCGCGAAGCGCAGGAAAATTAAGCCCAAGATAGGCGTAGCATATTCGGTGGACTTCAAACCGGAATTGGCACGGAGTTGGTCTGCCCCTTGCCAAAGCCTGTCCTTTAAGTTTTTGAGTTGTTTGTTGGTCATAATCGGCTACGCTCTTAAAATAACTGCTATACCGTTATACGCGGACGTACTTTTTCGGCAATTTTTGTGTATACATCCACATCAATGTTGCTTTTAATTTCAAATGAAACAATCAGAGCATATGGTACAGGTGTAGAAAAGCGTTCTTCGGTAACAGCTCTGCAATTCACTTTAATTTTGATGCCGTCATCTTCTCCCCAAGCGACAATTTCATCGTTTTCAAAAATCTCATGCTGAACGGAGCCACGAGTTACCGCTTTATCACTTGCGTCAACACGGCTATCAAGCAAATGCTTCTTTCTGTTTTCAAAATCAAACCAAAGATGTGCTGAACGATAAGCCTGCCTTGTGGGTATGATTGGAGTAAAATTTGCAAGTGTCGCGGTCAGTCGCCTTGCTATTTTTTCCCTGTTGAAGTCAAACGGTAACGGTAAATCATACAAATGTGCATCACCATCGTTCAGTTCTCCATACCCTATGAGTGTAATACGATTTCTTGCACATTCTATTGCTCTGTCTATGTTAGGCTTGCCATAACCGATATATCTGTGCAATTCATCATGATACTGACCGCGAGATGCGAAACCGAGATTGCTTGACAGTTTTTCTTTCAACACACCCCATTCAGCACCATGCACCAGCATTGCTTTTAGTAATAAAGCGATATATTCTGATGGTAACTCTCTATTTGCTTTATCAAACACTTCCGTCAAGGCATTATAACAGCGTGAAGCCTCATGGGAGATTAAAGCGGCGGCATTGCTTGTCCCAAATGTAAACACAGTTTTTGTGGTACTTCCCGGCGAAAATGGAGCGGCTGATTGTGTCCCCGGTTCGCGTTGCGACAAAATCCAAGCCATTACTCCGGGATTTATGGGTCTTTCCATAACACTCTTTCTCCCACCCGGAAAAACAATATCTGGTTTTATGGAATTATTTAGACCCTTTCCTGTTGCGCTAATAGGACTTATCATTCCATCTGAGCAGGGTAGTATTTGGCGAATATTTTCATCGAAAAATGATTCATCGTAAAAAGTTGCCCCAACGGTCAATGCGTTCATGCTTTCTGCGGGGGAAAGCAATCGCGAATTGCGAATATTTGCTTGTTTCCATTTTACGATCGTTTTATCACGGTCATCAAAGTCAAGCAATACAAAGTCGGCAAAAGACATTTCAGCATCAAAATCTTTGTTATGATTGCCTGCGCTGACAACAAACAATACTCTATATGTATAACTTAACCAGTCAAGTAATCGCGCTAAAGGACTCATCGAACGGTCAAACTGCCGATAAGCTATTCCTATTGACAAGTTTATTACTTTTACGGTTGGTGCTACTGCATTTACGCCTGCTTCTGCGACAAACAAACGGCGTACCGATTCATGTAATTTATCTGCAAGCAAAACATCATCAGGCACTTCTTCTATGGTGCTACGCAATCCGCTTTTAGGTTTCATTATTGGACGCACATATATTTTGTGTGACGATTGCCAAACAGTTCCCGACAAGTCGCCAAGAGCAATTAACGAAGCCATTGAGGTTCCATGCTTACGGTCGGCAACAGTATATTGCGAAGCATAGTCATCGGGGTCATCTACTATTAAACGGTTGGCAAGAAATGGGTGGTTTTCCTGTGGAAGTCCATCGAAAAGCGCAACAATCGGTTCATCAATGATTGTCTGCGTGTTTGGCAAGTTTAGGGATTGTTCCAGCTCGCGACCATCGGGCAAAAAAACGGCTTGCCCGGTTGGTCTAAAAAACATTATTTGTTCGGCAGATAATAATGACACACTTGCGTCATTTCGCATAATCTGTTCAACGGCGTTGCGTGGCAAATCTGCAAGCACAGCATGATAAGATATTTCTGCAATCGTCGAACGACCAAGAATAGTCCCACCGAGAGCGTTTATTTTTTCAATCAAATCATTTTCACGTTGTTGGCGTGTTTCGTGTGACTTGCGGAAAAATAACTCGATTTCGCATTTAACGCTTCCTAAATCCGGGTCTTGCAAATCCTCGTTCCAAGCGTCAAGAATCCCGGTTTCCTCGATACGTTCCTTGTATCCCCATAAATGAATATCTACAAGGCAATCGAAAACATTTTTCAATCCTGTTTTACCTCGTGGAAATTGGGTTTGTGAGTCTTGAGTATATCGTTCCCATAAACTAAGAATCTCTTGCAACGCTTGAGCGTTTGTTAAAACACAGTATATTTTCCCACCAAAGGAATGTTTATCATCCCGTCTGGTGATTTCGCCAGTTTGATTATTTCGCTCCGTAACATAGAAATCATCGGTAACAGAGATGTCATCAGGTGCATCAAAAATTAACTCTATTCCATCTCCGAGGTGTTTGACAGCGGTATAAAAGGCTTTGATGTCTTTAGCCAGTTCAAAAACCAACGCTTTTTCAGGCTCAATACCGACAGCGGTTTGCTGAAGTGTTATCAGTGTACTCTGCAAAGCAGCCATCTTTGGAGCAAGGCGGGCAGACTGCCTTGAATATGTGGGCAGTTTGACATTAGGGATTGCCGGCGTTCTACTTGTTCTTTGTGCAGTTCCCGGATTTCCAAATAAGATGATTGGTCTTTCTGCCATTATTCAGCCACCTCCTCCGGTTTCTGTTGTGCGTTTGCTTGTGCCGCATACAACGCAAGCTGTTTCTGTGTAATGGATTTTATATCCGGCGATGGAAGTTGAAGTACATATTGCCTATATACAGATAGCGCAAATTCCTCAGCTTCCGCAAAACTTTTTCCATGCAGTTTTTTTGCTAAGGTCGATGGTTCAATTCCAAAATTAAGATTACTTCGTTCGCTGAACGATTTGAACCATGTTTGCAAATTGTCGCGTGTAGGCTGCGGAAGTGTTAAGCGAAGTTGAAATCTACGCCACGCCGCTCGGTCAAGTAAGGTTTCATGGTTGGTAGCCGCAATAGCAACGACATAGCTTGGTAATGCGTCTATTTGAAGCAATAACGAACTAACAACACGCTTTATTTCTCCGGTTTCGTGTGTATCTCCACGTTCTTTACCAAGTGTTTCAAATTCATCAAAGAAAAGGACGCATTGGCGTGTTTTTGCATATTCAAAGAGTTTATTCAGACGGGAAGCCGTTTCACCAAGATATGCACCAACAAGGCTTTCGTATCTTACAGTTAAAAGTGGTAGCATAAGAGATTCTGCTATCGCTTCTGCAAGCGATGTTTTCCCATTTCCCGGTGGCCCAATGAGTAGGATTTTATTTCTCGGCTCCAGTCCGTGCGAGCGTAATATATCAACGCGCATATGCTCCGCAATGAGTTCGCGGCAGCTATCGACAACAGTGTTAGGCAATAACAGGCTGTCTAAAGTTTTTTCAGGGATTTTTTCAATCACAAAGTTGGCTTCGCCGTTGCCATTTTTAATGGTTATTGCGGGGAGTTCTTTTACAGGCATATGATTAGAAACACGAAGCATTTCCTCTATACGGTTAGCTAAAACTCCATGTTGTTTCACCCGTTCTTCGGCGCATATCGCCTCCGCAGCTTTACGGAAGTTGACATTATCGCCATTCAAACCATATTTAATTATGTCACACAATAAATCCGCTCTTGCCACGTTTTTCTCCTTCTGGTATTGTTTTCATTTTTGAACAGGTATCATTCACTTTGTTTTAGTAATTCTTCTGGAATATCTATAAAATTGTTCTGACAATAGTCGATTAAACTCTTCATTGCTAAATTACTTGGAACAACACGATTATTTTCCCATCTGTTTATAGTCGTAAAGTTTACG
This sequence comes from Lachnospiraceae bacterium, assembly GCA_031280955.1. Taxonomy (GTDB): domain Bacteria; phylum Bacillota; class Clostridia; order Lachnospirales; family Lachnospiraceae; genus UBA935. Next base: position 12,456 of record JAITGA010000017.1, read on the forward strand.
TTTAGAGCCTTTGCTAAATCAACCTGACTAACTTTCAAGTCTTTACGGACTTTTTTTACGAATTCAGAAAAATCCATCGCTCTGCCTCCTGTCAAAACAAATATTGCATATGCTAACATTCATTAAAGCATATGCAATGTAAATTTACAATAGAAATTCTGTTAACTTTATTTCATTTTTTTATGAAACATTTAGACTTCCCACCTTTAGTCAAAATAGTATAATTTATGTCAGTAGCAGCAAACCCCACCGAATTTGTACCAACATCTAAACCTAAATACCAATCTCTAGCAACCCCGCCCCTCACAACTCCACTCCACCAACTTTTCCCCATCATAAACGAACTTGGCACTAAAGAAGCCCTCATCGGCTTGCAACCACTTCCACAGCAAATGGTCGCCCTCCCACAAGGGTATTTCCGTAATCTTTTTAGTTTCTATCCAAGTGAGTTCACCCTCGTCACATTCATCGTTAATCGTACCCTCGTAGCTGTTGGCGGTAAAGACGAAGATGTAGATAGGCAGAGAATCTTCATCTTTAGTCAAAAATGTAACCATGCCACGGAAACGATAGTTAGTTAAAACGACCCCGGCTTCCTCACGGACTTCCCGCAGCAGGCACTCTTCAGGGGATTCTCCGGGTTCAAAACGTCCGCCCAGCCCGATATACTTACCCTTGTTGATATCGTTTTCTTTCTTGTTGCGAAAGAGCATCAAGGTTTTGCCGTCTTGCTGAATGTAACACTCGGTGCAAAGAATCATTCGCTTTTGCCCTCAGCTTTGTCCAGATATGTCACCTTGTCCATATCCAGCTCATGAGGGTCTTTGCTACTGTTTGCCGTGCCGAACAAAATCGCAATCCCGAAATCGTAGCCCTCAGGAAACTGAAGCCGCTTCTTCCATTCTGCGCCGTTGGCACCACTTAGGGGTATTCCTGCCATCCCGCAGATGACACTTCCCAGACCGATGGCATGGGCAGTGAGCGAGACATTTTGACTTAGGATACCGCAATCCATAGCCGCATAGTTAGAGCCATCAGCGGCAACCATCATCATGCAGGGTGAGTTATAAAAGATTTGCCCGCCCCGTGCCATCATCCGCTCGTAGCCTGATTGGTCTTCGGCAGCGGCAAGTATCGCCATTCCCTCACGATCCAGTTCCTCGATCAAGTCCTTGTCGGTGACGATGATTACATGCCATGGTTGGCGGTTCATGGCACTGGGAGCTGCCAAAGCTGCTTCCACCAAAGCCTTGATTTGTAGCTTGGAAAGCGGGGTGGAGGCGAAGTCACGGCACGAATAACGGGTAGCGATGGTTCTCAGGGTTTCGTTCATATTATTACTCCTTCCTTTGGTTCTTTCATCATTAGCACGAGAATAATTGCCACGACGCAAGAGGCAGCAGCGAGGATAAAAGAGCTGGTGTAGTTGCCGTCAACTGTCAGTCGCGTGGATATTATCGGGAAAACCAACGCCGAGACAAGGAAACCGATCATCACCAGTCCGAGGTTCATACCGCCGTGTTTCGTCCCAAAGCTATCAGCGGTCATCGTTGCATAGATACTGGCAGAGCCGCCAAAAGCGAACGCCACCAGCATGATACAGATTATAAACACCCCGCTTTCGCCAAAAACCAAAATCAGCGAAGCAAGCAAAGTAATTACGGCAATGGAAACCATGGAGGTCTTTCTGCCGAGACTGTCGGAAGTCCAGGAAACAGTCAATCTCCCCAAGGCACTGCTTACCCCGGTTAGGGAAACACCCAGAACCGCCATCTCGTTACTAAGACCCCTTACCATTCCCAGCGACACGAACGCAGGATTCAGGATCATATATGCAGGAAGCGTAAAAAGCATCCCGAATAATAACAGATAAAACTGTTTCGTCTGTACCACTTCCTTGGGTGTGTATTGCTTTTTTTCAGTAGCAGCTTTTACTTGCGGCGAAGCAGCCGAATAGCGGGCGAACTGGTGTTCGCAAGGGTTCTGGATATAAAGTGAGCAAATAATACAGACAATCAGGAAGCTGACCCCGAAGAGCAAAAAGGTGGTGGGTACACTCCAGACAGTCATCATCGTATTTGCCAGCGGGGCAAAGACCACCAACGACAAGCCAAAAGCACAGTTTATCATCCCCGATGCGAACCCGCGTCGGTCAGGAAACCATTTTTGCACGGCAGCGATGGTACACATATAAACCGCTCCCACACCCAATCCGGCGACAACACCATAGGTAATATAAATAAGCCAAGGTACATTACTGCCGATATTGTTAGCTGTAACCAAAGCCGTAGCAATCATCCCCAGCCCGATCATGATACTGCCGGTAAGGGTGACTATCTTCGGACCGACCCGGTCTTGGATATATCCGCCAATGATAATCCCCAGGACGAAAACCGAAAGCTTCACCGTTGCCGTATGCGAGGCAGCGATGGCATCCCAGTCGAGATGGGCGGTAATTGGTTCACGAAACACGCTCCACATATAAATAACACCGGCGCAAAACTGGATTACCATACCTGCTGCTAAGACGAGATTTCGATTGGGGGTTTTCTTATTGTTCATGTTATCATCTCGGAAAATGTACGATAAGGAGATTATACAGGAAAAAAAGGAGATTGTCAAATCGCGCTTAATATTGAAACTCTTCCCAAACCATGCTATTATTTACTTAGCGTAAATCATCAAGGCGTACAGTTTGTCAAAGAGAGCAACTATCATACTTTGACAAAGTGCCGTATTATCAAAAGGAGTGAGATTCATGAACACAAAGACAGGTAATTTTTCCATCAACAGCGAGAACATCTTTCCGATTATCAAAAAGTGGTTATATTCTGACCATGATATCTTCTTCCGTGAGCTAATTTCCAACAGCTGCGATGCGATAACGAAGTTAAAAAAGTTGGAAATGATGGGCGAACATGAGATAGCGGATGACTGGAAAGCGAAGATATCCGTGGTGGTCTGCCCCGAAGAGAAGTCAATCGCCATCAGTGACAACGGCTTGGGAATGACTGCTTCTGAGGTTGAAGAGTATATCAGTCAGATTGCCTTTTCGGGAGCGACTGACTTTATTGAAAAATACAAGGATAAGACGAACGAAGAACAGATAATAGGTCACTTTGGACTGGGCTTTTACTCGTCATTTATGGTGGCGGACGAAGTGCGGATAGATACCCTGTCTTATCAAGCGGGAGCGGAAGCGGTTCATTGGCGCTGCGACGGCGGCACGGAATTTTCGATGAACAGCGGCGACCGCACCAGCGTGGGCACAACGGTTACTGTTTTCCTGAATGATGAAAGTGTCGCTTTTTCCAACGAATACCGTGCTCGTGAGGTCTTGAAGAAGTACTGTAGCTTCATGCCGGTTGAGATTTTCCTATCCAAAAAAGACAGCGACGATACCCAGACCATCGCCGCTTCTGAGCTTCTGGACAGCGATACGGTGATTGAGGAATTGGAAGAAAAAAAGGATGAGGAAAAGAAGCTGAAAATCCGCAAACGTCCCGAACTTCTCAATGAAATCAACCCCCTCTGGATGCGGCATCCCAATGAATGTGACCGAGAGGAATATCTCACTTTTTACCGCAGCGTTTTCCAGGATTACAAAGAGCCTTTGTTCTGGATTCATCTCAACATGGATTATCCTTTCAATCTAAAGGGCATCCTCTATTTCCCCAAAATCAATGTTGATTATGAGGCAATTGAAGGGGTGATCAAGCTTTACAACAATCAGGTCTTCATCGCTGATAATATCAAGGAAGTCATTCCCGAGTTTTTGCTCCTCTTAAAGGGAGTGATAGACTGCCCTGACCTCCCCCTCAATGTCTCACGTTCAGCCCTGCAAAATGACGGCTTTGTCCAAAAAATAGCTGACTATATTTCCCGCAAAGTCGCTGACAAACTGGCGGGAATGTGCAAGGTGGACAAGGAAGAGTATGAGAAGCATTGGCGTGACATCGCTCCTTTTATCAAGTTCGGTTGCTTGCGTGACGATAAGTTTTGTGACAAAATGACCGACTATATCCTCTTTGAAAATCTCGACGGCAAGTATCTGACCCTGCCTGAATGTCTGGAAATCGCCAAAACCGATATTGACGAGGACGAGGACGAGGGCGAAGCCGCCAACAAAGAAAGCGGGGGCAAAAAAGGCGATGATGAAACTGACGACAGCTCTACCCCGGTCATCGCCGAAATCGTTGATGAAGACGGCAATGTAATCGAGGACGGCGGCGAGCAGGACGAAGATGACGATGAAGCGGCGGGCAAAGAGGAAAAAGTGATATTCTACGTCACCGACCCTGTCCAGCAAAGCCAATACATCAAGATGTTCCGTGATGCCAAAAAGGATGCCGTTGTTTTGCCCCATCACATTGACCAACCGTTCATTTCTCAGTTGGAGTCCAAAAATGAGCATATCACTTTCAAGCGTATTGATGCCGATTTGACCGATGATTTCAAGTCAAAGACTACGAAAAAGGCGGCTAAGGCGATGGACAAGCAAGCCGAGGAAGTAGGAAAGACGATCGCCAAGGCTCTCAAAAAAGATAAAATCAACGTCAAAATCGAGAAGCTGAAGAATAAAAAAATATCGGCGATGATTACGCTTACCGAAGAGAGCAGGCGGATGCGAGATATGGCAAAGACCTATGCGATGCCGGGTTTCGATACAGGGATGTTCGGTCAAGAAGGGGAAACCTTAGTCCTCAACGCCAATCACCCGCTGGTGCAGTACGTACTTGACAATAAGGATTATGACAATGTGAACCTGATCTGCGAGCAACTCTATGACCTTGCCATGCTTCAACACAGTCCCCTTGAAGCCGAAGCGATGACCAAATTCGTGGCACGTTCGAACGAGATAATGTTGTTACTGGCTAAATAGGAGGAGTTGACGTAGCTATCCGCTGAAATTTTCGACATGACTGCGAAAGATAATTGGTGGAGCATAAAGATGAAAAAAGTCATCGACCACATTTTGGAAGGCGACTTTCATCCGGGAAAAGAAAGTCTTGGTTTTTCACCTTCACAGGTAGGGAACAGTATTGCTATTTTTGCTGAATCCGAAGTAGATGGTGAGGTCGAGTCTCGGACTTTGATCAAAGACGAGATCGAGATTGAAGCCGAGGTCTATCCGGGGAAGGAGTATCAAGGCGCATTCCGCATCTACGGGCCGCCGGGTCTGTTGACGGAGGGCTATGTCCACACCCACCACCCTGCTGTGGAACTATACACACATGAGTTCACCGGGGCGGAAGCGGAGATAGCCTATTGTTTGCATACGGCAAATTTTACTCCCGGCGAAAACGAAGAGGGCGAGTTCACCATCGTCTCCAATCATGGTGAATATACCATCCCTTTTCGGATTTTCGTAGCCGCCCATGAGACCTCATCGAGTATCGGTACAATCAGAAATCTCTTCCACTTTACCAATCTCGCCAAGTCGAACTGGTATGAAGCTTTGGCTCTCTTCCATACAGCGGATTTCCCTGATCTGGTAGCACGAGTGGATAACTCCCGCCAGTATGCGGCGATATGCCGTGGTCTGTCGGCGGCGGGCAAAGAAAGCGGCGGTAGTATTCCTTTTGCTAATGAGCAGCACATGGAGGAGTTTCTCCTTACCATCAAAAAGAAGCAAAAAATAGATTATTTGGTCAAAGAGGCGGCTTATACCGTGTCTGCCCCTTCAGAACCAACCGAATATGTCATCACTGTTACCCGCAATGGTTGGGGACATACCGCACTTTCTTGTTCTGCCGCGGGTGGTTTCCTCGAACTGGAAAAGACAATGCTCCGTGATGAGGACTTCCTTGCCAATGTCGCCAAGTTGCCTTTTTATATCAATGAAGAGAATCTATTGCGGGGGCGCAATTTTGGTTGTATTCATCTGCGTGATGTCTATTCCGATATTTCCATCCCCGTTACCGTGACCGTACCCTTTCGTGGCGGCAGCAAAAAGAAGCACCACGAAACCAGACAGGCAACCCTAAAACTAATGAATCTCTATATCGCTTTTCGTGCCAAGCAAATGAGCCAGTCGGCATGGCGCAAAGAGACGGAGCAACTGGTTGACCGCCTGATTGTCGCTGATGACGGGGCACTTTTGCCGAAGCTTTATCGGGTTCATTTGTTAATTACCGACAATCGTATTGCCGATGCGGGGCGGCTTCTTAATCATGCTGACAACATGCTCCAAGGACATGAGCGTGAGTGGCCGGAGCTATGGTGTTACTATATTTATTTGACCACACTTGAAAACCGTGATGCCTCATTGACCAACCAAGTCACCGGGGAAGTTGAGCGTTTTTATTCCCGCCATCGGGGGAATATCTGGATTGGTTGGTTACTTTGCCATCTGCGTGAAGAATATATGAACAGTCCCGTCAAGAAATGGCAGTTCATGAAAGAACTGGGAAACAACAAACAATGTAGTCCGATAGTATTGGTTGAGGCGTGGCTGCTTCTCAGTCAACACCAATCTCTGCTCACTCGCCTTGAAGAATTTGAGATTCAGCTGTTGCTCTTTGCCGTGAAACGAAAGCTATTATTCAAGGGTATTATCCCGCAAATCGTCTATTTGATTAGCAGCAGCAAAAACTACTCGCATCATTTTGAGAGGATACTGGCAGATTGTCATGATGTCGCCCCTACTGACGCAACAGTACAGGCGATGTGTGAGCTTTTGGTCAAAAGAGGAAGAAGTGAGGCGAATGACCGGATTTGGTATCAGCGAGGAATCGAAAGGGGTATCAAAGTAACCCGCCTCTTTGAGCATTTCCTTTACTCCCTTGACGACAACCTTTACTGGGATGATATCACCACATTGGCTTTCATCCGCTCACAAATTCCCAAGCAGGTACTCCTTTACTTTGGCTTAAACCATGAAATCCCGCCTCGTCAGCAAGCTTTTCTTTATGCCTTTGTCCATCAAAGCCGTGACGAGCTGCCGGAGATATATGCCAATTACCATGCCAAAATCGAGCGTTTCGTCGCTCACGAACTGGGACGCAACCGGAACTCACCATCGCTGGCTTACCTCTTTGAGCAGTTTTTGCAAATGGAGATGGTAAATGGGGAAAATGCCTCGGCATTGGTGGAAATCCTCTTCACGGCACGGGTGGAAGCACTCCGTGCTGATATCATCGAGGTCATAGTATTTTATGAAAAAGCGCAAGCAGGGGTAACATATGGGCTAAGTGGCGGCAAGGGGGAAATCGTCCTCTATGGTGATAACTATCATTTGATTTTGGTCGATGCCCACGGCAACCGCTATGCCAATCCTGCTGATTACAGGGTGAAGCGGCGGGAGTCGGCGGCGTTTGCGATGATAGCCGATACTTGTATCCCTTGGGTTTATGACCGGGTCGGTTTCGACTTGTGGATATGCGAGGATGGTGACAAGCTAAAGGATATCACCCGCAGTAATGTTGCCGCCTGTAAACGACTACTGGGCAGCAAGTTTCTCCGTTATCCTTATCAGGAGGAGTTGTTGATGAATCTGCTCCGCTATTATTATGCAAGCGGTGAGTCAGAGGAAATCGAACAAATGTTGACAAGCCTCAGTCCGCAGGGGATAGAAAAGAAGTATCACGAAGACATCCTGCGAATGATGGTGGCAAGGCAAATGCACCATCTTGCCTATGACTGGTTGGCGGCAATGGGAGGGTTAAAAGTTGATGCCAAGTTAATCATGCGTATCATCAGCTCTAAGATACAGGAGACAGCTATACTCGATGACCCTGTTTGTGTCAACTACGCTTACATGGCGTTTCGTGCCGGAAAATACGATGAAGCGATACTCGAATGTCTTTGTGCCGCTTATCAGGGGCGGGTCAAAGATTTGCGTGATATCTGGCGGGCAGGACAAAGTTTCGGCATTGATACCCACTATCTGGCGGAGCGGTTGCTGTTACAAAGTGTGTTTTCGTCCGTCTATATCAGGGAACGTGATGAAATCCTCGCCGAGTATATCAGGGGTGGAGGCAGAAGTGATGTTATCATGGCTTATGTCAAAAGTGCCGCCGCTGATTATTTCCTGATGGATAAAATAACAGATGTTATTATTATGGGAAGAATCGAGAGACTCTGCGATTCAGGTATGGAAACCGACATTATCTGTCAGTTGGCATATTTGAAGTACTATTCACAACAAAGAGATGATATCGACAGCGAAGTTCATCGTTATTTGGCTATTTTCTTGCAAAAGATGTTGGATAAAGGGATATATTTCGCCTTTTTCAAGGAATACATGGATATATTGCCGCTAGTGGGGCAATTGCTTGACAAGACAATCATTGAATATAATACCGTCAAAGCAGGCTGTTATGGTTTTACTCCTTATATCCGCAGTCATTGCGGGCCTGACCATATCGGCAGTTCTTCCGCCGATTGGTTATCCCGCCAATCCCCCCCTGAAGCAATGCAGGAGATGTACCCGGGGATATTCGTGAAGCAGTACATCCTGCTGCCCGGGGAGTGGTTAAGCTATGAAATCGAAGTGGATGACAGGGTAGTCTTTAGTGAGCGGATTCAAGTTAAAGTCCCGGAATTTATGCCCGAAAGCCGCTTTGCTCGCTTGGGGGCAATTGAGACCGCTCGTGCAGCAGGTGATTATGGGGCGGCGGCAATGCTGATGTCGGATTATCAGCAACTGGAGTTTATGACCGAGGCGATGTTCAAACCATTAAGTGTCGAGTAAGCGACAAGCGGTTTACCACGATGTCGCTGAGTAAGTGATAAATACACGAAACGCGGAGTTGAAGATGAGCAAAAAGAAGAGCGGCAATACCGTGGTTGGTTATGATATCAATGATGTGTATGCCCAAATCAGTTATATGCGTGTCAACGATAGCGAGCCGCAAACGGCATCGGTCGTGCTGGGAGCGGAGCAATATGACATCCCTGTCGCTTTGCGCCCGAAGCAAGGCACGAAGCTTTGGTATTATGGCAAAGAGGCTCTAAAGGGTGATGACAGCGGCAAAACTCAAGCTTCTAATCCTGCCGCGACTGTCGCTCTATCTCATGCCCCGATTACTCGCTTACTCAGTCTCGCAATCGAGGGAGCGATGATTTCTGTGGACGGCTATCCGGACGGTCATGAGGATGGTAAGGGAGAGCAGAAAAGGAATCAATCCGGCTCGCAAATCGGCTCACAGATTAGTTCGCAGCTTGACCCGGTGGCTCTACTGGCACTATTCATAAAACGCAGCCTGTCCGTATTGACCACATCAGTCAAAATGAGTGACGTTGCCGTGTTCATGTTTACCACTCCGGTCATTACCCCACGGGTCATCGAAATCTTCACCGAAGTAGCCCGAAATCTGGAAATTTCACCGGAGCGGGTGTTTTTGCAGGGTTATCATGAAAGTGTTTTTCAGTATATCATTCATCAACCGCAGGAGTTTCGCCAACATCAGGTTTTGCTTTTTGACTACACCAGTCATTTGAAGGCAATGATGGTGAGAAGCAATAAACGCACTACCCCAACGGTGGTTTACATTGACAGTAAGAGTCATCCCTCTTTTTACTATACATCGGTGTCAGCGACAGGACTGTCAGCTACGGTCAGGGAGGATTGGGATCGCCGCTTTCTTGCCATCGCCGAGGAAGCAGCGGCAGGGGAGTTAATATCTTCGGTTTACCTGATTGGCGAGGGTTTCAAGGAAGACTGGGCGTTTGAATCACTCAAATATCTCTGCCGTGGTCGTCGTGTTTTTCGTGGCAGCAACTTATACAGCAAAGGGGCAGCATATGGAGCGATGGAAAAGCTTTCCCCCACAGAACAGGGCAAGTCACTCATTTTTCTGGGTGAGGACAGGCTCAAAGCCAATATCGGAATGCGGCTCATCGTCGGCGGTGAGGAGGCTTATCATGCAATACTCGATGCCGGCGGCAACTGGTATGAGTGTAATACCAGCTTCGAGGTCATCATGGATGGCGGTAGTGAGCTTGCTCTCGTGGTGACAGCACTTACCGGAGGGGTCGTTAGTGAACGTCTGATCAGTCTTGATGGACTGCCGGAGCGGGAGCGGCGGACGACACGGCTGAGGATAGATATCAATATGGAGTCAGTTTCGACGGTGCGATTGGAGGTTACGGATTTGGGTTTCGGGGAAATCCAACCTGCGAGCGGCAAGTTTTGGATTAGGGAATTTACAGTTAGTTGAACATGAGGGAGCAGATATATGAATATTCCTATTTTGGCAGTTGGTCGGGTCGCTGCCTTACCGTTTCATCTTGAACGGCTGATTCTTAGGATTTGGTCGGTGGAAGAGCTATGCCACCTTTTCAAAACCAACCCCTTTATCCTCGATGAGACGATCCTTGATCGCCGTTTGGTCGCATGGCTTGAGAGTGAGTGCGATTTGCCGGAACTCGCAGGTAAGTTGTCGTTATTACTCAAAAAAAATGGCGGTGTCGAGGCATTTGTAAATACGATTATCGAATATACCGGGTTTTTGACCGCCGAGGAAATCGAACGGGTCAACAATGTCCTCCACGGAAACGCCGATTTGACCGACTATGAAATGGAAATCAACAGAGCTGACTTTTTGCTTTCATGTGGCAAATATCAATTGGCATGGCGGGAATATGAGCGGATACTGTCACTTTTGCCGCAAGGAGCGGGAGAGTTTTTGCTGCCCTCACGTTCCCTGTTAAGTCGTGTTTTGCATAATAAGGGGATTGCTCTTGCTCGCCTCTTTATGTTTAAGCAAGCAGCGGCAAGTTTTTTGCTGGCATATGAACGAGGTGGTGCGGTTGAATCGGGACGGGCATATTTGATTGCCACCCGCCTTGGGATGAGCGATGTAGAATATATCAGCTTTATTGCCGAACGTCCCATCTTTCGTGATTTTTCCCTTGAAGTTGAGCATATTTACATTCAAGCGGCGAATGATTATAATGGGACAGAAGAAAAAAGGAATCTGGACGACTTGATTTTTGACCCCGGTATTAGTGACGGTAGTGACCGTCGCCGTGCTATTGATCAACTAGTGGCAGCAGCACGACATACTTACAATACCTCACAATCCACCTACACGGAAAGTTCAAAATGAACATTTTGCGCCGTATCGCCAAATACTTTCGCCCTGATGACAAGTTCCCCCCCGAATTTGAGTTATGGAATGAGGTCGTGCAAAACCGCAGTAACATTGCCATCCACAAGGACAATGAACGCCGCGAGTATGTGCAGGCTTGCTTGGATCAACTAAAGGATGCGGCGATAGAGGTTGAGAGTCTTCGCAGCGAATATAATGTCATCACTTCGCTCTTAAAAGACATGGAAGAAATCGAGGCTATGCCTCCCGAGAGCATGACAGCACTGGTGGAAGCCGCCACGAGACTAAATGAGGCAAAAATCGCTCGTGCCAAGCAAGAGCAAACCACCGCTGCCATGAATGAAGCTACCTACCGCCGTATTGATGCCCTGAGCGAAGAAGTTGAGGCAGGTCTGGCGAAGATGAAGGAAGCCGAGGAACATCGCGGCAAAATCAATCAGGACATGAAGTATCTAAACGGTGAAAAAGAGGCATATACCTTTCGCCGTGTGGAACTTCAGCGGTTGGGCGATGATCTGCGGACAGTAATGGTCATTTGTCTGACAGCCGTAGGGGTGCTGGTCGTCCTGCTTTTGTTTATGCAGTTTTTCTTTGAAATGAATACTCGGGTCGGATATCTTTTGACCGCCGCCATCGCCTCTTTTGCCATCACGGGAATATTCATCAAATACAACAATTCTCGCCGTGAGCTAAAGCGGGTGGAAGTGAGTATCAACAAGTTGATTCTGCTTCATAATAGTGTCAAAATCCGCTATATCAACAATACGAATCTGCTGGAATATATGCAAATCAAATACGGGGTACGGGATAATAGTGAGTTGCAGACACTTTATCAGCAATACCTGACAGAAAAAAACCGCCGTGCCGAATACAAACTGATGGAGGGTAAGCTCGATGCCGCAGAAATGGATTTGGTGAAAATTTTGCGGTATTTCAAACTTTTTGACCCCATCATCTGGATTCATCAGACCGAAGCCATCCTTGACAAGCGGGAGATGGTCGAGGTACGTCATAAGCTGATTATCCGCCGCCAGTCGCTGCGCAAGCGGATTGATTATAATCATGAGGTGGTGGCGAAGCGGGCGACGGAGGAAGTCAAGGAACTGGTCAATGAATACCCGCAGTACGCCACGGAGATTATGACGATGGTTAGGGAGTATGAGCAAAAATATTGTTGAAGAAGTGTGAAGCAAAATATATATAGGAGAAAAAAATGAGTGGATTTTTTGGAATTGCAGCAAAAACGAATTGTGTACTGGATTTGTTCTTCGGTACTGATTATCACTCCCATCTGGGGACGAGAAGAGCGGGTATGGCAGTATATTCGGCGGAGAAAGGCTATGACCGGGCTATACATAATATCGAAAACACCCCCTTTCGCACCAAGTTTGAGCGTGAAGCGATCACAATGGAGGGTAATATCGGTATCGGTTGTATCTCCGATTATGAACCGCAACCTTTGATTATCCGCTCTCATCATGGGACATATGCCATCATGACAGTAGGCAGAATCAACAATGCCGCTGCGGTCACGGATATTATCTTCGCAGACGGTCGTTCCCATTTCCTCGAAATGAGCGGCGGCGGTATCAATCCCAGTGAGATGGTAGCCGCCATCATCAACCAAAAAGATGGTATTGTCGAGGGCATTAGCTATGCGCAGACGATTATCGAAGGTTCGATGACGATCGTCGTCATGACTGAAGAAGGAATATATGCCGCCAGGGATCGTTATGGCAGAACCCCGGTATCAATCGGGCGGCGGCACGATTCATATTGTATTTCCTTTGAGAGCTTTGCTTATCTCAATCTTGGTTTCGTTGCCGAGCGAGAGTTGGGACCGGGGGAGATAGTGTTCATCACTGCCGAGGAAGCACGGACGATGTCCCCGCCGGGGCAGGACATGCAAATTTGCGCTTTTTTGTGGATATACTATGGCTATTCATCATCTTCATACGAGGGTATCGGGGTCGAGGAGACACGGTATCGCTGCGGATGTTTGTTGGCAGAGCATGACGGAGTTGCTTATAACAACGCGGCTTATGTCAAAGCAGCTAATTACAATCTTCCCTTTGACAATGTCATCGGCGTTCCCGACTCCGGTGTCGCCCATGCGATCGGTTATTCCAATGCTTCAGGGATACCCTTTTCGCGGGCATTGATAAAGTATACGCCGACATGGCCACGCTCTTTTCTCTCAGCGGTGGCAAATGAACGTTACTTGATTGCAAAGATGAAATTGATTCCCGTCCGTGATTTAATAAGGAACAAAAAGCTCCTCATTATTGATGATTCGATTGTCAGGGGGACGCAGCTCAAAGAGACGACAGAGTTCCTCAAATCAATGGGGGCAAAAGAAATTCATGCCCGTGCTGCCTGTCCGCCTCTCCTTTATAGTTGCAAGTTCCACAATTTTTCCCGCTCGGATTCAGTCATGGATCTCATCAGCAGACAGGTTATCCATGAAATGGGGAATGATGAAGCAGGGGTCTATACTGACCCTGACAGCGAGTGTCACCGTGAGATGGTAGACCGAATCAGACTAAGGATGGGTTTTGATTCCCTTTCATATCAGCGGCTTGATGATATGGTGGCAGCGATTGGATTGGGTAAAGAAAAACTTTGCACTTATTGTTGGACAGGGTGTGAAAAACAAAGGTAGGCAAATGGCTACAAATGGCGAAGACCAAAATCAACCGCTCAAAGCAACGTGGTTGGGGATGTGTGTCCTGACGACATTTCTTTTCGTGGTAGTCCAAGCGGGGACTGCCGTAGTAGTGGTGTTTTTCCATGCTTATCTATCCGGCAACAGCGGGGTATTATTTACCAACGAACCGTCAACTTACCTTTATACGGAAAACACGATTTCGGTATTTCATATGGCTTCTTTTGTGGCACAATTGGCGACATTGATTGTTTTTTTCTTCTTATATCACCGCATCTGTATAAAACCCATGAAAAATCCCGGTACTGTCATTGATATTAAGAGCAGGGAAAACCGCAGTCCTTCCGGTCGGAAAAAAACTTTACGCCGCCGTCCTTTTTCGCTGCCGCCCCCGTCGGTGGTAGTATGGTCAGTACTAACAGGGGTTATCCTGTGTGTGTTCGGTAATGAACTGGTATTGGTCACGGAATATTTCTTCCCGCAGATAATTGCAGAATACCGCGACATGATGGAACAGGCGGGGTTTCATCAGGGCAGCATCGTGTTACTGGCGGCGATTTTGTTTGCGCCGATTAGCGAGGAACTTCTCTGCCGTGGTATTGTTCAGCATTATGCGATGAAGTTTAGCAGCCGTTTTTGGGTCGCCAACACAGTCCAGGCTTTGATGTTTGCCATTATCCATTTCAACTGGGTACAAGGCACTTACGCATTCATCATTGGTTTGGTCTTGGGTTGGCTCAGAACTCGCTATCAAACCATTTGGGCACCAATAATCGTCCATTTCGTTTTCAACATCATGGCACTGACACAGCTAGGCTATCTGCTTAGTCAAATCCCCGATCGTCTGGGATTTCACCTTGCCATTCTCGGCTTGGCAATCGCTGCTATGGTTACATTGATAGCGATAATCGGGCGTAGTGGAAGCCCGTTTAAGGATACTAAATGATGGCTAAAAAAGAGAGCGTCCTTCTTCATAGTTGCTGCGCTCCCTGTAGTATAAATGCGATTTCGTGTTTGCAAGCGGATATGGATGTCACCCTTTACTTTTTTAACCCCAATATTACGGATCGGGGTGAATATGAAAAGCGGCGTGATGGAGTTGTCAAACTGGCAGAAATAATGAAAGTCGCTTGGTGGGAAGGGGATTATGATAGTGAACGTTTTTGCGGTGCAGTACTGACCAAAGCAGGGATGGAAACGCTCGGCGAGGGCGGGGAACGCTGCCGGAATTGTTATCGCTATCGCCTCAGCGAAACAGGTAGAGCTGCTGCTGCGTTTGATTTCTTTGCCACTACTTTGACCCATAGCCCGCACAAGGATGCCGCCGTCATCAATCAAATCGGCAGAGAAATAGCAGGGTTGCGGAGCAATGAAACGAAGAAAAAATTGCCACAGTATCTGGATAGTGATTGGAAGAAAAATGATGGTATCAAACGGGCATTAGCCTTTGCCAAAGAGTATAATCTTTATCGCCAGAAATACTGTGGCTGTGAATGGAGTAAAAGCAAATGAATCATTTTCTCGAGGAAATATCAAGTGAGGTAAGAGGGGCTTTTGCCGTATTGGGGTATCGCAGCGAGTTGGGCAAAGTCACCGTTTCCAACCGCCTTGACCTCTGTGAACTCCAATGCAATGGAGCAATGGCGGCAGCGAGGGAATATCAAAAGCCCCCGCTCACGATTGCCGCCGAGGTGGCGGAGCGGTTACAGGGTAACTCGGTTTTTGCAGCAGTAGAGGTAGTAGCCCCGGGATTTCTCAATCTCGATGTCAGCGCTCGCTACGTCCGTGACTATGTCATCAGGATGGGAGCGGCGACAAAACTGGGGGTGAAGTCGGTGAAGCCGCAAAAAGTCATTGTCGATTACGGCGGAGCAAATGTCGCAAAACCGCTTCACGTCGGGCATTTGCGTTCAGCAATCATCGGCGAGAGTATCCGCCGTATCATCAGTTATGCCGGGCATGACACCGTTGGCGATATCCATTTGGGTGACTGGGGTTTGCAAATGGGTTTGATTATCCATGAGCTAAAGCAAAGACATCCGCAGTGGGTATATTTTGACCCTCTTTATCCGCAGTCGCAAGATAAAGCGGGTAGCGGTGAAGAGCCGCAGGAGGCTTTGTTTACCCTCGCTGATTTGGCAGAGATATATCCGTTGGCATCGGAAAAAAGTAAAAATGACAGCGATTATCGGGAACAGGCACAAGCAGCCACTCATGAACTCCAAAGCGGGCATCGTGGCTATCGGGCAATTTGGCAGCAGATAATGGAGGTTTCGCTCACGGATTTGCGCCGTGTTTATGACGGTCTCGATGTTTCCTTCGATTTGTGGAAAGGTGAGTCAGATGTACAGGAGTATATCGCCGATATGATTGCGGGTTTGATAAATGACGGTTTCGCAAAGGAAAGTGATGGTGCGCTCATTATTGATGTGAGTACCGCTACTGACAGCAAGGAAATTCCCCCTTGCCTGATTCGCAAGTCGGATGGGGCTTCACTCTATATGACGACAGATTTGGCGACGGTGCTGGATCGGGTCAAGGAAATCAACCCTGATGCGATGGTTTATATTACTGATAAGCGGCAAAATATGCACTTTGAGCAGTTGTTCCGCTGTATCAGAAAGGTGGGGATGGTGAAGCCGGAGATGGAACTGACTCATCTTGGTATCGGGACGATGAATGGGAATGATGGCAAACCGTTCAAGACTCGTGACGGCGGGGTGATGCGTCTGGAAGAGTTGGTCGCAGAAATCAATGAAAAAATGTACCAAAGGATAATTCCCAATCAGACGATGAGCGAGGAGGAAGCGCGGGAAACAGCGCGGGTCGTCGGTTTGGCGGCACTCAAATATGGTGATTTGTCAAATCAGGCGGGGAAAGACTATGTCTTTGATATTGACCGCTTCACTTCGTTTGAGGGCGATACCGGTCCTTATATCTTGTATACGATAGTACGGATCAAGTCGATTATGGCGAAATGTGCGCTTGCGGATGGTGAAGCGGGGGAAGAAAGGATAATCCTTTCGTATCTTCGATATCTCGATGAAGAGGAAGCGGCGGTGCGAACAGGGGCAAAGACTCTCTTGCTTGCCTTGGCGGGTTTTAGTGCGATGGTGGAAGCGGCGTATCAGGAAATAGCCCCTCATCGGGTTGCTGCTTACACTTATCAGTTGGCAAATGCCTTTAATATGTTTTATCATGAGACAAAGATATTGACTGAATCGGTCAATGAAAAGCGGCGGGCTTATCTCGCTTTGTTGGCGATAACGAAGATGGTACTGGAAACCTGTATCGACTTACTCGGGTTTTCTGCACCAGAACGAATGTGAGTAGGGGAAAAAGTATAAGTGCAGAAAACCCCCAGCTTCTCTGCACCGAAAGAGTATAAGTAGGGAGAAAGTAAAAGTGCAGAGAGCTGTTAGCTTCTCTGCACCGAAAGAGTATAAGTAGGGAGAAAGTAAAAGTGCAGAGAGCTGTTAGCTTCTCTGCACTAGACTAGTATGAGCAGGGACAAAGTATAAGTGCAGAGAGCTGTTCGTTTCTCTGCACCGAAAGAGTATAAGTAGGGAGAAAGTAAAAGTGCAGAGAGCTGTTAGCTTCTCTGCACTAGACTAGTATGAGCAGGGACAAAGTATAAGTGCAGAGAGCTGTTCGCTTCTCTGCACCGGAACGAATGTGAGCTTGTTTCGTCATTGCGAGGCGGTTTTGTACGCCGAAGCAATCCATTTACTTGAGACTGGATTCACCGCCCGACCGCTTGCGCTGTCAGGCTTATGAACAAGCTTTGCTTGATATATTCAACGTCCGACCGCTTGCGCTATGGTGCAAACGTAGCGGTACTAAGGCGGCAGCCACAGCTACGCCGTGACTATACGCCGCCTAAGTGCCGACGTTCGCAACATTCGGCTTATGAATATATCAAG
>JAITGA010000033.1 GCA_031280955.1 Lachnospiraceae bacterium
GCGCTATGGTGCAAACGTAGCGGTACTAAGGCGGCAGCCACAGCTACGCCGTGACTATACGCCGCCTAAGTGCCGACGTTCGCAACATTCGGCTTATGAATATATCAAGCCGCTTGTATATCAAATTATGCACCTACCACAGACACAACTTATCAACATCCAGGAGAGAACATGACTAATTTAACCCCGATGATGCGGCAATATCTGGACATCAAGGAAAAATACTCTGACTGCATCGTCCTTTGCCGGCTTGGGGATTTCTATGAGATGTTCTTTGAGGATGCCGAGATAGCTTCACGAGAACTTGGGATTACCCTGACCGGCAAGGCTTGCGGTTTGAGTGAACGCGCACCGATGTGTGGTGTCCCCTATCATGCCCTTGACAACTATCTGGCAAAACTAGTAGCAAAAGGATACAAAGTCGCTATCTGTGACCAAGTCGAGGATGCTCGTGCCGCCAAAGGAATTGTGAAACGAGAAGTCACCCGCATCGTTTCTGCCGGTACCAACATTAATATGCAAACCCTTGATGAAACGAAGAATAACTATATCTGCTGCATAGCTTACTTTGAAGATAGCTCCGGCGTGGCTTTTTGTGACATTACCACCGGGGACTTCCATATGACCGAGGCGACTACCGACCGCCAGATCGTAGATGAAATAGCCCGCTTCATGCCCACGGAAATAATTGCCAACCCGGCATTTATGCTTAGTAACCTGATTACCGAACTGCGGGAGCGACAGGAAATCATGATCAACACCCTTGATGAACGCTTCTTTGTGGAAAAGAGCTGTCACCGTACTTTGTGCGACCATTTCCATGCTAATTCAATAAACGCACTACTACTTTCTGACTTTCCCTTTGCAACCATCGCTGCGGGTGCGTTGTTGGCACATCTTTACGACACACAAATGACCTCACTTACCCATATCCTGCGGGTAAAACCTTATCATAGTGATAGCTTTATGCTCCTTGATGCCACAGCCAGACGTAATCTGGAACTGATGGAGACGATTAGGGATAAGAAAAAGAAAGGGTCATTGCTTTGGGTGCTCGACAAAACGAAGACAGCGATGGGAGCGAGGGCTCTTCGCCGCTATCTGGAACAACCGCTTCGTTGCCGTCAGACGCTGGAAGCCCGCCTTGATGCTCTGGCAAATCTCAACGAAAAGACGATAATCCGTGATGAAATCCGTGAATATTTGCATTTGATTTATGATTTGGAACGTCTGCTTTCAAAAATCAGTTACCGTAGTGCCACCCCCCGTGATTTGATTGCCTTTCGTGATTCACTAGCGATGACCAGTCCGATCAAAACAGTAATGGGAAATCTCGATGCTGAGCTTTTGGGTGTATATGCCGCAGAGCTTGGTGAACACCGGGAAATCCTCGGACTGCTGGAAGCAGCGATTATTGATGAACCGCCGCTTTCAACAAAGGAGGGCGGTATCATCAAGAGCGGTTTTGACAGCGAAATCGATCAACTGCGAATGGCAAAAAGCGAGGGGAGGAATTGGTTGGCTGAGCTTGAAGTGACAGAGCGAGAGCGAACTACGATCAAGAACTTGAAAGTAAAGTACAACCGTGTTTTTGGCTATTACTATGAAGTGAGCAATGCCAACCTCAATTTAGTGCCGGAGGATTATCAGCGCAAACAGACCTTGGTGGGTGGCGAACGCTTTACCAATGAACGATTGCGGGAGCTTGAAGAGATGATACTCGGTGCGGAGGAAAAGTTAAATACCCTTGAATATGAACGCTTTGTTGAGGTCAGGGAGTCTATATTCTCTGTTATCGAGGATTTGCAACAAACAGCGAAAGCCATTGCTGCTATTGATGTTCTTGCTAATCTGGCATTTGTATCAGAACATAACCGCTATGTCCGCCCCCGGCTCAATGAAGAGGGCTACATCAATATCAAGAAAGGTCGCCATCCTGTTGTTGAACTCATGATGAAGAATGAGCTTTTCGTCAGTAACGATACCTATCTCGATAATGACGAACACATGATTGCGATAGTCACCGGACCCAATATGGCGGGCAAATCTACTTATATGCGCCAAACTGCTTTGATTGTTCTTTTGGCACAAATTGGTTGTTTCGTACCTGCTGACGATGCCGATATCGGTATTGTAGACCGTATCTTTACCCGTGTGGGTGCTTCTGATGACCTTGCCAGCGGGCAAAGTACCTTCATGGTGGAAATGAACGAGGTCGCCCATATTCTCCACAATGCGACTGCCAACAGTCTTTTAATCCTTGATGAAATAGGGAGAGGTACGTCCACTTATGACGGCTTGGCGATAGCTTGGGCGGTTATTGAGCATATCAGTAACCGTGACATCCTCGGGGCGAAGACTATTTTTGCCACTCATTACCATGAGCTGACCGAGTTGGAGGGCAAGACGGAGAATGTGACCAATCTGTGCATTGCCGTCCACGAACGTGGTGATGATATCGTCTTTCTCCGCAAAATCATCAGCGGTGGTGCTGACCGCAGTTACGGTATCCAAGTTGCCAAGTTGGCAGGAGTTCCCGCCGCTGTTATCGAGCGGGCAGCGATGATAGCCGCCAAGTTAAGCTCCGTGGCAGACAAAGAAGAACGTATTGCCGGGCTTGACACAAAAAAAGATGAAAAACAAACAGGAATTGCTGTAGAAAAGTTGACACAAATGACAATATTTGATACGGTGGAAGAGAGTAAAATAATAAGTGAGTTAAATGCCATCAATGTATCGACGTTGACACCGCTGGAAGCATTAAATACCATCTATCGTTGGCAAAAATACGTAAAAGACGAATAGTCGTCTAGAGCAAATCCTTATAACGGAGCAAAAATGAATGATTTGACCCCGGCAATAAAACTGTTGGATTCACAAACTATTGACAAAATCGCTGCCGGCGAGGTAATTGAACGCCCGCTTAGTGTCGTCAAGGAATTGGTCGAAAACGCCATTGATGCCGGTTCAAGTGCGATTACAGTAGAGATAAAAGATGGCGGGATTTCATATATCCGTGTCACCGACAATGGCAGCGGTATCAGGCAGGATCAACTGACAAATGCCTTTCGCCGTCATGCCACCAGCAAACTAAGCGATATAAAAGACCTCGACAACATTAAAAGCCTCGGCTTTCGCGGTGAAGCCTTGGCAAGCATCGCTGCCGTATCCAGAGTGGAGGTCATTACCAAGCCACATGACCAAGAGACAGGCACCCATTATATCCTCACAGGCGGAGAAGAGTCACAGCTTGGCGAAATCGGTGCATCTGACGGTTCAACATTTCTGGTAAGGAATCTGTTCTTCAACGTTCCCGTGCGGCGCAAATTCCTCAAAACACCGCAGAACGAGGGTAGTTACATAACTGATATGATGGAACGTCTTGCGCTGTCACGCCCTGACATCTCCATCAAGTACATTGTCAATGGCAAAGAACGCTTCCACACCTCAGGGTTAGGCAATCTGCAAGAGGTCATTTACCGCCTGTTTGGAAAAGATATCGCTGCAAACATTGTCCCCGTGCTTTCATATGATGAAGAGCTTGGCATTACCCTGAGCGGCTTTTTGGGTTTGCCGATTCTCAATCGCCGCAGTCGCAGCTTTGAGTTTTTCTTCGTCAATGGTCGCTGTGTCACGAGCGATGTACTGCGTATCGGTTTGGAAGACGGGTATCATCCTTATCTCATGCATCACAAGTTCCCCTTTGCCGTCCTGACACTTGAACTAGCTTCCGGTCAGTTGGATGTCAATGTCCATCCTGCCAAGTTGGAAGTTCGTTTCCGGGAAGAAAACAAGGTTATCAACTTCGTAAGCACCAGTATTGAGCGGATACTGGCGGGATATGAACACATTAAATCGACCGAAGCGGTCAAAGTGATGAAACCGAAAGCGAAGAAGTATAGTGTGCCGGAGTCATTTGTTACCAAACACATAAACCGTGACAGCTTGCAGGGGGAACATCCGGTAGTTGCCGAGGAGACGACCTACAAGATGAAAGACGGCGAGAATGAAACGCAAGAAAACTTGCAAAAATCCGCCTTTACCCGGCTTATCCCCGAGGTAGAAACCGGCAAACACGCTCCCCCATCCTTTATGCAAGGCGCAATCATTAAATCTGATGGCAGTGAAAAGAGTGAACAACAGGATTTCTTCAGCAATCGTTTTTTGTCAACAGAGTCAAAAGGGCGATATCGGGTCATCGGTGCGCTTTTTTCCACGTATTGGCTGATAGAGTTCGAGGGGCAGCTCATTTTCCTTGACCAACATGCCGCCCATGAAAAAGTAAAGTATGAAGGACTGGTAAAGGAGATGAGGAATAAGGAGATGGTTACACAAAATCTCTTTCCGCCTTTGGTAATTGAGCTTTCTCGGCGTGAAGAAGATATCTTAGATATTTATCGTGAAGAGGTGGAAGCTATCGGCTTTGAGTTTGATGAATTTGGTGGTACATCATATGCTTTGCGAACAGTCCCGGTAGAGTTGTTCGGAGCATCGGGGAAGGAGATGTTTCTTGATTTTCTTGATGGATTGGCAGACGAAAAGAGCAAGCAAAACGAGGAGGCAATTATCAAAAGAGCGGCGATGTCTTCCTGTAAGGCGGCAGTCAGGGCGAATATGGAAATGACCCATCAGGATGTTGAATTTCTGATGGATGATTTGCTGGCTCTTGATAATCCTTATTTTTGTCCGCATGGACGACCAACGATGATTACAATGACCAAGCGTGAGGTTGAGAGGAAGTTTGGACGGACACAGTAACGAAAAGCAAATAGCGAGGAAGTCTCCACTAATAGTTATCGGCGGAGCAACGGCAGTTGGTAAGACGGAGCTTTCCATCGCCTTGGCAAAGCGTGTCGGCGGGGAAATCATCAATGCTGATTCGATGCAGGTCTACCGCCATATGAACATCGGCACGGCAAAGGTTGAAAAAGCCAGGATGCAGGGAATCACCCACCATTTGCTTAGTGTCATTGAGCCGAGTGAAGAGTATAATGTTGCCATCTTCCAGCGAATGGCAAAGCAGTGTATAAGCGAGATTGAGGAGCGGGGAAATATCCCCGTCTTGGTTGGTGGTTCCGGTTTTTACATGAAGGCATTGCTCTATGATACTCATTTCGACGAACGAGCAGGCGGAGCGGGAGAGCGGGAGGCAATCCTTGAAGCTATCGCTCGTGAGCAAGGTACAGATGCTTTACATGAAATACTAAAGGAGATGGACGAAGATGCCGCTGCCGTCATTCATCCCCACAACACCAAACGCCTCATCCGTGCTATTAGTTACTGCGAACAGACGGGAAATCTCATTTCCCAACATAATAAAACGGAAAAGCTGCGTCCGTCACCGTACAATTTTTGCTACTTTGTCCTGAATGACCACCGCGAGAGGATATACGAAAACATCAATCTGCGTGTTGAGCAGATGATGGAAAAGGGACTGCTTCAAGAGGTGGAAAAACTGCGGGAGATGGGGTTAAATGATGAAATGGTGTCGATGCAGGGACTGGGTTACAAGGAAATACTCGCCTGCCTCGGAGGCAAGTGTGATTTGGATACGGCTGTTACCCTAATCAAACGTGATACTCGCCGTTTTGCCAAACGTCAACTTACATGGTATCGCCGTGAACGTGAAGTGATATGGCTCAACCGTTTTGAATACCAAGATGATAATGCCGTTCTGGACGAAATGGAGAAACATCTGTATAGTAAAAGAATAGCAGTAAAAGAATGACAGCAAATGAAGACGAAGGTGAAAGGAGGACTTATGACGGACACGAAAACACCGGCTCTTGACATAAAAAGCAAACATGAAGCTGATGAGTTGGCAACACTAATGCTCAATTCCATTCCTCTGGCTTGCCAGTTGTGGGACAAAAATTATCAGATTATAGATTGTAACGATGCTGCCGTCAAGCTCTACGGTTTTGCGGCAAAGTCCGACTATCTGGAACGTTTTCCTGAGATTATCGCCCCTGTCCAGGCTGATGGCTCCAACAGCAAGGAAAAGGCGGCTTATTACTTCAAAAAGGCATTTGAGGAAGGCTATGTTTCCTTTGACTGGCTCAATCGAACCGTGGACGATGAACCGCTTCCGCTTTCGATTACGTTGGCACGGGTGGTTTATCATGGCGATTTCATTATTGCCGAATATGCGCAGGATATGCGCCGTCACCTCACGATGATGACTGAGATAGAATACCGTGACAATCTGCTCTATGCGGTAAATCAGGCTTCAGCAATTTTGCTCAACTGCGATATGGATACTTTTGAAGAAGCTATTATGGAAAGTATCAAGCTGATGGCTCTGGCGGTAAATGTTGACCGCATGTATATTTTCCGCAATTTTTCCGAAGCAGGGATGTTGTTTTGCACCCAGCTATATGAATGGGCAGAGAATGTTGAAGCCCAGCATGGTAAGGAAGCAACCATCATGATGCCGTATCATGGTAATATCACTCGTTGGGAGGAAATCCTAAAAAGCGGGATGAGTATCAGCGGCAATGTCAGTGATTTTCCCCTTGAAGAGCAAGTACTGATGCGGTCACAGGATATTATCTCGATTTTGGTTGAACCGATTTTCATCAACGAGGAACTTTGGGGTTTCATTGGCTTTGATATGTGCCATCGGGAGCGGGTGTTCACCGAGGAGGAAGAATCATATCTGCGTTCAGGGGGACTTTTGTTTGCCAACGCTTGGCTTCGTAACCGTATGATTCGTGATATCAAAAATACCTCCCATGAGCTGGAGCTTGCCCTCGACCAAGCGACGGTATCCAGTAAAGCAAAGGGTGATTTCGTCTCCTCGATGAGCCATGAAATGAGGACACCGCTTAATGCCATCATCGGCATGACAAGTATTGGCAGAAAAGCCAACAGTATTGAGCAAAAAAACCATGCCCTTCACAAAATCGAAGATGCCTCTTCACATCTGTTGGGGGTAATAAATGATGTTCTCGACATGGCAAAAATCGAGGCAAACAAGTTGGAACTTTCCACGGAGGAGTTTTGTCTGGAGCAAATGCTGCGCAAGGTCTTGTCAGTCGTCGGTTTCAGGATGCGGGAAAAAGAACATACGTTCTCAATAGATATTGACCATCAGCTGCCGCAGTTCTTTGTCGGCGATGACCAACGACTGGCACAGGTTATCACCAATTTGCTCTCCAATGCCAGTAAGTTTACCGACAAAAAGGGGCGTATCAGCTTTCGGGTCATGAAAGCGGATGAGCAGGATGGAATTTACACGCTGCGTTTTGAGATTGAGGATAATGGCATCGGTATTGCTCCTGAACAACATGATCGCCTTTTCCAGGCTTTCTCGCAAGCGGAGAGCGGTATCAGTCGCACCTATGGCGGGACCGGTCTGGGTTTGGCGCTTTGCAAGCGGATCGTGGAGTTGATGGGTGGTGAGATATGGCTTGAATCGGAGATTGATATCGGCTCTAAGTTCATTTTTACCATCAAAGCGAAGCGTAGTAATCTTAGCCTTGAATCATTGCTGCATACCAAGGTCAGCAAGCGTTCCCTGCGGGTACTGGCTGTCGATGACGACGTAACGGTACGCAAACATATCAAGCTCATTCTCGATAGCATCGCTATCAACTGCCATACCGCTCCCGGCGGGCGTGAAGCTCTGGATATGATTAGGGTGAATGGCGATTACGATATTTATCTGATCGACTGGCGTATGCCGGAAATGGATGGTATCGAGCTTACCCAACAGATAATCAAAGACAATGCCGAGGCATTTTTGGTACTTATTTCCGCTGACTGGACTGTTGACGAAGTCGAAACCCTTGAAGTCCGGATTGATAAGTTCCTTTCCAAACCGCTATTTTCATCAGATATAGTTGACTGTATCAATGAATTTATCGAAAGTGATGGTTCGCATACCGATCAGTTCACGGCGGCGGTGGCAAGCGGGCGTTTTCGTGGGAAAAAGTTGCTTCTGGCTGAAGATATCGAGCTGAATATTGAAATTATTTTCGCTTTACTTGAGGATACAGGCATTGAGATTGATGTAGCATCGAATGGCAAAAAGGCATACGAGATGGTAAAGAATGATGTAAATCGTTACCAAATGATATTTATGGATGTCCATATGCCGGTAATGGACGGGCTGGAGGCGACTCGCCGTATCCGTAATTTGCCCTCGGAAACAGCCAAAACCCTGCCGATTGTGGCGATGACTGCCGAGGTTTTCACCGATGATGTCCATGCTTGTTTTGCAGCAGGGATGAATGACCATTTGGGTAAACCGCTTGATGTGAAACAGGTTTTTGCGAAACTATTGACTTATTTGCTCTAAGTCGTGGAATAGAGGAAGCTCCGTCATTACGGTGATTGCTACTAGTATGAATGAGAACAGCAACCGTGAACGCACAGAAAGGAAGTGAATCATGCAGTATCGCAAGTTTGGCAACACGGGAATCGACATTTCCGTCCTCGGTTTTGGGGTAATGAGGATTCCGCAAATCCAAAAGGGAGAGAAACACTATATTGACGAAGACAAGGCTTTGCCGCTCCTTTACCGGGCTTATGAGTTGGGGGTAAACTACTTCGATTCCGCTCCCCTTTATTGCAATGGCAATAGTGAAGGGGCGATGGGAAAGGCTCTTGCTAGTGTCCGTGACAAGGTTTATCTATCAACTAAGCTAGTTTTCAACGAGTATGAGAAAAAAGGTGATCTCCGCCGTGCCCTCGAAAAGAGTCTCGAAAGAATTGGTACTGATTATATTGACTTTTATCATTTTTGGGGTATCAACAAAGGAACGGCAGATGCAATCATCGAAAACGACATGATGGCAGAAATAGCTGAATGTAAGGAACAGGGATTGCTGCGGCATATGTCGTTTAGCTTCCACGATGCGGCTGAGAACATGAAATACATCATCGACAATGTAGAACTTGCCTCCGTTCTTTGCCAGTATAATCTCCTTGACCGCTCCAATGAAGAGATGATCGCATACGCAAGGCAACAAGGACTGGGGACGGTAATCATGGGACCGGTCGGTGGTGGTCGTCTTTCTCCGCCATCAGAGCTTTACGAAAAACTGTTGGGCAAAAAATCAACAGCTACATATGAGCTGGCACTTCGCTATGTTCTGGGCAATCCCAATGTAGACTGCGCCCTCTCAGGCATGGAAACCCTGGAAATGCTCGAAAAAAATGTCGAAGTTGCTAATAATGCCGGTAGCATCAGCACCGATGAATGGGAACAACTCGGCGAGGCGATGCAAGAAGTGGCCAAATTGCGAGAGCTATACTGTACCGGTTGCCGTTATTGCTTGCCTTGTCCGGCGGAAATTGATATTCCGAGACTGTTTGAAATCTACACTCATGCTCATGTATATGGCTTGGGTGAGGGGATGCGCGGCCCTTACAAAGAGTATAAACTTAGCTCTTGGAGCGGAGAGATAGGAACGACATTTGCTGACTGCACCGGTTGTGGCACATGTGAAACGAAATGTCCGCAAAAAATCAAAATCCAAAGTGAACTGGAGCGGGTTTGCAAGGTTCTGGAAGCTTTATAAAGAGGAGATGGGAATGGATAGGAAAAAAATACTGGAAATGTACAAGGACTTCAGGGTCACTGATGTTCGTGATGGCATGGATTGGTGCGGCTACCATCATTATGGGACGGTACATCATTCGATTCGTCCCCTGTGGCGTACCCGTGCCATCGGTTTTGCACGGACGGCACGTTACCTGCCATATGAAGGGCCGGTACCGATGGTGACAGGTGAGAAGTATACAGAATGGGTCGGTTGGTACTATGGCAATGTCTGTACCGACAAGTGGGCTGATGATATCATCGCCGGCGACTTCGTCTGCTTGGATGTCTGCGGGATAGATGTGGGACTACTCGGTTCAAACAATACCCTCAACTGTGTCAACAAAGGAGCAGTCGGCTTCCTCACTAACGGTGGCGGCGTGAGGGATACTGATGAGGTGATTTTGCAAGAGATTCCTGTCTTTTCCAAGTTCGTCTCGCAACCGATGGATCAGGCAAGAATTAGATATCTGGAAAAAAACATTCCAATTGCCATCGGCGGCGTGGCTATTTATCCCGATGACCTCATCGTTGCTGACGGTGATGGTATCGTTGTTGTTCCGCAGAAATTGATTTATGATGTTCACAAATACGCTTATCAGGAAATGAAAAATGACAAGTTCTCCCGTCGTGACCTCTATATCGCCGGGGGACGAGAGCTTGATGAAACGGTTGATGTGGCGGAGTTCCAATGAAGATGGGGGAAGCTGTCACAGATGAATACCGCCGTCTCGGTATCAGCAGTCAGGTTTTTGATTTCGGGGAAACGCTGCTTCGCAGTTTGGAGGGGCGTTTTCGTGAGATCGACCAAACCGCTGAGTATAACCAGTTAAAGGTTCTTGCCGCTTTTCAGGAAAATATGATTGGCGAATCACATTTAAGCGGGACGACAGGGTATGGTTATCATGATAGCGGTCGTGATGCCTTGGAGCGGGTTTACGCTGATATTTTCCACACGGAAGCGGCGTTGGTACGCCCGCAGATTGCTTGTGGGACTCATGCTCTGAGTCTGGCGTTGTTTAGTAATCTGCGACCCGGCGATGAGCTGTTGTCGCCTGTTGGCAAGCCGTATGATACCTTGGAACAAGTAATCGGCATCCGTCCGGCGGCGGGTTCACTAGCCGAATACGGTATCACCTACCGTGAAGTCGCCTTGCTGCCTGATGGCAGTATTGATTATCCTGCTATCGAAAAAGCTATCACACCCCGTACCAAACTGGTGACAATCCAGCGTTCTCGCGGTTATCAAAACCGCCCTACTTTGTCCATTGACTCTATCGGTCAATTGATTGCATTTGTCAAAAATATCAACCCAAAATTCATCTGTATGGTTGACAATTGCTATGGCGAGTTCGTAGATACTGTTGAGCCAAGCGATGTCGGAGCTGACCTATGCGTAGGCTCGCTAATTAAAAATCCCGGCGGCGGACTTGCACCGATGGGAGGTTATCTGGCGGGGAAAGAGGAACTAATCGAGCAAGCAGGATATCGGCTTGTTTCCCCGGGGTTGGGACGTGCCGTCGGTGCTTCGTTGGAGGTACTGCGTTCTCTTTATCAAGGAATCTTCTTTGCTCCGACTGTAACTGCTGCCGCCCTAAAAGGAGCAGTCTTCGCCGCCAAGGTATATCAAAGTCTCGGTTTCAACGTAAATCCTAAGCCTGATGACGACTATCATGACATCATTCAAGCGATTACATTTGAAAATCCCATGCTTCTGACTACATTTTGTCAGGCGATTCAAGCGGCCTCACCCATTGACGGTCATGTCTTGCCGGAGGCAGCACCAATGCCGGGTTATAGTTGCCCTGTTATTATGGCATCAGGCTCATTCATTTCCGGTTCATCTATTGAACTAAGTGCCGACGGGCCGCTTCGTGAGCCATATATTGCCTATCTCCAAGGCGGACTAACTTTCCCCCATGCCAAAGCAGGAGTACTTAAAAGTCTGCAAAGTCTCCTCGATGCGGGGTTGGTGGAGCTTCCTTCGCCTATCTATACATAATCCTTTTTTTGTGGTAAAATAACCCCATCATGCAAAGCTCTAAAACAGGGTATGAGAGAACGCTGTCAGGAGCTTAATGAAAAATAATTACAAAGAACCGGGACCTTACGAGAAATTTCTACACCACGGTCCTGCCAGTCTCACGAAAGCAGAACTACTGGCAATTATTTTGCGGACCGGTACGAAGAAACAAACTGCGGTCGAACTGGGCGAGCAGATACTGAGACTGTGTGCCGATGCCGATGGCGGACTCAATGGCCTCCACCATGTTACCCTCGAAGAACTAATGGGTATCAATGGTATTGGTCAGATTAAAGCCGTCAAAATCCGCTGTTTGACCGAGTTTGCCCTGCGTATGGCAAAGGAAAGTGCCGCCAGTCGCCTGTCCTTTGAAAGCCCGCAGTCAGTGGCAGATTATTACATGGAATCACTGCGCCACATCGAGCGGGAAACGGTAATGCTGCTAATGCTTGACAACCGCCTCCATCTGATTGCCGAGCGGGTACTGTCAATCGGGACGGTCAACTGCTCCTTGCTGTCACCACGTGAGGTGTTCATTGATGCGGTGAGGGTAAAAGCCGTTTATTTGATGTTGCTTCACAATCATCCCAGTGGTGATTGCCGTCCCAGTGTGATGGACGAGAAAATTACAAAAAGGATAGCCGAGGCGGGCAAATTACTGGGTATCGAGTTGATGGATCATATCATCATCGGCGACATCAATTATTATAGCTTTAAGGAACATGGGATAATATAGTTTTGGCGGAAATTAAACCAAGCAAGCGCGGGTGAGATGACCCCGCACCAACTGCCTGATTGGAAGGAGTGTCCATTTATGGCCAACAACGCATATGGTATCGACTTAGGTACTAGCAATATCAAGATTTACTCCCGAAATGATGATGTAATCTTGGTTGAACGCAACATGATTGCCATCGAAAACAAAGG
The DNA here is from genome assembly GCA_031280955.1 of Lachnospiraceae bacterium. Taxonomy (GTDB): domain Bacteria; phylum Bacillota; class Clostridia; order Lachnospirales; family Lachnospiraceae; genus UBA935. Next base: position 12,498 of record JAITGA010000033.1, read on the forward strand.
CGGGGTTTTTGCCTACGGTGATTCTGCTTTCGAAATGTACGAAAAAGCCCCCGGCAATATCCATATTTCCTATCCACTTTGCAATGGGGTTATCGCTGATATCAAGAACATGGAGATGTTGATTCGTTATTTCATCAATGATTTGTCAAAAGGAAGTATCCGTCCCTCGGATTACTATATTGCCGTGCCTTCAGATATTACCGAAGTGGAAAAACGGGCTTTCAAGGACTTGCTCAACAAATCGGGTATTAAGCCACGGCAAATCATGGTCGTGGAAAAAACAATTGCCGACGGACTCGGTTTGGGAATAGATGTCAAAAATGCCCAAGGGATATTGTTGGTCAATGTCGGTTATGATACTACGGAAATCTCGATTTTGTCCCTGGGGGGAATCGTGCTTTCCCGCTTAATCAAAACCGGGGGACTTCGTTTTGATGATGCTATCCGTCAGGTTATCCGCAAGGAACATAGCCTTATCATCGGCGGCAAGACCGCTGAGGGGGTCAAAATGGAGCTGCGGGAGCTAACCAAAGATGGGCGCAACGCTGTGGTTTATGGTCGTGATATCGTCACCGGGCTACCCGTTGAGCGCAGTATTCCTACACCCCTGATTGACGGAGCCTTGGCAGAGCAGTTCAAGATGATAATTGACAATGTCAGGGTTATCCTCGAACGGACACCGCCGGAACTTGCGGCTGATATATACCGTCATGGTATTTATTTGACCGGCGGAGCATCACAAGTCAGTAATTTTGCCGAAATGATGAGAAAAGGGACAAAGCTGGGAGTCAATGTTGCCGACAACCCGATTACCAGTGTTGCCGTTGGGCTTTCCAAGATAATCAAGGATGCCAACTACAAATCTGTGGCATATGCCATTGAAGGAATGAGTAAATGAGTCCAATCATCAAGCAAAAGGGAGAAAGGTACAAACTGCCTGATCGTTACCTCCTTTTTATCTTGACCGTCATCTGTCTGGGTTTGATTATTCTGACCCTTTATACTGATTATATCAGCAGACCGCTGGGCTTTGTCGCCGGGCGGGTAATCGTGCCTATGCAATCAGGGCTTAGCCATGTCGGCAGTTATTTGGGCGGGCGCAGGGATGAACTGGCAAATATCAGGGACTTGTTGGCAGAAAATGAGCGTTTGCGTGAACAACTTGATATCTTGACCCTCGAAAACACCCTCTACAAGCAAGACCGCTACGAACTTGCCAATCTACGCATCCTCTATGAACTCGATTCGATGTACGCCGATTATGAAAAAGTGGGGGCGCGTATCATTGCCCGTGACCCCGGTAACTGGTTTCACTCATTTACGATCGACAAAGGCTATGAAGATGGTCTCGCCGAGGATATGAACATTCTCGCCGGGGCGGGTTTGATTGGTAGGATAGTGAGGGTCGGTCCCAACTGGTCACGGGTAATCACGATAATTGCCGACAACTCCAATGTCAGCGGTCAGGTTCTTGCCACCGAGGACAATTTGATAGTGAGGGGCAACCGTGAACTCTATGCTGATGGCGTAATTGAGTTCGAGCAGCTGATAGACAATGCCGACAGGGTAGTTGTTGGGGACAAAATCGTCACTTCGATTATTAGCGATAAATATCTCCCGGGGATACTGATTGGCTACATTACCCAAATCAGCCGTGATGCCAATAATCTCACCAAATCGGGGCAACTCGCTCCTGCCGTTGATTTTGAACGTTTGAGTGAAGTGTTGGTGATAACCGAACTGAAGCAGAGCATTGAGGACTAAACACGTAAAGGAAAAAGATGAAACGCAGCCTGGTATACATAGTACTAATCATTTTCTGCTTTATTTTACAAGCAACTGTCTTTCGCAGTTTTTCTTTCGCTGGTATCGTACCCAATCTGCTAATTATCGTTACCGCTTCGCTGGGCTTTATGCGGGGAGCGCGTACCGGTTTGGCAGTCGGGTTTTTGTGCGGGCTTTTGATGGACATATTTTTCGGTGATGTGATTGGCTTTCACGCACTTCTTTATATGTACATCGGTTTTATCAACGGACTGTTGACGGGTTTTTTCTTCCCCGAGCGGATAAAGCAGCCGCTTTTCATGATTACCCTCAGCAATATTTTTTATGGTATGTTGTCATACTTGATTTTGTTCATGATGCGTGGTCGTTTTAACTTTAATTTTTATTTGATAAATGTTATCCTACCCGAGGTCGTATATACAGTTTTGGCGGCGTTAATTCTTTATCCGCTGATCCTGTGGCTTGATGGTCTCCTTGATGGCAGAAACAATAAAGCAGTTACTACTGTCAATGACTTATGAAATATAGCTAATACCCATTGATACTCATCAGCAGCAAAAAGGGATGAAATGTTTGACGAACTAAAAGAAAATCTCCTTAATTCGGCAACCATCCGGTTGCTCCTCCTCTTTCTCATCTTTGCGACAGCTTGTGCAATCATGATTTGGCGTGTCTTTGATTTGCAAATAGTGAGGGGCGAAGAGTATCTTGATACTTTTCAGCTGCGCATCAAAAAGGAGCGGAGTATTCCTGCCACCCGTGGCAATGTCTTTGACCGGAATGGAAGTCTGCTTGCCTACAATGACCTTTCTTTCTCCGTCCAGATAGAAGACGTGTTCGAGTCAGGTCGCAACAAAAATATAGAACTCAATGAAACCATCTACCGTCTCATTAAGATTATCGAACGTTGCGGCGACATCACCGTCAGCGATTTTCGGATTATCCTTGATGCCGATGAAAATTATGCTTTTACGACTGACGACCGTGAGGACAGGCAACTGCGGCGTTTTCTAGCCGATGTCTACGGAAAGAGAACCTTTGCCGAGCTTGATTACCGTCAGCAGACGGCAACAGCAACAATGGTGGTGGAGCATTTGGCACAGCCATCACGTTTCGGTATCGGTGAGTTTGCCGATGTCGAGAACCGGGAGAATTTCATCGTCGGCGCCGGATATACCAAGGAAGAGGTTTTGCAAATCATGACCATCCGCTATGATATGATGAGTAACAGCTTTCAGCGGTTCATCCCTACGACTGTCGCTACCAATGTAAATGAACTGACCGTTGCTGTGGTGATGGAAAATCTCGACACCCTACGGGGGGTACAAATTGCCGAAGATACTTTCCGCCGCTATGTCGATGCCCTTTATTTTGCCCATATCCTCGGTTATACGGGACGGATATCCCAAGATGAACTGGAACATTTCCGTGCCGATCCCGCCGGACGGCAGTATGATATGAATGACACGATCGGCAAGTTAGGCATTGAGCGGTCAATGGAACATATCCTCCAAGGGACGAAAGGACATGAGACTGTCTTCGTTGACAATGTCGGCAGGGTGATATCGACCAGTAACCATGTCGATGCCGCTGCCGGCAATGATATTTATTTGACGATAGACAAGGATTTGCAAATAGCTGTTTATCATATCCTTGAAGAAAAAATCGCCAGTATTATTTACACCAAGCTCCGCAATATTAGGGAATATGTCCCGACGGCAAATGCCACATCCACCGATATCGTGATTCCAATCTATGATGTCTATTATGCTTTGATAAACAATAGTGTCATCAGCATTGACCGACTCGGTCAACCTGGTGCAGGTGAACATCAAGCCGCTGTTTCCACCCTTTTTAACAGTCGCAAAAACGAGGTCATCCTTGAATTGGTAAATGAGCTTTATGATAGAAAAACACCTTTTGACCGACTGAGTGAGGAGGGACAGACTTACCAAAGGATGGCTCTGGAGATACTTTTTCAAAGAGGGATACTCAACCGTGACACCATCAATGTCCGTGATACGACATATCAGGCGTTTTTCACCGATGAATCGATTAGTTTGAGTGAGTTTATCGAATATGCCATCGCCGTCAACTGGATCGACATTACCCGTCTGGATTTGCACAGTCAGTACGCTGATGCTGATGAGATGTTCGATGTCATCGTCGCGATTATGGTCTCGGCATTAAGAAGCAGCAGTGCTTTTGACAAAAGGGTACTTTGTTACCTGATTATGAGGGATGTCGTCAGCGGTCGCCAGTTATGTCATATTTTGCTTGAACAGGGGGTAGTTGTCTTGGAAGAGGAGATACTGGAGCGATGGTATGAGGGTCGGACAACGCCGTTTCAATTCCTCTCGGACCGTATCGCCCATCTTGATATCACTCCGGCGCAATTGGCACTTGACCCCTTTAGCGGGTCGGCGGTCATTACCGATGTGAAAACCGGAGAGGTGTTGGCGATGGTTTCTTATCCCGGTTATGACAACAACCGCATGGCTAACGGGGTGGATGCCGCCTATTACTCAATGCTGCTTAATGATTTATCACGACCGATGTTTAATTATGCCACTCAACAGCGTACCGCACCCGGTTCAACTCTCAAAATGGTAAGTGCTACCGCCGGTATCCTTGAGGGTATCATCGGCGCACAAAGTTCATTTACCTGCAACGGTATTTTTGAAGAGGTTTATCCGCCGCCTCGTTGTTGGATTTACCCCGGCGGCAGACATGGTACGCTCAATCTGGCAGCAGCAGTGACACATTCATGTAATGTTTACTTTTATGAAATCGGCTATCGGGCGGGTATGTTTGACGGTGCCCACTCCTCAGACGAGGGTATCAGAGTACTGTCACGTTATATAGATATGTTTGGTTTAAATGCGGTGACGGGGATTGAGGTCGATGAAGCAATGCCGCATCCGTCTACGATAGACGCCGTCCGTTCCATGATTGGACAGGGTAATGCCAACTTTACCACCGTCGGGCTTGCTCGTTATGTGACGGCAGTTGCCAATAACGGCATTTGTTATGACCTTACCTTGATTGACAAAATCACCGATCCGATTGGTAATCTGTTGGTCAAAAATGAGGCGGTCATCAGAAATACCATTCCCCTGGCTGATTCCGAGTGGAACTCTATCCATCAGGGAATGAGGCAGGTAGTTGAGCGTAGGTCTTACTTTGACGATCTCGCTGTTTTGGTGGCGGGTAAAACCGGGACGGCGCAGGAAACCGCACTTCGTCCCAGTCATGCTTTGTTTGTTGGTTATGCTCCCTACCGTGAGCCGGAGATTGGTCTGGCGACTAGGGTTGCATTTGGGTATAGCTCTGACTATGCTGCCCAGATTACGAGGGAAATTATCAAGTATTATTATGGATTGGCGGAGCATGATGAAATCATCACTGGGGTTGCTACGGAGCTTGAGGGGGGTACGATGTCGATTGACTAATAAGCATATGATGAATTACTACGGTTTCGTCATTGCGAGGCGGTTTTATACGCCGAAGCAATCCATTCATTTGAGACTGGATTCTGCAATCAAGCCGCTTGTATGGTAGCAATAGTTTTTAACAAATAGGGATATTTTGTCACCTGAGGAAGCAAATGCTTAGTAAACTGCGTGTTCGTGATTACAACTTCAAATTGGTGCTTTATGTAACCGCTCTGACCTTGATCGGTATCTTCGCTATCGGCAGTGCTGATGAGTATTTGCAAAACCGCCAAATATACGGCTTGATGTTTGCGATAATAATGATGGTGCTAGTTTCCCTCTTCGATTATTCCCTCATCATTCATTTTCATTGGATTATTTATGCAGTTAATATCATATTGCTGCTGATGGTGTTGTTATTTGGTGAGACTGTCAACAATGCCCAACGATGGTTGATACTCTTCGGGATTCAGTTCCAACCGTCAGAATTGGCAAAAATCCTGTTGATTTTATTCTATGCACAGTTTATCATGAAATGTGGGGAGAAGTTTAACAGCATTAAGAATTTGGTGTTGGCAGTTGCCTTGCTGGTACTCCCGGTTTTCCTTATTTACAGGCAGCCTGACTTATCAACCAGCCTGATCGTCATTTTGATGTTTACCTTGATTATCTATATCGGGGGGTTGAGTTGGAAAGTTATTGCCGGGGTGTTTGCGATTGTCATTCCCGTAGCGATTATCTTTTTGGCAATAGTTACCAATCCCGACTCGGAGCTTTTGGCAACTTATCAGCAAAACCGGATTATCGCTTTTCTTGACAAAGAATCATATTCACTGGCCGAGGGATACCAGCAGGAAAACTCGGTGATGGCGATAGGTTCAGGACAGCTCTATGGCAAAGGATATCGCAACAACCTGTTAAGCTCGGTCAAAAACGCCAACTTCATCGCCGAACAGGAGACAGATTTCATCTTTGCTGTAATCGGAGAGGAGTTCGGCTTCATCGGCACGGCAATAGTGATAGTGCTGATAATGCTGATTACTGTTGAGTGTTTGATAATGGCACGAAGAGCCAAGGATTTGGCGGGGACGATTATTGCCACCGCTGTCGGTGGCTTGATCGGGATACAAGGCTTCATCAATATAGGCGTGGCAACTTATGTCCTCCCCAACACGGGGTTGCCGCTGCCATTTGTCAGCTACGGTTTGACTTCACTGGTGAGCCTTTATATCGGTATCGGTTTCGTCCTCAATGTCGGGTTACAACGGCAGCAAAAGATGATGGAGTAAGATATGAATATAGCCTTGATTGCCCATGATTCCAAAAAAAAGCTGATGCAGAACTTCTGTATCGCTTACCGTGGTATCTTGGCACAACATTCCCTTTATGCGACAGCGACAACAGGACGCTTGGTTGAAGATGTGACTAATCTGGGTATCCACAAATTTTTGGCAGGGCATTTGGGCGGCGAACAGCAGTTGGGAGCGCAGATTGAGCATAATCAAATCGATCTCGTGATTTTCCTGCGTGACCCAATCGGGGCAAAGCTTCATGAACCGGAGGTGAGTTACCTCGTCCGTCTTTGCGATGTCCACAATATTCCGATGGCAACCAATTTAGCCACTGCCGAGCTACTGATTAAGTCGCTTGACAGGGGAGATATGGAGTGGCGTGAAGTATATAAGTAAAAAAACAATCTTGATTTTACTGCTTATCCTGACGGTAGTGACTATCGCTGCTTGCAGCGGTCGTTCTCCGGCGGTAGCTTTTCGGGCGGATAATGAACACCCGGCGTTTCGGATGTTTGAATTTCCCGAAGAAGTCCCTGTTGCCCGTACCTTTGCCGCTGATCTTTGTGTCGTCCCCGGCAATATCGCCGGTAGTGTTGACCCGGATTTGATTGATGCGGGTGCGGCTGCCATTTTTGCCATTCATGATCTTACCACTCCCTATGCCTATCAGGTCTACGAACAGATCCACCCTGCCAGTTTGACCAAGGTAATGACGGCATTAGTCGCTCTTAAATACGGCTCACTAGACCATTTCATCACCGTTGGTCCTAGTGTCGATGGCTTAGGAACAGGGGTGCAAAAGTGCGGATTGGCAAGGGGAGACCAATTGACATTGGCGCAAGCCCTGCATTTGTCACTCATCAATTCTGCCAATGATGCTGCTCTTGTTGTTGCCGAGGGTGTAGCGGGTAGTGTCGAGGAATTTGTCAGCTTGATGAATCGGGAAGCACGAATGTTGGGAGCAACCAATACCAACTTTACCAATCCCCACGGACTGACCCATGATGACCAGTTCTCAACGGTGTATGACCTTTATCTAATCATGAATGCTGCAATCAAATATGAGGCGTTCAACCAGATTATTGCGATGGATACATATACGACTTCATACATGACTGCCAACGGCGGACAACGGGAGATTACCGTCGGCAGTACCAATCTTTATTTGCAAGGTTCTTTTGCTACTCCGGCGGGGGTCACGGTTCTGGGGGGCAAAACGGGAACAACCAACGCTGCCGGGCATTGTTTGGTGATACTTGCTAAGGATGCCGCCGAGCGTTCTCATATTGCCCTTGTAATGCGGGCAGCGACAAGAGATGAGGTATATCAGCAAATGAACGTCCTGCTTAGGCAAATCGGACAGAGTTAGGCAATCGGGCGATGAGGTATAGAACTAGGGTTAATTTGCTATCAATATCAATATATGGTATGATGGTATCAATATACAGCCAGAGGCATACTGGAAAACCGTCAAGGGGGACAAAGTCATGGTGCAGTTAATCTTGGGCAAAAAGGGTAAAGGCAAGACTAGACATCTACTAGAAAAAGTAAATAAGGAAATTCTGACTGCCCGCGGAAATATTGTTTATCTTGACAAAAATACCAAGCATATGTACGAGCTGCACAGCAAGGTGCGGTTAATCAATGTGATGGAGTATTACCTTGGTGACAGCCGTGAGTTTCTTGGCTTTGTCAATGGTATCATTTCTCAAGACCATGATTTGGAACAGATGTATCTGGACAGTTTTTTGACGATTGCCTGTGTGAAAGATGGCGAACTGGAGCTGTTAATCAAGAAACTGGAAGAGATCGGCAAACGCTTTGACATCAGTTTCATCCTAAGCTGTGCCATCGACCAAGCAGAAATAAGCGAGGCATTACACCCTCAAGTGATAGTATCGTTATAGCTTATGCGGAGTTTAACCAATAGCCAAAAGAGATAATCTATGGCAAACAAAAGCAATATTGAGAAAATCAGCAGACGGCGTTACTCAGGCAACCTTAATATCGGTTTGGTGGTCTTTGCCGTCATCTTCATTTATATAGCTGTCGCCGTTTATACATATTTCACGAGAACTAATATCGTCCCTTATGAAGTCAAAATCGGCTCTTTGTCCTCCAGTAACATCTACCGTGGCATCGCACTTAGAGAGGAGCAGATAGTCCTCGCCACCCATGCCGGGTATATCACTTATCTGGCGCGGGAGGGAACACGTCCGGGAGTCCGTACTCCTGTTTTTGCCATTGACCAGATGGGAGAGTTGGCGATATACCTAAGCAGTCTCGATGCCGTTGATACCGCCCTGTCTGCCGCCGACCTTGCCGAACTGAGAACGGAGATTATCGGCTTCGTCAATGATTTCGATGCCACAGCATTTGAGAGTACCTATGATTTCAAGTTCAATGTCCAAGGGACGGTTCTCAAACTGGCGAACTTTAATATTCTCGCAGGAATCGAGGAATTAAATAGCGCAGGAACGCAGATGATTTATTATGGATATGCGCCGCAATCGGGGATAGTCATTTATTCGATTGACGGCTTCGAGGAACTCACGCTGACAGATATGGAGCGGCGGCTCTTTAATCCTGCTAATTATGACAAAACCCAGTTGATTACCAATAATCTCGTCGGTGAGGGTGATCCCGTCTTCAAAATCAGTACCAGCGAGGACTGGTCAATCGTCATCCACACCGATGCCGAGAAAGCGGCAGAATTAGTCGAACGCCAGTATATCAGGGTCAAATTTCTCAAAAACCAACTGACCTCATGGGGGCGGGTATCGGAGTTTACCAATAGTATTGGTGATACTTTTATTGCTTTGACATTCACTAATTCGATGATTACATTTTGTCAGGATCGTTTCGTAGATATCGAGCTTCTAATCGAGGAGGAGCGAGGTCTCAAAATTCCCAACTCTGCAATAGTGGAAAAGGAGTTCTTCATCGTCCCCAAGGAGTTCGTCACCCGTGGCGGCAGGAACAACAATCTCGGAGTTTTGCGAGAAGCCGTGACTGACGAGGGGGTGCTAACGAGCGATTTTATCGACACCACTGTTTATCATGAAACTGAGTTTGAGTACTACCTCGATGACATGAACCTGCGGATTGGCGATTATCTTATCATGCCTGATTCAGTGGAGCGGTATGTCATCAGTAAGCGGGGGATGTTGATTGGCGTTTACAATATCAATCGTGGTTATGCCGATTTTCGCCAAATCAGTATTTTGCTCCAAAATGAGGAGTATGCGATTGTCAGACCCAACACCCGCTATGGATTGATTGTTTATGATTTTATCGCCCTTGATGCGGCAATGGTAACTGAGAACCAGTTCATCAATGAATAGTCAGAAAAGACTTGGTGACAAGCAACAGGGAGAAATATTTTCCAATGAGCCAAATAGCTGATAATCTAGGAGTGGTAAGAAGACAGATTTACCTGGCTTCTACAAAAAGAGGCAACGAAAGTAAGGATGTCACCTTGGTTGCCGTCTCTAAGGGACAAACCGTGGCACGGATTTATGAAGCTTATGATTATGGTGTCCGCGTCTTTGGCGAAAACCGAGTACAGGAGCTGATGGAAAAGATACCGCTGCTTCCCTCCTCTATCGAGTGGCATATGATTGGACATCTACAGCGCAACAAGGTAAAGCAAATCGTTGGTAGGGTTACCCTGATTCATAGTGTTGATTCGCTGCGACTGGCAGAGGAAATCAATAAAGTAGCGACTATGCAAGGGGTAGTACAGGATATTCTCGTAGAGGTCAATATCTCCGGTGAGGAAAGTAAGTTGGGAATAACTGCGGGTGAAACAAGTGAGTTGGTCACGCAGATATCCGCTTTCCCCGGCATCAGACTGTGTGGTTTGATGACAATTGCCCCATATACTGAGAACGGAGAAGATAATCGCCTATATTTTACGAAACTGTCACAACTATTGGTTGACATAAAAACCAAAAACCGTGATAATGAAGCTATGCAGAATTTCACGATGCTGTCGATGGGAATGACCGGCGATTATACGGTCGCAATCGAAGAGGGGGCGGGGTTAGTTCGCATCGGAACCGCTATTTTCGGATGAAAGGAACGGATGTAATATGGGAGTAATGGACAAATTTCTGACTTATATGAAGCTTGGTGAAGATGACGATGGCTATTATGATGATGATTTTGATGATGAAGATATAGTCGAAACGAGGAAGCCGGCGGTCAAGGAAGTGGTAGATGTTCCCGATGAACGCAAAAAGCAAGTCCCACGGGTGACACAGGCACAACCACGTCCTGTACGTAGAGGCGGGGCAGGAATGGGAGTTTGCGTGATTAAACCGACTTCCATCGAGGATACAAGGGAGATTATTGACACCCTCAATGACAACCGTACCGTTGTCCTCAATCTGGAGGGCATTGATGTGGAACTGGCACAGCGGATTATCGACTTCACCTCGGGTTCGGCATATGCCATGAAAGGGAATCTCCAAAAAATATCCCACTATATATTCATTATCACCCCGGCGAGTGTTGATATCTCCGGTGATTTCCAGGAAATCATCAATGGCACTTTTGATGTTCCTATCAATAAGCGGTTTTGATAATGGAAAAGATAGCGGTCAAAGTCCGTCAACATATAGCTGACTATAATATTGTGCTTGACTCATCTTTCGCCGCTCTGACGGCGGAGTTGGCTGTGCTATTTCCCGCTTCGAGTTCCTCTCGCAAAGTCATAATCGTGACCGATACCAATGTATTGTTATTTTATGCAGATGAGATAGATACTATCTGTGCGGCAGCGGGAATAAAGACAGCACGTTTCGTTTTTGCGGCAGGTGAAGAGAGCAAAAAGATGACGACCGTAGCAGATTTGTATCAGAAAATGAGTGATTTTCGCTTGTCACGCGATGACCTTCTCCTCGCTCTTGGCGGTGGTGTCTGCGGAGACATCTGTGGCTTTGCCGCTGCCACTTACCTGCGTGGTATCGCTTATGTTTATCTGCCGACATCTTTACTGGCGCAAGTCGATGCCGGCATCGGCGGTAAAACTGCTGTCGATTTCGGCAGTCATAAGAATATGGTCGGTGCTTTTCATATGCCAAGACTCGTCTACATCAATACCCAAACCCTCACATCACTACCGGAGCGGGAATACCTAAGCGGATTTGCCGAGGTGATGAAACACGCCCTGATTCGCAGTGCTTCCTTTTATGAGTGGTTGATTGCAAACAGCGAGGAAATATGTAGCCGTGACTCAGAGACTTTGACGGAGATGATTCGCCAAAGCATCTTGATTAAGAAATCATTTGTGGAAAAGGACCCTTATGAACTGACAGGGGAGCGGACTAAACTCAACTTCGGTCATACTCTGGGACATGCTCTGGAAAAAGCCACCGCTTGTCGCTTACTTCATGGCGAGTGCGTGGCACTGGGAATCGTGGCGGCAGCATATATTTCCCGGCAAAAAGGACACATCACCGCAGATGAGTATTATGAAATCCGTGATATGTTCGTCCTTTTTCAATTGCCGATTTCGCTTACCGCTGCTGATTTTAACCCCAAACAGGTGCTTGCCAACACCAAAACGGACAAAAAGACCGTAGCCGAGACTATGAATTTTGTTTTGTTAAGTAAAGTGGGGAAGGTATTTCTTGACCAAACCGTAACTGACGAAGATATCTTAGAAGCAATGGCAGAAATTACATGGAAAGAAGAGGATTGAGATAAATGAGTAAAAAGACGAAAATCATCATTACTGACTTGATTTTGCTGGCACTGGTGGTTTTTGCCGACCAGTATAGCAAATATCTGGCGGTCATCAACCTCAAAGGGAAGCCGTCATATGTAATCATCGAGGGTGTTTTCGAGCTAAAGTATCTGGAAAATATCGGTGCCGCCTTTGGACTTTTGCCCAATCAGAAGATTTTCTTCGTCTTTATTGCCATCGTGTTTATCGCCGTAATCGGTTTCGTCTTGTTGAAAACCCCTGCCGAAAAGAAATATAACAGTATTCACTATTTGCTGACACTTATCGCCGGGGGAGCGATAGGGAATATGATTGACCGCCTCCGTCTTGACTATGTTGTTGATTTCATCTTTGTTCCCATCGTCCGTCTCTTTGGTCAACCTTTCCCGGTATTTAATGTCGCCGATATGTTTATAACCGTCCCCTCGCTGATTTTGGTTATCATGATTTCCTTTGTTTATAAGGATAAAGATTTTGAGTTTTTGAGTTTTAAGCAACGTCGTTACCGGGAGCTAAAATAACGGTAGGAGCAGAGCAAAGTGTGGTAAACAGCCAATTGACCGATGCGGTCAATAGAAACCACTACTCGTAGTCCAACTGAATTAAGGAGGTTTTTATGAAAAGATATGTATTCAATGTCAAAACCGACGACATAGATGAGCGGGTTGACACTTATATCAGCCGTCAAGTAAATGAGATTTCCCGCACTTATGTTCAAAAGCTAATCAGAGAGAAGAGGCTTTTTTTGACCAACCCTGAAGATGATGACGAAATAACGCTCAAGCAAAGTTACCGCCTTAAAAAAGGCGATTCATTGGTGTTGGAAGTACCAAACGCAATTTTGCCGCCGATAAAAGCTGAAAACATCCCCCTCGATATCCTATATGAGGATGAACACATCCTTGTCGTCAACAAGCCCAAGGGAATGGTCGTTCATCCTGCGCCGGGGAATTGGAACAAGACCCTCGTAAACGCCCTGCTTTATCATTGCCGAGATAATCTGTCAGGGATCAACGGAGTGTTACGCCCGGGCATCGTCCATCGCCTTGACCGTGATACAACCGGGGTGATAATTGTCTGCAAAAACGACTTTGCTCATCAGGAAATAGCCAAGCAGTTCGCTGAGCGAACTCTGGAAAAGAACTATCTGGCACTGCTGCATGGGAGACTACATAATATAGCTGGTTATGTTAACTGTTATGTTGGACGTAATCTCAAAAACCGCAAAAAGATGGCTGTCTATGAAGTTCCCCACTATTACGCCCGTTTAGCTACTACCGATTATAAAGTAATCCAATGTTATAAGAAGCATACGTTGATCAAATGTACTCCCGTCACCGGCAGGACACATCAAATCCGGGTTGTTATGGAATATCTTAAACAGCCGATAGTCGGTGATACTGTTTATAGCAAAATAAAGGACAAATATAGTGAATACGGACAATTTCTTCATGCTTCCTCAATCACTTTTACCCATCCTACCGGCGAAGTGATGACGATTGAAGCCCCTCTGCCTGACTATTTCGAGAATGTATTGAAGGAACTGAGATAAGAGGGAGTTACATTAAGCTCCGGTTCGTTACTACATGGATTGCTTCGTCGCACCAAAGACTTACTAAGAAAAAGTCTAGGTGCTATGCTCCTCGCAATGACGAAATAGGGACATGTGATGAGGCTAAACTTGTCGTAAGCTCCGGTTCGTCATTGCGAGGAGGCAGATAATGCCGACGCGGCAATCCGAGGTGGAGAGTAGAAATTTTTATTAACAAAATCATTTACATACATTTTACATTAGTTTTACAAAAAAATGGTTTTTGTGACCTGAAAATCCTGCGATACTGTCTTTGTAACCTAAGGAAAGACATGTAAATATCAAAGGAGAATGAATGAAAAAGAGAATTTTGGCACTTGGTCTGGCAGTAATATCTATGACTGTGTTGGTCGCATGTGGAAATGAGAGTAATGGTTTTGATGATAGTCGCCGCATTGCTGTATTTACCCGTGAGGATGGCAGTGGAACCCGCGATGCATTCGTCGGTATCACCGGGGTAGGCGATGATATGTATATCGAAGCCATCGTCGAAGACTCTACCGCCGGAATCCGTTCCAACGTGGTAAGCAACCTGTATGCCATCGGATATATTTCCGTAGGGTCGTTGAATGATGAGGTCAAGGCACTAAGTATCAATGGGGTACTGCCGTCAGACGACACCATCAGAAACGGCAGCTATGTACTCCAACGCCCGCTTCTCATTTGTGTAAATGATGAAAAAGCTGCTGATGAACTGGTGCAGGACTTTATCGCCTTTATGCTGTCAGCTGAGGGACAGGAGATATCAGCTACTAACTGGACGATGGTAGATGCCAATGCTCCTGCATATGAAAGAAGCGCAATGAGTGGCACAATCAGAATCGGTGGCTCGACATCGGTAGAGCCGTTAATGCAAAGAATGAGGGAAGCGTATATTGCCCTCAATCCCGGTGTCACCGTGGAAATATCAGGTGGCGGTTCAGGGACGGGTATCAGCGAAGCTACTTCGGGGGTAATTGACATCGGGATGTCCAGCCGTGAGCTTCGTGAAAATGAAAAGGAAGCCTTGACTGATATCGACATTGCCCTTGACGGTGTTTCCTTGATTGTCAATCCGGAAAACCCGGTTAGCAACATGACTTTGGAGCAAGTACGGGCAATTTATGTAGGTGAAACTACGCAGTGGTCAGAGCTTTAATAGATGAGAATGGATAGCAACCCAATCCGCTTTGCGAGTATCGGGTTGCTATCCGCTCCCTCCGTTTCGTCATTGCGAGGAGGCATATAATGCCGACGCGGCAATCCATGATAGAAAGACAGTAATGCTAAAACTAACAGAAAAATTTATGCGGATTATTTTCCTGATTGCGGCGATGGCTTCGGTTCTCGCCGTAATCTTCATCTGCGTATTCTTATTCTCCCAAGGATTACCGACGATATTCCGTATCGGTGTGTTCGAATTCTTGTTGGGAGACCGCTGGGCACCTACTGCTGCAGAACCGCTTTTTGGGATACTGCCAATGATACTGGGAAGCCTCTATGTTACTGCCGGGGCGATACTTTTAGGTGTCCCGATCGGAATATTCACGGCAGTTTTCATGGCGAGAATGTGTCCTCCTTGGCTTTATCGCCTCATTAAGCCTGCTTTCAACCTCATGGCAGGGATACCCTCGGTCGTATATGGTTTCTTCGGTCTGATGGTCATCGTTCCGCTGATATTCGACTGGTATGGTAGCCGTTTTGACATGATGAGCGGTAATACAATGCTGGCAGCCTCGGTTTTACTGGGTATTATGATTTTACCTACGGTTATCAATATTGCCGAGACCAATATCCGTGCCGTTCCCCAAGAACTCTATGAGGGTGCGGTGGCTCTGGGAGCAAGCCATGAGCGGGCGGTTTTTAAGGTCATTTTGCCGGCGGCGAAGTCGGGGGTAATGGCGGCAGTCGTCCTCGGCGTTGGCAGGGCTATCGGTGAGACGATGGCAGTGCGGATGGTAGCCGGCAATCAAGTGGCTATGAGGATGCCGCATGAGTTTCTCTATGGTGTCCGCACCCTCACCACCAATATTATCATCGAAATGGGTTATGTCGAACATGGTAGTATCCATTATGGGGCTTTGATTGCCACGGGAGTGGTGCTGTTCGTCTTTATCTTGATTATTAACTTGCTTTTCACCGCCATCAACCATGACAAGAAAGAAAAAAGCAAGCGGCAAAAACAAAATCATGGAGAAACATCAGTATGATAAAAAATCTGATAAAGCTTGCAAAACGCAAAAAACCCGCTGACTGGCTACGCTTCCTGCTGACATGGACGAGTGCCTTGGCGGCGATTGCTATTTTATTATATATAGTCGGCTTCATCCTAGTAAAGGGGATACCGCACATTGAGCTATCACTCTTTTCTACTACCTATACAGTAGAGAACCAATCACTTTTCCCCGCACTCGTAACTACCTTGGTAATGGTAGCGATGACCTTGTTGATTGCCGTCCCTTTCGGTGTCTTTTCGGCAATATACCTGGTTGAGTATGCCAATCGCGGCAGTAAAATAGTACGTTTAATAAGGATGACAACAGAAATCATCGCCGGGATACCCTCGATAGTCTTCGGTTTGTTCGGTTATATTTTCTTTGCCACTTGGCTGGGTTGGGGCAAATCGCTACTCGCCGGATGTTTCACGCTGGCAATCATGATTTTGCCGCTAATCATGCGGACGACAGAAGAGAGCCTAAAGTCTATTCCTGACAGCTATCGTGAGGGTTCTTTCAGTCTGGGAGCAGGAAAACTGCGAACAGTATGGCGAATAACCTTGCCATCGGCAGCTCCGGGTATCTTTGCGGGTATTATCTTGGCAGTCGGGCGGATCGTCGGCGAAACAGCAGCCTTGATGTTTACGATAGGCAATGTGATTCAGTTGCCAAACAATTTGTTCTCACAGGGGCGGACACTGGCTCTGCACGTTTATCAATTATCCACCACGGGACTATATGTGGACAAGGCATATGCAACTACAGTCATCCTTTTGGTCGTGGTTCTCTTTATCAACTACCTTTCATCAGCTGTAGAACGCCGTTTTTTGCAAAAATTGAGGTGAAATAATGACAAAGTATTCCCTATCAAGTGTCAATCTATGGTATCATGATTTTCAAGCCCTTACTGATGTCAATATCGACATTGACAACAACGAGGTTACGGCATTCATCGGTCCATCCGGTTGCGGTAAATCGACACTTATTAAAAGCTTAAACCGCATGAATGACCTAATCGAGGGTTGTCGGATTACGGGTGAGTTCCTGCTAGACGGTGAGGATATCTACGGAAACATCGATGTCAACATGCTGAGAAAGCGAGTCGGGATGGTTTTTCAAAAACCAAATCCGTTTCCGATGAGTATTTATGATAATGTTGCTTTTGGTCCGCGGACACATGGGATAAAAAATAGGACTGAGCTTGATGAAATTGTGGAAAAGTCACTTCGTGATGCGGCAATCTGGGATGAATGCCGTGATCGGCTAAGGAAATCGGCACTTTCGCTATCAGGAGGGCAGCAACAGCGTCTTTGCATCGCTAGAGCTTTGTCGGTGGCACCGGAGGTCTTGCTGATGGACGAGCCGACCAGTGCCCTTGACCCGATATCAACCGGCAAGATAGAAGATTTGATCAATGAGCTAAAGCGGGAATACACAATCGTCATTGTTACCCACAATATGCAACAGGCGACCCGCATATCTGACAAAACGGCGTTTTTTCTACTGGGTGAAATCATCGAGGTTGGCAGAACGGAGGAGTTATTCACCAATCCCAAGAACGAGAAGACGGAAAACTATATCACGGGCAGGTTTGGTTAATCAAAGCAGGAGAGGAGGTTCTTATGTCAATCAGAGTGCGTTATGAGAGTGAACTAAAGGGTGTTTTTGACAATTTGGTCCTGATGTGCCGTCATATCGAATCGGCAATCGAGAATTGCATCAAAGCCTTGATGGAGCAGGATATTGAACTGGCAAAAGAGGTGTATGAAAGCGATATCATCATTGACCGTCTCGAGAGGGATATTGAACATTCCTGTCTCAAAATCCTGATGATGGAGCATCCTGTGGCAGGTGATTTCCGTGAGGTGTCGGCTGCGCTCAAAATGATTACCGACCTCGAAAGAATCGGCGACCAAGCCAAGGATATTGCCGATTTTGCCACACAGTTAGGAGGGGGAAAAGCTGTAAGCAAGCTGGAACACATCCCGCAAATGGCAACCATCGTCATCCAAATGGTGAAGGACGGTGTCCAGGCTTATATCAACCGTGATCTCGAACTGGCACGTTCACTTGATACTGCTGATGACAAGGTAGATGAACTGTTTTGCATTGTCATGGCTGATTTGATAGCCCTCATCAAGAAATATCCTGAAGATGCTGAGCGCGCGATTATGTATATGATGATCAACAAGTATCTGGAGCGAATCGGCGACCATGCCGTCAATATTGGTGAGTGGGTTGAGTATGCTATCACTGGTGTTCATCCCAAAAAAATACGAAAAACCGCAAATGGTAAAGGTAAAAAATGAAACCTCTAATATTTGTTGTCGAAGATGATGATGCTTTACAGTCACTTTACCTATATTCGTTGGAAAATGAGTTCGACTGTCGTGTGTTTGCAAACGCTAATGAGCTGACAACCGCACTTTCGGTACAGCTTCCTGACTTGATTATCCTCGATATCATGTTGCCGGAAGAAGACGGATTCAGTATTTTGGCACGCTTAAAAGACAGCAAAACGATGACACACATACCTGTAATAATGATTTCTGCCAAAGAGGATGAGATATCAAGGGTCAAGGGACTTAATATGGGTGCGGACGACTTTTTGGGCAAACCCTTTGGCATTCTCGAACTTGTAGCAAGAATCAAGGCACAGCTTAGAAAGATAAAACCACCGCCGGAAAATCTGAGCTATAAGGATATCATCATTGATGAAAGCAAGCATCAGGTGAGTATCAGCGGCAAGGTCATGAAAATGACCCTCAAGGAATACCATTTACTTCGTTTTCTTTGTAAAAATGCAGAAAAAGTAGCCAAGCGTGAAGCCATCTTCGATGAGGTATGGGGCGGAGGTTTCATGGGTGAATCACGAACCCTCGATATTCATATCAAGGAGTTGCGCAAGAAACTAACTGCGGCAAAGAGTAAGGTTTCAATCAATACCGTAAGGGGAGTGGGATATATCTTACAAGAGGAATAGCGATGAAAAAAAGGTTGTTTATCTATACCACCTTGTTGATATTCGTTGCTTTGCTTTGCTTTCTGGCAGCATCGGTATATATTTCCTATGACAACAATTTGCAGATTGCCAAAAATGCGGTAATGCAAACAACACGAATTTATGCGAGTATGTATGATGAGTCCACTGATCTTGACTTGTTCGTAAAAGCGAGCGAGGAGACGAGGATATCTATAATCAGAGCAGATGGGACGATACTGGCTGACAATCATCCGTTTGACGTGGACACTACCGCAAACCGTCTCGACCGTCCCGAGATAATCGCTGCCTCCCGAAACGCTCCCGAGGTAAATATCCGCTACAGCGAATCATTGGGCATGGATTTGATTTATTATGCGGTCAAAGTAGGAACGGCAGAAGAACATGTGTTCGTCCGCGCCGCCATACCCGTCAGAAATATTGAGGAATACTTTTTCCAGACATTACCGCTATTGATTTTCATCATGTTCATAGTCATTTCGCTTTGTTTTGCCTTTTCAAGGCGGATGATTGACCGTATCCTCGCACCGCTTGAGTCTGTAGGGTTGAGCCTGCGACTGTTGGCAAGCGGAGAGTATTCCCAGTCTCGTTATTTACCGACAGAGATACCGGAAAAGTCCTATGATGAAGTAGATTCAATTGTCATGAAAATCAATGAAGTGGCAGAGATACTGGAGAACAATATCGAGGCACTAGAGAGTGAAAAAGCAAAGGCCGGGTATATTCTCAATAATATTGGCGATGGCATCTTCGCTGTCGATAAAGATATGGCTGTTACCATGATTAACAATGCTGCCCTCGATATCTTCAAAGTCACATCAGCAATCATCGGTAAAGATATCAATTATTTGACCTACCACCGCACCTTGGTGACGGCAGTAAGGGACTGTGTCAACCAAAAAAAATTGTCCCTCTTTGAACTTGAACTTGGTGGCAGGAACTACTTCATCACCGTAAAGCGTTTGCCCGACACAAGTTTGTCAATGGTTCTGCTGTCCGATGTAACCGATAGCCGTAATAGTGCCAAGCAACGAGAGGAATTTTTTACCAATGCCTCACACGAGCTGAAAACACCGCTGACGGCAATCAAGGGTTTCAATGAACTGACCAACCTCAACAATAAGGATGAAGAAATCACGAGGTATATTGATGGCATTACCCGTGAAACAGACAGAATGTTGCTGTTAATCCGTGATATGCTAAAGCTGTCGGAGTTGGAAAACAATGTCGATCTTACCTCTGAACCGGTGCCGCTTTTGAGGGTCGTGGAGGAAACGCAAAGTTCACTGTCGCTGTTAATCAGCGAAAAAGCGATATCTTTTTCTGTCAGCGGCGAGGGAGAGGTCTCTGCCGTACCTGAACATATCTATGAGCTTATCAAAAACCTCGTGGAAAATGCGATTCGATATACTGAGCAGGGCGGCACAGTCACAGTAGCGATTAGCAAAACCGGGTTGATGACGAGGCTGGTCGTTACCGACAATGGTATCGGGATTCCTTTGATTGAGCAAACAAGGATATTTGAACGTTTTTACCGCGTGGAAAAAAGCCGTACGGCAAAAAACAGCGGCGGAACCGGGCTTGGACTTTCGATTGTGAAGCATATATGCGCCCGATATGGTTTTGAACTGACGTTAAACAGCAAATTGGGCATCGGCACAGAAGTGACCGTAGGTTTTCCAAGTAATACTTAGTCCACCCATTGAGAGACATGCCACCAGTAAATACCGTCTTCATTTATCATGGTTGGCTCTTCGAGCAGGGTATCAAATGCCAGTTGTTTGGTAGCCATGTAAGGTGATGGCATAAATATACTGCTTCCATTCCCATCCCAATCATAAAAGATGACATTTTCCAATTGGATAAACGCGCTTTGCCCGGCTCTGTTCGCAATCTCCTCAGCATCAGCGACACTTTCAAACACACGCTTCATGTATGCTGACATAAAATCTCCATTTTCATCAAAGCTAACGATGTAGTAATGACGATACGGTATCTCCGGCATCTCGCCGCCCCATACGCTGTCAATGACATACACGATATAATCATCGCTGGTGGCAAAGAAATAACCCCGATCACCGTCATGCTGGTCAAGGGGAAAACTGACATATGGAGATGTTCCCCGTTCAGGAATATGCGCAAGCGGGTCATTATCCTTGAAAAGTGAAAAACTACTCAACAAAGCGGTCATATTTCCGTTATAGTCAATCGCATTGATATATTCATTGCCTGATTCATAGTCGCCAATCCGTACAAACAGTTGCATATGATAGTATTCCCATGCCAACACTGTGTCGATTTGGTGGTCATGAAGCTCTAAGACTAAAGTTACGGTTTGGGCGGCAAAGTCGATGTGATACTGGGCGTGTTTGATAACCTCATGCATATGTGGCATAATAGATCCCTCAGTCATGACTCCCGGTTGCTCATAGCTATCATTTATATGCAGACCGATCAGATTAAGGTTTTGGAACTCATATTCCTCATAATAAGCTTTAAATTCCAAGGCAAAAAGCACTTGTTTATATCTATCCTGTGATGTATCGTAAACCTCATGCAAGCGTTCGTCAAAGAAAACGAAAACGAGAACTCCGTCGGAATAGGCAGTTTGCAGCGTTGTTCCGGCGGTGGCATTTATATTGGTATCGGCTGGGTAATAGTGGTCATGGTGTGGGTCATCGTGAAAAACACCATCGCCCGGTATATCAATCAAAGACCCGTAACCGTCCGCTATATCATCAAAGTCAGGCGGCAAAATACTGCCACTCTTGCAAGCGGTAATGGTAAGCGTGAGTATCAGTAAGGATAGGAGAGTAACAGTCTTTTTCATGGTCTTTCCTCCAGTTATTTATTATCGAAACATAATAAGTATCATAAGATATAATTGTAGTTTTGTAAAGAAACGGTTTCGTCATTGCGAGGCAGTTTTATATGCCGAAGCAATCCATTCATTCAGTTTAATAGCTACTTCAGCTACTTTACGTTCCTGTCTTTACGTTGGCGTTATAATTTAGTATATTAGTAGGAGGTGATGATAGTGATGACAAATGAATCAAATATAGAGAAGTGAGTTGCAGATGTTCATACATCTATTCGCAAAAGGTTACTTTAACGAAGAGTTGTGCAATGCTTGCACAGTAACTTCGTTAAAGTAAAGGGATGGGTAAATAGTGAAGTTTCGCAATGTTTAAGAGAGGTTGAATTATAAGGTTGTATCTCGCACAACTGCTTCGTTCCACAGTTTCGTCATTGCGAGGCGGTTTTTGCGCCGAAGCAATCTATTTATACAAGATTACAGTTGTACACTAACCAAGCACAACAATGGAGGTAAATCATGCTAACGCTTTATTTTTCCGGCACGGGTAATACCAAATATGTCGCCGAGCAAATTAGTGAAAAATTGGAAGGTATTTGTCATTCAATTGAGGATGACATTGATGTGGTGGAACTGGGTAAGAATTATAAGCGAATTTGTGTTTGCTATCCGATATATGGTTCACGGATGCCGCGGATATTCAAAGAATTTGTCATCAAACATCAAGAACTGTTCCACAACAAGGAAATTATCATCATCATCACCCAGTTAATCGCTTCAGGTGACGGTGCACGTGCATTCATTGATGTTTTTCCCAAGAATTATTTCCAAGTAATATATGCTGAACATATCAATATGCCTAACAATGTATGTAATTTCTTCCTGTTGAAAGTCAAAAATGGCGAAGAAAACAATAAAATGCTGGCGAGAGCTGACAAAAAAATCAACAAAACCTGTACGAGAATCAAAGATGGGGTGATTATCAGACGTGGCTTCAATATTGTTTCCCGTGCCTTGGGATTATTACAAGGCATATTTGAAAATACGATGAATAACAAAGGAAAAAGTATTAAAACCCATGCTGCATGTAATGGTTGTGGTCTTTGTGTAAGGCATTGTCCGATGAAAAACCTGCATTTAGATGAGAAAAAAATCACTCATGACGACAATTGCTCGATTTGCTACCGCTGTGTAAACCTTTGTCCGCAGAAAGCGATTACTACTTTCTTCCATACACGTCCCCGAAAACAATATCAGGGGCTATAATCAGCTGTGATATCTGCCACAAAAACATCAGGGGATAATTTCCGCGTCCTTACTCTCCCCACTCTGACCAATCTCCGCTCTTTCCCTCTTCTTCCTCATTATCAGAGGGGCTGCTTCGCACGATATAGTCAATTTTGCTATTATGCTTTGTAACATAGTCTCGTGGTGATGTATTATATGAAAAATTGTCCGTTTGCTTACTACGCAGCGAATCTCTTTCCATAGTGGTATCATAGTTGAGACGACGAGTATATCCTAGTCTCTGTCCATCTTCTGCTTGATCACGTTTACGGCGTTTTCTCTGCCGATAAACAAGACTGACAGATATCATCAGTACAAACAAAATCATGATTATAAACAATAATTGCATGGTACTCTCCTTTTTTGCTCAATAAACACTCAAATAGACAAAGTAGAACGTAAGTATTATATACACAACAAAACACAGCTGAACACACAGTCTAATACTATAAACTCTTTCATTGACTATGTTGGTCAACACTATCTCTAAAGAAGAAATCGCCTTCTTTTCACATTGACCGAATCAGTCAATCGAGCAAATACATACAACTTCATTAACGAAGAGTTGGATAATGCCTGTACAGCTGCATCGTTACCATCCCCTACCATCACAATAAAATCTCATCCGAATCAAGGATTATCGTGTACGGACCCTCATTAACGAGTGAAACCCTCATCGAAGCCCCGAAGACACCACTTTTGACTGTCTCTACCTCTTTAGCGCAAGCAGAGACGACATATTGGTACAGTTCCTCTGCCACTATCGGGTCGGCAGCATTTATAAACGAGGGGCGATTTCCTTTTTTGCAGTCAGCGTAAAGAGTAAACTGCGAAACCAATAAAAGACTGCCATTAACAGTTGCCAAATCCAGATTGCTCTTGCCGTTACTGTCAGCGAAAATCCTAAGCCCCAGCATTTTCCGCACCATTTTGTCAGCTATTGCTTCTGTATCATCGGCACATATCCCCACCAACACCAAAAAACCGCAACCGATTTGCCCTTTAAGCTCCTCTTCTATCCTGCCCTCAGCTTCGATTTTCTTTACAAATACCTCGGCTTTGCTTACTCTTTGGATAACAAACTTCATATATCCACCTCATGATTTACAGTATCTAACTGCTGTGACTGTGATAATAAGTACTGTTATCTACAAGCTCTATTTTGTCAAACTATAACATGAAGCGGTAAATAAATCCACCGTAGGATATTATCTCGTTTTGGATATCCCATTTTGGGCATCTCGTTTTGTACCATCTCGTTTTTGTATGTAAAATTAGATAGGCTTAGGCTCCGGTATCATGGTATACTGATAACATGAAATTACAGCAACTGTTAAGTTATGTCCGCAAAGCCGTTGAAGATTATGATATGATACAAAGTGGCGACCGTATTGCTATCGGTATTTCCGGTGGCAAAGATAGCTTGACCCTGCTCCATGCCTTAAGCGAATTACAGCGTTTTTTCCCGCAGGAATACAGTCTCCATGCCATCAGCGTTGATTTGGGTTTCAAACCAAGCGCAACCACAGAATCGCTAAGCAAGGATTATGACAACAATAATGACGATGATGCAAACCCATTCGGGACTGAAAGTGGTAACTGGGAGCAAATTGAAGCATTATGCCGAGAGCTTGATGTTCCCTATGAGATAATCATGACTGACATTGCCGATGTTGTTTTCACGAAACGGCAGGAAACAAACCCATGCTCACTATGCGCCAAAATGCGCAAAGGTGCTCTCAACGAAGCCGCCAAAAAGCTTGGAATTAACAAAATTGCCTATGGACATCATCAAAATGATGCGGTGGAAACGATGCTGCTGTCGCTCCTCTATGAGGGACGTATCCACACCTTTGCCCCTGTCACTTACCTTGACCGCATGGATGTCACCGTAATCCGTCCGTTAATATATCTGGAGGAAGCAAATGTAATCGGTTTTGTCCGTAAACATGCTCTCCCGGTGATGAAAAGCCCTTGCCCGGTTGATGGTCATACCAAGCGTGAGTATGTCAAAGAACTCATACATGACTTGGCCGGCGAACATCCGGGGATATATAAGAAAATGTTCACTGCCATCAAGCATAGTCAAATAGAAGGTTGGTCTCCTGCCCGTGAAACAGGAAATGACACCGAGGTAAACCCATGAAAAAAGGTAAAAGCTATCACGACGAGCAAAACAAAGCAAATATCCAAAAAATGAGGTTGGTTTTAGAAACATTACCACACTTTTGTCGCCAGTTTTTCCGTGGTATTACTGAGCAGACCTCAACTCGTACCCGCCTCGCCTATGCTTATGACCTGCGTGTTTTCTTTGAATACATGGAAAAAAACAATTCAATTTGTCAGCAAACGGCAATTACCGACTACCCGCTGGATATCTTGGATCAAATCAAGCGTGAGGATATTGAGGAGTATCTCGAATATATTTCCCTTTATGAAAAAGATGGTCGGGAAATCAGTAACGATGAGCGGGGCAAATCACGGAAATTGGCAACTTTGCGAAGCTTTTACAACTTCTTTTACCGCAATGAAATGATAAAAACCAATCCCGCAGGACTAGTTCCGATGCCAAAGCAGCATGACAAGGAAATTGTGCGTCTTGATATTGACGAGGTGGTCATTTTGCTAAACCAAGTCGAGGAGGGTACTAGTCTAACCGCCGCCCAGCGGCGTTACCACGCCAAAACAAAGGTTCGTGATGTTGCCTTGTTAACCCTACTGCTTGGTACGGGTATCCGTGTGTCTGAATGTGTCGGTCTCAACATCAATGACCTTGATTTCAAGAATAACGGAATGAAAATCGTGCGGAAAGGTGGCTTTGAAGCAGTAATCTACTTCGGCGATGAGGTACAGAATGCCCTCGTTGATTACTTGGAAAAGCGAAGTCTCACAACCGCCTCGCCCGGACATGAGGAAGCTCTCTTTTTGTCCTTGCAAAACCGCAGGATAACCGTCCGCTCCGTAGAAAATATTGTCAAAAAATATGCCGCTACAGTTACACCACTCAAAAACATCACTCCCCACAAGTTACGCAGTACCTATGGTACGTCCCTATACCGTGAAACCGGCGATATATATCTGGTTGCCGATGTCCTCGGTCACAAAGATGTCAACACCACTCGCAAACACTACGCCGCCATTGACGAAGATCGCCGTCGTATGGCAGCCAGAGCGGTGAAGTTACGTGAAGAGTAGTCACCCTGCTCTATGTCCATTACCTCATTACTTCAATCACAACCTATTCCTGCCAACCTTATCTTTCCCCTACGAACTCACTTGAATAATAAGGTACAATAATATTGTGTCCGGCGATTATGTTGTCGTCACGTAGATTGTTTATGCGGATGACCTCGCCGATATAAGCATCAATACTGGTGTAATGATTCAAATCAATATAACGATGAGCAATACTTATCAAAGTATCACCACTCTCAATCTCAATACTGGTGAAGTACTTGAATGAATGAACCGCATCACCGGAATCTGCCAGTGACAGAATACTCCCTAAGGCAATCGACAGGATGATTATCAATAAAGCTCCTGTAACACCCATCAGTAACTTTCTTTTCACCTCACGTTCTCTTCTCCTCTTGTTCCTTGTCCGGCGCAAGTCGTTTTCATATAAGGCTAAGTTGTCCATATTCTACCTCCTGAGTTACACACTATATCGAACATGTGTTGCGAACAATTGTTCTTGTATGTATTGTATCGAACATATATTCGCCTGTCAAGAGGAAAATGAAAAATTTTTATGAAAGTTTTTTTGAGATTCATTAAACAGAAAATTGGTAGTATATGGTAACAATCTACACAATCTTCTTTCCTGACATTCCCTTTCTCTTCATTTAGGGCCTCTTTTCTCACAATCACTTGTATCAAAGCCCATTTTTTGTCTGTTCGTGAGTTGTTTAAACAGATATATGAAATTACTCAGAAATTCAAAAACATATGCATTTGTATCATATCCAGGAAAGCCTATAGTTGTACCTCCGATTTTTGCGTGTTCGGGGACACTTCTAGAATCACCGTCATCATTTCTCGCCGCTATCAGCCCGTTCAATAAAGTTATTAACAACTAGCTCTGCATGACTCCAACTAATAATTACTATCCCATAATCAGACAAAACCTCATATGCCTCTTCAATTAATAATGTTTTTGTGGAAATTCTACCATCTAAATTAATGACCCTGATGGTAATATTGGGTTGGAGTAATATAGATGAATTGCTTTTTGCTGAAGTCCCTTGACATAAATCCCCCATATAATATTCGGCATATCCTGGATGAAATGTAATTCTCAAATCATTTTTTTCCTTCAATACAAACCGGTTTTCACCGCTCATAATATTACTATTCCACCATCGCCTAGCTGTTGTAGTTGTGTTTCCCGCCACACTTTTATCATACTCAGCGATTAATGTGTCTTCTATTAGATAGCGCTCTCCTTCTACTTCATACTCTAACCTGAATGGGAAAGAACCATTAGTAATCACTGGTGGTGGAGGGGCAGGAGTGCTTTGAAGACCAATAATCAATAATAGTAAAAGCGGAAACACAAAGAAAATAAATCCGAGCGAGAGAATAGTTAAAATAACTTTTTTGTTGATTGATATCAGTACGAATTTATGTAGTACAATAAACAGACAAATAACTACAGAAATCAGTATAATAATAGTTAAAAGCCTCATTAAACTACCCTCCCTAATTATCACAACTACTTGTAGTTATACACCACCAAACTCATCATAAGCCATCGGTACGCCGTATCCGGTACCACCCACGCCACCCACCTCACAGGACTGCCGATATGGTCATGGAAGAAGAACATCTCGCCGTCACTATCTTTGTGACCAATACGACTTCACTAAAATAATGTCATTAAGTCAAAACAATCATTCATACGGTTGATTCCAGTTGTTTGACTCCATGAACTGCTTTAAATCTTCCTGATAGTTATACAAATCATTTAATATAAACCAACCCTTATCCTCATCAAATGAACCATCAGGATTAAATATCATGATTAAATCCTCCCCATCATCACCTATCATTAATTTGTACCCGCTATAAATCCGATAAACAGATCGACCATAACTATCTGTAACGAAATAAAAAATATAAGGGTTATCGCTTGGACTTTCATTGTTCATATTCCTACAGTAAACTCTATTGTAAAGAAGAAGGATTTGTGAGTGATTTAAAGGACCATCACTTTTTCTTGTCACTATGTTTGTTCTAATAGTATTAGAGTAATTGAGTTTTCTGTTCCAGTCATTCTTTCTCTTTAACTCCTCAATTTCTTTGTTGGTAAAATCATTTGTCGGTGCCGATATAAAGTTGAAATACGGATAAAAATAAACATATTCCTCATCGTATGCCTGAATAATATGCAAGCTATATCTGCTCACTCTATGCCCCTCATAATAGAGAAACATTTTTCTTCCAAAAGCATCCTCTTCAATAATTTCGATTCTCATTGTAACGGGTCCATATCCATAGATTCCTTTTACGCCTAACAATGTGTTTATTGCTACAGAATATAGTTCGGGATAATCACCTCTATATTCCCTAGGATCTTTGAAGCAACTTGACGTAATAAACAAACAAACTAATAGAACTGAACACAAACTAGCTCTTTTGAATGAAGTAATGTTTGACAAATATGCTTCCGAGTGTTTTTTCAACATAAGTTTCCTTTAACAATCCTTGATATCAGCGAGCATTGATTAGAAACTCGCTACCTTAGCCTATGTGATGTCTTTGTCTCCATATCAATTTCAAATACTTCGATGTTGTTATTTAGGTATTTAGTAGTAGTTAAAATATATGTCTTTGATGAGTTTTCTGATAGCGTTAAATATGCCCACACTAATGAATTATCATGTGTAACAGCAAGATAAATGGTTATTCTTTCATTCCTCATATTTAAAGGTATTCTTACCTCCTCGTCTGTAGCTGTATCTCTGACATGTAATCGCGCATGGCTATTTCTCTGATATGCATTTATTATTTCAAGGTTATACTCGTATTTACCGTCATCTGTTGTTTGCATAAATCCAAGCGTGCTAACTCTATCAGTAAGCCACCCTTCTGGATCTATCGGGAGTGGAGCGATGTAAATAGTCATAAAAGTTATGAATATTATCGACACAAGCAGCACTATTTGAGAAAAAAATTTCTGTGGCATCCACCCAACAGTTAAACAAACAATTGAAATTATGATAAGAATCGTTGCAGAGCTTCCTATCACCAAAAAGTAATATCCCCATTCCGTACCGGTTGATCTACTAAAAAAGGCAGTTGAAGCAATCAAAAAGTACGATAATGTTCCGAGAGCTACAACAATCGCTATTATCCATATAATCTTTATTACTGATATCATTAAATCTACTCCTTCTCGTCACATTGTGATATAGATGGGACAAGTGTTTTTTGATAGAGGCGTTTGTAGGTATCAAGCTCCATACGCTGTTTGTCAACCGACGCTAACTGAAGATCTTTCATACACATATTCCCCGAAAATTATCCTGCTAAAATGAAAAAACTATACAACATACCTTTTCAACACCATATCACCTGACTAACTGTCCGACATTTGGACTAAAAAAATCATTCCAGTCAGCTTGAAATGTTAGTGTTATTTGCGATGCAACGTACCAGTCTATATCA